>JBEKDF010000005.1:0-107781 GCA_050014495.1 Bathyarchaeia archaeon
CGTAAATATCCTTCATAGTCTGTCCATCTGCCTTCGTTATGACGTCCCCCCCAATTGGTGTGTAGACGCCATCAACGATCTGATCATTTGTTCCACCTCTTAGGCCAGCGGTGTTCGCCGGGCTCGGCTTAGAGACAGTTGTAAGAAGAACGCCGTGAGTCCCAGCTGGTAGATTCATGGCGGAGATTATGCCAGGGGTCACATCTGTTCCTTGGATACCTATGTAAACCTGATCATACTTGCCCGTAGAGATGAGGCTTGGGATTTCTCTTAATATCGTGTTGCTTGGGATGGCAAAGCCTATGCCGGTCGATGTTTGTGAGGGAATGGCAGTATTGATCCCAACGACCTCACCTGTTAGTGTAAGTAGAGGACCACCACTGTTACCGGGGTTTATGGCGGCATCCGTTTGGATGACATCAACTATAGGGTATCCACTAGAGGAATCCATCTCACGACCGGTGGCACTTATGATTCCAGTTGTTAAAGTATCAGCTAACCCGTACGGATTACCTATTGCGAGTACCTCTTGGCCTACCTTCAACGCGGATGAATTACCTAAGACCAGAGGCTTCAGGAGCGCTGCGGGGGCAGCGACTTGAATTACTGCTATATCAGAGTATGGGTCAGCGCCTACCACCGTTGCAGGTACGATAGTTCCGTTTATGAAGGTGACAGTAATGCTATTCGCCCCATCTATTACGTGGTCGTTGGTCACGATCCTGCCCTGTGTGTCGTAGATGAAGCCGCTGCCAGTCGCCGTTCCAATGGCAAGAGTTGATTTTATCAGAACGACACTGTCCTTTACCTTTTCATATATCCCAGAGAAATCATTTGTAGTTACGTTAACTGATCCACCAGACCCCTTAGTTAAAGTGCTAATAGCTTGACTCAACTGAGTAATTTGTGAGTTAGAGGCTGTAAGACTGGTGCTTAGCCCCTGAACCGATGAGGTCAGAGAAGACACCTGGTTTGTGAGGTCGCCTATACGATGGCTGCTGTCTACGAAGATGTAACCCGAGAACCCTAAACTAAGGATCAGGAGGATAACAATACCCCCCAGCAATAAATTACTACCAGCACTCTTGGGTGGTTGTTTCTCAATTACCTTCACCTCAGGTTGGGGAGATGGTTCTGGTTTAGGTTCAGGCTGTGGTGTTTCGCTTTCCTTTGGTACTATAGGTTGCTCGGAGGGATTCCCTGTCTGGGTTTCATCACGTTTTTCCTCAGTCATTATACTTCACCATTGAGACTTGATTTTATCTGAACTGATTGATGAGCATGGCTATTCATAAATGATTTTTCAAGATTATACCATAATTTCATCAGATTCAAGCGTATGCACTACTTAAAAAGGGGTCCCGTGAACTTTACTTCAAATCGACGTGGATTGACTGATGGCCCTCTCCAGACGTTCCTTCAAGCAGCTTCTACTCTGGCTGATAGAGGGGTCACGCGGTGGAGTAAATAGAGGTAAGATAATAGAGGCCATCAAAAATGAGCCACTTAATGCCAACCAACTCTGCAACCTTCTAGGTGTAGATTATCGAACTATCCGACACCACCTAGACGTGTTGGAGAAGAACCACCTCATCGTAGCCGTCGGGGAGCACTACGGAAAGGTATACTTCCTCAGCCAGGACCTCGAAATGAACTATATGGATTTTGAAGAGATTTGGAATAAAATTGCGAAAAGGTTGAAAAGCAATGGAAGAAACTGAGAAAAAGATGCAGAAGACGCCTTGGGCATCCATAGCTATAGTGGGATTACTAGTCATCATAATAATAGTACTAATAGGACCATTTAATACGCTCAACTACATCTTCAGTAATCCTAGTAACCGGCTCCTTGAACGTCTCACCCCAGAGCAGCTTGAGGAGATCAGCAACCTACTTGTCTTCTACATCAAGGGTCGCACTGTACTAGCCCTAATCAACTCTGGTCTCCTCCTCTACCTAATCGTCCTCTACATTGGCATCTACAGAGAGACTAAATCAAACTTCAGCCTCTGCCTAGTCCTATTCTCAGCTACACTTTTACTCTACTCCATTACCAGCAATCCTATACTTATATGGCTTAATGGTTTCCAGGAGGCTAACATACTCAACATATTTAATTTCCTACCAGACATATTCACAACACTCGCCTCTGCAATACTGATCTACCTTAGCAGACAATAACCATCGATGTCAACTCGACTTTAATGATTTGGAAATCTCATACACATCGAGATTGAGATACTCTCAATGTAGTTCGAGTTTATAAAGGGAAATTAGTAATCCACAAAATAAACTTATAACTATGTGAAAAGACTAGCCCTTCCACTTTATCTTGGGCATTATCGCTGCCTTTCTCTCTTCAATTCTGCCTCTATACTTGATCAACTGTGGCATAGTCAACCTGAGCTCAGATTCAAGGTCATTAATGGGTTTGAAACCTAGGGCCTGAAGCTTATCATGGTCTGGGTGATAATAATGCTCCTCCTTCTCAATTCGAGGATTCTCGACGCTCCATACCTTTGCGTCGATGCCAAACTCACTAGAGACCTTCACAACATGCTTTGCGAGCTCATTAACTGAATAAGTCTCATCGAACTGGTTGAATACACGATACTCACCATCCTTCGGTGGGTTCTCTGCTGCAAGGGTTAGACATTGGATGCTGTCACGTAAGGCAATATATCCACGTGTCTGCCCCCCCTTCCCGTAAGGTGTCAGCTCATGACCGATAACCGCTTGGGCGCAGAACCTATTTAGAGCGGTACCCCACGCCTCATCGAAGTCGAAGCGAGTCAAAAGGTCTTCGTTTACCATCTCCTCAGTGATTATTCCGTGGACGACTCCCTGCATTATATCGGTGCTCTTAAGTCCCCAGATTTTGCAGGCAAACATGATGTTGTGGCTATCATGAACCTTGCTTAAATGGTACCAGCTACCAGGCTGCCTAGGGAATGGAAGCGTGTCTCTCCTCCCCCTGAACTCGATTTCGAAGAACCCTTCTGGGATATCTACATTTGGTGTCCCATATTCCCCCATGGTGCCAAGTTTGACGAGATGGCACTCAGGGACATGCTTCTTAATTGCGAAGAGGATATTGTTGGTTCCAATTATGTTGTTCATCTGGGTGTAGTTACAATGCTCGACGTCGATCATGCTGTATGGTGCTGACGGTATTTCGCCTAGGTGAACTATGCAGTCGGGCTTCTCTTCCCCAATAACCTTGTCAGTGAAGTCAGTCTTTGTAAGATCTCCCTCATAAAAAACCAGCTTCCTCCTAGTGGCTTTCTGATAAGCATTGAGCCTCTCAGCCATTGATTTGATTGGAGTGGCGGATTGCGCGTTCAACTCCTCGACGTTTTTCCTCCTACTGAAGTTGTCAACGCCAGAAATGCTATGGCCCTTGGCACTAAGGTGCATGGCAAGGGGCCATCCTAAATAACCGTCCATACCCATTATCATGACTTTCATTGATTGTAACCACCCACTTCCAACAATAATCGAATATGTTTGTTTTAAAGATACAGGGCTTAAAAGATGTGAAGTGAGAGTTCACACGCGAAGCTATTATTAATCGATGACCATCATCGTCAGAGTCGATCTGACATTTTTCAATCGTCTAATCTTATTAGTTATAGCGTCCTTGAGCTTCTCCATATTCTCAGCCTCGAGCCTCACAACGTAGTCATATACACCATATACCCCATAAAACTCCTTAACCTCTTGAATCTCTTTCAGATCCTTGGTTAGGTCGGACCCCATCTCCGCATTAATCAGGACAAATGCAACGTTCATTGTGCCCACTACATTTAGTGTGTTCGAATCCTCCTTTAACACCTTCTAATAGATCTAGAAATGGTAAAAATTGCTAGCTCTTTGGTAATAGAACTTCATGATGTACGGTCGCACTCGTTCGACGCGGCAAAATGGTAATTTCAGATAAAAACGACATGCGTTCCTCATCATCCCTTGGATACTCGCACGCATTTCTTTTTAAAAAAATTATAAATTAATATCATCTTTAAATGGATGCTTATATGAGTTAAATTTTAATGAGAATTGCTATTGCTCTGACAAATCCCAATATCCTTGGTGGTGGAAATAAATTTACATCAGATTTATGTCAGATGCTCAAAAAATATGATCACAAACTTGCCCTGTGTTCTTTCGAAAAACCAAATGAACAGAGTTTTGAAGGATTACATGAAGCCGAAAATGTATTTACCCCTTCATTTATTGGGAATCATATTAAAGGAACCGTCTGGAAAACATTACTAACCGCCGGCTCAGCAATTAAAAAATGTATAAAAGAATTTAACCCTGATCTAATAATTTCTGCAGATCTTGAACCTGGAGCTTTTTTTTCTGTTCCTGATAATATATATAAAATTCATTATTGTCATTTTCCAACAGAACTTAAAATTAGAAAAAATACTTATCTATATTTAATATATAGGATACCATATTGGTATCAACATTATAAACAATTATCTAGATTAGATTATGTAATATGTAATTCAAATTATACAGAAAAAATTGCTAAGATATTATGGGGTAATTATGTAAAAATGGATACATTTAGAACAATATATCCAACTGTTGATATAAATAAATTTAACGTAAAAAAAGAGAAAAAAAATCAATTATGTTATGTTGGAAGAATAGATAGTTTTAAGGGAATAGATTATGTTATCGATTCTTATATTAATTTATATGATGATTATAAATGTGATTTAAAAATTGTGGGAGGAGTATCCAAAAAAATTGAAAGTATTTTATATGCGAATAAAATTACTAAAAGAGTTGACGAATTAAAGAATAAATCTTATCCAATCGAAATAAAGACTAATGTTTCATATAATGAAATAATTGACACTTTAGTCTCATCAAAAATTTTGTTATCTTATAATCCAGAAGAACATTTTGGCATTGTGCCTATAGAAGCTCAGGCAGCGGGGTGTGTTCCAATAGTTGCCGATGGAGGGGGACAACAAGAAACTGTTATACATAATGTAACAGGATTTAGAATGAGTAATCCAAATGATTTCACAAAATATGTTAAACAACTAATGACAAATAATCTACTTTATCAACAAATGTCGGAGCAAGGAAAATATTGGGCAAAAAGTTTTTCGATGGAAGAAGTTGGACTTAAATGGAATAATTTATTATTAGAAATTGATGAAAAAAAGAATCAAAGGTAATTTATATTATTTTTATTAAGAATATACCTTATTATAATAAATTTTTGAAATAAAAATTACTCACGCAATTAGATAACCATACAAAACAAATGGCCGTAATCTGATTATCGAATGTCCAACAACCTGAATAAATGGCATTTTCATTTTTCTACGCATTCTACCCGATACTATTTGTGTTTCTATAGATTTCTTAAATGAAAACACTCTAAGGTGAATGCATATCACATCCCTTGATAATTTAGACTCATAACCAGCTTTTCTTAGATCTAAATCAAGTTGTGTATCCGGTGTAGGAACATCTTTGAATCCCCCAATTTTTAATAATGCTTCTCTTGAAATAACCCGCACTGCCCCCCTGGGTTCTCTTTCTTTTAATCCGAAATCAAATGTTTTTTCCCAGTAATAATAAAGGTTATTCATAAAAGACGCTGTTTTGTCGGTTATAAGATAAGCACTTATTGAAGCTACTGGAGGAACCAGTTCCTTTCTTAAACGAATGAAAGAGTTAGATTGACAACAGATATCCGCATCAAAAATACCTAAATAATCACCATTAGAAATTTCATAACCCAATTGAAGGTTTTCAGCATAACTATTCTCCCATTTTTTTTCAATTTTATTGATTAATATAGCTTCAGGAAAAATATCTTTAATAATTTTTTCAGAATTATCGGTGCACTGATCCAAAATTACTATTAAGCTAACATCCTCATTTTTTAAGCAACTAAGTGATTTAGGCAAATATTTCTCTTCATTATGAACCGCCATAACAACTGTTAATTTATCTTGATTAGTAATCAAATTATTTGATCATTTGATTATAATAGGTCATTGAAAAAAGGTTTTGTTATCAACAATCTAAAAATATTAAATTAATTTAAATTTTCATAGGTGGATTCTTCATAAAAAAAGCGATATGAAGAATTCTTGCATTAATAATTATTATGCGCAAGCGTATAAGCTACGAATTATCTAACTTTTAGAATAAACAGTAATTATAATATATAAATATAAACCAGCGTTCAGCTGTCTTTCTGCAATAGGATTCGAGTTACTGGAGTCATCGAATTGGAAAGCGACATAGATGTTGTGTATACATGGGTGAATGGAGCCGATCCGAAGTTTCAGGATCGGCTACAGAAATATCTCCCAAAAACTTCAACATCACCAGATCAAGCTATTACAGGTTCCAAAAGATTCCGAGATAATGATGAGCTCAGATACTCCTTACGGTCACTCGAGACTTACGCCCCGTGGTTTCATAAGGTCTATATCGTAACCAATGGACAGATACCTCAATGGTTGGATACTTCGAATAATCGCGTTTCAATTATTACGGATGACATGATATTTCCAGACAACTCCGATCTTCCCACATTTAACTCCACTGCCAACGAAATTAATCTACACAGAATACCTAATCTCTCCAAAAAATTCCTCTACCTCTGTGATGATTATTTCTTTGGACGAGCTACTTCTAAAAACGACTTCCTCACTCCTGAAGGCCAAATTATATACTTCCAACAGATTCAACTGCATTCCAATATGAACGAAGGTTTAGTTCACGATAGAGCCTACGCTTATACTCAAAATCTCGTGGAAAAACTTTGGAGCAAGAGCCAGCCACGTTTACTGCCCGCTCACTCGCCACAACTCTATGATCGTGATATCATAACTCATCTAGAGCAGATGATCCCTGATGAATTCCGAGAAGCATCCTCACACAAATTTCGTGCAGGTAATGATCTCAGTCTGAAGGTACTCTACTCCTTTTTTATGTTAGAACATCCGGAACAAAGAGATTTAAATGAAGCAAAGACTCTGAAAGACTTTTCTCACGATTACTGCTTT
Organism: Bathyarchaeia archaeon; assembly: GCA_050014495.1. Classification (GTDB taxonomy): domain Archaea; phylum Thermoproteota; class Bathyarchaeia; order TCS64; family TCS64; genus UBA8941. The sequence goes on from JBEKDF010000005.1 coordinate 7,053, forward strand.
GTCTCGTTGGGCGGTCGCCCTTTGAGGATGCTTTATTTTTTCTGGAAAATTAAAATTCTGAGACCAAAATTCTTTTGCATCAATGATGACCTTGGTGACGTACCTGCAAACCACAAAATACTTCTCTATCTTCGCAAATTCTTGCGCTCCTATTTTCCGCATCCCTCTTCATTTGAGCTGAGTCAGTAAACCACTAGTGTCCTTTGAATTTGTTTCTTTTTAATGGAATACGTGCACGGTGGCACAAGTAGCCCAAACTCTAATTGGTCGACAATATCCTCTCTAGTCTACTAAAAGGAACCGCGTGCGATGGATATATTAAATCTTCATGTGAATGTTCCGAATTGATTTTGGTCATATCGTCAACATAATATCCGTTGCTAGCTAGCCAAGGATCTTAATTGCCTCATAGAGGCTTTCCTTGATGCTTGATAATGTCTCTTCCTTGGATATTTGGAGAGCGTCGAGGGTGTTGTACTCGAGGCTAGCGAGTTCTTTGAGTTCCTTCAGCTCGTCCTTAGACATGGCAGCTCCTATATCCTCAAGGTATGCGATTTTATTGTTTCTATCCGCGAACATGAAGTCGAAGTGATCGATATCCCACCTATAACCCGGTGCCTTCGCTATATACTCGTTCTCGGAGACATCACCAATTGACCTCTTTATCTCAAGTAGCTCTAGCGCTTCGGATGCATTAGCATTAGCCTCTTCGATCTCCTCGACCTCGGTTGAATTCTTCTTGAGAAGTTCTTCTCGGCGACTCGACCAGATCTTTCCATCCCTCGAGTATTCATCGAAAACTTTAATGAACGTCTCCTCCTTCACGACACCGTCCCTGTAAAGCTTCACGAGCTTGAGTTTCAGGGCAATGTTCTTTGCAAGGTTGTCAACTAGATCCTTCGAGAGCGGGTCGGGGACGTATCCCTTGCTCTTTGCCTCTTCCAGGTACTCATCCACCATCTCAGCCGCCTCGATCTTTGAATCCTCAACGCCTGCTGATAAGGGCTCCTTTGGGAGATCCGTTGACTCCATCTGTTGCTGTGGCGTTGAGGGGACCTCGGTCACCGACGGGACAACATTGCCCTGTTTAGGCTCCTCCACTATAATTGGGGTAGGCTCTGGTGCCTTCTCGGCCTCTTTTTTCTCTACGTTAAGAGGCTCCGATGCAGAGCCAACTGAGTCTAAGGGTGGAGATGATTCAATGGGCTCAATTGGTTTGACCTCTTGGGTAAGCTCAGGTGCAGCCTCAGGCTTGGCTTCGGGCTTCGCGACCTCCTCGACCGGCTCGTCTACAACAATAACGGCGTCCTCGTCGGGGGCAACACTGATCTCTTTCATATCGGGCTTCTCAACCTTTTCCTCCTTTGGTTGCTCCTCCTTGTATAGAGGAAAGCCACAGTTTAGGCAATAAAGTGTTTTAGGCACATCCTCTTTGCAGTTGGGGCAATGAACGACCTCGCTAGAAGATCCGCTAGCCATTTTCAAACCATCCAGTCGATAACAATCAATTCTCACCTTTCACAGATTTAATCATTTTCAGCCTAAAAACAGACTACTATTGCTTGAAAGAGGTCAATATAAGGTAAAAGGTTCAACACCACACCTGATTTCATGCTTCTCTCGTTTTTTTAGCCTAAACCTCTATAAAATAAAGAAGATAGCTTAACTGCGATGTGTAAATCTCTCCTCAAAAATGAGCTTCTATGGACCTTGGTTCAATCATTAAAGTTAATCGTTTAGGGCATTCCTATACATTCGATCACGTTTCTCGACAATCCTATCATAATAGATTATAAGTAATCCTGCAGGAATTGCGCTAAGCCCAAGATATACATATGCCCTGAGGCTGTCGAATGGGGACCAGATTGAGTTTATGGTAAGGGTATAGTTGTTTCTTATGCTTAAAATCGAGACGAAGTACTCCGACTTCATTGTTGTCCTCGCTGACGCTGTGAAAGTCTGTTGGGATGGATCAAAGATGTAGTTGATTACTGGTAATGCACCGACAACCGCTGCGCCATCTCTGAACGGGATTATAGTGATTCCCAGACTGCCCGCGTGACCCCCTCTAAGTGTCACTACTACCTCGGTGTCGTTATCTATTGTTGGCAAAACGAATGTGTCAATCCAATAATTATTGGATTCCGTTAGATTCACGCTAGGACCAGTTTTAACAAGTGTCTGCGGGAGCTTTACGATTGGAAGAACCGTCGATGAGAAGACCACGAGAATGCCTATTATCGTTAAGAAGTTTCCAATGATCCTCAATCGACGAATAAGTTCTCAACTCCTTTTATTCCATTAAACAAACTTTTCACTATAGTGGCAAGCTGAAAAGTGGCCTGGAGTTATCTCCCTGAGAGCAGGTTCCTTTTCTCTACATAAATCCGTCGCATAATGGCATCGAGGGTTGAAACGACAGCCTGGTGGTGGGTTAGTTGCACTAGGTACCTCACCTTGGAGTATTATTTTTATTCTATTCTTCTCAGGATCTGGAATCGGAATAGCTGCCAGAAGGGCCTGCGTGTAGGGATTCAGTGGCTTGGTAAAGACCTCATCCGTCTTCGCAGTCTCAACTATCCTCCCAACGTACATGACGGCAACACGGTTTGTGATCTGTCGAACTGAACTCAGGTCGTGGGAGATGTAGAGATATGAGAGTCCTATCTTTTGCTGCAAGTCTGTTAGGAGATTAAGGATTTGGGCCCTGATGGAGACATCTAGGGAGGATACAGGTTCATCAGCAACGATCAGCTTTGGGTCCACTGCTAGAGCTCTCGCTATGGCTATACGTTGCCTTTGTCCCCCACTGAACTCGTGTGGATACCTCTCAGCATGATAATCCTCTAGGTTTACCATCTTAAGTAGCTCGTAGACTCTGTTCTTCCACTCCTTCTTCTCCACATTATGATGAATTGCAAAAGGTTCGCTTAGTATGTCATATATCGTCATTCTTGGATCTAATGATGTGTATGGGTTTTGGAAGACCATCTGGATACCGTGTCTGATTCTACGCATCTCCTCGACGTTCTTTGAACGAAACGCCTCCACCATATCTATACCATCATAGATTATCTGCCCCTTATCTGGCTCCTCCAGGAACATGAGAGTCTTACCCAGTGTAGTTTTTCCACACCCGCTCTCACCCACGAGGCCGAGGTTCTCCCCCCTGCCAATAAATATCGAGACATCATCAACAGCGTGGACATTTCCTGTCTGTCGCTTAAGGAGTATGCCTCTCGTGTAGACTGGGAAGAACTTTACGAGGTTCTTGATCTCGAGGAGGTTAGCGCTATTGTTTTCCATTTTTTCACGCTCCACTAAGAGATAGTGTACGCCAGAAGTGGCAAGCTGAGAAATGTCCTATGTCTGTTAGTTCAAGCGGAGGGACTTTCTCAGCGCAGATATCTTTAGCGTATGGGCACCGGGGATGGAATCTACACCCTGTTGGAGGGGTGATGAGATTAGGGATGTTCCCAGGAATCACTCTAAGCTCCTTACGTAGGTCAATTCGGGGAACCGCTTGAAGCAGAGCCTCTGTGTAGGGATGCTGTGGTTTTCTAAAGAGAGAGTGTGTCTCTGCGACTTCAGCAACCATTCCAGCGTAAAGCACCTGTACTCTCTGTGTGATCTCTGCAACGATTCCCATGTCATGAGTTATCATGACGAGGGACATCTTCTGCTTCTCTCTGAGATCCTTTATTAGGTCTAGAACTTGAGCCTGAACCGTGACATCTAGATTCGTCGTGGGTTCGTCTGCGAAGAGTAGAGAAGGCCCTGACGCTAATGCGCGTGCTATGGCTATGCGCTGCTTCATCCCACCGCTGAGCTCATGGGGATACTCCTTCACGCGTATACTCGGTTCTGAGATACGCACCATCTCGAGTAGCTTTTCAGCCTTCTCCCATACCTCCTTCTTAGATAGCTCCTTTTGGTGCTCATGAATAACCTCAGCGAGTTGGTCCCCAACTGTATATAGAGGATCTAGGGATGTCGTCGGGTCTTGGAAGGTCATCGAAATCTTCCTTCCGCGAATCTTCCTCATTTCCTCATTTGTCTTTTTGAGGAGGTCTTCACCCTCAAATATTATCGAGCCAGCGACTATTTTCCCAGGCGGTGGAACTATTCGGAATACTGAGAGTCCAGTCACTGTTTTCCCAGAACCTGATTCGCCGACGAGACCGACCGACTCGTCCTTCCCGACTTGGAAATCAATTCCATCAACGGCTTTGACTACACCTGCTTCAGTGAAGAAGTAGGTCTTTAGACCCTTGATATCAAGTAGAGTCTCCATAATTCAGCCACCTAGTCCCTCAATCTCGGGTTAATGGCATCAGATAGGCCATCTCCGAGGAGGTTGAACCCGAGGACTGCGAATAGTGTGGCCAGCCCAGGGAACACAGTGACCCACCACTGCGTCCTGATGTAAGCGTATCCCTCCTGGATCGTTAGCCCCCATGTTGAAGTGTTGACATCGCCGAAGCCTAGGAAGCTGATGACAACCTCGGTGAGAATGTTCCCGGCAATGAGGAGAGTCGCCATGACTATAACAGGGGTTAGGATGTTAGGGATGACGTGGCGAAGTATTATTCTGCTTCTGCCAGCACCAAGGGCACGTGACGCCTGAATATACTCCAGCTCCCTTACCCTAAGTATCTCTCCGCGGACGACGAAGGCGATTCCCGACCAGCCGAAAACACCTAAGAGGATGAGTATGAGGGTGAGACCGAAGCCCTGGGCGACTAGGATCAAAAAAACTCGGGCTGCTAGTAGTATTAATGGCAGTAGGGGGATCGTGTAGAAGATTTGTGAGATCATGAGTAGAACTTCCCCCAGTCCACCCCTAGAGTAACCCGCGAGGGAGCCGATTGCGATCCCGATCAACACGGCGATAGCTGTAGCTCCCACACCGACATATAGGTCCCCAAGAGACCCGTGAAGTACCTCGCTGTAGACGTCGAGACCCGAGTTGCTCGTCCCGAATGGATGCTTAAGCGATGGTGATTGACCAGCCGCTCCCTCGTATAGAGCTTGATAGCTTCTCGCTGGATACGGGGCTAGCCAGGGACTAGTTAAGGCGATGAAGGCGAAGAAGAGAACAATGAAGAGACCCGCGAGTCCAGCTTTATTTCTCCTAAACCTCCTCCAAGCGACGGCCCATTGACTCGCCTCCCTCCTCTTCTCCATCCTCTCTTGATCAACGTTTGGTATATTCTCAGAACTTTTACTCTCCATTCAAAACACCTCTTAATCAAGTCTTACCCGTGGGTCAATCATCCCGTAGACTAAATCTGTGATAAGGTTAGCCAGCATCAACATTATCGTGATCACAACCGTGATTCCCACGATCATTGGGATGTCTAGTGAGTAGGTGGCAACTACGAACTCGTAGCCGAGTCCAGGCCAGCTGAATGTAGTCTCCAACCCAGGTGCGCCGGCGAGTGCCGAACCGAAGCTCAGGCCCACTATGGTGACTATAGGTGTGATCGCATTCCTGAGGGCATGCTTGTATATGACAGTACTCTCCTTAAGTCCACAGGCGCGGGCAGCGAGGACATAGTCGTCCCTAAGCGTCTGGAGCATGTTTCCCCTCATTAGACGGACGAATGTCGCCAGCTCAACGTAGACAAGAACAAGGAGAGGCATGATGAGATGGGCTAGCCTGTCACCGAGTTCGCTCCCCCACCACAAGTGTGTTATGCCCTCCGCCCCAGCGGAGGGGAACCAGCCTAGGTAGAGGGAAAAGATGATTATCATCATCAATCCGAGCCAGAATGTTGGCATCGAGTAGCCGAATAGTGCGAAGCTCGTTACAGCGACGTCACTCTTAGAGTATTGGTGCCTAGCTGAGTATACCCCCAACGGGACACCTATCAGAACTGCCAATAATAGCGATGGGATCTGTAATTCGAGGGTCGTTAGGACCCAAGGCCCTATTCTATCGATAACCGAGGTGCCAGAGAGGCTCATGCCAAGATTGAGGTGGAGGATGTCCCAAAGCCAGTAAAGGTACCTGACATAAATAGGCTGGTCAACGTGATAATATGCTTTTAAGGCTGCAATAACTTGTGGAGGAGCTGTCTTGAGACCCTGCCTGATGAGTGCTATTGGGTCCCCAGCTGCATTTGATATTCCAAATGTTATGATAGATACTCCTAAGAATACAGGGATCATGAAAAGTATTCTTCGGATTATGTACTTTGTCATACTAGCCATTCAACCAGCTCCATTTCAACTATCTCTGATTATTCCAAACATTTAAAATAGGTGGGACCCCCAGAAACACTTGGAGAAGTGTAATTATAAAATGGAAAGCAGAAAAAAAACAGCAAAAGTTTTCGAAGGTGTACTTTTAGGAATCCTAGTCTTTATTCTCCTTTTTAGCTCCATTACTTTCTCACCTCCAGCTACTGCTCAAACCCAGACCGCGCTCTTCTCGATTACCCTACTCGCCCCAACTACCAACCCTGTAAGAAGGCAGCACGCGGCGCTCATAGCTAGTGCTATGCAGTCCGTTGGAATCGACGCTAGAGTCGTGTATGTCACATTCGATGATCTGATGAATAGGTTGTATCCCTCGGATACCTCTAAAATAGGGAAGGGTTTCGCGGGCGGTAGCTATGATATTGGTTTCATTGGGTGGGGCTTCACGTCTCCTGTTCCCGATATCAAGTCTATGTTTTCAGGTACGAAGGATGCGTTCCCTCCGGCTGGCAACAACTTCTACTTGTATAATAGTACAGAGGCCAACGCTCTCCTCAATAAAATCTACAGTACGCTAAATTCAACACAACAACTAGCCCTCTTCAGGCAGTTTTCGTTGCTTCTTAACAAGGATAAACCAGACCTCCCCATTTACCTAACAACCGATGTCGTCGCCAGAAGACCTACGATAGAGATCTTCGGAGACCCCAACGTGTTCAGCACTATGACGACGCCATTCAGCGACATCCAGTACATGAGTGGGGTCACATCATACATTATGGCTGAGGCCGGTGACTGGTCAAGCCTAGCCCCCTGGTCGAATGCAATCTCACAAACTTTCTACTCTGAGTTTGTATACGGAGCGACTCAGGGTGGACTGCAACTGGTTGACCCGCGCACAAACGCTTTTTACCTCAACGAGGCTTCGAGCGTCAAGGCCTCCCCCGATGGCCGCACCTGGACAATCACTATTAAACCCGGAGTGAAGTTCCAAGACGGCGTCGAGGCGACCTCCGACGACTACCTCTTCACCGAGAGGGCCATAATGACCCCCGCGGTAGCATCCGTTGGCCTTTCAGACAAACTCACTCACTTCGGTGATCGCGTCGACTTCACCTGGCTAAACGGTACGACTACGACGGTTGACAACTCAAATGGGACTCTGACTAAACCTACCACCACCTTCAAAGCGATCACCAAATACACATACCAGTTCACAATCGACCCCTCAGTTCCACTCTACGCATTCATCAACTCGACCGAGTGTGCAATAGCGCCACTCCCCAAGCACTACCTCGAGAAGATACCCTGGAGCCAATGGAACACCGACGCATATGCAACTGGTCTAAAGGGGGCATACAGCTTCACATGGGATACCTCAAAATACGGTGGATCCGGCTCCGCCACGATGTATGGCCCATTCGGAACCGGCCCATACATCTACCAGGGGTTCGACACCGTTAAGAGACTCGCCACCCTAACAAAATTCGACGGATACTTTGACAAGGCCCGTCTCGAGTCCCTCGGCTACTTCACCGTTCAGAACTTCTATGTAGTGACAATCGTCGAGAAGGACGCCGCCATCGCTGCCTACAGGACAGGCGACATCGACGCCTTCGACGTCAACTACCAGCTAGCCGCGGACCAGGACGTCCTCAAATCATTGGGTGCCAACGTCTTCATCAAGCCGGAGATCGGCTGGCAGGATCTAGGCTTCAACATGCAGAACCCCATCATAGGCACAGGAGTCGATACCCCCCTAGGGAAGGCTAACCCCGCCCAAGCCGCCGAAGCGGCGCGCCACGTCCGCCAAGCCATAAGCTACCTGATCCCGAGGGACCTTGTGGTTTCCCAACTCCTCAACGGCGTCGGCACGGCCGGCACAACCGTCATCGGAGCATTCGGCTCTGCTTATCAAGACCCATCCGTCAAGGAGGACCCATATGATCCCAACCTAGCAAGGGCGGAGTTGGCAGCAGCGGGATACAAAACTGGCGTCAACCCAATCGTCCCAATACAACCAGCACCAGAGGTGGCAGCCGACTTCATCTATGGCCAGGCAGTCCCTGTAGAGGGAGTGTTCAAAAACCCGGTGACGAGTCAGCCATACTCCAACTTCGTCGTCAGGATACAGGAGAGTAAAGATAACACCACATGGGTCGACACTGGGTACGCCCCAATCACTGACAGCCAAGGTAACTATCATGCGATGGTTATCCCCGACTGGATCACGACATACATTAGGCCCTACTTCACAGGCTACACAGTTCCAACATCAGTTTCAAGTACCTGGCCTATAGTAGCAGGATCCTACTACGACCAACTCGTGGCAGGTGGTAAGGTACAGCAGATCCTGCCTCCAACGATAGGCCCGGTACAGACGTTCACAACTAAAACGATGAAGGATATACTAACTAGCGCCCTACAGCCATATGCTACAGCTAGCTCCGTTGCTTCGCTCTCCTCGACAGTCGCGACAAAGGACGATGTAACCGCTCTAACGACACAGATCACGACTCTCAACAGCAGTGTTAACTCGTTGACAACCTATCTCTATGCAGCGATAGCAATTGCAGTGATTGCTATAATCATAGCTATATTTGCAGTTATGAGGAAGAAGTAGCCAATCCCTAAGCTTTTTTTATTTCATTTTTCTAAACACTCAGCAGAGTCAGTAGATTGCGTAATTACCATAAAAAGGGATGAAATTACACCCAGACCTTTTCGAGCAGCTTGATCGCATTTTCACCAGTGATTTTCGCGATCTCAGTATCGGAATACCCGTGTTTGATCATCCACCTCGCGACGTTTATGAATTCATTCGGGTTCTCCAAACCCTTCACATAACCGGGATCCTCCGTCCCAGCAGGAATCGGCCACTGCTTACTCGGCTTCCTTCCAGGTCGTTCATAATGACCAAGCATCCTCGAGAACCAATATTGATAGAGGCCCTGATGATCACCATAGAGAGTGTCTGGACCACATGCAACGTGATCGATTCCCATCAGTTTTATACAGTATTCGACACACTCCATGTAGCTCTCTATGCTGCCAATCGGGTGCTTCTGAGTTGAGAGGCCCCCTCCCGCTCCCCCGACGCTCATTAAGCCACCGTGTTCAGCTAGCGCGTGGAGTACCTCATCGCCCTTAGTGTGGCCGTTGGCGATTGCACTTGGGCCACTGTGGCTATCATATATCGGATTCTTGCTCGATTCTATTGTATCCAATGCCGTGCAGTCACTCGTGTGGCCAACATCGATCAGCATGCCAAGTTTGTTCATCCTGACGATGCAGTCGTAACCAAAGTCAGTTAAACCTAAATCTTGGTTAGTTTCATCCATCCCTCCTCCGAGCATGTTTGACTCGCTATAACAGATACCCATGCTTCGGACGCCGAAGCCGTAGAGGACATCCAGACGATCAACTTCATTTTCGCAGGGTGTGGCGGATTCAATGCAAAGAACGACTCCAATTTTTCCATTCTTTTTTGCGTTCATAATATCCTGTACCCTTAATACAGGAACAATCATATTCTGGTGGTGTATATCGCTTAGGCGAATACCTATATCGTGTACGACGTCATTCCATTTCCATCCCTTATAACTTGTAATATAGGCAGTACCATCCATCAGGTGGTCAAAAATGCAGTCGAGCCCGGAGACACTGAGGGCCTCATACGCCATGAAGTCCCGACCCATGTGTTGCTGCTCCATGCCTTGGCTCATATCCTCGGGCCATATAACCGGATGCTCATGCACAGAGATCACGACATTATTCTCAACGAACCGCTCGAATCGCTCCTCCTCAGATTTGGAGAGGGGAACAAAGTATGGAGGGACTCTACCAGTTTCTTTCGCAAGTTTAAACCATTGATAGTCCTTACCTGATTCCAAGTACTGGAACGCTTTATATCCGTTATACAATTTGCTTTTGACCATCTCGTATCACTGATAATTATCTATTATTGTATAAAAATGTAAGCAGCTAGAGCAATATCTCCTAAAGTAACGCGCACACACCACTTCCTGTGGAGGTTTTACACCAATTGATTAGGGAAACTGATGCTCACAGCATAATTAAAAATCAATGCGCGCAAATAGCTACCCGGTCACGCATGCGCGATGTAGACTTTTGTAAAGAGATAAGCCAACTCCACTAATTTTTAGATAACTATTAATCGCTAGGTATTAATTATCTAGATATGTCTCAGAGCACCCCAGTGAAAGTGATCAAGAATGCATATCTCGTGGATGGTACGGGAAAGAAGCCTGTAAAGGATGTCTCGATTCTCATCAAGGGAAATGCCATTGAGGAGATCGGAAAAACTGTCGACGCCTCTAGTGGGGCTGAGGTGATAGAAGCCGATGGGAAGACGGTGATGCCGGGTCTCATAGACGCTCATGTCCACATCTGCAGTAATGGTGACCCCAACCCCCCTAAGCGACTTAAGCTACTCTCCCGGCCTCGTCCAGCTTTTTGGCGCCCGTAATGCTGTTAATACGATCGAAGCTGGTTATACAATGATCAGGGACATGGGTGCCCCCAACGGTTTCGCCATCAGTCTTAAGAAGGGAATAGAGATGGGTTTAGTCAAGGGTCCCCGAATCGTTGCCCCTGGTAAAATTATATGTATGTCCGGTGGCCACGCGGACTTCTACCTCCCGAGTGGCGTAAGTTTTAACGAGGGATCCCTTATCTGTGACGGACCCATTGAGACGAGAAAGTCGACGAGGCTCAACCTCCGCGAGGGCGCCGACTTCATAAAGATATGCACGAGCGGGGGCGTGATGAGCCCAAGCGACCCGGTCGACACCCCCCAGTTTAATGTCGATGAGATAAAGGCGGTCTGCGATGAGGCCAATAATGTTGGGAAGTATGTGGCGAGCCATGCTCATGGCCCCACTGGCATTATGAATGCAATTCTGGGCGGCGTTAAGAGTATAGAGCATGGGAGTATCCAGACGAAAGAAACAGTCAAGGCAATGTTGGAGCACGAAGTAATCCAAGTCCCCACCCTCGTCGCATCATATAACATTCTTCAGAAGGGTACAGCCGAGGGTATTCCAGAGTGGGCGGTAGCCAAAGCGAAAGAGATCGCAGAGTACCCCCCTAAAAGCCTCATGCTCTGCTACAGAGCGGGTGTTAAGGTGGCTGCAGGCACAGATGCTGGCACCCCCTTTAACCTCCACGGCGAGAACGCTAAGGAGCTGGAACTCATGGTCGCAGCCGGGCTCAAGCCACTTGAAGCCATCACCTGCACAACCAAAATTGGGGCAGAAGCGTGTTACCTCGGCACAAAGACTGGGACCCTCGAAAAGGGCAAATGGGCTGACCTCATAATAGTCGATGGCGACCCAACCGTCAACGTGAAATTGCTCCAAGACAAGGCTAAGGTTCTCCTAGTAATGAAAGCGGGCAACATCGAAGTGAATAGAGGCATATAGACAATTGGATATCTGGCGCGCCAAAAAAGTAGTCTTTTCGCCCTTCCTTTTTTTATTTCATTTTTCTAACCATTAATTATGGCCAAGACCACTAGTTCGGCTAATAGTATTGCTCCGCATATTATGTATACTAAGGCCATCCTTTCACCACTTCGAGATTTCTCAATATCTAATTCCTTCTTTCTGTTCTTGTCAAGATTATTATGCTCACCAATGTTCTCTTCATCCCCTTTATGTCTAGGGGGTATCCTCAAAAACCTCATAGCTGAAGACCACTTGACAGAGCTTGTGAAGTCGACTGCGCCTCCATAGAGAAACATGAGCATGGTTTCCAGAAGGGTGATGTTGCCTACATATTCACTGATCTGACCCGTTTCGAAACCCCCGGAATAAACTTTAGATAGAACTAGGCTTAGAATTACATTAACTATGTTTAAAATAATTGATAATCGAAAAGATTTTATTAATATCTGCCTATTACTCAACAAGTATTATTACTTTTATTGTAGCTACCTATTTAAGAATTTAGTAATGGGATGAATTTAATGGGAATAAAAAGCATTAGTAAAGGTAATAGAATATTTCTAATTTCATTTGTAGCGACTTTCCTCATCTTATCCATAGTCGCTTTTGTGATAATCTACTTCCCACGCCTCCAAACTATTCAGCATCTACCTACCTCATACGACGTCAGTGCTCCCGACTGGATGAAGTTTGTAGTCCCGGGTCCCGATAAGGTGACTTTGATGAACTTCACGAATATCTACCGTGTTAATGGAACCTACAGTGTCTTCGCCTCGGACAAGTTACTCGTATTGTTAGGTTTCTCAACCCAGGTAACCGTCGAGAAATCCCCCTTCCTGGTTACAGCAGAGTATCCGAACCCGAACCCAAACTTGAATGAAACGGCACTAAACATCCTGAAGCCAGACTCAGTAACATATTCTGCATTGCAGGGTGAACTAAATTCAAAGAGTTCAGCAAACTACACTTATGGAGAGAATACCCTCTACGAGGTAACTCGATCCACCTCGGACTCCCCGGCATATGTAATCGGTTATGTTTGCCTTCGAGGAGGCTACCTCTTATACTCCGACGGTTCGGAGGGAATGATCCTTATTAAAAGCGCGCTGGACAATGAGGTAGGAAATTCTAGGCTCATCGATGACCAAGTAGTCAAAGCAGGCCTCTATGTTCTCACACAGGAGAAGGGCAACGAACTCGCTTACTCATACTCTAAGTTCTCCTACTCAGTCAGCGACGTCGTGTCAACGTCGACAACTGTGAGATATGATACCAGCTCAATTATTACTAGCAGTCTCTACGCCTTCAACACAACATCCACTGCCCAGCAAGATCTAGATAAGATCAAGCAAGCGAATTTGAAAGCGTCAAGTTTCCAGATCATCGACAACTATATCCTTGTTGTCACGAAGTATGACAAAGCCAACTTATTGGGAGAATTACGTTCCCTTTAGGCTACAATTTTATCTGCCTCTAAGAGATTTTATCAAGTGCATAACGTAAGTAGACTCGATAGTTGGGTGATTTGACAGAGGCTTTGTTCGACACTAATAAAGAAATGCGGGGGGATGTCGTCTCAAGACTTAAAGGAATTTTTCGTGATTTTCAAGCTCTATTTTTATTTTACCTAGTGCTTCTCAGCCTTTGTGTATTAGTATATGCAATTAATCTTCCTTATCCCTGGCTTGATGATGTGTTATTAGCGTCTAGGTCAACGCCGTGGGGAATTTTCACCTCCCTATTCATACACAGCGATCTGGCTCATCTCGTCATGAACATGGTTGGTCTACTCTCCTTCTTCCTTGTTTTCTCCTTCACCAACTACTACAATCCCTCAGAAGAGAACACTAGCCGGATCCACTTCTTCATAATCACAATCATCATCGCGACAGTTCTATCGAATCTTCTTTGGATATTAATCGTGAATATAGGCACAATCGGTGCTTCAGGACTAATATATGCCTCGGAAGGAAGCGTGACAGGATTTTGCCTCGTCAACTTCTGGGAGATTTATAATGAGGTTAGAAATTCCAAGAAGGCCGAGACAGGGGTTCTTATGGTCAACCTCCTCGTTTTCCTATTAATTTGTATTTGGATGGTATTCTATACGAACTCATTCTTGAGTTACGGTCAAGATGTAAATGTCCTTATTCACGGGTCCTCGTTCGTCCTTGCCTTCATCTTGACCATCGAGCGGGGAAACATAAGAAATATATACAAAAAATAAAAATACACCTCCTTTGCCATGGGCGCATTCTTTTCAGTAACCATTACAATCCATATTTTATGGCACACCCCTCTGATGGCTTAAAGCCCGACGAACTCGCCTACTATTCACGTCAACTCGTTCTAACTGAAATTGGGTCAATTGGGCAGAGGAAGCTCAAAGAGGCACGGGTCCTCATCGCAGGCATAGGTGGACTCGGATGCCAACTCTCCGTTCAACTCGCCTCAATGGGTGTAGGATATATCCGACTCGTCGATAGGGACGTAGTGGAGCTAAGTAATCTTCAGCGTCAGCACCTCTACAGCTTCGATGTACTTGGCTATCCAAAGGTTGAGGCGGCCGAGATGAGGCTAAAGAAGGTGAATCCATTCATTGATATTGAGGCGATCCCTGCCTCAGTGAACAACAGGACCGCCTCGAGTCTTGTGATGGGGGTCGATCTAGTTGTAGACGGTCTTGACCGCCTAGCGCCGCGCCTAGCCCTAAACAGGGCATGTGTGGAACAAGGAATCCCATACATCTACGGCTCGGCTATAACACACATTGGAAATGTATCGACGATAATCCCTCGTCAAACATCCTGCTTGGAGTGTTGGCTGGGGGGAATAGACGATGTAAACGTCCCGACATGCGCCACAGTAGGCGTCACACCCTCAGTAATAAGCGTCATCGCTAGCATACAAGTGTCCGAGGCCATTAGGATCATACTCGGGAAAAAGCCCAACCTCGCCGGAGAGCTCCTATTCTTCGACCTCGATGAGCTGAGTATAGAAAAGATCAAACTCGCGAAGGCGGAGACATGCAAAGTATGTGGTACACCAGCTGCCTCATCAGCCGGAGATGACCCCATCGAAGAAATATGTGGCCGGGGTGGTAAGCGAGTCTTCATAGTGACCCCCGATAGGCTGAATAATCTGAATCTAACCGAGATTGAGACTAGGCTTGTTAAACTGAAACTCGAGAAAAGCCTTACAACTCGCCTCGGATTGACATTCAGCGATAGAAAAGGACTCAATGGAAGCGTCTTCAAAACCGGAGTAGCTGTTTTCGAGAGCGCAGAGACAAAATTAGAAGCCAAGAAATTATACAGAAAACTGACCAGTATTGAGATCGAATAGATTTTAACCCCCAGATCCGAGCCCTAACGAGATGTCTCTGAAGGAGGAACTCAAAGAGTTCTTCGGAAGCGCAAAAGGAAGGAGGGTTGTTCTAGTTGGTATTGGAAGTCCAATCAGGCACGATGATGTGGTTGGTCTTAGGATTCTTGAGTTATTAGAGGCGAAACTTCCACCAAGCATCCTACTTCTTCCGACGGAGACGGTGCCGGAGAGCTACACAGGTTCTATCAGGGAATTCGCACCAACCCACATACTACTTCTTGATGCAGCACACTTCGGAGGAGTCCCAGGGGAGGGGAGGATAATCCCAACTGAAATTATCACTAATGTCTCCATCTCCACACACAGCCTCCCCCTTCATATCCTCATAGACTACATCAAAAAATCCATCTGCCCTCATGTCATCCTCCTAGGCATACAGGGTGCGAACATAGAACTTGGGGAGGGAATCACCTTGGAGGTTGAAGAGGGAGCCAAACTAATCTCGAAGATCCTCATCGATCTGCTTAATATTTGAGTTCCATTTGGACCTTTTTTAGGTCCCTATTTCTGAATTATCTTTGCCTTAATATTTAATATGAAATTCACCAACCGTGAATGTTTATATCTTTGAACCAAACGATGCTTTGAGGGAACGTGTTGCTTGAAGGTCTAACCGGATTCACGTTAATTTTGGTTGTAGCCGTGGCCGTCGCCCTCATCCTCATGGCGATCGGCAACGACCTGGCTCCCAAAAGTCCGGACACACCCGGCAAACTGGCGCCCTATGCTTGCGGTGAGGATATTCCTCCCACTAGGGTTAGGGTGAACGTCGAGAACTTCTTCATATACGCAGTATACTTCATGATATTCGACGTATTGGGCTTCGTCCTCGCGACGACGCTCGCCAGACCGGCTAATGTGATGCTGCCGCTAGCTTATGCCGCAGCCTCGCTTGTGTCCATCGTGATACTGTCTGCGAAGTGGAGGACGTAGAATGGGTCTAGTTACATGGGCCAGAACTCGTTCTCCTTGGCTTATACACTTCAACGGCGCTGCGTGTAATGCCTGTGATATTGAGATCGTGGCTGTTCTAACGCCGCGTTTCGACGTCGAGCGTTTCGGAGCTCTCCTCAAAGGCACGCCAAGACACGCTGACGTCCTAGTCGTCTCGGGCTCAATCTCTAGAAAGCTGAAGAGTAGACTCAAGAGAATTTACGAGCAGATGCCTGAACCTAAGTTCGTCGTAGCCGTAGGTAGCTGCGCCAACACAGGAGGCACATTCCAGGACTGCTACAACGTTATGGAAGGGGTCGACAAGGTCATCCCGGTCAACGCATATGTCGTGGGTTGCCCACCTAAGCCCGAGGCCATCCTCGACGGTGTTGTCAAGCTACTAAAAAGCGCGGGGTACTGAGGTGAATGAATTGAGTTACGCTGATGAGAATAAGAAGACCCTCGATAGGTTCGTCGAGGCCATCGGGAAGGAGAACATTATCGACTCCAAGGTCCCGAAGGATAGGCGGGTCTATGTCACCATAAAGACCGACAAACTGAGGGACGCCGTCTCCTACATCAAGGAGAAGGAGGGGCTCTTTCACCTCGCCACTATCACCGGGATTGACCTCGGTGAGGAGAGAGAATTGAACTACCACTTCAACCGCCCTAACCTTATCTTCACAATAAAAGTGAGGGTTCCCGGAGACAAACCAGTGGTCCCCTCCATCACGGACATAATAGGAGGGGCCATCCTCTACGAGCGGGAGATCAACGACTTAATCGGGGTCTTCCCAGAAGGGCACCCGAACCCAAAGAGGCTTCTAATGACCGAGGAGTGGCCCGAGGGAGTCTACCCACTACTCAAGAAGTGGGATGTGAAGTCCCTGAGGAAGGCGATCGACGGGGAGGAATGGACATGAGCAGCACAGAGTTCAGCATACCGATTGGACCACAGCATCCAGCGCTAAAGGAACCAGCTAGTTTCCTCTTCAAGGTCGACGGCGAGGTCGTCGTCGACGTCGAGCCCCGCGTGGGGTACAACCATAGGGGTATCGAGAAGGCGATGGAGGCAAGAACATACATCCAGAACCTTTACTTAACAGAGAGGGTCTGCGGCATCTGCAGCAACGCCCACCAGACACTCTACGCCATGAACGTGGAGGACGTCGCGGGAATTACGATCCCACCCAGGGCAAAGTACCTACGCACATTCATCCATGAGCTGGAGAGAATACACAGCCACCTCCTCTGGGTCGGCGTCGCCGCCCACGAAATCGGCTTCGACACCCTCTTCTACTATGTCTGGCGCGACCGCGAGATAGTCCTCGATATGCTCGAGGAGATAAGCGGGAACAGGGTCAACTACGCCTGGAACGCGATAGGGGGCGTCCGAAGGGACATTTCCAGCGACAAGATACCGAAGTTCCAGAAGATGCTCGACATACTCGCGGAACGTACTAAATATTACACCCAGGTCGCCACCACGGAATCAACCATCATCAACAGGGCGAACGGTGTTGGCTATTGCAGCAAGTCGGACATGATCCGCCTCTGCGGCTGTGGCCCTCACGCACGCGCCAGCGGCGTGAACAAGGACACACGACGCGACAACCCCTACCTCGCCTATGACGAGGTGCCATTCAACGTGGTTACCGCAGAGAGTGGCGATGTCTTAGGTAACGTGGTCGTACGCGTCGGGGAGCTGGTTCAAAGCGTAGGGATCGCCAAGTACGTACTTGACCATCTACCAGATGGTCCGATTAGGGAGAAGTTTAACCCTCTCCAAAAGATTCCGGAGGGCGAGGCCACGAACATGGTCGAGGCCCAGCGGGGTGAGGACATCCACTACCTCTGCAGCAAGGGTGACAACAAGCCCTACAGGTATAAGATCAGGGCACCGACACTAGCAAACATTCCCAGCTTGATTGTCAAGCTCAAGGGCGGATACATAGCTGATATCCCAATAGTCCTCGCTGGCATCGACCCGTGCTTCAGCTGCACAGACCGCATGGTCTTCGTCGACGAGACGAAAGAGAAGACCTGGGACATGACGACAGAGGAGCTCAGGAGATACGGCATAAGGTGGTACTCTAATGGTCTCAATAAGTGACGTCATTAGCATAATCATATTCCCGGGGGCACTATTCATCATAGTATACGCCCTCTACTGTAACTGGTTAGTTAGAAAGACTGTGGCGCGCCTCCAGAATAGGAGAGGTCCAATGTATACCGGCTACGCTGGTCTACTCCAGCCCTTCGCTGACTTAGTGAAGCTCCTCGCGAAAGAGGATATTACGCCCGGCGCTGCGAACAAGCCCCTGTTCTCCGCTGCTCCCGTTGTCATCTTCGCTCTTGCACTCTCCGCTGTCTTCCTAATCCCCATCCAATCCATCACAAACCTGTGGGCCTACACCCCCATAGCGAGCTTTGAGGGGGACCTCATCATCGTCCTCCTTATCCTCAGTCTCATAGTCCTCAGCGTCTTCCTAGCTGGATGGAGCAGCGCGAATCTCTTTGGCGCAATTGGCGCCACAAGGGTCGCCCTGATGACCTTGGCCTATGAGATACCCCTTGTCCTACTGACCCTCGGCCCTGCGATAATGGCTAGAAGCCTCAGCATCAATACTATAGTCGCCTGGGAAGTCGGGAGTGTCCAGAGCTTCTTCACCGCTCCAACGATCTGGGGTCTACTACTCGGCGTCGTGATGTTCATCGGATTCGGCATCTGCGTCCTCTCACTGCTCGCGGAGCTTGAGATGCGGCCATTCGACATGGCGGAGGCCGAGACTGAGATCGTGCACGGCTGGCAGGTGGAGTTCAGTGGCAAGAAGCTGGCCCTACTCACATTAGGAAGAGACATCAAGGTCGTGCTCGCCTCAGCGCTACTGACCTCACTCTTTCTCGGGGGCCCAGCCGGCCCTATACTACCCCCAATTATTTGGTTCATACTCAAGACCACATTCTGTGTCCTCATCCTAAGTAACCTTAGCGCTTTGTTCGCAAGGTTCAGGATCGACCTAATGCTGAGGTGGGCTTGGCAGTACCTGGTACCCCTCGCCGTCCTTCAGGTGATGGCAATCGTGGCGCTTAGCGGAGTGATCTAATATGGCGATGGAAAGAGAGCTTCTGAAGAACGCAGCAAGCAAACCGTGCACCCTCCTCTACCCCTTCGAGAAGAGAGAGATGCCGAAGGGAAACCGAGGTAAGCACGAGTACGACGAGTTAAAGTGCACCGGGTGCGGGATGTGCAGCCGCGTGTGCCCAAGCTTCGCCATAGAGCTTAAGGGACTGGGCCCGAAGTGCGAGGGCCTGAGGATAAACTTAGGGGCTTGCCTCTTCTGCCAGCAGTGCGAGGAGAGCTGCCCCACCAACGCCATCCACCTCACCACCATCTACGAGCTAGCCGTGATAAACAAGGCAGATGAGATCCTGGACTTCAAGAGGACGCCGCGTCCACCAGCACAACCGGTAGCTAGACCAGCGGTCACAGTGGAGGTGAAGTAGTGATGGCGTCAGAACTCATCCAGTTCGGGATAGTCGCCATGATAATCGCCTTCGCAATTGGGGCGGCTGGTCTCAAGAATCTACTTTACGCAGCGCTAAGTCTAGGCGCTATGAGCATCAGCCTTGGAGCTCTCTATTGGGTCCTATATGCACCCTATGTGGGCCTTTTCCAGATGCTCATCTATGGAGGCGCTGTAATTGTACTATTCGTTTCCGTGATAATGTTCGTAAGGAGTGAGGGCAATGAGTGAGAACGGCGGAGCAGTAAAGGTAGCTGGAGTCGCCGTAGCGGCCCTCCTCTTCCTATCCTTAATTTACGTTGTGTCAAGCACACCCTTCCCCCACGCATCGTATCGTAGTGACGAGCTGAAACCTACCGAGCCCTCAGACGCACTTGGGTCGGAGATGAGCGGTTTCCTCTGGAACTTCAGGGGACTCGACTTGCTGATGCAGACACTTATCCTTTTCGCCACAGCTATCAGCTGCCTGGCACTTCTCAGGGAGGAGAAACACTGATGGCAAACGACGTTGTTTTCCTAGGCGCCATCTTCTCGATGGTATGCATTGGACTCTACTGCGTCACGCAGAAGAGCATGATCCGTATCCTACTCGGCGTCGAGATAATACTCAATGCCGGCAATTTCGCACTAGTCTATTTCGCATCCTACCGGGTCGCAGAGGGATTCGTCGACCCACTCGGCCAGAGCCTTGCCTTCATGTCAATAATCCTAGGCGGGAGCGTCATCGCTGTCGGTCTAGCACTAATTGTCAATGCCTACAAACAATTCAAGACCACTGAGGTCGACAAGATGAGGAGGCTGAGATGGTGATATTAGGAATAGAATTCCTCTTCATGTTTAGCCCCTTTGCAGTCGTACTATTCGGGCTGCTAGGCGAGAGACTACATGTAGTTAAACTTAGAGAGATCGTAGCCATCATATTAAGCGCTTTCACCCTTGCCAGCGTCTGGTTGCTATATAATATGCAACAAGCAAGCTCCAATCAGATACTGGTAATCACTCTCGGTGGAGCACCACCGCTAGGAGCATGCTTCGAGATCGACATGCTCAGCATATACATGGCCTTCAGTGCGGCACTGCTCGGTCTCTTCGCAACCATCTACAGCTACAGTTACATGAAGCATGACACTCGCCTCACCGAGTACTATACTCTGCTTTCAGCCCTCGTAATCGGAATTATCGGCGTATGCTTCGCAGGCGACTTCTTCACATTCTTCGTCTTCTGGGAGCTGATGGGCATCGCAAGCTACGTTCTCGTCGCCTTCAGGAAGGATAACTGGGGGCCAGTCGAGGCTGGCTTCAAGTACATGGTCATGGGTGCCGTAGGCTCCACGATGCTCTTGTTGGGCATTGCCCTCATCTATGGGATGGCGGGTACAGTGAACTTCGCCCAGATCAGCAACAGCCTTCACAGCGGTGGCGTTGGGCTCTGGATGATGGTCGCTATGTTAATCTTCATCGTCGGCTTTGGTGTAAAGTCAGCAATAGTGCCATTACACACTTGGCTTCCTGACGCACACCCCGAAGCACCCAGTCCTATCAGCGCTATGCTGTCGGGTATACTAATCGAAACAGCCCTCTACGGACTCACAAGAATACTGTACATCGTCTTCCCAACGGCGGACTTCAGCTTAATGATAGCTGGTCTCGCCGTTATCACGATGAGCTTCGCCAACATAGTGGCTGTACTCCAGACGGATGTGAAGAGGATGCTAGCCTACAGTAGCATCAGCCAGATGGGCTATATGCTAGTCGGTGTGGCGAGCGGAGGCATAATGGGGCTAACAGGCGTATTTCTACACGTCTTCAACCACAGCCTCATGAAGGGCCTAGCCTTCTTCTCCTCGGGCTCCATGATAGAGGAATCTGGTACACGAGACATCGACAAACTCAGAGGCATCGCCAAAGTGATGCCCATCACAAGCCTCACTATGTTCATAGCCCTTCTAGGTCTGGGCGGTGTACCTGGAACAGCCGGGTTCATAAGCAAATTTCTCTTATTTGGCTCAGCTTTAGCCCCGGGATACTGGTGGCTGACGGTCATCGCTGTGCTCAACAGCGCTCTAAGTATGGTTTACTACCTGAGGGTTATGAAGAGTTTAGTTGGTCAGCCTAAAGAAGAGCTGAAGGCAACGAAGGAAGCTCCGCCACTGATGCTAGGCGTCACGGTCGCTATGGCCACGCTGATAATACTCTTCGGCATCTGGCCAGCTCCGATGATCGCCTACGCTACAGAAGCAGCTAAGGCTCTTCTCAACCTCCCCAACTACGTCAAGGTGATCCTGCCATGATTAATCTATTGAATATCGCAGCAGATGCGGCGCCGACACTAATCTCGGCACCTGTAATCGGTTTAGAGTCATTCATGCAAAACCCAGGGGCCTGGCTATGCTGGTTAATCCCCATCGCTGGAGCGCTCCTGATGCCGGTGATCGCCAAGGGGGGCCACAAGGTCCGCGACTACGTTGCGGTCATCATAGCATTTGGAGCCGTAATAGCCGCAGCCTCACTTCTACCCGGCCTCTGGGCCGAAAACCCCACTAGTGACATACAAGTCGCTACATGGATTACATTCCCCAACGGAGCACCACTCACACTAGGTGTCCTAGTCGACCCACTCAGCATACTAATAGCAAACGTGGTCGCCATCATCTCATTCCTCATCGTCGTTTACAGTGTTGGCTATATGCACGGCGACGAGCACCTCACGCGATACTGGTTCTTCTTCCTATTCTTCATCGGTAACATGCTACTGCTCGTACTCTCAGACAACCTCATCCAGATGATGATAGGCTGGGAGGGGGTCGGGCTCTGCAGCTATGGGCTTATCGGCTACTACTATCGCGACCCAAAAGAAAGGTGGTTAGGTGGACCCCCACCAACCAAGATGTTCCCACCTAGCCACGCTGGCATGAAAGCCTTCATAGTTACCGGTATAGGTGATGTCTTCCTCCTCGGCTCAATTTTCATAATATATCACTACGCTGGGACACTGAACTTTGTCGAGCTGATCAACAAGGCCCCTCAGTGGATGACGGCTATCTCCACATTCCCCGGTCTCCTCAGCCTAACCGCCATATTATTTCTCGGAGGTCCAATCGGCAAGAGTGCTCAGTTCCCGTTCCACGAATGGCTCCCCGAGGCGATGGCTGGCCCGACATCCGTCAGCGCCCTCATCCATGCTGCGACGATGGTCAAGGCAGGTGTCTACCTCGTAGCGAGGATGGCACCAGCCTTCTACATCGGGACCTTTATACAGCCCCAAATACCTGAGGCTCAGACCTACTTCGTGGCCATAGCCATGGTCGGAGCCTTCACCGCGTTCCTGGCTGCAAGCCAAGCATTGGTAGCGCTGGAGCTGAAGAAGGTACTGGCTTACTCTACTGTCAGTCAGATCGGGTTCATGATGCTCAGCCTGGGTGTTTCGGGCCTCGGGGATGGTAATCTCCTTCCCGGTCTAACAGCTGCAGTCTTCCATCTCGTCAGTCATGCCCTCTTCAAGGCGGCACTCTTCCTGGGTGCAGGTTCTGTAATTCATTCGGTGGAGACCATTTATATGGATAAAATGGGCGGATTAGGCAAACAGATGCCATTCACGAAGATACTCATGCTCTTAGCGACGCTGAGCTTGGCGGGCATCCCCCCATTCAGCGGCTTCTGGAGCAAGGATGCAATCTTCGTAGCGAGCCTGAACGCGGGCCTAACGCTGACGAACGTTCTCTACATTGTCGCAGTCGTGACAGCTCTAATGACGCTGGTCTACAGCGCCCGCTACATCTACATGGTCTTCTATGGTGAGAAGAGCCACTTCATCAACGAGCTTGAGAGCGAGGGCCACGACGTCCATGAGAGCCCTGCTATAATGTGGGGTCCCATCGCGGTTTTAGTGGCTATCATGCTGGGAATCAGTGCACTCGGCCTTATCGGATACTTCGTGCCCAGCCTCAGTCCCGAGGTCTTCATTGAAGGACAGATGGCGAGAGTCGTCGAGGGACTAAACGTCCCTGAGATCTTCGCCTCCGCAAGTGCCACATATACTGAACCCGCTGTCGCAGGCGCGACAAGGATAACTGCGGTCGCATCAAGCGGTGCGATCATATTAGTGGGCGGGATAATTGCCTACTTGTTCTACATGGTACGCAAGTACAACGCTTGGCAGATCGTCAGCAATAGCAGTATACTGAGGCCCATTCACAGCTTCCTATGGAACAGGTGGTACATCAACGAACTCTACTACGCAGTCGGTGTAGACGGACTACTTGCACTCTGCAGAGGTATTAACAACACTTTCGAGGCTTCCCTATTAGGCATCAACGACTCGGCTCCGAGAGGATTCACCGGGCTTTGGAACCAGATGAAGAAGCTCCAGACTGGTTACCTCAGTATTAACCTACTTTACCTCGCTGGGCTGCTGCTCTTCCTACTGTTCCTCGTCCTCGTGAGGGGGGTGTGATAACATGGTAATGCAATACAGTCTGTTATTGGCACTCATGGTGCCTCTGGTCGCGGTAGCAATCGCATACTTCGCGGGTAGGTCGTCAGGCAAGAGCATTGGCTGGTTTGTGACAGCCTCCTTGATCGTCTCTTTGGCGCTCCTAATCGGGGTCGCTCTAGGGATCAGTGACGGTGGAGCATACAAGGAGACCTACAGCTGGGCTCCGCAGGCCGGACTTAGCTTCACACTTCTCGCAGATGGGCTGAGCATCTGGGTGCTACTGACGATTAACATCCTCTGCCTCGCTATAACAGTCTACAGCATGCCCTACATGGAGCACAGGTTCCACGAGTGGGAGCACGAGACCCACGAGAAAAAGGGCCCGGACGCCTACGCTAGCTACTTCGCTCTTTATCTCCTGTATACTGTCGGCATGCTCGGCACCGTCATGTCTACCAATCTCATCCAGTTCTACCTCTTCTACGAGTTGATGCTCATCCCCTCATGGCTCCTCATCAACAATTACGGGTACGGGGACAGGGAGAAGATCGGTATGATCTACTTCATGTGGACAAACGTCAGCGCCGTGATACTCCTCGCTGGCATCCTCGCCGCCTACTCAATCACAGGAAGCTTCGAGATAAGCAGTTTGACACAGCTAGTGGGGGTTAGTAACGCCGCCTGGATAGCGGGTGCGATGCTCTTCGGTTTTTTCACAAAGATGGCGGTATTCGGTCTCCATACATGGCTACCATTCGCTCACTCGGAAGCTCCTACACCCATATCCGCCCTGCTTAGTCCCGCAATGATTGGCATAGGAGCCTATGCTGCCCTCCGTCTCGTCATTATACCGATGACCCCAATATTCCAGACCTTCAGTTGGGTCTTCACACTCTGGGCACTGGTCACAATGATATACGGTGGCCTCATGGCCCTAACGCAGGACGACATAAAACGCTTCCTAGCCTACAGCAGTATCAGCCAGATGGGCTACATCTTCCTCGGCCTAGCGAGTGTCACCCCGAACGGCGAGGTTGGGGCCATATATCAATATGTGGCACATGGCTTTGGTAAGGCGATTCTCTTCCTCGTCGCAGGGATACTCCTCAGTCAGACGGGCACGAGAAGCATAAAGAAGATGGGCGGACTCGCCGATAGGATGCCTTGGACAGCCACAATGGCACTCATAGGCTTCCTGACAATCGGAGGTGTCCCTCCAACAATGGGCTTCATGAGCAAGTTCTTCATCTTCTCGGGAGTCTTCGGAAACCAGCTCGCCCCTGCAGGTCAAGTGTGGGCAGCGGTGATAGGGATAATCATGACGGTCTTAACCATCGCATATGGTCTGTGGACTATGCGCAGGGTCTTCTATGGACCACTACCCGAGCACCTCAAGCAGGTTAAGGAGGCACCATTGACAATGCTGCTACCAGTAGTAATCTTCGCGGTGCTAGTAATCGTCCTCGGCATCTGGCCAACACTGATAACCAATTACCTATCCCCATTCTTCGCGTAGGGCGTATAGGTACCCCAATTTCTCATACTTCGACTCTTAAAGGCTATTATGTCAATCAAAATATGCGCGCGCCCCCTATAACACCCCCTAAAACACTCAATAAAGCCCGGACATTACATAAGTTTTTTTAATGTAAGCAGGGTCTGCAATTAGGAAATGAGCGTCGCTGTCGTCGGGCCCTCATCCTTCATCACCTGCTTCCAGCTGATTGGTGCGGAGGGTTACAACTGCGTCACTGGCGAAGAAGTCGCCTCGACGCTGAGCCGCCTCGTGGACGAGAAAAAGTATAAACTGATAATCTTCCCCGAGAGGTTCGCTGCGGAGACCCTACCCGTTAGGGAGCAGGTCCTAAAGAGAGGCGCCATTTCGCCCGTCTTCGCACTGGTGCCAGACTTTACAATGGAGACAGGCGACAGGATGCAGGAGCTACAGGCAGTAATCTCGCTTGCTATTGGAACAAAGCTGGAGTTGTGATGATGGAAATCAAGAAAGTCTTATCGGTCGGCAAGAGGCTCCAAACCATCCTCGAGGAGGCGGAGAGGGAGTCCCAGCAAAAACTCGGGGACGCTAAGCGTCGCTCCGACGAAATAGTCAACAAGGCGAGGGCCGATGCTGAGGAGAAAAAGTCCAAGGCCCAACGTGGCGCTGGAATAGACGACCTGATCAATGCTGAAGAGAACAGAGCTAAAGTAGAGGCCGAAAAGATCAAGACCCAATACCAACAAAAAATCGAAGCGATCAAGACGATCCCTAAGAAGAAGAGGGACCACTCCGTCGATATTGTTGTGAAGGAGGTTCTCCCATGACTCAACAGAGTAGTCTCGACCTTGAGACTAGACTCATCGAGCGTACCATGGCACAGCGGGATGAGATGATAGCAAAAGCAGACAATGACGCTAAGATGATGTTAGATAATGCAGAGAAGGAAGCGCAGCGTATAAAATCCGAGACTGATCGCCAGATTCTAAACATCGTCGCTAGCGTCCTCCGTGGCGTACGCGATAGAATAATCGGTGGAGTAGAACTTGAAAGCAGGAAGCAGCTGATGATCACACGTGAGGAGACCCTTCAGGAGATCTATGGTGAAGCCGAGAAAAAGCTCCAGGAGTTCTCCGCGGATAAGAAGGAGTACCACGATGTACTAATCAAATTCATTGTCGAGGCTGTGAAGGCCATCAGTGGTGAGGAGTTCATCGTATCTGCCAACGACACTGACCTTTCAGATCTCAAAAAGTCACATAAGAAGCTCGAAACTGACATTCAGAAGGCTGTCGGTTATAAGGTGATCATCGCATTCGATGACACCCCTATCGCGACGATAGGGGGTGCTGTCGTCAAGAACGTCGACGGCACTAAGGTGTACTACAATACCTTCGAGGGCAGGATAAAGAAGGCTCGCGCTAAGCTCAATGTTACCCTTGCGAAGCTAATGGAGGCCGAATAAAAATGGGACTCATAGGCACAATTGAACGCATCAATGGATCACTCATCAGGGCTAACTTTACTGAGGCGCCAAAGATCGGTGACCTCGTCGAGGTAGGCAACCTCAAGCTAATGGGTGAGATCGTTCGTCTCAATGCCCAGACCGCATTCATCCAGTGCTACGAAATCACCGATGGCATCCGTCCCGGTGAACCTGTGAACGACACCGGTGAACCTCTAATGGCCGAGCTGGGCCCCGGTCTCATGGGCGCTATCATGGACGGCGTCGAGCGCAACGAGACGGAGCTCTGGAACAGAACCGGTCCCTTTGTCAGCAGGGGAACCAGTGTCGCACCACTCGACAGGAAGAAGAAATGGGAGTTCGTACCAACCATCAAGAAAGGCGATAAGGTCGGCCCCGGCGATTTCATAGGGACCGTCCAAGAGACTAAGAGTTTCGTCCACAAGATCATGGTCCCACCAGAGATGAGCGGCACCATCAAGAGCATTAACAATGGCGAGTTCACAGTCGATGATACTATAGCCGAGCTGGAGACTCCCAGCGGGATAAAGGAGCTCAAGCTCATGCAGAAGTGGCCTGTACGTAGACCGAGACCAGTCAAGCAGAGACTACCACTCAGCGTGCCACTCATCACGGGTCAACGCGTAATCGACACCTTCTTTCCATGCGCCAAAGGCGGCGCAGCCGCCATCCCAGGCGGATTCGGAACAGGAAAGACCGTCACCCTCCAGCAGATTAGCAAATGGAGCGACGCCGACATCATCATAATCATCGGTTGCGGAGAACGCGGCAACGAGATGGCAGATGTAGTCGCCCACTTCCCGGTTATAGTAGACCCCAGAAGCGGCCGCAACTTAATCGAGAGAACCGTTATCATCGCCAACGTAAGTAATATGCCAGTCTCCGCCCGTGAAGCATCCATCTATATGGGCGTTACCCTTGGCGAGTACTTCCGCGACATGGGCTACGATGTAGCCGTTATGGCAGATTCTACATCGAGGTGGGCAGAGGCACTTCGAGATATCTCGGGCCGCCTAGAGGAGATCCCCGCAGAGGCAGGATTCCCCGCCTACCTTCCAGACAGGATCGCGGAACTCTACGAACGCGCAGCACGCGCTATTGTCCTTGGCACCCAGGATCGCATAGGCAGTGTAACGATGCTCGGAGCAGTCTCACCCCCCGGCGGAGACTTTAGCGAGCCAGTCACAACCTACACTCTCCGCTTCATAGGAACATTCTGGGCCTTAGATAGCACGTTGGCCCAGCGCCGCCACTTCCCAGCTATTAACTGGCTGAGAAGCTTCACACGATACCTCGACATATCCGCGGAATGGTGGAGTCAGTATGACAAGGACTGGCTAAGCAACCGCGCCAAGGCAATGAGCATATTAGAGGAGGCGGCCGAAATCGAGGAGACCGCTAGGATCATCGGTGAGAAGTCACTCCCAGACGACCAGCGTCTGGTGCTACTAGTTGCGGAGCTTCTTCGCGAGGGTTTCCTGGTCCAGGCCGCATATCACGAGGTAGACACCTACTGTGACGCCGAGAAGCAGACGAAGCTCCTTCGCATAATCGTCGAGTTCAACAACATGGTTGAGGGACTTGTAAAGCAGAGCGTCCCGATTGAGAAGGTGCGCGAGCTTCCCATAGTCACGGAGATGATGAGACTAAAGGAACGCCAGGGCAGCCAACCCATCGACGATGCGAAGCAAGAGATGGTAAAGCAGGTCGGCGAACTCGCTAAGACCTACGGGGTGAGCTAAGATGTCAGAGCAAGCAGGACTAGTCTATAAGACCGTAAAGGAGATCCACGGACCTATTCTCTTCGTCGAGAACGTCAAGGGCATAAGCTATAACGAGATCGTCCGCATCCGCACAGAGTCGGGTTACGAGGTCTCAGGCAGCGTACTTGAGGTCTCCAAAGACTGGGCGATGGTCCAGTGCTTCGGAAACACATCGGGAATGGACCTCAATGTCAGCATCAGATTTACTGGCGAGACACAGAAGATCCCAGTCACAAACGACCTAATCGGCAGGGTCTTCAGCGGCAGCTTCGTGCCACGCGATGGAATGCCGACGCCTCTAAGTGAAGACATCCGAGACGTGAATGGAGGAACCATCAACCCCGCCGCACGCGATGTCCCCAGCGACTTCATTCAAACTGGGATGAGCGCCATCGATGGCATGAACAGCCTCGTAAGGGGGCAAAAGTTACCAATATTCAGTGAGTCGGGCCTGCATCATAACATGCTCGCAGCCCAGATCGCTAGGCAGGCGACGATCCCTGGTAAGGAGAGCGATTTCGCTATCGTTTTCGGTGCAATGGGCATCAAGAACGAGGAGGCTGACTTCTTCCGTAAGGAGTTTGAGGAGACAGGTGCCCTAAACAAAAGCGTTCTCGTCCTAAACCTGGCTGACGATCCACCAATAGAGCGCATGGTCACCCCCCGCATCGCTCAGACAATCGCAGAGTATCTCGCCTTCGACATGGGTATGCACGTCCTCACCATCCTAACCGACATGACGAACTACGCCGAAGCCCTACGTAGCATCAGCATCGCTAGAGAGGAGATCCCGACGAGAAAGGGCTATCCTGGCTATCTATACAGTGACCTCGCCACAATCTACGAGCGCGCTGGTATCATTACGGGAAAGAAAGGGTCGGTTACCTTGATGCCCATCCTATCCATGCCTGCAGGTGATATCACCCACCCTGTCCCAGACCTCACTGGTTACATCACCGAAGGGCAGCTGATCCTTCAGCGTGAACTCGCACTCAAGGGACTCTACCCAGCCATGAACGTCCTACCAAGTCTAAGTAGACTCATGAAGGACGGTATTGGCGCAAAGACCACACGTAAAGACCACCAAGACGTCTCTAACCAGTTATACATGGCTTACGCTGAGGGAACCCGAGCGCGTGGCCTAGTTCGTATTGTTGGAACCGTGGGACTAAGCGAGCGCGAGCGTAAATGGCTCGAGTTCGCTGACGCATTCGAGACAAAATTCGTAAACCAGGGCCGATACGAGAACAGAACCATCGAGCAGACCCTCGATCTAGCATGGGACCTACTGGCAATGCTACCAGAGGAGAACCTAATCAGGGTACGCGAGGCGTACATAAAGGAGTACCACCCGAAGTATCGTAAGAGAGAGAACTAGCTTTGTCCTCTACAAGCGGAGTCCGGCCCACAAAGGGCTACCTCATGGAGATGCAGAGAAGCATTGTCTTCATAGAGCGTGGCACGGAGTTCCTTAAACTCAAGAGGGACCACCTCGCTAAGGAGCTCAGCGAATCTATTGAGGTACTCAGGGGGAGGAGGAGGCTACTACTTGAGAGTCTCGGAGAGGCCTATAAGGCCGTACAGGCAGCCTATCTAAGCCTCGGCCCAACGGAGGTGGAGAGCCAGGCCAACAGCATACGCAGCACTTTGGACATCGACCTTCTGCCGAAGAGCGTCATGGGAGTTCAGTATCCCTACATCAAGATACTGAACAAGCCAAAGATCGAGGGTGAGTTGGACATAACCCTCAGCTATGCCTCAGACAAAGTCTACTCTATCCTCGAGGAGATCATCAGGCTTGCTGAGTTCGAGAGCAGAGTCGAGCGCATCGCCGATGAACTTGGAAGGACGAACCGGAAGGTGAACGCCCTCGAGAACACAGTCATACCTGACATGAAGGCGGTCATAAAGTACATCCAAGACAAGCTAGACGAGGAGCAGATGGAGGACCTCGTGCGTATAAAACTAATTGGGGGTGCGTTGGCATCGGAAAAGTAAAGACTGGTTCCCTCACATACGCAGTTGTTAGAAGCCACGCTCTTATTGCCGACCTTCTCAACTCAAACCAGATGAGAACCATTGCATCCACCGACAGTGTCGAGGATTTCATTTCCCAGATCGCCCAGACTCCATATGGACAGGTTACCCTTGAGCCTGATGTGAATCCTAGTATAAGCCTAGAGCGCGTCTTCTACCGTAAATTCATCGAGCGAATAGTAAAGATAGTTGACATCGTTCCCAGCGATATAGGCGACCTACTGCAGACATACTACTACATGAGGTTCGAGACCCTCAACCTTGATAGGATAATCAGAGGCAAGTTCAGCGATGCGACCCCTGCAGAGATACAGGCGAACCTAGTCCCAATGATGCCATATAGGGCACCCAGCTACCAGGCCCTATCAGAAGCAGCTGACATCGATGCGCTCTTAGAACTTCTCAAAGGCACGGCTTACAACCCAATCGCAGAGAAGCTTTCAGTCTATAAGCAGTACGACGCCATCTGGCCCCTCCAGCTAGAGCTGCAGCACATCTATAGCCTGACCATCCTCAGGAGAGTTGAGAAACTACCTCGCAGCCAGAGGAGGATGGTCAGCAAGATCG
This sequence comes from Bathyarchaeia archaeon, assembly GCA_050014495.1. Taxonomy (GTDB): domain Archaea; phylum Thermoproteota; class Bathyarchaeia; order TCS64; family TCS64; genus UBA8941. The sequence continues at coordinate 38,355 of JBEKDF010000005.1, forward strand.
TGGAGCTCGAGGCGGATATTGAGAACTTTTTGATCGCGGTGAAACAGAGTCGAGCCCCAAAGGAGGGGGAGGGCTTCAAACCCGAGGAGATGTTCGACGCCACCTACGGGATTTCGAAAGATATCCTTCACATGGTCGTCGAAGGAGCAGACCTCCGTGACTCAGTAGAGAGCCTTGGCGAACCCTTCAGCTCGATCCTGGCACCCATGTATGAGGGGGACGTCGCTCTGATACGTACCAACTTGAGGAGCCAGATTCATAGGACCGTCAATGAGGCAAGAGCGGGAAACGATTTCGGCTTCAACACGATAATGGCCTATCTTGTATTCAGCGAGCTTGAGAAGGACGATCTCGTCGGAATCGCGTGGGCGAAGGAGCAGGGTCTACAGGGTGAGGAATTTATCAAATATCTCGTCGTACCTAACGTCTCATAGCCATCCTCAAATTTTTCCCAAACTATAAATCCGTTGAACTTAATTTGAATGTAGGACTAATCAATGTCAAAAGCAGAGACTGTCTAATTCAGTGAACCAGGTAGGGCTAACAGCAGGGAGGCGCTCCTACTGGCTAAACGACGGGCAGACCAGCTGGGGATCAGCGACATCATCGTGGCCTCATATTCGGGCGATACAGGGACATTAGCCTCCGAGATATTCAGGGGCTACAACCTCGTTGTGGTTGCCGGGATGGTCGGATTCATCGAGCCTAATCAGGACAGGATGAAACCCGAGTGCAAGAAGACCATCGAAGACAACGGGGGGAAAATACTGAGGGCGTGCCACAGCTTTGGCGCTCTCGGGAGGGCGGTTAACAATAAGTTCAACGCCATACAGGTGGACGAGATTATCGCCCATGTCCTCCGATTATTCGGCGCTGGTGTAAAAGTGGCATGCGAATGTGCGTGTATGGCAGACGATGCTGGCTTAATAAGGACCGACAGGGAGGTAATTTCCCTCGGGGGGAACGGGGGTGGAGTAGACACTGCGGTCGTGCTGCTTCCAAGTAATACGCACAGGTTTTTTGACATGCGGATCAGGGAGATAGTTTGCAAACCCAGGAATTGGGAGAGACCACAGTGATCACGCAACTTCTAACCTGGTACTCATCGACTTACCTATTTCTTTGTCATTTACAAAACTAGTCGGTGTAGCTGGTTCTCTAGTTCCTAGCGAGAGACTCATGTGTTCCTTTCTCGACTTTGAGTTTCTCTATCTTCCGCAGATAGTCTCCTTAGTCTCCTTTTCGTACAAAATCTCTGAGATAATCTGTTCAAATCTCGGGATATATTGGTGTTAATCGCTTTGCAATAATTTTTACAGGTTGGGACTGGGCGAGAGTTTATCCCACTCGAGAAGGCAAATGCCTTAAGGGACTAATTTGAGTGACGAATGGTTTTACGGCAGCAAAACTAGGAGAACCACAAGCAGCTGGGTAGCGATCCTAGTTGCAATCCTCATTATTGTAAACGTCGGAGTGGTTGCCTACAGCACCATAAACAGTAATGAGCAGATGAATAGGCTCAGCAGCCGTGTAGACACTCTAACATTCACAGTTCAGTCTCTCAACTCTGAGCTCATTAACGCTAACGCCGAGATATCATCAATGAAGAACACCCTCACCAATGAGGATGAAAACGTTACAACCTCGCCTAGCTCTAGCCTAGACCTCATTGGATTGTACAACCGAACGAGAGACAGCGTGGTCTTGATTGATGTAACACTCCCAGCTGGCGCCGCGCAAGGGAGTGGTTTCATTTACGATACGACTGGAAAGATAATTACGAATAACCACGTTGTCGAGGGCGCGAGCAGAATCATGGTGACCTTCATCAATGGCACGATCGTCAACGCGACCCTCGTTGGTCGGGACCCCTACTCGGACCTGGCCGTGATAAGCGTAGATGCGCCAGCATCGCTTCTCAAACCGCTGAAGTTGGGCAGTTCAACCTCCCTTAAGGTTGGAGAGGATGTTATTGCCATTGGAAACCCGTATGGGCTGGCCGACACTCTGACTTCCGGGATCATCAGCGCCGTAGGAAGAGAGATGGATTCCTCCGGGAATTATCCCATCGTTGACGTGATACAGACGGACGCAGCAATCAACCCTGGTAACAGTGGTGGACCCCTACTTAACATGAATGGGGAGGTAGTAGGAATCAACACAGCGATCCCTACGGAGACTTCCCGTGGCATCGGATTCGCTGTCCCAAGTGACACGATCGTACGCGAGCTACCAAGTCTCATCTCCAAGAGGACCTACGAGCATCCTTACTTAGGCATTCAAGGGCAGGACGTTACACCCGGAATAGCTAGGGCGATGAACCTGCCCACAGGGACCTATGGGACGCTGATTGTGGATGTTACCAAGTTGAGTCCATCTGACAAAGTCGGACTTAAGGGTGGAACCAAGACTCAAATTATAGACGGTGCCTCGGTTAAGATTGGCGGTGATGTAATCGTCTCGGTTGATGGCATTAAATTGAAAAATTTTTACGACCTCATAGTCTACCTTCAGCGTAACAAGAAGCCAGGGATGATTGTGAGTCTCGGTATAATCCGAGACGGAGCTGCGATAAATGTTGTAGTCGAACTCGGAGTCCGTCCTCCGCCCTAGAATCTTGGATTCTTAAGCAGATCCACTATTGTTTCATGGTCATATCCGAGGAGTAGACCGAGGCCTACTGCTATTTCCTCCTCAACTTCGGCTAATTTACCCTCTCTGCTCTTCCTCGCCTTGAGCTCCTTCAAGGCCTTATAGCGGTCAAGAGTCGAAGTATCCTTGGCTAGGTGGACGACGACCTTCCCATCGGTGAAAGCGGGGTTGAACAGCTTGGTGATTAGGAAGTCCTCATCTACAAGAATGTGCAAGCCATATTTGTCTGCTACGAGCCTGATCGGAGCTTTAAGCCTATCATATTCCTCTCTAGTCAGCGGAGGGCTCAGGGCGAGGGGCTTCACACCTGATCCCACTATTTCAGCGAAGGCGTAGATCATTCCTAGGTGGTATGAGTCGAGGTTGAATCCCTCTACGTGCCTGCTAAGCCAATGATCCTCCAAAGTAATCTACTCTATCTATGTTCCACACCTTTAAGCAGTTTCAGTGAGTTTTAAAATAACAGACCGGTATTATTTAAAGGTCTTTTTTAACTTGAGGGCTAGTTCTCGATAGTACCTAAGAGTGTATCCGTATTAGTTCCACTTAGGTTTTCATAAGGTTCCCCTTTTGTCTAGTGTACTCCATTGATACTTTACTTTAGGAATTAAGTGATTTGTGACAGCTATCCTTTCGTCCCTTTATCTGTCATAAATTCGAAGAGTCAATCTTTTTTTACCATATATTGACATTTTATGAATAGCTGAGATGGGTATCCAGGATTAACGCGTTCTACTCAATATAGATCCGATTGGGATTCGAGTTTTCCTTCTTGCCTTAAAGGTTGTTATATTGGGGAAATCCGCTGCATTGAGCTGCTTAGCAGCCTCATAGAGATGGTCTCCGAGGGTGCCTATGGTGTGGCTGTCACTGCCAATGGTGACCGTGTCTACACCCACTTCATGCGCAGCTAGTAGGAACTCCTGGAGGGGGTAGAAATGGCCTGTTCCGGCTCGGAGTCCTGCAGTGTTAACCTCGATTCCAACCCCCTCATGCGCTGCTGACTCTAGAGCTTCCACGACAACAGAGCCGTAGTCTCCCCAGGTCGCATTCTTGCCGTAGAAGTGGAGATATTTTCGCCAGTAATCAGGGTGCGCCATAACGTCGAAGAGGCCGCTCTCGATCGCTTTCTTCCAAGTCGTATAATACTCATCCGCTGCCCTCCTTATACTACGACCTGCGAAGAACCCCTCCGCTTGGGTTCTCGAGCCTATGTCGACACCGTTTATGTAGTGGGTACTACCGAGGATGAAGTCGAAGTCGTAGCCTTTGAGAATTGAATCGAGTCGACGCTCTTGGCCGGGAAAATAGTCAACCTCGAGGCCTACTAGGAGTCTTACTCTCGTTTCCTCCTGCGCCGACCTTATCTCCTCGATGTACTCGGGTATCTCCTCTTCCTTGATGCTGATGTCAATATCAGGGCCAATGGTAATGAGATGGGTTGTGAAGGCGATCTCGGTGATTCCCTGAGCTTCCGCGGCTGCAATATACTCCGGTACAAGTGCTGTTGAGGCGTCCCTTGAGTGCCTCTCATGGACGTGATAATCTATCATCCTACGGCTCCTATCCCTGATATACTGAGGAGTGTTATTAGAAGAGTATACCCCGTAGGCTTTCTCATCGGGTATCTGAGGATCATTCTAAACATCTTAGAAGGTGTTCTATGGGGTAACTCATGTAAATCTCTGGGTGGCGTCTTCTATAGTGGTAATAGTTCTCCTTGATCAAGTTTGGAGAAGTTTCTGGCTCCGTGCGAAGCTAGCACGCGGAATGTTTATGTGTTCAGGATATTTTCCTTTCCTCTTGGCGGGTGAGTGGGGCCTCCCACCCGATTCCGCCAGATAAACCCCGGTGAAGGGAGGCATGAAAGTCAAAGAGATTAGCCTAGCTGCCATTCTGGCAGCGTTATATGCAACACTAGTCGTGGTTCTTGCGCCAATTAGCTATGGTCCTATCCAGTTGAGGGTTGCGGATTGTCTTATTCCACTCTCAGCTCTCCTGGGTTGGCCAGCTGCCGTGGGGGTTTCCCTTGGCGCGCTTGTGGGCAACTTCTATTATTTTTTGGGTCCTGTCGACGTGGTCTTTGGTGCTTTAGCTAACTTGTTAGCTGGTTTATTGATTTGGAGGTTGAGAAAAAGGCTGCTTATGGGGTGCGTGCTAGCATCGCTTGTCATAGGTGTGATTGTTGGTGGATATTTGTGGACATTTTTCCCACCTCCCGATGTGCTCGGCCTAACTCTTCCTGTGTGGCTCGCCATGATCGTAAGCATCTCACTAAGTAGTCTAATCTCAGTAACGGTAATCGGTTACGGGTTGGTCCGCGGACTCGAGGCCTCAGGGCTTAAAAAACTACTAGAGTCTCGGGGCATAATTGTGTAGCGCCAGCGATATGCTTAACATACTTCGAGTGTTTTCTTCGGGTGATGAATCTCAAAGTCATAGGGCTGGCCGGATTCTTTGGCATTGTTGCTCCCCTATTCGGGTTGTTAATTATCATATCGAGCATATTGCTCGCACCCTGGTTTAGCTGGACGGGTAACGCCCTTAGTGACCTCGGTGGAACGAACGGATTCGGAGCTGTAGTATTCAACTCGGGTCTCGCGATGACAGGGGCTCTCATGATGATGTTCAGCACTGGTCTCTTCGAGCTCACCAAGGGGGATGTAGTTGGGCAGGTTGGTAGTGTTGTGTATTTGCTGTCGGCAATCCTGCTTATCGCCATCGGTGTCGTTAATATCACAATCGAGCCCTGGCATCTTTACGTTAGTATAGGCTTCTTTGTGGCCCTGCCCCTCTCCGCGATCCTCACAGGTATCTTCTGCTTTAGAAAGAAGATGAGATTTTACACTCTGTTGTCATTGGGGACAGCGGTCCTCGCTGCGGTCATATGGATACTCCCTTGGTCTGCAGTAGCCATTCCCGAAGCACTTTCAGTGGCTTACCTTGGGGTCTGGCAGATTTTGCTAGGCTATTGGATGTATAAAAGAGTCGATGGTAAGTCAGAAGGATAGCTCCTCATCCAGTTCATTATTTAGGTGCTCCCCTTGCATGTCATTGAACACCCAGTTTTCGCATAGTGATCAAGGCTACGGCCTTAGCGCACTCTACTATCTCATCAACGCTAACATTTTCGTCCTGGCCATGGCCATTGCTGTATGGGCCACCAACGCCGAAGTTAACACACGGCATGTTACCATCCACAACCTGATAATTCATGTCGGTGCTGGCGAGGGTGCCGGTGAACGGGAGCTTATTACCGACCGCCTCCTGGATCAAGACTTGGCATTCTAGTGCATAGGGGTCTGTGGCGGGAATGACGTAGCCCTCGCGGAAGTTGATAGTCTCAATCTCGTATTGGAGGTCCACGTCGGTAGCCTTGACACCGTCTAGGACTGCCTTAAACTCGGCCTGCGTACCCTCGTAAGTCTCGCTTGGTATCATGCCACGTAGCACCTCCTCCTCGCATAGGTCGGGGACGGTGGCACCCTGTACTCCGCCTCTGATAGTACCTATATTCAACATCCCCGTGGGGCACTCGATGCCCTTCGCCCTAAGTCCCTCGCCAAAGTCGATACCTGGGGTTGGGTATTTGCGTTTTAGTAGGACATTCCACCAGTAGTCGTTTAGGGCGACGTTTAGTTTGCTCATCTTCTCGATTGCGTTGACGCCGAGAATGGGTATCTGGCCATGGTAACTCTTACCAATGGTACGTATGAGGAAACGGGTCCTACCCATGGCGCTGAGGCCGATACCCATCATGGAGCCGTCGAGCTGGATGCCGAGGTCCGCCTTCACTATTCCCTCCTTTATTAGGTAGCCGAGACCAGCGACGCCACCTATCTCCTCGTCACAGTTCGCGGTGACAATGATGTTCCCCTTAAGCTTGACTCCCGCCTCCTTGATTGCTTCTAGAGCTAGAAGTAAGGCTGCGGTCTCGCCCTTATCGTCGCCGACACCGCGACCCCAGATGTAGCCCCCGCCTTTATCAAAGGCGCTCTTCCCATACTTGCTCGTCTTCGTTATTTCACCGCCGAGGGGGTCGATGGTCCAGCCCTGCTTCTGGATGGCTGCGGTATCTGTGTGGGCGCTTATGTGGAGTGTTGGGCCTCCCCCTGTGCCATTGAGTCGGGCGACGAGGTTCGTCCGGGGTCCGTCTAAACCGATGTGCTTCGCACCGCTCAGCCTCATGTACTTATCAGTTGCCTCGTGGAGCGATGTCGCGTATCCAAGGCTCCTGTACTTCTCCTCGAGTATCCCGCAGATTCTGTCGTAGTCGTGCCCTGGTGGGACCTGTGTATCGAATCTGAGTATCTGCTGGAGAAGCCTGACCATACGATCCCTCTCCCCCTCTATCGCGTGAAATACATCTGTCTCTTGCTTTTTCATGGGAAATCTTCAGCGTTCTCGGTATGTAATATTTTGGCATGATTCTGACCTTTTAACTGGATCAATTCAATATCTTTAGGCTAAACCACCGGGACATTCGGTGGAATGAAGCTCGCTGGGAAAAGGCCCTCACGCCTGTTACGATAAAGGGCAATTATGTTCAACAGGGAAAGGTCGCGCGCGCGAATTATTTAAAATTGATGAGCTAAGGGTAGACCCTGCGCATGTCCCTAGGGAATGGTATCGTGTCCCTGATGTGCTCAAGTTTGAGCATCCATGTTAGGACACGCTCGACACCCAGGCCGAAGCCACTGTGTGGTACAGTCCCCCACTTCCTCAGCTCCATATACCACTTGTAGTCCTCAGGATTGAGGTTGTCATCCAGCACACGTTGGAGAAGTTGATTGTAGTCATGTACGCGCTGCCCGCCTCCGATGATTTCGCCGTACCCCTCGGGGGCGAGTAGATCACCCGACTTCGTAGTGTCTGGCCTCGCGGGGTCGGGCATGTGATAGAAGGGCTTGATCCCCGTGGGGAACCCCGTAACCCAGAAAGGTAGGTCGAAGTGCTGCGTCAGTGGAGCCTCCTGCTGCCAGCCAAAGTCGTCTCCCCAGAGCATCTCGACACCATCCTTCTGCAGTATCTCCACCGCCTCATCGTACTTTATCCTCGGGAAGGGAGTCTCGATCTTTAGTAGGTCCTTGGGGTCCCTGCCTACTGCTTGTATCTCCTTGGGCATCTTCTCCGCGATGTGGTGGGCGATGTGGGTTACCAGCGCATCTCCGACCTTCATGATGCCATCATGGTCGGTCCACGGCTCTTCGACCTCCATGTGCCAGAACTCAGTAACGTGACGGCGGGTCCTACTAGGCTCGGCCCTGAAGCTCGGAGCTATCGTGTATATCTTGCCGAGGCTGCTTATCATCGCCTCCGCGTAGAGCTGCCAGCTCTGGCTCAGGTAGACATTCTTTTTATCGAAATACTTGACCTCGAAGAGGGTAGAGCCACCCTCACATGCGGCACTGGTAAAGCTGGGGCTATGAGTCTCTGTGTACCCGTTCTCCGCGAACCAAGTCCTCGCCGCCTTTAGGAACTCGGCCTTTATCTTAAAGATGGTCTGCAACTTCGGGTCCCTGATCTGAAGGTGCCTGTTATCTAGTAGGAACTCGAGGCCGTGCTCCTTCTTCGTTAGGGGGAAGTCTGGCTGAGCCTCGTAGACTGTGCCGAGGTTATTGACGAAGAGCTCGTAGCCACCCGGGGCGCGCTGGTCCACGCGGACCTGACCCCCCAGTTCGAGTGTTGACTCCATCGGGAGTCTCTCGAGATTATTGAAGGTGGCTTCGTCGACGTTCCTCTTGTTCACGGTGCACTGTAGTACACCTGTGCCGTCGCGTATCTGGAGAAAGACAAGGCCGCCACTACTCCTACTGTTGTATAACCATCCGCGGATCTGGACCTGCTTCTCATCATGCTTTCCGCCAAGTATCTTGGCTATGTCCACGAAACCGGTCATATTGACCGAAGAGGATGCTACGGCCCATATATTATAGTCTTCTCCCACCCCATTGTAATTTTTACAGGTTCCAGGGAATAGAAATAAAGGAGTTGAGTGGGAGGGTTTTGCTTAATGAGGATACTTGCATTGATCGGGAGCCCCCGTCGGGGAGGGAACAGTGACCTACTCGTAGACGCTGCCCTAAGGGAGGCTGCGAAGCGTGGGCACCAGGGTGAGAAGCTCTACCTCTACGAATACGAAATGAAGCCCTGCGTTGACTGCCGCGCCTGCAAGCAGGAGGAGATGATATGCGTGTTAAAGGACGACCTACCCAAAATCTACAAGAGGATAGACGCCGCTGACGCCCTCGTTCTCGCCACCCCAATCTACTGGTACGGCTCAACAGCCCAGATGAAATTACTAATCGATAGACTACGCCCATACATCGTTAACCGCCGCCTCGAGGGAAAGAAAGCCTACCTTATCGCTCCCTCCGAGGAGGGGCCAAGCGCTTGCGGGCCTCTGGTTGACAGTCTAAAGATGAGTTTCAATGCCGGGGAGGCGCTAGTAACTGCCAACGAGAAGGGTGAGGTTGCGAAGAAGCCGGAAGAGCTAGAGAAGGCGCGCGGCCTCCTTTCGGGACTCTAGCGTGTAAAGAATGCTCCGAGCCCCGTTTGTCGTGGGCGCCCGACGAGTTCGTCGAAGCTCATGTCGAGGGCGTCGAGCACCTGTTCGAAGGTACCCTCGAGGTACTCCTCCATCTTGCCTATGTCAACGTCCTTCTTGCTCGCAATCTGCACGGGTTTGACTCCATCTTTCGTGACTACGTAACTGATTATGTCCCCTTCCTTAAGCTCGTAGCCCTGCTCCTCGAGCATCCTACCCGCCCTGACGTGCTGGGGCGTTGTGTCGTAGCCTGCGAGGCCCTTTCCGAGCATCATGCTGAAGGCGACCTCCTCTATGTCAAACTCACGGTTCTTGAGGCGGTGGTTGATGGTAGTAACGAGGTTCCTGATCTCCTCCTTAGCGAGGGGGAACTCTTCGGGACCCTCGACGTTGCTGAGGATATTAGTGAGTTTGATGAAAGCATCCTTAAGTATTGGTGGAATGTGGCGCTTCTTCCCCGTTAGTCCCTTTATATCGAGTTTACCGTCGGGGTAGACACCGAGGTAGTTCTTCTTCCTGCTGCTGAATATCGCATATCGGTACTGTTTGTCGACGTCGAGGTCGATACCAAGTTCCGCGTCTGCCCAGCCAACGAGGCCTTCGATCTGCTCTTTCGACGGCTTCTCTAGAAAGACTGAATCCGTGTCGCCATAGATGACCTCTATGCCAAGTTGTTGACTCTTGTCGACCGCCTTGGTCATCGCATAGCGACCGACGGCGGCGGTGCTCTCCGCCAGCGGGGGGCAGTAAAGGGGGAAGCTCTCGGAACCGAAGACCCCATAGCTGGCATTAAGGAAGACCTTGAGAGCCTGTGTGACGACGTCGTAATACTGTCGCTCCTCGACGCTGAGGGTCTTATCCTTACTGAGGGGCTTATACCACTGGACCCTTAGGTCGCGTAGGCTACCAATAATGAGGCTCGTCATCCCGCGATTCTTCTTGCAGACCCAATGGGGGGTGCCGGGGACAAGGTTGTCCCTGCACTCTGGGTGGTTGCAGAGGATGGTGTCGTAGCTTAGGTTCCAGTTCCTGATGGCGCTGGGGTAAAGGCTGGCGAAGTCGCAGACGACGACACCGAAGTGTACGCCGGGTTTGGGGTCCCTAACTATTGCTCCCTGGTACTTCTTGCCCTTAATTATGCTAGTGGTGCTCGTCTGCCCCTTAACGTCTAGGATATCTTGGGTGTTGGGGATGAGCCAGCCTCGCCTACGATGTTCCCACTCCATGAGAGATAGTATCCACCGGCTCACACCGTTTCGTGTGACATCCTCCATTATCATTTTGCTGATTCGTGTGAGTAGAACTATAAGATTCATGGCGAGGTCGTGGTTGAAGGCGGTTAGCTGGTAGGTGAGGTCAGCATCATTTAGGCAGTACTGGGCAAGGTCCTGTATGTTCGCTGTCGTGATGTCTCCAATCTGAAGCTTTTCCATGTTGAGGAGGTTCTTGGATATCTCATTAAGTGTGTTTTCCCTGTAGCGGTTTCCGAAGGCGTAGCCCTGTATGCTCCTGTTCATGAAGAATTTGTAGAGATCGAGGTGGACGCCATTTCTGAGGAAGGCGAATCTTCGTCCCATGACTATGGGGTTCTCGGAGTCGGGGATACCGAGGTTCTTCGCCCTGTTACGCATGTAACGGAAGTCGAAGTCGTCGCCGTTGAACGTGAGGACGACGGGGTACTCGTCGAGGATCTGGAATGTCTCCCTGATTATGTCACGCTCGTCAGTGTAGACTTTGACTTCCGCGCCAAGGACGACGGGTGTGGGAACGTCATGGTCAGTGTCATTAAGGACGATTATCCTGCGGAAGCCATCGCTGGCTGAAAATCCTACGGCTGTGATTGGTTCCTGTGCCTCATTGGCATTAGGAAGCCTGTTCTGGACACTTGGACGGACCTCGATGTCGATCGCGACGCGCCGCAGCTTGGGAACTGGGCATTGTAGGAGGCGGGTCCACTCCTTCATGTTACCCCTGAACTCGGGCTCAATTTTCTCTAGGATATTGTCAATCTTCGCTTCCGTCTCCATATCGAGGGTGTAACCGGCATCGACTAGGTTGCCGTTCTCGATCCTGTATGGCATTCCGGTGATGAGTTCGCGGTCGTAGATGTAGCACTGGTAGTACCTGATTCGACTCTCCCAGCTGTCCCCAATGATACTCCTTATAGGTTGACCCCTGCCACCGCCTATGCTGAGAGGGTCCTTAGCGACGACCTTCGTAACCTTGATCTCCTGGTCTGCGAGTGAGTCATGTTTGGGGACCTCCTCCATGAAGAAGTAGCCCTCGTGGCGGAGTAGGCGCTGGTTCTTCTCAAGCTCCTTGATAGGCTCCCTGCTTAAGCAGTATGGGAGGTGGCTCGTGTTATCGTACCAGAGGTAGACCTGCTGGCTCACGGGCTCGTAAAGTCGTAGGTACGCCTTCTGCTCCTCGCCATCGTAGCCAGCGCTGAGGAGATAGCTTGTGGGAAGGTTGTCAGGAGCAATCCGTCCCTTTGGTCTAATCTCCTCCTCGCTCTCGTCCATGATGAAGTCAGGAGCAGCCATCGCGTAGACTTCGACTCGCTGGGATATATGGACTATGAGGGGGAGCCACGGCGAGCTCTCTCAGCCAAGTAGAGGGTCTCGAGAACGATGTAGGCTGCTTGGATCGCGGTTAAACCCGAATCGTAATTGGGGGAGACCTCGCTCAAATCAAATCCGACGAGGTGTTCATCGACGGCGGTAGCAATCATGTCGAGTAGCTGGGTTACCCCGATGCCTTCTGGGCTGGGGTTGCCAACGGCGGGAGCCTCAGCGGGGTCGACTGCATCCATGTCGATGCTTAGATAGACTGACTCAACTCCTTCGAGGGCTTCCTTGATCATTTCTTGGACGGGTTCGATACCAAACCGCTTTACGTCTTGCGCCGTGACGACGGTGACACACTTCTCCTTGGCGTATTCAATCTCCTCCGCAGAGAGGGCGCGTGCTGCGACGATTACGAGCTTAAATCCCTGCTCCTCATATGCCCTGCGTAGATAAGTAGCGTGACATAGGCGCTCGTCAAAGAGGGTGTCCCTGAGATCGAGATGGGCGTCGAAAACTATGACCATGGCAGGGCAGAGGGCGCGTAAAGCGCCGAGTGTGATCGTGTGTTCACCTCCGAGCATGACTGGTAGCTTACCCGAACCCTTGATCTCTTCTACGAGCCTCCTGATTTTTTCTACGGTGGGCCCAACCTCCTCTACCTCGGCGATGTCGCCTATGTCGACGAGTTTGAGGTCCTCCCAGTCGAGGCCCGTCCTTACGCTGTAGCTCTCCATGTATTGGCTTACCTCCCTGATTGCGTTGGGGGCGAACCTGCTGCCGCTCCGGTAAGAGGCGGTCCGGTCCAGTGGTGCCCCGAAGAGTAAGTAGTCAGCATCCTCGGGTTCGCCTGACTTCTCGAAGAAAAGCTCGGGAACAGGATTCAGCAACTCGTCAAATATCTTCATATCTGTACCTCCTTCCATCGGTAGCACTTGGTTAGATGGTCGTTTACGAGACCAGCTGCTTGCATGTAGGCATAACAGATGGTTGGGCCAATGAAGGTGAAACCCCGCTTCCTAAGGTCCTTGCTCATTGCGCGGCTCTCCTCAGTCTCCACGGGCATATCCTTGAAGATGGTAAATGTGTTGACTTTCTGCTTGCCGCCGACGAAGCTCCAGATATACCTATCGAAGGAACCGAACTCCTTCTGGACCTCAAGTAAAGCGCGGGCATTCTTTACAGCTGCCTCGATCTTCCTACGGTTACGGATGATGCCGGGGTGATTCATGATTCTCTCTGTGTCTGCGTCCGTGTAGGCGGCGACCCTCTTAGGATCGAAGTTGTGGAAGGCCTCGCGGTAGGCTTCGCGCCTGTATAGGACGGTGCGCCAGCTGAGTCCCGCCTGGACGCCTTCGAGGACTATAAACTCAAGGTGGAGCCGGTCGTCGTGGATTTGTACTCCCCACTCCCCGTTGTGGTAGGCCGTCATTAGTGGGTCGTTTGTGCCCCAGCCGCAAGTCTCCTTCATGGGTTGAGCGAGGGGCGGTGGTCTCAAAAGGTTTACGAAAACTCACATCAATACTCTTAAATATATCGTTGTGATAAGCTTCTCAGATTATAATGGCAAGCGCGAAGGAGATCAAGGAAGCAGTAAAGAAGAGATACACAGCAATAGCTGAGTCGAGCAGCAACGGGTCCGGAAGCGGTTGTGGCTGCGGCAGCGACGTGGATAGCGGGAGCTGCTGCGGAGGAGGCGTCAACCCTAAGCAAGCAGCGGCGATGATCGGGTACAACGTCAAGGAGCTTGATGAGATCCCACAGGAAGCAATACTCGGCCTAGGATGCGGGTCCCCAGTAGCCTACGTCGGGCTCAAGCCGGGGGAGACCATTCTTGACCTCGGTTCAGGTGGTGGCATAGACGTTTTCCTAGCCGCCAAGAAGGTCGGCGCTAAGGGCAAAGTCCTCGGCGTCGACATGAACGAGGCGATGATAAAGAGGGCGAGGGAGGCAGCGGAGGAGTATGGCTTCAAGAACGTCGAGTTCCGCCTCGGAGAGATCGAGGAGATGCCCATCGAGGATAGCACTGTAGACGCGATAATCAGCAACTGCGTAATCAACCTCAGCCCGGATAAGCCGCAGGTCTTCCGCGAGGCCTACCGCGTACTCAAGCCCGGCGGCAGGATAACGGTCAGCGACATAGTCACAGAGGGCAGGATTCCCGAGGAGATCAGGCGCGACCTTGATTCGTGGGCGAGCTGCGTTTCAGGCGCTCTCCCCCAGGAGGAGTACCTCAAGGATATAGAGGCTGCCGGCTTCAAGAAACCCAAGATACTTTTGGAGTCGTACTACGACACCAGTGAATATGATGTAGGCTTCAAGGTCAAAAGCATCACAGTTGAAGCCTACAAGGCAAAGTAATAAATTCGTTATCTATTGCTACATTATCCGGAATAGTAGTAGCGTTTGGCATCCTTTTGCTCCCGGTCGAGTCTGCTCCCCGGCTTGTTGACGCGTGGCCTCTTAGTGTCAGCGTCGCGGCGGAAAGTTACCCCCATCTGCTCGAGGAAGGTGTTCATCCCATCCTCGAGGCTGAGTGGTTGGCCCGCATGACCCCTCCGCCCTGCCTCACCCGTGAAGACCATGAGCTTATCTGCGATGAAATCCTGCGTGACTATGTCGTGCTCTACCACAAAAGCGGTTACGCCCCTCATCTTCGTGATGCGGCGTACAGCTCGAGCCACCGCCAGGCGCTCCTCCACGTCTAGGTAGGCACTCGGTTCGTCGAGGAGATAGATGTCGGCGTTCCTGCTAAGGCACTCAGCGATAGCGACGCGTTGAAGTTCCCCACCACTTAGGACCTTGACGTCCCTCTCCAGCATCCGTTTAACATGGAGGGGGTCTAACACCTCTGCGGTAAACCACTGCTCCCCATACTTTTCCCCCGCTGCTTTCCTAAGCACCTGCTCGACGGTGCCAGGCACACTACTCTGGCTAATGTACTGGGGTTTGTAACTCACCTTAAGGGTCGGGTTGTTGACCGAACCTTCGTCGGGCTGTTCCAGCCCTGCAAGCATCTTGATGAACGTCGTCTTCCCGATCCCGTTCATACCGAGGATGCCAACGACCTCCCCGATCCCTATTTTTCCCTCCTCCACGTCGAGACTGAAGCCATTATAGCGCTTCTTCAACTCGCTCCACTGGAGGAGAGTGCGTGCCCTCGTCCTGTCGACGTTCGGAGGCTTGTCATGGAAAATGATCGGGGTCTCCCTGAAGCGGATATTCTCGTCGGGGATATAGCCGTTTATGTAGATGTTTATGCCCTCACGGACGGTATGGATGTGGCTCACGATGCCGTAGACATCGGGTTCACCGTAAAGAAGAAAGACATCGTCGCTCATATAGTCGAGAACGGCGAGGTCGTGCTCCGCGGCGACAACCATCTTATCCGCGTCAACTAGGCCACGTATGACACGGGCCGCCTTTGTGCGCTGGTAGATGTCCAGGTGGCCGCTTGGCTCGTCGAATAGATAGACCTTGGCATCTCTGAGAACCGCTGTGGCTATTGCGACGCGCTGAAGCTCACCTCCCGAGAGGATGTCGAGTGGCCTGTCCATCAAGTTTTCGAGCTCAAGCTCCTTCGCAACCTGATCCATAACGCCCCGCTGGTCGAACCTCTTCATTACTTCGCCCACGGTGCCCTTGACTATCTTCGGAATCCTATCGACATACTGGGGCTTTAGCACCACTTGCATGCGCCCACCATAGAGGGCGTCGAGGTAGTCGTACATGGGCTGTCCAGCATAGTTTTCCTCAACCTGCTCCTTAGTGGGAGGCTCCATGTAGTTACCTAAGTTTGGCACAAGTTCCCCGCTGAGGATGCGGAGGATTGTTGACTTGCCTATCCCGTTGCGGCCGAGGAGGCCGACGACACTCCCCTGCTTCAGTGTTGGGAGCCTGTAAAGGGTGAAAGCGTTTGGGCCGAAGCGGTGGGTGTGATCGGTCTTCAGTTCATCCGGGAGGTTGACTATCCGAAGAGCATCGAATGGGCACTTCTTTACACAAATACCGCAACCGCTGCAGATCATCTCCGCTACGTAAGCCTTACCATCATCGCCAATGCGAATCGCCTCCCTCCGAGTACGTACCATTGGGCAGAACCTTATGCAGACGAGGTCACACTTCTCCGGCTTGCAACGCTCCTTATCGACGACGGCGACTCTCAACACTGGCACCCAGTTGTCGATTATTGATGGAGCCCCTTATTTAAGCAGTAATCAACGGAGAGTTAGGAGAGCTTCCTTAGTTTCGTCCCCTTGGGTGCCCACGTCTTGGTCAAGGTCTCCTCGATAACGCCCCTGTGCCCTGCGGGATCATACATCGCTTCGACGAGGGCGTCGTAATCCAGGTCATTCACGATTTCGGCTCCCGCGTTGAGTGCGTTCATGTTGAGGACTATCGCCTTCTCGACGGGTAATCTCTCCGGGTTTATATCAATGCCATAGAAGCCAGAGTAAGCGTACATCTTGAATACGAGGAGTGTAGAGAGCATCTGGTCGATGCCTAGGACGCCAGCGTTGAGGTCCTGGTCATAGTTGCCAAGAGGCTGGCTATTCCAGTGGCTATGAGCGAGGCGCCCCTCTCGTAACACCGAAGCAAAGGCTCCGGGAAGGTCTTCGTGACCCATCAGCACGTGGCCCACCTCTGGGTTGAGCCCCAACATTGCATGTCCGTTTTCCAACAGCTTCAAGTTCTCCCTATGTTTGAGGAGCGCTTCGACGTTCCGGGCGAAGAGCAGCCCGTTCGCCGTATTCCTGTAGATGTTGTTCCCTCGGGGTTCGTAGGGCTTCGGCTCCATCGCCACCCTCATCCCGGGGACCTCATCCATAGCCTCCGCGACGGCTCCTTCGAAGCGACTCCACATACCATAGTAGTCGTGGCCGAACGGGTTCTCATATCCGTCTATACCTGGCCAGATGACGCAGATATCGGTCCCAAGTTCTTTATTGAGCCTGAGGCTCTCCTTAAGGCGATCCGTAGCTGCCTTACGGACCTTGACGTCGGGGTTGCTTAGGCTGCCAAACTCAAACTGCTTGTCAAAAAAGAGCATCGGGATGCAGGTGATGAGCTTGATGCCCATCTCCTTCTCCAACGCCTTGTAGAGATAGACGTTCTCTCTGTTCACCTCGTTAGGGTAGTGTGCCTCAACACCGAGGGATGAGTCGACGCTACCTGCGTCCTTCATTTCCTTTATCTTCTCGATACAGTCCGCGATTGTGCCCTTCTCTACATAGGCGTCGTGGAATCGCCCACCGCCGGGGTAGAAGTACCAGACGCCGATGCTGAACCGTGGCTTAAGCTTCGACCTCTTGAGATGCCTGAGCATCTCATCAGGGGTCCTCTCCATTTTTTGGGGTCTCAAGTCTAGCATGGGTTGAAGGTAGCTTGGAGTCCTAAAAACAGTTTTCCGATTTATAAGGCGAAGGCGCCCCTGAGATCTACACTTATCCTATCCTGCAGCTGCTGGAGCCTTCGGTATCTCTCGATGTTGCCACTGTCGGGCTTGGCCCGAGTCGTTTCGTCGAGGTGGACGAATGAATCTGTTATCTCCGAGATGGGGATACTGCAATCATGTGTCCAGAGTGCTTGTAGTGCTGCCCCATATGCAGCGCCCTCGTCTACTTCCAGGCATACGGTCTCGACACCGAAGACATCGGCGCACATCCCCCTCCAGGCCCTGTTCTTTGAGCCCCCACCGGTGAGGCGGACCTCGCTCGGTTCTAAGCCCATCTCCTTGAGCCGATTGAAGCCAAAGTTGAGACCCATTGTTGCGCCTTCCATGGCTGCGCGTAAGAGGTTCAGAGATGTGAAGTTCTCGGTGGTGAGCCCGTAAAGTACACCCTTGCCGTCTGGGACGTTTGGTGTTCGCTCCCCTGTCATATACGGGAGCAGGAGGACGCCATTCGAGCCAACAGGGGTCGTCCTCACCGCTTCCTCAAGCTCATCGTAGCTGAGGCCAAACAATCCCCTCATCGCTTCAGTGGCCACTGTTACGTTCATCGTACATGCGAGGGGTAGCCATGCCCCGGTTGAGTCACAGAAGGCGTGTGCTTCACCAAGAGGGTCGATGACGGGCTTTTCCGAATAAGCGTAAATTGTACCCGAGGTTCCGAGGCTGATGGAGACGATGCCGGGTTTCGTGTTCCCCGTCCCAATTGCACCCATCATATTGTCCCCACCACCGGCGCTTACGGTGATGTCCTCTGGGAGCCCAAGAAGCTTCGCCGCCTCACTTCTTAGGGTTCCCGCAGGCTCATTCGAAGAATGTATCTCTGGCAGCTTCTCCATCAGAGCTGTATCGATAGCGTCGACGACCTCCCTCCTCCACCTTCTGGTCTTCACGTCCATGAGGGCTGTCCCAGAGGCGTCACCGGGCTCCATCGTCACCCTCCCAGTGAGCCAATAGTTGAGGTAATCATGGGGTAGGAGCACCTTTTCGAGGCGTGAGTAGTTCCGAGGTTCGTGCCTCTTCAACCAGAGAATCTTTCCAGCGGTGAAGCCGGGAAGGATCGTGTTACCTGTCAGTTTCACGACCTCCCTCACACCGCCGAGGTGCTCGATGAGATATCTGCACTCCTCTGCGGTGCTTGTGTCGTTCCAGAGCTTCGCAGGGCGGATGATTTCGCCTTTCGCGTCGAGTGGGACGAATCCGTGCTGCTGACCCGAGACGCCGATTCCCTCAATAATGCCATCGATCCTCGCCTCAGATAGGGCGTCTCTCACCGACTTGATCATAGCCTCTACCCACGTGGATGGGTACTGCTCGCGGTAACCTGCTGGCAGCCCCTCGATCAACCCATACCCAATGTAGCCACTCCCAACTACAATTCCTTCCCCTCCGTCGACGACGACAGCTTTCGTCCCCTGAGAGCCGCAGTCGACACCCACATAGAAGCTCTTATGGCCCATCGATCAATCTTTCTCTCAGGTTGCTAAAGAATTCAGGGGTCGAAATAAGTATCGACCTGTATACATGGTAACCTATATACCAGTATATCATACACCTCTTTTCTTTCCCAACGCTGATAACGTAATAAGCAAATACTTGAATAGGTGTACCCTTTGTCGCGCCATGCCGAGCTGAGAGAGCTTCAATTACCCAACTTTGGCACCCCCACGGTGGAGCCGACCATCCCCCCCGAAACCTATCTCAATAGGATCGAAAAACTACGTACAAAGGCGCTTGAACGAGGATACGATTCGTTCATCGTTTATGGTGACCGGGAGCACTTCGCTAACGTCGCATGGCTCACCGGCTACGACCCACGATTCGAGGAGGCCCTCCTAATTATCGACCTTAAGAATGAAACGAAACCCCTCCTCGTCGTCGGTAACGAGGGTAAGGGTTACACGGGGATAAGCCCCATCGAAAAGAAGCTGCGAATTGCCATCTACCAGAGCTTCAGCCTCGTCAGTCAACCCCGGGGGGAGAGCAGACCCCTAAAGGCGATCCTCCGCCTTGGTGGGATCAAGAGAGGTGGCAAAGTGGGTGTAGCTGGTTGGAAGTACTTCACAGACATCGAGGTGAATGACTATGAGGCGACCTTTGAGATACCCAGCTACATCGCCGACACAGTCAGAAAGATGGCGGGAAAGGGTAACCTTACTAACGCCAACGCCTTACTTATCCACCCCACCGAGGGTATCCGTGCAATCAATGACGTTGACCAGCTCGCCAGATTCGAGTATATAGGTACACAGACTAGCCAGGCGCTACGCGACGTTCTCTTCAACCTCCGCCCCGGCATGACTGAGTATGATGCTGTTCGCCTCATGAGGCTGAACGGCCTTCCCTTGAGCTGTCACCTGATGCTCAGCACTGGGCCGAGGGCATCAATGGGGCTGCCGAGCCCGTGCAGTCGGGTAATCGAGCGGGGCGATCCATTCACGATGGCATACGGGGCATGGGGAAGTCTGAACTCGCGTGCTGGCTTCGTGGTTGAGTCAGAATCAGAGCTACCGAGGGCGATCAGGGACTATATCCCCAAGTTGGTCGCGCCTTACTTCGAGGCGATAGCTGATTGGTACGAGAAGCTCAGGATAGGAGCCACAGGGGGAGAGCTCTGGAAGGCGATCCACGACCGCATCGGCGACCCTTTCTACGGGGTCTACCTAAACCCTGGCCACCTCACAAGCCTCGAAGAGTGGCTGAGCAGCCCATCATACAAGGGATCAAAGGAGAAGCTTGCCTCAGGCATGGCGATTCATGTTGACATAATCCCAGGTACGGGCACGAGGTACTACACGACGAACATCGAGGACGGGCTCTGCCTCACCGACGCTAAGCTAAAGAAGGAATTCGAGGGTAGATACCCGGAAGCGTGGGAGCGTATACAGGTACGCCGCGCCTTCATGACTGAGGAACTTGGGTTGAGAATCGCCCCCGAGGTCTTACCCTTCAGCAACATACCTGCTTACCTCCCGCCCTTCATCCTTTCCCCCAACCGGGCAATGAGGATGGCTTAGATCGTCGACTGTTTTTTAAGTGGTTAAGTCTAAAACACCCCCATGCAAGGCGTAATAGGCGTCTATTCTAAGGAGGATGTTGGGACGAAGAGCCTCTACACCCTCTACGGCGTCCAGCATAGGGGGCAAGAGAGTGCTGGAGTCGCCGTGGCTGGGGACAGGAGCCTCAGGGTCTGGAGTGGGACGGGCCTCGTCTCACGCGTCTTCGACGAGCGTTATACCCCCTTCAGCCACCCCGACGACTACGCTGTAATTGGCTGCGCCTCGGGGGAGAGTATAGAGGGCGGCCTTCCGCCATATGTCCTCGAGACCGAACGATACAAGATAGCAATCACCCTCGATGGCTATATCCCGAAGAAGCAGGGTGAGTCGAATGAGAATGCGTTCCTCAATATCCTCGAGGAGAAGCTACAGGTGACGAGTATAATCCCAGCTATGCGGGAATCAATGTGGAGCCTACCCACAGCCTACTTCAGCCTCGTCGCTGTCGCCCTGGACAAGAAGGAGGAGGAAAGCACGCTCATCGCGGTACGTGACCCAAGGGGAGTGAGGCCTCTTCATGTCGCTCGTACGAAGACAAAACTCTTCCTCGCCTCCGAGTCTGCGCCTGTAGACGTCCTTGAGGAAATGGGTGAGTCTTTCGACGACAGGAGGGACGTTGTCCCTGGCTCGATGATTTACATGAACAAGGAGGGGATCAGGGAAGAGCAGGTAATAGAGCCTCACCCCGCTCACTGCGCCTTCGAGTGGGTTTACTTTGGCCGCCCCGACTCCGTGCTAGAGGGGAAGAGTGTACATGTCGCCCGCAAAAACCTCGGCCACGCACTAGTCAAGACACACGGCCTCAAGAGACTGTACAGCGTCGAAAAGGGACCTAAGAGCTACCTAGCTATCATTCCCGTCCCAGATTCCGGGAGAAGCGTCTGCACCGGAGTAGCCGAGGGCCTTGGGGTCCCTGCTGACGAGGGCATAATCAAGAACGCGTACCTTGGCCGTACATACCTCATCTACGATCCCTCCTTCAGGAAGACTGCTTCTGACCTGAAGCACAACGTGATACGTGCAACGGTGGGCGGGAAGAAGATAGCAATCTGCGACGACAGCATAGTCAGGGGAACCGTTAGCGAGTCGGTCGCGAAGAGCCTCCGCAAGGCCGGCGCCACAGAGGTTGATTACCTAGTCAGCTATGCCCCCATAGTTAACCCATGCTTCAGCGACCCGGCCGACAAGCCTCTCGCTGCGAAGCCTTTCAAGGGGAAGAGCATCGAAGAGATCGGACGCCTCGTTGCTAAGGGGCTCCCCAGCATCGATCACATCCTCTACAACACACCTGAGAACGTAGTCGAGGCCATCGGCTTACCTCTTGAGAAGATATGTACATTCTGTATAACTGGCGTCAACCCCTTCAGGAAGGTCGAGTAATCTATAGTGGGTAACTCTTCTCCTCTAAGAGGCAAAGAACCCCTATATATCTCCTTGATATCTCGGGATGCTCTATCTTGACAGGATAGATCCCTCCGACCTCAAGGTGGCGAGGGCGTTACTTAGCTCACCCTTACTTACGCACAGTCGAGCAGTATTTTTTCCCACCTAATACCTACTGCCGTAGATCCGGAGCCTGACAATCGTAGAGACTCCTCGCTATGATTTTTGGCGTTGAAGTCGACGCAGGGGATATAACGGCGCGTCTTCAATTTGGGGGCATGGGAGCACCGAGAACGGTCACCGTCGTTGGCTTCAAGGCCGCCAGAAAGACACAGGTCGTCGAGGCGCTAGTCGCTGAGTTGACGCGAAGAGGGTACCGAGTGGGCACATTGAAACACACGGCGGATGAACATCCCCTAGATAAGCAGTGGACGGACACTTGGCGTCACGTGGAAGCGGGTGCCGTCTCGTCCGCGATCCTATCTGACAATAGGACCGCTATATTCCTCAAGCGGGCAATGAGCCTGCAGAGGGCTGCGGATGCCCTTGGCGATGTCGACTTTATAATCATGGAGGGGTTCAAGGCCCTCGACGTAGCACCGCGGATCATGGTGCCAAGGACTCAAGATGAGGTCGCCACCCTAATGACGGGGCTTGAGATAGCTGTAGTTGATGTCGAAGGAAATATGCTCGACACCGGTACTTTACCATCGATAAAACTAAGTGACACTGTTGCCCTCACGGACATCGTTGAGAAGCGGGCATATCCGATGCTTGCAGGGTTGGACTGTAAAGCGTGTGGTTTCCCGACGTGCAGAGAGCTGGGGAAAACAATTCTGACAGGGGAAAGAAAGGCGGAGAGCTGCGTTAAGTACAGCCACGATGTACTCCTTAGGGTCGACAGTTCCGTAATCCCCCTGAACAAGTTCACTGGTAGCGCCCTCGTCAACGTCGTCCTCGGCTTCATGAAGACCCTGAAAGGCTCCGAAGCCCCACACCAAGTAGAGCTGGAGTTCGAGGTGAAGAAAGATGCCTGAGGAGCTGCACATCTGCGTCGACAGCAACGAGGCTAGCAGCCACCGAGACCTACTCAACTACCTACGCTTATCCGGCGTCACCGTCGACATCAAAAAGCTGACGGTCTGTGACTACGTCGTCTCCGATCGCGTCGGAGTGGAGAGGAAGGACGCGGGCGACTTCCTCGGTAGCATAATGGATGGACGTCTCTTCAGCCAGGCGAAGGCGATGGCGGAGGCATACGAGAAGCCGATAATTATCCTGGAGGGGACAATAAGCAGGGCGCTGAAGAGGAGCGCTATAAAGCCCGCCTCCGTCTACGGAGCGCTGAGCAGCGTCGCCCTCGATTATGGTATCAGTGTCCTCCCCACGGAGGATATCGACTCCACCGCCATGCTCCTGCAGCGTCTAGCTTACCGGGAGCAGGCGAAGGACAACCGCGCGATTCAACTACGTGCCGTGGACAGGAGCCTACCCCTAAACAAACAGCAGCTCTTCCTTCTCAGTGGGTTCCCCCAGATCGGGACTGCTTCGGCAGAGGATCTGCTGGAGAGCTTCGATACCCCACTTAGGGTCATCGAGGAACTCGCATCAGCCGAGATAAAGATCTCCGCTAGTGGGAAGACTAAGAAGCTCAAGGGGCCACTTACCGAGGTCGGAGGCATAGGCCCAACGATAGTGGAGTATGCGCAGACGCTCCTCAAGAGTAGCTACCGAGTAGCCTGCTCCGAGAACCTTGACTGACCCAGATCTGCTTTATTTTAAACGGAAAAATTGGATAATCAATGGAGTCGTTTATCCACACGTTCTCGATTAAGATTCTTCTAGTACTTCTAAAGTCAAGGAGGCGGATGACGCTGGAGGAGCTAGTCAAGGAGATGGGTGAACAGCACGGGAGCATAACCCACACTATCGATACTGTGAGAAGCAAGACTCGTCGCAGCTTTCTAGGCGAGGTGCACCACACGAGTAGGATGTCTACCTCACATCCATGGGCGGACGTGTTGAGAAGCTGAAGGAGATTGAGGACCTAGTGGGATGGACGAAGCTAGGCAGCATTTCCTAATACTGAATGCCCACAGTCGAGACGAAGGACTTCATCGCCTTAACCTCTTTGACCTCGTTGACGAAGTCGGCTCTGTCAATAAGTGAGTTAGGCGCGTATCTCCCGGTCAAAATGGCGTCCATCGCTGGTGGGAGTTTCTCGAGTAGGGCGATCACATCCACGCTCTCGACTATTCCCATATGAGCCGCGAGGCAAACCTCGTCAAGGATGATCAACTCGGGTGGATGATCTCCTAAGATTACCTCCTCGGCATACTTCAGCGCTTTCTTAGCTGCTACTTTGTCCTCCTCCGTTATACTTCTTAGGCTAGCCTTGAAGCCGCCCACATCGACATCAGTGCCAGCCTTTCCCATCTTTATCCAGCCGGGTCTACCAAACTGCTTAATCTCGTAGAGGGGAGCCAGGGTCTTAGCAGCCTTATACTCACCCGTCTTTTTCCAGTACTTTAGGAACTGGATAACGACTACGTGATGGCCATGGCCGAGGGATCTGAGGGCTAGGCCGAGGGAGGCGGCGGTCTTGCCTCCGCCTGTGCCGTAGTAGAGATATATATGTCCCATGGTTGTCACCCACAGACCTCGCAGCCCTCGACGGGACGGCCACCGGCGTACTCAGCCTCAGCAGTTGCAACCTTCTCCTCGCCTCGGGCTTCAACGCCGAGGTTAAGGACTTGAGCGCCCTTGCTCCCGTATCGATATATGGTTACTCCCTTGCAGTGGAGATCGTGGGCGAGGCGGTAGACACTCTCCACGTCGCCTATGCTAGCATCTTCGGGGAGGTTGACTGTCTTGGAGACGGCGTTCTCCGTGTACTTCTGCCAGGCCGCCTGTATCCTAACATGCCACTCGGGTTTTATATCATGAGCGGTGACGAAGAGGCGACGAATGTCCTCAGGGACGCCATTCACATCCTTGATGGTGCCATGGCTCACAATCTTTTCGAGGCTCTCGCCACCGTAGAAGCCGCGGTTCTTCGCCATCTTTTCAAAGATGGGATGGAGTTCGAAGAGACGAGCTCCCTCGAGGACGTGGCGCATAAAGGCGATGGCGAAGAGTGGCTCGATGCCCGAAGAGCAACCAGCGATGATACTTATTGTGCCTGTGGGGGCGATGGTGGTCACTGTTGCGTTCCTACGGGCCCTGTACTTGCCCTTCCAGATGCTCCACTCGAAGTTGGGGAATGAGCCGCGCTTAAGTCCTAGCTCCTCAGAGGCATGCGCTGATTCCTCCTCAATGAACTTCGCTATCTCCTCGCCGATTTCTACAGCCCTCTCTGAGTCGTAGGGAACTCCAATGAGGATGAGGAGGTCAGCGAATCCCATGATCCCGAGGCCAATCTTCCTATTCGCCTTTGTGATTGCATCGGTCTCCTTGAGGGGATAGGGGTTTACATCTATGACATTGTCTAGGAACCTGATGGCAGTCCGTATCGTGGCGCGGAGTTTCTCCCAGTCGATTGAGGCGTCCACCTTTAGCATCTTGGAAAGGTTGATGCTGCCGAGGTTGCAGGACTCGTAGGGAAGGAGGGGTTGCTCTCCACAGGGGTTCGTCGACTCCATCGCGCCGACCCTAGGGGTCGGGTTGTACCTATTCACCTCGTCTATAAAGACGATGCCGGGGTCCCCGCTCCTCCAAGCGTTGTCGATTATTCTGTCCCATACATAGCGGGCGCTGAGCCGCTTCGCCGACTTTCCCGTCCTTGGGTTGATGAGATCGTAGTCTTGGTTTTTCTCTACGGCCTCCATAAAGGCGTCGGTTACAGTGACGCTTATATTGAAGTTGGTGAGGACGCCAGGGCGAGTCTTGGATGTCACGAATTCGATGATGTCGGGGTGGTCGACTCGGAGGATTGCCATCATGGCACCGCGGCGGCGGCCCCCTGCTTTTATGACCTCGGTTGTGGCGTCGAATATCTTCATGAAGCTGACGGGGCCGGAGGCGACTCCCATCGTAGTCTTGACGACATCACCGGAGGGGCGGAGCCTGCTGAAGTCGAAGCCGACACCCCCACCCGTCTGTTCAATGAGGGCCATATTCTTTAGGGTAGTAAAGATACCCTCGAGGCTGTCCTCTACGGGTAGAACGTAGCATGCACTAAGGGCGAAGCCCGTCTTCGTCCCTGCATTGAAGAGTGTGGGGCTATTGGGGATGAACTCCAGCCTACTCATGACTCCGTAGAATTCTTTCGCACCCGCCTCTGGGTCGCCACCGTAGATCTTGTCAGCAGCGGCGATTGCCTTGGAGACCCTCCAGAACATGCCAGTAGGCGTCTCTATAATATCACCCTTCTCGTCTTTGAGGAGGTACCTCTTCTCCAGCACTTCGATGGCGTTGATGCTGAGTTTTGGCTCGTCTAGGATGCCCAGCTTCCCCCTGAGGATGCGTAACTCCGCCTTCTTCAGCCGATATGATTGATAGTCCTTCGCAACGGGATCGTGTCCCGTCTCGCGCAGAGTCTCTACGACGAGGTCCTGTATAGCCTCGACTGTCGGGGTC
Organism: Bathyarchaeia archaeon; assembly: GCA_050014495.1. Classification (GTDB taxonomy): domain Archaea; phylum Thermoproteota; class Bathyarchaeia; order TCS64; family TCS64; genus UBA8941. The sequence continues at coordinate 64,587 of JBEKDF010000005.1, forward strand.
CCAGCAGGGTAGAGCCTATTCAGCTCCTCGACGACTCTGTCACTAATGACCTTCGCGGTTGCGCCGTCGCTACCCTCGACAGCGAAGAGAGCTTTATAGATCGCGTTGGTTATCTTCCCCTGGTCGAAGTCCACGACCCTTCCATCCCTTTTTCTGACGCTCTTTACGGTAGACACGCCGTTTTCCTCGGTAATTTGGGGATCATGGCTATATTAGAATCCACAGGTGTTTCAGGCATGGGTTAGAGTTGGCTACTACTTCGAGAAGAGATCGAGAGGTGTCTGCCCCGTCATCTTCGACTCCTTGATTAGGAAGTCGCGTAACTCGCCTTCGTCCTTGAAAATCCTAGTGCTGTACCACTCGAAAAATGGACTGGGTTCGTAAGGGTAGTAGACATAGACGAGCTTGGCGAGGCTCTTAGCGTAGACCATCTCGCACATGACGCCGGCACTGATGCTTTGGCGTGGGTGGTAGACGACGACCATATGGCTGTTCTCTATAATCTTGTAGTCTCCGTCGATTATCTGGAACCTGAGGTTCTTTATAGCGGCCTCGACCTCGGCGGTGTCGAGTATGACCTCCTTAGGGCCATCGTGGTACTGGATACGTAATGGTATCCTGCTTGGGCGGGGTTCCCCAAGGTCGATAGCTGAATTGAGGGCATCGCGCCAGCACTCGACTATCTCCCAATCCTTGATCATTGATGGATCGTAGACTATGTAATAGTCCTTTAGGGCAGAGGCGAATTTAGTGAATTTCTTGAATGAGTCCTCGTCCTCGCCAGTGATTGGGTGGCTTAGGTAGAACTTCTCTTTGCGGGGGTTGAATATGATGTCACGGAGGAAGTCAGGGCCGTTCTCGTAAGCGACTATCTGCACCTCTTTGCGAGGGGTGAAGCTTCGTGCCTGCTCGTAGACGTCGGCCATCTCCTCACGGCGCCAGTTGGCTATCTCGCCAAGTGTATAATGGTGCTCCATCCACTGGGGGTCCTTGGCGAGGCGCTCCCTGACCCTGATTATATCGTCGAAGACGACGACGAAAAGGTCGGGGTCTAAGCGCTCCACATCGCCACGGTCGAGGCCCTTGAATCGGTTGCCCTTCCACTCGAAGTGATGGGGAGTGCTAATTATATTGACGCCACCGCGTTGTCTGATTTCGTTCTCTATGCGTGTGACTGCTGCTTCACGTAGAGCGTCCATCCTATCGGGTTGGCTGTCATAGAAGTCGAGGATGTTGAGCTTACTCAGATTCATGCCCTCAAGACGGGCCTGCTCGACTATGTACTCGAATAGATGATAGTAGTGGAAACTCACCCTCTCCCTCATCTTGGTGAGCATCTCGTCGCGACCGTTCCCCGGCGGACCGGTGCAGATGATGACGCGCTTCATGGACATAGCTGAGACATAGTCCAAGCGCCTTTTATCTACATACCCTCTCTGGGAAGTTATTTCTAGCTGTGGAGCCTATTCGGATGGGTGGTTTAACATGTCCTTCTACGAGCCTCTTAGGTCATTTGAGCTCCACATGCCGAGTAGAGTGCTGTTCGGCATCAATTCCGTCGAGAAGATAGGCATTGAGGCGAAACGTCTCCGTGCTGCGAAGGTTCTCGTCGTGACCGATAAGGGCGTCTCTATGACAGGAGCGCCAGAGAGGATTAGGGCCCTGTTGGTAAAAGAGAGCCTTATCGCTGAGGTTTGGAATAAAGCTGAGACTGAGCCCAGCATAGGCTGCGTCGTAGGGCTCCGCGACTACATTGTGGCGGGGGGATTCGACCTGATCGTTGGCCTCGGCGGTGGGAGCTGCATGGACGTGGCGAAGGCCGCAGCGGTCCTCTCACGGAATGAGGAGGATCCAGAGGACTACTTCGCTGGGGGAAAGAGGGAGTTCGAAAAAGAGGGAATACCATGCATCACGATCCCAACAACAGCAGGGACGGGGGCGGAGATAACGTGGGACGCTGTCGTCAAGGATAAGACAGGGATAAAGGCCGTCTACGAGCACGCGTACGTGATTCCTTCACTGGCAATCGTCGACCCGATGATGTCGGCTAGCATGCCACCGAGGCTCACCGCCTCCTCCGGTGTAGACGCGCTCAGTCATGCGATAGAGTCTAGCCTCACTAAGTACACGAACCCGATCACCTTCGCCCTCGCCCTACAGTCTATTAGGCTCATCTCGGGAAACCTGAGAACCGCCGTCTACCAGCCGAACAACCTAGAGGCACGGTATAACATGGCTCTAGCGACGCTGATGGAAGCGTTCTCGGAGATGAATGCTGGGGATATTGAAGCTCATGGCTTCGGTCACCTCATTGGCTCTGTTTACAGAATACCTCACGGCGTCGCCTGCGGGCTCGCGCTACCACACGCGATGGAGCATAATATAGTCGTCTCAGCCGATAGGCTCGCCATGATCGCGGAGGCGATGGGCGTAGACACCACTGGTATGACACTCAAGCAGGCCGCATATGTGGCAGTAGACGCCGTCATTGAACTCATTGAGGACGTGGGACTCCCCACCAGCCTGAAGGAGGTTGGCATAAAAAGGGAGGATCTTCCCAAGCTCGCCGAGCAGGCGGTCACTATCCCCTGGATCAAGGTCATGTTCAGCAACGCTATCCGCGATATGACGAAGGAAACTGCCCTTAAGTTCCTAGAAGAAATATACGGTGAAGAGTAGACCCAAAATATTTTTTCTCTTATCTATGATGACACAAGTTCCTGATGCCCGTGGAAACGCTTTAAAACCCTACACTTGAACCCTAGATGGTGCGAGCCCGTAGCCCAGCGGATAAGGCATCGGCCTCCGGAGCCGGAGAGCGTGGGTTCGAATCCCACCGGGCTCGCCACGGTGAACAAGCATGTACAATCCCCTCGCGAAGCTGAGAGAGGAGTGCCAGCGCCAGCTTCTGGCGGCAATGGAGGCCGCCTACCCCGGCACAGCACTTCCAGAGTCCAAGTTCAGCCAGCCACCCGACCCCAAGATGGGCGAGCTAGCATCAGCTGCATCATTTCAGCTCGCGAAGCAGCTCAGGCAAAAACCAGTCGACATTGCTGTTAACATCGCTAAACATGTCAAACACGAGGGCCTAGTCGCCTCCGCCGAAGCGGTGAACGGCTACATCAACTTCCACGCCGACGAGGGCAACTACTATAGGCTCGTCTTCGAGACGGCCTCCAATGACAAGGAATACGGGTACCTGAAGGCGGAGAAGCCCCTCAAGGTTATGGTTGAGCACACATCGGCGAACCCGATCCACCCAATCACCATCGGCCACGCCCGTAACGCAATCATCGGCGCCTGTCTAGCCAACATGCTCCGTCTTCACGGTCACGGCATGAGTGTCCACTTCCTAGTAAACGACATGGGTCGTCAGGTAGCTCTCGCCACGTGGGGCTGGACACTCCTCGGCAAACCCGAGCCAGACACCCGCGGTGAGATATTCATCGGCGCTATATACGCCTCGACAAACGTCAACATGGAGCTTTTAAGAGTCAAAAAGGAACTCAAGGCCGCCGAGGAGAAGGCCGATGTCCCCATGATTGCTGAGCTCCAAGAGGAGCTGGAGAAGTTCGAAACCGCCGCAACTGACCTCGAGAAGACAAATCCCAAAATATACGTGGCCCTCAAGGAGAAAATTGCTGGCTACGATAACCCAACCGCCGAGATCGCCAAACTCAATACCGCTTACGAGAACAATGATCCCGAGACCAAGATAACCGTAAGGCGCCTGGTCAATATATGCCTCGATGGCTTTGTCGAGACCATGGGGGAGCTCGGTGTACATTACGACTCATTCGATTACGAGAGCGACTTGGTCTGGGAACGGAAGGCAGACGAGGTCCTAGAGGCGCTGAAGAACACGAACTTTATCGAGCATGACCAGGGCGCACTCGTTCTTAACTGCGACGAGGTCGCCACAGTCTATGCTCTCAAAGAGCGCTGGGGGCTGGCACCCTATCATGAGATACCCCGACTCGTCCTTGTCCGAAGCGACGGCACCACACTCTACACCCTCCGAGACATGGCGTACAGCATCTACAAGTTCGGCACCGGTGTTGACAAGATAATAAACGTCATTGGACAGGAACAGGCACTCGCCCAGCTTCAGCTAAGGATAGCCCTCGTCGCAATCGGCAAGCAGTCGATGGGCGACAACCAGCTACACTACGGCTACGAGTTTGTCAAGCTCCCCGAAGGTAAAATGAGTGGGCGCTTAGGCAGGTACGTCGCCCTAAACGACGTGATGGCTCGAAGCGTTGAGCTCGCCTACGAGGAGGTGACGAAGAGGACACCGGACCTCCCTGAGGAGCAGCGCAGGAACATATCCCTAATGGTGGGCCATGGGGCTGTCAAGTACACCCTACTCAGCGTTGATGCCAGTAAGCAGGTAATATTCGACTGGGCGAAGGCACTCAACTTCGAGACAAATAGTGCACCCTTCATCCAGTACAGCTACGCCCGATGCTGTAATATCCTAAAACGCGCCGATGTAAAATCCGAGGCAGACTTCAGCCAACTAACTAACCCAAAGGAGAGAGAGATAGTGGGCATCGTCGCAAACTGGCCCGAGGTATTCGCCGAGGCAACTGAGGAGCTGAAACCTGGTACAATCGCCGCATATCTCAATAGCCTCGCCGACGGTTTCAACAGCTTCTATTCAAGCCTGCGCGTCCTTAACGCGGAGACTCCTGGACTGATCGGTGCACGCCTCATCCTCGTTGACGCTGTCCGAATTGTCCTAAAAAATGGTTGCACAGCTCTTGGTATCGAGGCACCAGAGAGGATGTAGCAAATCCCAATCGTTATGTAGACTCTCTATTCCTTTTGTGCGCTTTTTCCACGAATTGTCTTATGTAAGAGCGCATGCGCATTTAGTACACATCGGAACATCGTGAAGAGACTTCGGGCTCTTCAGTCAGCTTAAAAATTTTGCCAGTGCCGCCATATCCCTCTTCAAATCACCTAGCAGCCTTCGGTTGTAAATCGCTGCTGCAGGGTGATAGAGGGGATAAACAATAACTTTTCCCCAGGGAGCCTCAACTTTGTATGCCTCTCCATGTGCGGAACCTATCTGGGACTTTTCTATACCGAATCTCTCGAAGACGTGTTCTAAAGCGCTGTTCCCCATTGGCGCAATTATTTCGGGCTCGATTATCTCTAATAGCCTCTCGATATGCGTTGAACAGGCCGTGATCTCTTCTCTTCTTGGTTTTCTATTTCTCGGTGGCCGGCATCGAACCACATTCGTAATGAAAACTCCACAACGACTTAGGTTAACCCCGGTGAGGAGTTGGTCAAGCAGATTCCCAGCTGAACCAACGAAAGGACGCCCAGTCTCATCCTCCCTACGTCCAGGTGCCTCCCCAAGGAAGACTACATGGGAATCTAGGTTTCCCTCACCCATGACATGGTTCTTAGCCCCAGCGCAAAGCGAACAGGACTCGCAGGACTCTACTTCCCACGTAAGTTTCTCGAATTTTATCTTCTTGGACGTAGGAACCAGCTTAAGGACACCTCTCGTGGATTACTATGCCTATGCACCACGGGAGGGTAAAAAGTTGAGTCTCGAACAATCTTCTTACAGCTAGTAGTAAAGTGGTTGGCAACATAATTAGCCAAGGTCGTCTTAATTCGAGGTCCTTCGAGGAAAAGAAGTTTACCGAGTGTAAACGAGCCAAAATGGCGATTACAGAAAAAGCATTTCAGCTGGGCCTCTATCTCTCCTACCATGGAGCACAGTAAGCCTCACCCGGAGTTCAAGGTCTGGATAGAGACTGATGATGGCTACGTCTTTGGCCCAGGAGTATACAGCCTCTTAAAGAGGGTGAATGAGGTTGGAACCCTCAAGGAGGCTGCAATTCAACTGGGGATGAGCTATAGATATGCTTGGGGGCTCATTAGAAAAGCTGAGGAGAAGCTGGGGGAACCACTCCTCTTGGCACACAAGGGTGGTCGATCGGGTGGGGGAGGCGCTGAGCTCACTGAACGAGGCAAACACTTCTTGATAGAGTTTCAACGCCTCAGAGATCAGATGACACGCGCTTCGGAGGCGGACCCTGAGAAATTAATATCGGGAGTGGTTAAAGACATAAATGTCTCCGATGGAGAGGTCGATGTAGTTCTAAGAATAAGTGCCTATGACCGGGTACGACTTCGAAAGGGGGAGAAGGTGAACCTTCAGCTGTGAGTACTCTCTCTTCACCCTATCTCATCAACATCCATTATCTCCAAATATCTACCAAATTTCACTCTTAGGGCCTGTCCCTCGTCCGTCATTCTGTAAAAGCATTTTCCATCTGTTGACGAGTCTTCTCTTGTCAGATAGTTGAATTTGCAGAGGTCGTTCAAATGATGGTAGACGTTACCAATGTCGTTATCGTCTAGGTAGATGTGGAATTGATCCTTCATCGTCTTCCAAATATCATAACCGTATGATTCCTGACCATAATCGCCGTTTTTGTATATAATTGCAAGTATTTTCATCTTCGTAGCGCCGCATGAGCCCTGGGGTTTGGGCAATTCTTCTCGAAAGACTTATAAGCGGCCCCTATATATATAACTTACGTATATGTAAAATATACTCTTCTCAAGACTAACTATCCAGGGGAGAAGTGGTAAGAAGGGATGAAGATGGAAGTAGAATCACATAAGTGCCCAAAGTGCGGAGGCACAAATATAGTGAGCGATCCTGAGAATGGTGAGCGTGTATGCATTAAGTGTGGCCTTGTAATAGAGGAGTCGCCCATCGATATGGGCCCCGAGTGGAGGGCATTCACGGTCGCTGAGAAGGAGAGCCGGAGCCGAACAGGATTAGGAGAATCCCTGACGCTATATGATAAGGGGCTTTCGACCGTCTTCAAGGGGGATCGTGATGCCTCGGGGAGGAAGCTTGATGGAAAGGCGATGCTTAAGATGGATCGCCTCAGGCGTTATGATAACAGGAGTAAGTTTGATGAGACTTGGCGTAGGAACCTGAGTGTTGCGATGGCGGAGCTTGACAGGATGTCAGCAATACTTCATGTTCCTAACAATGTCAAGGAACAAGCTGCTCATATCTACAGGAAGGCCTTGAAGGCGGATTTGATTAGGGGAAGGAGCATAGACGCCTTCGTCGCTGCTTCACTCTATGCTGCTTGTAGGGAGGCGGAGGTGCCGAGACCAATTAAAAAGGTGTCGGAGGCGAGCACGAGGGATCACTCGGAGGTCGCGAGAACATATCGTCTCCTCATCAAGGAGCTGAAGATCAGGATGCCGGTGGACGGACCTATGAAGTTCGTGCCTAGCATCGCATCTAAGCTTAGACTCAGAAGGGACACTGAGCAGAAGGCAATCAACATCCTGAGGGCAGCCAAGATAAAGCAGGGACTAGTGGGGAAAGACCCACGCGGTCTGGCTGCTGCAGCGCTCTACATGGCATGTCTAGAGAACGATGATAGGCGAATACAGAAAGAGGTCGCTCGGGCTGCTGGTACAACGGAGGTCACGCTGAGGAACAGACTTCGAGGTTTGGAGATTTCAATAACTCCGATGCAAGAATCGCCCCCGATTATCGATCTCACTAATTCAACCCTTGTCTCAATGTGATCATTAGGCTTAGGAAATAGCTAATATTTTTAACTACAAGCCCACCTTCAACTTCGAGATTCGGCATGCCCGAGGGGAAGAAGCCTATGAAGATTACTATCGAGGAGGCTTTTCGAAGAATTCGTCCACTCTTCATAATGATGATGATGTTCCCCCTCTTCGGCCTCGTCGCCACGATGATTCTGCTCTACGTTTTGAAGGTTAAGAATCTCCTGCTCATCGAAGGGCTCGTCCTCTTTGCGATGCTAATCTACGTCTCCACGACATATCTCGTAGCTAGGAAGATGAGTCAAATAGGGCAGAGGGCAAAGCCAGAGGAGCCTGGGAAGGAACCCTAGAGGCGTTCCCCCTTCGGTACAAGTTCATTTTTGAGCCCTAAAGTTTTTAATGGGACGAACCGCATTAAAGTGAGTCGCCTTGATGAAAAAAGTCACGATCATCACCTTCCCGGAGTACGAGAGCCTGGTTCTCGACTCCCTCGGCGCGGCGGGGGTGACCCAGCTCAAGGAGGTCACAGGGCCCGACTACGACGATTATCGAAAGGAAGCCAAAGGCCCCGATTATAAGACACTTTTCGGCGAGATCGAGCCACGCTACAGGGAGCTCCAAAAACTCATCAACTTCAAGATCGACCGCACTATCCCAAGTCTGGAAGTACTACGTGACTACGCCAGGAACCCCGATGTTAAGGCGAAAGCTACTATTCAACAACTAGACAGGCTTCTAGCGCAGCTGAAAGGCCCTAGGGAGGCCCAAACAATCGAAGTAGAGAGGATCACCAAGGAGCTAGACGAGAGGATCAGCAAGGGAAGTGCACTCTACCACGAGAAGAAGCGTAGTCTCCTCGACCAATACGCCCGCTGGAACATCAAAATAGAACTCATGAAGGCTCTGGGCTCAGACGATATCAAGGGAAGCCTAGGATACGGAGTAGCAAACACAGAGTTCCTCAAGCGGCTGGAGCAACATCTGGCGAAGCAACCAGAGGTAAAAATCAAGGTGACGAGCATCTCTCCCTCCGATAGCTTCATAGAAGTAAATGGGCCGCAGGAACTCGAAAAGTGGGTCCGCGATCTATTCATGGTGTTCGATGTCACCGACATAACTGTAATCCTTGGTGCAGAAGCGAAGACTATCATAGACCCAACAAAGAGGAGCAAGGAGCTTGACAAGTTCCAGAAAGAGATGACGGACTGGGTCGAGGGAATACAAGCCAGGGGATCTTCCTTTGAAGAGAAGATGTCCTCCTTGGAGACAGAGCACCAGGAGTCGATTAAGCTCCTCGAGGATGAGAAGACTGAGAAGCTCACAGCATCGACTCAGCAGTGGACAGAGCGCGCAACAAAAGTCGAGGCTGAAGTCAAGGAGAAGGATATGAAAGCGCTGAGCGAGATCGCTTTCAACTACAACCTTCTCCGACTAGGCGCAGACGATCGTGCACCGGTAATGAGGACGAAGGTCTTCAGCATCATGCAAGGCTGGACCCCAGAGGATAACGTGGGAGAGTTCAAGACCGCCCTCACAGATGTCGAGGCTAAAATCGGTGAGAAGATAATCGTCGATGTTGAGGATGTCGAACCTGGGACGAAGGGAGTACCGACACCAACACCCAATATGAGACCAAAGATCCTATTACCAACTTGGAAGCTCACGACGCTTCGCGGTTGGCCAACGAACACCGAGTTTAACCCTGCTTACATCAGTGTAATTGTCTTCGCATTCCAGTTTGGCTTAATGTATGGGGACGTAGGTCAAGGGCTAATCATCCTCATACTCGGATTCGTATTTACAAGTAAGTTCAAGCGTGGGATGCTGAAGTACCTTGGTGGCCTCTTCATCCCTATGGGCATAGCCGCCACGATATTCGGCTTCCTGTATGGCTCCTTTTTCCTCAACGAATCTCTTCTCCGGCAATTCTATGTGCCTATTATGCCCAACCCAATTCACCAGACGACGAAGTTGCTCTTACTCGTCTTCGAGATAGCAGCCATTGAGATTATACTAGGGTTGTGCATCGGTGCCTATAACCAGATAAAGAAAGGCAACCCTGTGGGCGCACTTGGAGAGCATGGTCTAGGCATGATACTCTACGTCGGGGGCCTCTATATGACGGCTATATACTTCATATCGATTAAGATGAACTTCATGAAGGCTCTCAGCTATCCCGGCTTCTACGTGATGATTCTCGGGATGGTCCTGAGCTTCGCGGAGCCCGTCATTCACAGCATCCAACATGGTCATGGGGTTGGGATGGAGAGCATTGGTGAAGGCGTCGGGGGTCTATTGATGACCTTCGTCGAGGGACTCGCAAACTTGTTCAGCTATCTGCGTATAGCCGCGTTTGCTTTAGCGCATGCGAGCCTAGCGATAGCCGCTGATGCGCTTAATGCTGCCTTGCCTCTACCCATTCCAATCCCAATCGGCCTCATAATCATGAACGTCGTCGCCCTCAGCTTCGAGCTTATATCCAGTACAGTTCAGAGCCTCAGGCTGCTATACTACGAGTTCATGGGTAAGTTCTTCGACGGGCAGGGGCTCCCCTTCAAGCCTTTTACGGTACCGAAAGACAAGCGAATCACTGAGTAGCCCCCTCTAGAAAAAGGTTATAAACGAACCAGATGACGTATAGGAGAAAAAGGTGGAATATCGAATGATATACTCTGAGACTGCCCACCAATTGAGTGAGGGGAGGCTCGAAGATGAGTGTTGATTTTCTCCCAGCGGCTATAGTCGTAGGCGCAAGTGTCATAGGTGCGGCCTACATAATGTCCCAAGGAGCGATCGTTGGGGCATCAGCCGAAGTGGAGAAGAAGAGCACCGTCTGGGGAGCAGCCCTGAACGCGTTCGGTGGCTTTATGATCGTTTTGAGCGTACTCTTTACGATCATTATAATTGCTGGAGGTGATACTGGAGTGATACCTGATACTGCATGGCCCCTCCTGACTGGAGCTTTGACGATGATCGGAGCCGGCTTCGCCGCTGCTCTCTGTATCATGGTCGCTGCGAAGGCGGGTTCCGAGATGCTGAGCGAGAAGCCAGAGCTTTCGATTTGGGCTCTGCTCTTCATCGCTCTCGGTGAGGGTCTCGCTATCTACGGTTTGATCGTCACCATCCTGATGGTGAATAAGTAAACCGTAGGGCGGGACACCCCGACCCTCTCCCTTCTCTTATTAAAAATTCTTCAAGAAGCAAAAAGCATCATTTTACATGCATTATTCGTGTTAATCTTGCTGGGAAACCCTTTTAATATTTACACTATTATTTATACCAAGGGCTTTTAGCCTAATCATGGAAGGTTAACGCATGAAGTTCAAAGCCTTCGTCTACGTCACCCTCAAGGCCGGGTACAGTGATCCGGAGGGGGAGACGACGGCCCACGCTCTGAGGGGGCTGGGCTACACTGTGGATGATGTCCGATCAAGCAAGGCCTATGAAGTCAGTTTCGAGGCAGCTGATCGGGCGAGGGCAGAGGAACTGCTAGATGAGATGTGCCGACGCCTACTCACGAACCCGACAAAGGACGATTATCGCTTCGAAATAAGTGAGAAGAGATGAGTAGAATCAAGAAGAGTCCGCTCTCATTCGAGCACTTTGAGATCGACCTCCTCAACGCAGGGGACGCTGAGCTTTCGGATATCGGGAAGGCCCTCGGCCTCGGCCTAAGCATCACTGAGCTCCAGTACATCAGGGACCACTACCTCATCAGGGAGCGGAAGGCGACCGATGTAGAACTCCAGACATACGATCAGACTTTCAGCGAACACTGCAGCCACAAGACCTTCAGGGGTTTCGTCGAAACGCGGGATGGAAGGGTCGATGGCCTTCTTAAGACATATATCAGGAGCGTCGTGGAGGAGCTAAAGCCATCTTGGTGTTACAGCGTGTTTGAGGACAACGCTGGGATAGTGGATCTCGAGAGAGACTACAAGGTCGCTATCAAGGTGGAGACCCATAACCATCCCTCAGCGATCGAGCCATTCGGTGGGGCCGCTACGGGCCTCGGTGGTGTCATCAGGGACATCCTCGGTGTCTGGGCTGATCCCATAGCCTGCACAGATGTTCTCTGCTTCGGTCCGCTAAACTATCCTTGGGAGAAACTCCCCGAAGGCATAATGCATCCATCCTACCTGTTCAACGGCGTTGTGGACGGCATTGGAAGCTACGGTAACAGTATGGGTATACCGACCGTCAATGGCGCAACTATCTTCGCGGATGAGTATACGGGCAACGTCGTGGTCTACGCTGGATGCATAGGCGTGTTGAAGGAGAGTCAATACCTCAGGGAGGCGAAGCCAGGTGACTATTGCCTCCTCGCTGGGGGTAGGACTGGTCTCGATGGCATACATGGTGTTACATTCGCCTCAGCAGAGCTGACTAAAGAGTCGGAGCAGGTTTCACGACCCGCTGTTCAGATAGCCAACCCGATTGAGGAGGAGAAGCTCAAACGTGCTATCCAGCAGATTAGCGAGCAGATGCTCGGATCCGCAATAACCGACATCGGGGGTGGAGGGCTGAGTTGCGGAGTATGTGAAACCGCTGATAAATATGACCTCGGAATCGATGTCGACCTCGATAAGATCCCCTTGAAGGCGGTGAATATGGCGCCTTGGGAGATATGGATCTCTGAGAGCCAGGAGAGGATGCTGCTGGTTGTTCCCCCGAAGAACCTGGAGCGCGTCCTCAAGATTTTCAGGGACGAGCAGACCGAGGCGAACGCTATCGGCCGCTACAACGACTCGGGGGTCGCGAGACTTACTTATAAGGGGGTCCTCGTAGCCAACATCGACCTGAAATCCCTCTTTAATCCGCCGAAAACGACGCGGATCGCGACTTGGTCAGACCCGAAGCTTATGGAGCCCGTCTTCGAGCAGCCGAGGGACCTCGGCGCGATCCTTCTCAAGCTACTCGCAAGCTATAATGTTGCCAGTAAGGAAAAGGTCGTGCGTAGGTACGATCAAGAGGTCAAGGGGCAAACTGTGATCAAGCCCATGCAGGGTTGGAACTCTGGACCAAGCGATGGCGCTGTTGTGAAGCCTCTTGTCGATTCGATGATCGGGGTCTCCGTCTCATCCGGGATCAACCCAAGGTACGGGAGAATAAGCCCGTACTGGATGGCAGCGAGCGTAATAGATGAAGCCATCAGGAACAACGTGGCGATTGGCGGACGGAGGATCGCCCTTCTTGACAACTTCACCTGGGGGAGCCCCGAGTATCCTGACAGGATCGGAAGCCTCGTGGAGGCATGCAAGGCCTGCCGAGACTTCGGAGTCGCATATGGGACCCCCTTCATCTCTGGAAAGGACAGCCTGTTCAACGAGTCTCCCCTGGGGCCGATCGTACCAACGCTGCTAGTCACTGCACTTGGGATTGTGCCCAGTGTCGGTGGCGCTATCACCATGGACCTGAAGGAGGTAGGAAACCGCCTCTATATTGTCGGAGAGACGTCCTTAGAGCTGGGGGGTTCTGAATACTATTACTTGTTGGGTCAGTTAGGGGCCTCAGTACCGAAACTAGACGCGTCGAGGGCCTCTATAGCCTATAAGCGGCTCACTGCCGCGATGGATGCAGGCTATGTTAAGAGTTGTCATGATGTGTCCGAAGGAGGACTGGCAGTCGCCCTTGCGGAGATGGCCTTTACTGGAGGTCTCGGGCTGGATGTGGATGTCCTCAAGGTGCCGGTCACGGGTGAGATGAGGGATGATCATCTGCTCTTTAGCGAGTCTAATGGGCGACTTCTTGTGGAGGTGTCCGTGAGCGACACGGCTAGGTTTGAAGAGCTGATGAGGGGCTCCACAGTGGCACGAATCGGTTCAGTAATCAAGAAGACACATCTCATCGTCAAGAAAGGTGACCGCATTTTATTCGATCTAGATAACAGTGAGACTATTGGGGCGTGGAAGACGCCCCTGGAGGCTCGACGATGAGACGCGAGGACATCAGGGTCCTGCTCATGCGGGCTCCGGGTACAAACTGCGACCTGGAGACGTTGCGAGCCTTCAGGGACCTAGGCGTACAAGCTGAGCTCCGTCATACGCAGGACGTCTTTAAGACTAAGGACCTCCTAAACTATAACATCCTCGTCTTCCCCGGAGGCTTCAGCTACGGTGACTATGTACGGAGCGGGGCAATCTGGGCTAAGGAGTGTGAGTATAGGCTTGGCCCCGAGCTAGAGAGGTTCGTGGACGACGGGCGACCAGTGTTGGGTATCTGCAATGGGTTCCAGCAGCTTGTGGAACTCGGCTTCCTACCTGGCTTCGAGGGGAAATCAAAGTATCCCCAAGCTGCGCTTGCGAACAGCAGTCACGGGTACCAAAACCGCTGGATCAGGATGAAGTACGTTGGGCGTGGGAAATGCGGGATGATGGAGTACCTAGAGGCTGGCCACGTCCTCTCGTGCCCTGTAGCGCACGGTGAGGGGCGATTCGTCTTCCCCAAGGAGAGGGAGGAAGAGATGCTTAGAAGCCTCTACGAAAGGGACATGCTAGTGTGGCGCTACGTGAAAGGGGATGGCTCATTCGCTGAGGAGAGCTGGCCGGAGAACCCGAACGGTGCCTTCCACGATATAGCGGGGATATGCAACCCTGAGGGAACCGTGCTCGGACTTATGCCCCACCCTGAGAGGGCTTACGATGGCTGGCTGATGCCGGAGTGGACTCGAATGGGGCTCAAGCGTTATGGGGACGGGCACCCATTCTATGAGAGTATAGTGAAGTACACAGAGAAGCGCTTCTAACTCCCTCATTTTATTTAACTTTGGGCACGTTTTCGCCTATATTCTTGGAGTCGCTCTTCTAGGTGTTTGTCCGATAGGGATAGAATTTCTATGGCTAGGAAAGCGGCGTTCTTTGCACCGTTGATTGCGACGGTGGCTACTGGGACACCAGTGGGCATTTGGACGATGCTCAGCAGGGAGTCGATGCCCCCTAGCATGACCTCCTTGGGTACCCCGATGACGGGTTTGATGGTCTGAGCTGCGACGATGCCTGGGAGGGCTGCAGCTAGGCCGGCTATGCATATGAAGACCTGCGCGTCCGTGGCCTCAATGTACTGTGTGAGGGCCTTGAGGTTTCTATGGGCGGAGAGAGTTTTCTGTTCGTGGTCTATCCCGAACTCTCTGAGGATTGTGGAAGCGGCTTCACTTAGTTCCTTGTCGGAGTCGCTACCGACTATGATGGCGACCTTTGGCATGGAATAGAATTGGGTGGTCCACTTATGAAAGTAGTCCCGGATTGGCGCGTGCGCTCAGGTAACCCTTATCCCCATCCTCCTTTTCCTATGGTTCGATATCCGTGTTAGGAATAGTATTCTTCCCGATGGGAGTTTTCCTCGTCTTCATCGGTGCCATACTCGCCCTCGACTCCCCAATTATGAAGGAGACGTTGGATAGCGTGGAGTTCCTCCGGAAGAATAAGCATGTAGCTGGGACATTGATGGTGATTATCGGGTTCATTGCGATGGCGCTAAGCTAAGAATGGCGAAACCATCATCTAAATGATCTGTCTCCTTGACTATCGGAGATTTAGATGATATACGAATGGAGAGTCTATGAGGCATATCCCGGTAGGATGGATGCTCTCAACGAGCGCTTCGCCAAGATCACACTCAAGTACTTTGAGAAACATGACATCAAGGTGATCGGGTTCTGGATTGCTATCATCGGCACAAGCAACGTTCTCTATTATATGCTTGCATTCGATGACCTCGCTCATAGGGAGACTGCGTGGAACGCCTTCTCGACGGACCCTGGATGGGTAAAGGCGCGAATCGAAACAGAGCAGAGAGCCGGAGGTCCACTCACAGAGAGGATCACGAATATGATCCTCAAATCTACTGATTACTCCCCCATGAAGTAATCGCGAGTTGAGTCTTGCAAGTCTATAGGAGTCTGTTAGCCTCAGCTATTCGCTTGAAGACCTCTGCCGAGGGCTTTGGCGTTCTCTTCTTAGTGACAGGGTCTACGGAGCAGAGCCCAAACTTGACTCCATATCCACTAGACCATTCAAGGTTGTCCATGAGGCTCCAGTGGAAGTAGCCGCGCACCGGAACGCCATCGAGCTCCACAGCCCTTTGGATCGCGTCGAGATGCCCGATGATGTATTTCTCCCTCATCGAGTCTGAGGCATCGGCTATACCGTTCTCCGTCACATATATGGGCCTCCGATATCGGCTATAAGCCCAGTCACAGGCCCACCTTAGCCCTTCAGGATAGTTATCGAAGCCTATGTCGCTCGGGTTCATTGGAGGGGCGAAGCTGTAGTTGAAGTGAGGGTTCCCTCCCTTTGCTTCGTACTTCACTCGTCTCCTCATGTAGTAGTTTATTCCGATCCAGTCACACCCCTTAACGAGATGTGGAAGCATCTCGTCTCCTTCGACGAGTCCATCTGCGTTCATATCGTAATCTCCTCGGAAAATGGCATTTAGACTCCATTCATTGAAGAGGTAGTCGTTGAACATCGTTGCTTTGACATCCGCATCGCTCGAAGGATCAACGGGCTCGTGGTAATGGAGGACAGCTATAATACCAATGCTCGATGGCCCAAGTGGCCCAGCTGAGGCAGTGTCCCACTTCTTCACCTGCTCATAAGCCAGACCATGTGCCATAGAGAGGTGCCTCATCGAAACCATGAACGCTCCGAAGTCGTTCAGTCCAGGAGGGAATTCGCCACTATCGAGGAACCCGTGGTCGGACACAATCTTCACTTCGTTTATCGTACCCCAGAGATCAACTAGGTCCCCGAAGATGTGTGCTACATACGCGCAATACTTCACAAACTCAATAAGGGTCACTTCGTCGAGCCAACCCCTTTTCCCAATGGGTGCCGTGCCATCGCGTGTCATTATTGGGTCGTGCAGCCAGAGAGGTATAGGCCAATGATAGAGGGTGACCATTGGCTCCATGTCCTGCTTCCTGCACTCGATGAGGATCTGCCTATATCTTCTAATCGCCGCCTTATCTGCGAGCTTGCTGAGCTCACGCATCGTTCTCTCTTCTACATGGACCTTCTCAATGTTCCCATACTTGTCACGGTAAACCTCGACTACTGCCCCCTCAGTGGACTTGGGAAAGATTCGAGCCCAGTCAAGGCTCATCCGAAACGCATTACATCCAAGCCTTCGTGCTAAGCCAAAGTCCTGCTTATATAGCTCCCAGAATCCTGGCCCGTTCTCGGGGAAATCGCCACTTACCCATCCCCTTCGCTTATTCTCTGCGTTGTGAACCCAAGCCCACCAATCGGACCCATTCGCCACATTCCCCCTCCCCATCTCCACTTGGAAGGAGGATGTAGCCACTCCCCACAGGAATCCCTCAGGGAAATTGCCACTCAAAACACATCGATTAACGCTTCACCGAGGCCCCATATAACACCTGAGCCTCACTTCTCCTCCATCACACTTTATTCTGGGGATACTGATCAATGTTTTATCCGCCTATAACCCGTCCAATAGTATGCCTGAATTCGGAGTTACTCACGAGTCTGCTGAACTGAAAAGAGTCCTTGTCCACCACCCGGGCAGGGAGCTCGAACTCGCCAACAGGGATCCAGTTGCCCACCACTTCGACTGCGCTGTCGATATAGAACAGTTTCAGAGAGACCATCGAATGCTCATGGACGCCCTAACTGAGGCTGGAGTCGAGGTTCTCGACGTTGGTACCCTCCTAGCCGGAGACAAACAGATGCAAGGCCTCATTCAACACGCACCTAACCTAGTCTTCACACGCGACTCAAGTACCGTCACAGAGGCGGGTGCCATCCTCTTTCGGATGGGACTCCCCAGCAGACGGTCGGAGACGCCCATTATCAGGGCTGCCCACGAGGCTGCAGGTACACCAATTGCCCACCAGTTAAAGGATCCCGAATCATTCGAGGGAGGTGGCTTTGCCCTCCTTGAGGGGCGGGTCGCTGTCGCTGGACTCTGCGATCGTGCAACTCAGGGTGCTCTCAATGACCTAGGCGACTTCGTCCTTAAGGAACAGATCGTGGACCAATTCATCCAACTTAATATGCCCAAAGGCTATGTTCATATAGATGGCGAGTTTGCGGAGCTACCCGGAAAACGCGCCATCGTTCACCGAATTTCCCTTGAGGAGAATCCCGCCTCATTTCGCACACGAACTGAGGCTTGGGACGGCAGCTTCCTCGAGTGGCTTATAGACGATGACTACGACATCATAGAGATTACTGACAAGGAGTGTAATGATATGGCAGCTAATTTCCTTACCGTCCATAGTGACCTCTGCATACATTATACTGGGAACCTACGTGTTATGCAGGAGGTCAGAGAGCGGGGTATCGAGGTTGTTCAGATACCCGGAGACGAAATGCGAAGGGGTTGTGGCGGCATACACTGCATGACATGTCCGGTCCTAAGAGTTTAGATCTATTTGTTTTCAAGATAGGGAACACTAATCCAATTACTTTCTTGAGTCGCGCGCGCTGGCTCGTCCCTAAAATATGCACACACCCAGCAGCCACCAAAACTTAAAGAACAAAATCACCAAACCGACGACCCAAGTGACCACCAATCAGCCAAACGAGCACACGGCCAGCACAGCAACCCCCAGAAAACGGACGAACCCACGCAGACAAGCAGAACACACACTAGCCACACCACGCAGACCCGAGACCAGCCCTCACACGTTAAAGAACGTTGGAGACAACGCCTTATCCGGCCTACCCAGATTCTCCGCCGCCTCCCTGTTCAACACAAGGCACAGCACACTCAGCAACGCGTAGACACCCACGTTCACCAAGCCCCGAACCCTGTTCACCGTCAACCCATACTGGTTCTTCACGAAGGCGAACAGCGCCTCAACAGCAGGCCTCTTCCTGTACTCGGCCACCAGCTCCGCCGGACCATGAGTCCTGAACCACCTGTCCACCCGGAGCACATCCTCCCCACGCTGGTTAGCCGTGTACGGGATCACCGTCCGCTCCGCCAGGCCCCTGACCCTACGGCTGCTGTACTGGCTGTCCCCGATCAGGCACCTGATCCTGGCATCGGCCCAACCCAGCACCGCCCTCGTCCTATCCACAAGCCACGGCGCGTGCCTCTTCTCGTTCTCGTTCGCCGGAGCCATCACCGCGGCCAGCGGCAGGATACGCCTCGGCTCCACCGAAGTGTGAAGCTTGTACCCGAGACCGTAGCTCCTCCCGTTCCTGCCTACACGCGCATCCGGGTCCGAGAGACCAATCTGGTTGTCTGCTGGGTTTCTGATGCTCCAAGCCTTAAGGAAGCTGGCGTCGAGGACCACATCCACCTCTGTGACTCCGCTTCTCCTGAGGAGCATTATGACCTTCTCCTCGATGATTAGCCTCAGCGTCTCTGCTCCGACTCTGTGGGTGAAGCGGCTGATGACTGACCTCGGGTAGCCGCCCTCGTCAGTCTCTATTAGGCAGAGCCGTCTAATGCGCTGGTCTATGTCGAGGATCCTGGTGAGCTCCCGTAGGCTGCGGATTCCCTTCAATCGCATTATGAGGAGGGCTCTGAGGATGCCGAGTGGGTTCCTCGGTGGTCTTCCGGGTCCGGTTGTGTGGTAGCAGCCGAGTAGCTGCTTCTGGGCAATGCTTAAGTCGACGTTTCTAAAGAGTGTTTCAAGGGTCTCGTGTTCATCTTGTCCTAAGTGAACTCACCTCCTAGGGTTGGACAGACCATTTGGGGACGAGACCCCAACTGTTAAGATAAGCTTATTCTAGCCTGGATGAATTTCGGGACAGGCCAGCGCGCGCATATATAAACTGAAGCGATCCACACTTTCGACTATAATCACTATATGAATTAACCATTTGATTCAATTCATCAATTTGGCAGCGGGAGCCAGCCTGCTATTACTAGTTCTTCGCGTACACCGAGTTATCAGCTGCCATTGACAACTATAAAGGGGGATAATGGTTCTCCTTTAATAACAGTTATTAAATCCATAATGGGATAATTTATTAGCTTGCAAAGTCTCCTTAATCCTATGGCAAAAAGAGAATACAAGTCTATTTCTCAACATCTGGGGCAATTTTCAAGCCCCAGAACCAAAATGACGTACCTCTCTGGGATTGGTGGCTTTTTCCGATTCATCAACCCCGATGTGAAGGACTTGGATGCCTACTCTATTTCTTACTTGAAGTCACATTCTCAGAGCCAAATCGAGTCTGACATAGTGAAGTTTCGAGACTCGATGTTGACCAGAGTAGCAAAGACCAGAACAGGGTACTTGAAATCGACTCTGGGATTCTTCGATGCGAATGATGTAACTTTCAAACGGAACTGGAAAAACAACATTATCGGTAAAGATACCACGGCTGTTTCTGAAGAAAGTATACCCACACAACAGGAACTTGAGAGGATTCTAAACTTTATGCCGCTAATTGGCAAGGCAATAACCCTTTTTCTTTGCAGCTCCGGTGTGCGTGTAGGTGAACTACTCCAACTCAAAGAATCCAATATTGACCTCACGAAAAACCCAGTAATGGTAACTCTACCAGCCTCCATTACTAAGACCAAGAAAAAACGAGTGACATTCATCTCGATGGAAGCAAAGAAGATGCTTCAGGAGTGGTTGGAATACAAACCAAAGTGGCTGGAAACAACATCGACCAAAAGCCCCACACCCTTTGACACGACCCGTATATTCCCATTAACCGACAACGGATACCGAGAGCTTTGGGATCGTGCTGTTGAGAAAGCCAAGTTAGCGGAGAAAGATCAGACAACAAACCGACTTCAACGCAGAATTCACGCACTGCGGAAATTCTTCAGGACTTACGGCAAGTGGCAACAACCAGACATAGCGGAAGCCCTGATGGGTCATTTGGGTGGCATAGAAGAAATCTATACTAGATTCACAGAGAACCAGCTTAGAGAAGCCTACCTTACGGCGGAACCAAATTTGACCATTGTGGGTTCAGCGCCGAATCTGAAGGAGTTAGAGGCAAAGGTTGAGGCTAGGTATCAGGGTGTGGACAAGTTAATTGCTGATCTGTCAATCAAGAACCAAAGATTGGAAAATATTATTCAGAAAAGGGACACAGAGTACAAAGAAATGATGGAAATCGCATTGAAACCATACTTGGAAACTTTTTCAACACTTAAAGATAGGGTAGATGCACAAGAGTTGGAAATTGACAATATGAGAAAGGCAGGGGAACTTCGGGATCAAGAAGAGGTATTGAAAATAATACCAGCGGAACTAAAAATTAAAAAAGATGAAGTGTAAGATGATTCTGATTATGGGTTTCTTTTCTCCTAGTTGAAACGTCTGCTCATTGGTGTTGTCAGTGGGTCGGTGAGTGTAGTTTGTCATATTTCGTGCGCGGCTCCTCCTGCACCTTGATCTTCGGATAGGCCCTCTCAATCTCCCTGACCTTCTCCGTGAAGGCTGCCTTGCAAAACCTGCTAACCTCATCGTGGCTAAAGCCAGCCATGCACGCGCGCATTATTTCGCGTTGTATTCTAAAGAAACCGCTAAAAAAATTAATCCCTTTTTTCATTTTCATAGTGGATAAGACGGGCCAGACTTATACCTATACGGGTATAAGTCCAAATAATACGTTAATCGTATACGCTCTAACTATCAAATAAATCTATCGAAACAACTGATCAAGTGATTCGACGTTTAACTTCTTAGCATTTTGGTCCAGAAGAATTAGTTGTTGGGCCCGAAGGGACCTAACCTATTTAGGTTAAGAACCTATTTCATTCAGGGTTCGTGTCGCTTGCGCAGCACTAGCTTTTGATACTATGCGCACTGAGCAGACTATTTGCTAAGAGACGTTCAAAACCAATAAGCCACGGATAGCGAGGTTGCGTGCGAGATCAAGCGCCCCTTTCTCAAGCCCCTGAACCTTATTCGCTGGCAGCATTACGTTTGTGAGATAACCAAGCTGGGGGGAACCAATCCTAACGATGTCCCCCTCCTCATGAGTAAACTCCGCACCAGTATCGTCTTTCAGTGGAACCGTCATCGTACCCAGGAACACTGCGACTCCGTCATTGTGTTCCCGCTCCTCATCCATCGCAGCAGCGACAATATCCTCTGGCTTACGGCTTATCTTACCCATCTTGTTCGATCCCTCGAACTTTAAAGAGCCGTCGACCCTCCACACCTCCAACCTCACTTTGGTATCCAGTAGGGAATCAAGGCTAAACCCCTCATCGAAGACCCGGATGAAAGGCCCGACAGCCGTGCTCCCCTTCTTGACTTTCGCTCGATGAAGGAGGAGAGAAGACTTTCCCTCCTTCCCACGATCGTTAACATCGTTGCCATTGGTAGCGCCAATTATTCTGCCCTTTGAGTTGGCGATGAGCACTATCTCCGGCTCCGGATTTACCCAAGGTGACACATCTGAACTGTACCCAGCCTGAGCACCGTGCCCCACTGAAGTCGCTGGCGAAGCCTTCGAGAATATCTCGCCCTCCTCCCCGAGCCCGACCTGCGGATAAATAGTAGACATGCCGAGTTCTTTCATGCGTCTTAGGATTTCCAAAGCTACTTTTGAGCCTGGCTGAATCTTAGAGAAATCTGCATCACCCACGATCTCCTCAACTTCGCCACGGATCTTTTTTCGAACCTCGTTCAACTTATTCTGATCAAGTCCTCCATCGGAGTCCCTTGGAACCACCTTCATAACGGCCTCCTCCACCATGCGCTCCACCATAGACTCGACGAAGGTCACTCCAGCCGCCTCGATTTCCTGAAAGTCTAAAGGCGACAGCAGGTATGGCTGGTCAGCGCCTCGGAGGGAGGAGTTGGCGATGATCTCGGACGCCTTACCAATTTTTTTACCCCTTAAAGCAGCGATGCGGACTGCCTTTGCTGGACTCTCCAACTCAAACAAGTCTCTTGTCGTGGCAAATATGTGTGAAACATCAAGAAGATCGCCGTTAGGGTCGACGATTACGACGGATGGACCTATGTTTGGCAGCATCACTCTACCGACCAATGAGGCTTGTCTCCAGTCCGCTGGGAGAGTCCTCTCGAGAGTCAACTCGCTCATCGGGACCAAATGGATAGCTTTTGTCTTCAGGGTTCCAGACATTATCTTAATCTTAACAATCGTAAGAGATAAGAAGTAATACTGAGCGCTGAGAAAATATTTGCGTTGCGCGCACGCCTGAGATGCCGTGCCTCTCGATTAACTGCTGAGGGACGACGTACTTGTCCCTGAATGCACGCGTAGCAGGGTTCAGCTCATCGCCCGGATGTACGTCCACGCTCATGATGGCTGGTATCCCCTTATCCTCCCCTGCGATAGTCCGCGAAGTATTCTTCTACTGTGACCCTGCGGCTCGTAAGCCCCAGCCGGAAGGCTTCGCCGGTGAACATATCGATTTGCTCCCGGTTTCGATCGATCCCGAATGGGTGAAAGTTCTCACCCATGAGCGCTACTGTCTCCTCCAGCTCAGCCTCGAGCCACGGGGTGGCATAGGGGAAGCCCTCCTGTGCTGCGGTGAAGCAATCGTTCGCAGCAATGAACGCCTCAGTGAGGCTCTTAGCTATCCATGGGTTCGCCTCCCACACCTCTCGTCGGAGAACGATCAGATGCTCGGGAGGAAAGGCACCGGTCTTACGGAAGTACCCCTGCTCGATTGGCCGGAAGTCCGGAAACATACGAACGATGGGGCCGGTTTTGGGATGGAAAGCCGTTGGGTGCGACGGGCTGTAGATGGCCTCTAATTCGCCTGAGATAAGCATGTCAGATAAGGAGCGTCCGGGCGAAGGCGAGCTGAATCCTGGAGGCAGAGACTGGACCATCAGCTTCGTGGACACCGGCGTGTCGATATCTCCGATCCACCACTGGATGCTGGTCGGGTCAAGTCCCAAGTATCGGAGGAAGTGGCGGTACCATATGGATCCGGTCGCGCTGTGGCTATACATACCAATCCGCTTCCCGGCCAAATCTTCAGGGTGCCGGATTGGACCGCCCTGACGAACATAAAGGTCACGCGCCCCAAAGTCCCGTAGCACAAATACTGGCAGGCCAACATAGTTGTGGTCACCCTTGTCGATACGGTAGAGATACTGTGCCATCGACCACTCGCCGCCCTGCACATTCGGATCCTGCACAGCGCGTCTGAGCATCTCCGCACGGGCTGGCCACGAGCCGCAGCTACCGAGAATCATGGTGAGCGCAATTCCTCGTGGCTTCACCATACCGGTCGCCAGCGGCATGACGCGAGCATAGTCAGCGCAGGTTAGGGTGATTGGGACCATCTTGTTAACAGTGGACATACCGATCTCCTCTTATTATCGATGCACGCGCGCTTATGAATGAAGATGATATCCACTTGTTTCTATTGAGAGTGGGGTCACATGGCATTTTTAGGTCTCAGATTATTCCTAAATTGGAAAGACAAGATAATTAAATTCGATTTAGGTCATAGCAAATAATTCCTAGGGGTAACCATTCTCATAAAATCCGCGTGCATCGGTGATCAAAGCATAAGATGAAAATTGCTTAATCGTGAAAAGTCGCTACTTGTGCAAACTATAAAGAGAAGAATTGATCAAGGTACAAAATAAGGGCAAAAGAAACGATTCCAAATAGCATTGGGATAAGATTAATCAACTCTTGACTTCTAGTTTTTCTCCTGATTAAATAAAATCGTATCTGAATCGATACGTGGCTGGTGAATATCGCCATCATGGGCAAGGTAAGTTGTCTATGAAGAATTAACCCCCACGACCTATCTATGAAGCCCTTGGTGATCATGTATCCACTAATCATGAAAACGAAGAAAAGAACTAGCAGAGCGACACTAACCCAACGATCTATGTCCTTTAAAGTGATGTTCAAGCTCACGAATTTTCACCACTAATAATACCTGTCATTCTTCCATGGATCAGCGGTGTTACTGTAGCCATTCTTCTCCCAGAATCCCAATTCGAGCTTATCAGTGAACTTTATCTTCCTAATCCACTTCGCACTTTTATATCCATATTTTTCAGGAACCACTAGCCTGAGCGGTCCACCGTGTTCTGTTGATAACTCACTGTCCTCTAGTCGATATGCGAGAAGGACATCATCTTTCGAGAGATCAGCGACCATTAATTGTGTTGTAAAACCGTTCTCACTCTCGAACGTGGCGTATGTTGCCGCAGCTTGGGAAACAGCCATATTCATGATGTCCCTGAATCTAACCCCCTCCCATGTGTTCCCGAGCTTGCTCCAGCCTGTCACACAGTGAAAGTCGGATATACTAACTACTGTAGGGATGCTTCGGAATTCAACGTAGTTTAGATTGAGGGGCTTATCCACAAGTCCATAGACTTCGAGATTCCATGTGGTTTTATCAGGAGAAGGGATGGAGCCCTCGTTAAGAACAGGCATATTAAATACCTGGTACTGTCCAGGGGGAAGCAGGTTGGATACTGAGTTCTTCGCGGTGTCTGGCAGATTGTTAATTATTGCACCGGAGGCTCCCGCCACTATCCCTATGCCGACCAGCCATTTTATGAATCTTCTACGGCTGATATCCAAAATACATCATTTTAAGCATTTTAGGCGGCTAATTTAAATCAGATTAAACTAATGTGCTTTCGCAACTTGGCCTTTATTCCGTCAATACGAGCGAATTCGTAGCCATTCCCTATTTCTTAAAATAAAGAACTTTCATACCCGTGTCCCCGATTGAATCCTTCAGCATTGTGTCATAATGCACCTTCTCAGGCAGATCGTAGGACACGTAGACCGCCATAGTGAGCTTATCCCTCCAATTTGCTAGTGCAGCCTCCCAACCATTTACTCTTAAATATTCAGCGAGCTGCCTAGGGCTAAATCTCTGCCCAGTCACTCCATTTGCGTTTTGGAGGGCTAGAAAGCTCCAAGCCTCCGAGAATGCCTCAACCATTTCGTCGTCACTTGCATAACCTGACCTCACATCTTCAGGCAATTTAGCCTCATCACCCGGCTTGAGTCTGCTGGGCTTAAGCCTTTTACCCTCAGTGGCGGCTACACTAAGTGAGTTCACAGCGACATTATACTGATAGAGTTCCATGGCCAGGCACTGTGTTAGGCCCTCTAAACCATACTTTGACGGGCAATACGCTGTCTCAGCGACAAAGCCCCTTGTCGCAGACCCAGAGGAGATATTCATAATGCTGCCTTTTCCCTGCTTCTTCATCATTGGCAGGAATAATTTACTGAGTATGAACGGTGCACGCAGATTAATTGAAATCGATCTGTCCCATTCCTCAATCGTCGTCTCCTCGAAGAGTTTCCAGAGATTATCCGCTGCACAATTTACCAGCGTATCTATTCTCCCATACTCATTCTCAATAAGATCCCTTAGTCTCGTAATATCCTCCATCTTAGTTAGGTCGGTGGGAAGAATTGAACAAGTACCCTCCCACCCTTTTAGATCAATGTTCTCCTTAAGAGCCTTCAATTCATCTAGGGAACGAGATGCAGCTACAACCTTGGCGCCTTGGGAAACAAGTCCCATGCACAGGTACTTACCATAACCGCGCCCAGCACCAGTAAGGACGACCACCTTGCCACTTAGTCTACCCATAAAAGCCACGAGTTTTCCTAAATGTACCTAGCTTTTAAAATTATTGCCTAAATAGTCAGCGATCAGATCGACAATCTATTTTTATTTATAATATCAAAAAAAACCATTATTGATGTGAGTTCTTAACACTATTATGAAAAAAGGATCTGATTTTCCAATGCCTCATAAAAATAAATAATAGATTAATGGAAAAATATGATAAATAGTTGATGAAAAACTTATTTAGTTATTATAATTATTTAATAACGGATAGGACGCGCACCTCTTCATACCAGCTAGTGTCGTACGCCAAGTTATCGCCCTATCCAAATAACTAAGGCAGGTTTGGTTGATTACCCATTTCCTTGAGTGATTTATCCTGCTCGGTGAACTCGAAGGCAACGTACTGAAGAGGCAAATTATCACTCGTATTCAGAATTGAATGCGGCTCACCCTCCGGGGTATATACAAGCGAACCCGGACTAACCCTATATTTTGATGTCCCGCTCTCAACCACCCCCTCACCCCTAAGGATGTACCCGAACTCCTCGGGATTTCTATGGATAGGAAGCAGTACACTTGGTGAATGTGTCTGAACCTCAACAGAATGCATTCTGCGAGCACCCATGAGCATGTGCTCTTCCTCGGTGAAGAGCTGATGTGCGATCATGCCCGAGTATGTTGCCTCAACTTCGTTCAGATTCTTAATCCGTGGCTTAGCCCACTTGAAGTTAGGGTTCGACATGCAGTAAATCGCTGACAAAATTCTGAGTTCACCCTCACCAGAATGTACGATCTCGTGCTCATTTATCTCTCCAAAGTGGGTGTTCCCAGGCACAAAGATGCTGGTGTCGCCATGCACATATTTTCCTCTGTATAAACCTGAGCCGGATATTATATAGTGTTGAAACTCTCTGTTGGCGCCTCTAAATGTAACCTTCCCACCTAAGAGTGTATGATGAAGGACTAATAGCTGACCTTTAACTCCCGATCTTTGAAGCAGGGTTCGCTTTGTGACCCCTTCACTCACTGATTCTATGGCAACGTCTCGAATATTGACGTGCAAATTGCCTCAATGTAAATGATACCTCAGAATTAATAGATTTCCAGAGTTGAAAGAGATAGAACTTTAAAGTAAAAAAACGGAGAGAACTGTATGCTCTCCAGAACAGTAATAAAAGCGAGAAGATTAATCGACGGAGTTGGCGAAGAATCAATCGAAGATCCGATTCTTGTTGTTGAAGGCGGCCTCATCAGGGAGGTTCATACGAGAGGAGAGGAGCCCCAAATCCGAAGCGACGACGAGGTAATTCTCTTAGGTGATTGCACCATTTTGCCGGGTTTAATCGACTCCCACATACATATGACGCTAGGAACTTCGGAGAACTACTATGAGGTTGTGAGAGAGTCGGATGGAATACACCTCGCCGCCGGCATCACAAACTGTAGATCCGCCTTAAGATCCGGCATAACAAGCATCGTCGATGCAGGGTCAAGGAACCTGGTAGCACACGACCTAAGAGAGGCTGAGAAGAGAGGCATAATCGAGGCCCCCAATCTAATCATAGCTGGTCGACCACTCACCATAACTGGGGGCCACTTTTGGTTCTGCAACGATAACGAAGCCGATGGAATAGAACAGGTGCTTAGGAGAGTACGTCAATTCGTCAAAGAGGGTATTGATATTCTCAAGCTAATGGCTTCGGGTGGAGGATCAGCGACACAGGGTTCGATGGGTGGACCCACGGCAGCCATGGTAGCATTTAGTAAAGAAGAGTTGGAAACCGCGGTAAAAGAAGCGCATAAATTTGGCAGAATAACCACAGCCCACTGCGAGGCATACGAATCCGTTTACAACGCGGCTTCCGCTGGAGTCGATGTGTTGGCCCACTGCGGCTTCATCAGGCCTGATGGAGAGAGATCATTCGACGATGAAGCTGTCAAACTCATGGCTGAGAAGAAGCTGTTCTACAACCCCACACTCCAAACAGGGTCGGCGAGGTACGATGAGCTTAAAACGAGGAATAAGATGGGAAGCCTCTCCCCTAAGGAAAAAGAGGCTCTAGAGGTACTAGAATACAAGTTCAATAGAAAATACGAGAACCTCAGAAAAATGCTCGCATATGGAGTAGAAATAGTCGCTGGTTCCGATTCCACTGGCCTCGGCAAATCCACTAGATTACTCAGGACACTGGAAATGATGCATGAATCCGGCATGTCCCCGATCCAGGTTATTAAATCGGCGACCTCTAATGCAGCAAAGGCACTTAAAATTGAAAATAAGGTTGGCTCAATACACGAAGGGTTGAGAGCAGACCTAATTGTGGTGGAGGGAGATCCAGCAAAGGAGATCAGTGACCTAAAAAAGACCAAGTTGGTTATGAAATCGGGAAGAATCGTGAAATAGTTCCTCTCCTCCCCCGTTAAAGTAAATATTCATTAATTTGTATTAATTTCAAATAATCATGAGATCATACATTAAAATAATGGGTCCACCGTTGGGGAAAGCACTCAAAGAATTAGAAAAAATTGCGATAGACATGCCGCAAGTCTGCATAATGGATGAAGCCATCATGCATGGTATTCCCAAAGAACTGAGCGAAGATGTCGGTGAGTCGGTTAAGTACTCAGAGCACGTAGGAAACTTATTCGCTGAAAGAACAGGGGTCGTCGTCGAAACCGAGAGATGTAGTAAAATAATTAGCAAATCCGACAGAGTCCTTGGAGAATATGACTTTTTTTTTGAATGGTTCAAGAAACCAAGAATAAACGATCTGAATGACCTCATCCAAAAAGTCGACGACATCCTTGCCCCGCTCGGAGTCCACTACACGATTACTACAAAATGAAGACTCAACAATCACACATCTTCGAGCAAGTGAAAAACTGCTCAATAACAGTGGATCTATTAAACCCCTCATTACTTCTTGGGGATGGCTTCAACAATTTTCTCAATCACAGATTCCCTGAAACGAGGACGACTCTCACTATTACCATTCTCATTACCCTGCCGAACCACAACAAGATCTAGGCTCGGAATAACGTAGCAATCATTCGCGTTATTACCCTGAATCATAGAAGCGTCATTCGGCACGTTCCTCAGATTATCAAGGATCCAATAGGCGTAGCCATAGTTACTGGGGAATTCACCATTATCTCTCACAAATCTATTAGTTGCCTTTTCAACCAGGTCTTCGGGATAAGCTGTCGCTCCCCCCATCGACCATTATTCAGCCACAGATGCGCGCACTGAGCGACGACTAAAGAGCTGTGCCTCTTTATGTTTTAGTATTGGAGGTTCATATTAAACAAGTTCCGAAGTGGTAATCCTTTCAAATATAGACTTAGATTTTCGCAGAAAAGTTTCACCAGTTCAACGTTCTCGCTGTCCACATTGCTGGCTGAGTGGGGGCTCAAAAGAACCTGGGGCAATTCCCATAGGGGGCTATCGTGGGGGAGGGGTTCCGTCGTTTGGACATCGAGGGCAGCTCCTAAGAGTTTGCCCGAATTCAGAGCTCTAATTAGAGCCGCCTCGTCCACTATGGCTCCCCTAGCAATGTTGATCAATACGGCGCTTGATTTCATGGCAGCTAGCTCTTCTTCTCTTATCAGACCCGTCGTCTCTAATGTTTGAGGGATGCAAAGTACTACGAAGTCGGCCTGACTGAGCATGGGCTTGAGGTCTGTCCATGGATATAGGCGTTCAACTCCCAAGGAGGCTGAGTTAACCCCCTCAGTATTGCGTTTTGTTCCAATTACATGCATGCCAAAGCAATTTGCAAGCTTAGCTACCTCTTGGCCTATTTTTCCCAAGCTGATAATAGCAACTGTCTTCCCCTTTAATGTGGTTCCAGCATATCTCCCCCAGTGCCTGCTCCCTTTCTCCTTGATCATACGTGGAGCATCCTTCACGAACCAGAGCATGGCCATGATGGAGAACTCTGCCAAGGGTGTAGCATGTATTCCACTAGCGGTCGTAATAGGAATATTCAGATCGGAGAAGCCTTTTAGCTTGACCCATTGGCCAACTCCGGCACTAGGAGATTGCACCCATTTAAGGCAGGGCGCAGTTTTGAAAAGCTCTTTCACATCCGTGTGTAACACGTATCCGAATAGAACTTCGGTCTGGGACAGCAATTCTAGCCAGCGTTTCTTTTGTGTAGGAGAATGTTGAATTTGGGTCCCATGCTGATCGCAAAGATATCTAGGCCTACCAAGGAGATCCGGTTCATACAATACTTCAATACGAGGATCCACTTCCTCTATTTTTTTGATCAAATTCGTTTCTATAGTAAAAGTGATCAGAACCTTTACCTTCTCTGACATTACTTAAACACTAATAGAATTGAGAATAAAACTCTTCTCGAGCGCGTTTCCAGTAGGGCGTGCATACCCTGTAGATATTTTCTCAACATACTATCGATTTGTCGAGTGAGCAGAGGGGGCCTCTGCGTTGTGTGAGGGATAAGATTATGGTGGATCTATTTCTTAAAGTATAGAACCTTCATCCCAATATCGCCGATCGTGTCCTTCAGCATGGTATCATAGTAGACCTTCTCGGGTAGATCATAGGACACGTAGACCGCCTTTGTGAGCTTATCCCTCCAGTTAGCAACAGCAGCCTCCCAGCCATTAGCCCTCAGGTAATCAGCGAGCTGTATGGGGCGAATCTCTGACCGGTGATACCATGCGCGTTTTGGAGGGCTAGGAAACTCTAGGCCTCTGAGAAGTTCCCAACCATCTCATCGTCGCTAGCAAACTTTAACCTCAACTCCTCAGATAACTTGGTCTCGTCACTCAGTGTGAGTCTGCTTGGTTTAAGCCTCTTACCCTCAAGGGCGCTCACACTGAGTGAATTCACTGCGACATTGTACTGGTAGAGCTCCATCGCCAGGCACTGGGTTAAGCCCTCTAACCCATACTTTGATGGGCAATACGCTATCTCAGCGACGAAGCCTGTCGTCGCAGACCCAGAGGAGATGTTTACGATGCTACCCTTGCCCTGCTTCTTCATCATGGGCAGAAACAACTTAACACAAATGGTGCACGAAGGTTGATCGAGATCGACCTATCCCACTCCTCGATAGTGCGCGCGCGAATCCTTCAAAGCCTTCAACTCCGCCAGGGAACGAGACGCGGCTACGACGTCGGCACTCTCAGAAGCAAGTCCCATAGACAAATACTTACCATAACCACGTCCAGCACCCATCACATGGACCACTCTGCCAAAGTCTACCCATTAAAGCCACGACACTCTAAAATGTCACCAGCTTTTAAAATGATTACTGAAAAAAAATATGAGTCACTCGCGCATGGGCATTGCTGTTGAAACCGAGAGGTGTAATAAAAACATCAGCAAATACGGGAGGGAACTCGGGGAGTATAACTTCTAACTTGAATGGTTTAAGAAGCCAACACTGGATTAACTGAATAACCTCATCAAGAAGGTTGATGAAACACTCGCGCTCCTAGGTGTTCTCTACACGCTCACAACGAAGTAAAAACCTCAGTTGTGCGCACTCATTCATATGGCGCCATTTAACCTCCATCATTTCTTCTTGGGGAAGGCCTCAACGATCTTCTCTATCACGGACTCCCTGAAGCGGGGTCTGCTCTCACTATTGCCATTCTCGTTGCCCTGACGAACCACGATGAGATCCAGGCTCGGAATGATGTAGCAATCGTTCGCGTTGTTGCCTTGAGTCATAAATGCGTCCTTCGGAACGTTCCTCAAATCGTCGAGGATCCAGAACGCGTACCCATAGTTGCTGGGAGTTTCACCGTTGTCTCGTATGAACCTCTTAGACGCCTTCCTTATCCACTCCTCGGGGACAAGCTGTCGACCCCCCCAACGACCTTTATTCAGCCACAGGTAACCCATCCTAGCATAGTCTCGGGCCGTGCATGGGAATGTGCTTGAAACAATCGTGTTGTAACCATACTTACTGAAGCTTCTATCCGCTCCATACGCGTTACAACCCGTGCTCCCGCCCCTAAACCACCCCGGCTCATCTCCAAAGTTGAACTTCTTATCGCTCCTATAGGGAACCTCCCTGAAATCATTATCCCGGATCCCCACGGGCATTCCAATGTGCTTCATTATGTGGTCATACGCATAAGGCCCAACCTCCTTACCCGTCATGTTTCGTATTGCGAGAGCCAACAACTCTAACCCAAAGCTGCTGTAATTGAACCCCTGTCCCGGCTCGAACATCAACGTGTGATGTGAGGGTATACCCTCAAAGTGCCACCAGCCAAAGCAATACTCATACATCTGGAAGGAGCCCGAGTAATCCGGATAGAAGTGGCGGGGAGTCGGGGCCAGCCAGGGCTCGTTTCCCTCATGCCCAGACGTCATGGAGAGGACGTTTTTCACCTTGATCTTCTGCTTCCTCACATCCGTGAGGGGCTGATCCCATATCTGTGGAATAAGCGAATCCTCGTGACTCTTTCCCACGAGCAGCGTGTCCAGGCTAACTCGGTCCTTATACTCCTCAAGAAACACCCCCACAGCCGAGCCGAAGACCGACTTCGCGGAGGACTTCATGTCATTGCATGTGCGTGTGGTCCATGGCTGAGGCCCACCCTCCGTCCCAGTGACGTAGCTCTCTCCGATGATGTGCCCTTTGTAAATTATGACGAGGGCGCCACCAAACTTCTTGGTGTAGGTCTCCTCAGTATCGTGGAACTTGATTGCATTACTTAGTTTACCAGCATCTACCCCCAATGAACCAGGATCTCCAACGCGCCAACCCCCATCCTTTTCGGATGGCGGAAAATACTCTTCAGCTAAGGTACAACACCTGCAATAACAAACATCCTTTAGATAGAAAAAATGTACGCGTCGCGTCCACAAGCTAATTGGAGATCATCACAGACCTAGATTCTTCACCCCTTTGCTGAACTAGTTGCCTTCACCGACTCCTCCATAATCCCCATTGCTACGTCACTCTCCTCCTCAGAGATCACTAAGGGGGGAGAAAGCCTGATCACCTGATTATACGTGCCCACACGTCCCACCATCAACCCCCTCCTAAAACACTCCAGCAATACCCTCTCAGCTGCAGATGGGGCTGGTTTCCTGCTCCTCGGATCCTCCACAAATTCTAACCCTAGGAGCAGTCCACTACCTCGCACATCCCCAATCAACTCGTATCGTTCCTGCATCTCACTGAGCCTTCGGATGATGTGTTCACCGACTCTAGAGGCGTTCTCAACAAGCTTCTCCTCCTGAATCTGCCTAATCGTGGCCAGAGCAGAGACACAGGAGATCGGGTTACCAGCAAACGATCCGCCCCTAACCACTTGTAACTGCTCCTCCTTCTCCATGATCTCCTTGCTAGCCAACACACCCGCCATCGATATTCCATTCGCGAATCCCTTACCCAGGAACATCACATCGGGTTCTACACCGCTGTGCTCGATGCCGAACATCCTACCCGTTCTACCAAACCCAGCTGCGACCTCATCATCAACAAAAAGTATGCCATGCTCATCGCACATTTTCCTAAGCCTCTGAAGGTAACCCTCAGGCGGAATAACAACCCCCGCCACCTGCTGGAGGGGCTCCACGAATATCCCAGCTACCTCGTCTGGAGGAGCGAGAGTGTCAAAAACGTAACTGAGATACTCCAAGCAGCGGTAGCCACACTCAGGATGCTCCTGACCGAAGGAGCATCTGTAGCAGTTGGGGTAGGGGATGTGCTCTACGCACGGTATCAAGGGTTGGCAGAACCTCCTATTCTCCGAGCGATCGGCAAGCAGCGACAGCGTCCCGATGCTGTAGCCGTAGTGTCCACCAAGGTAAGAGATCAGAATAGGTTTACTCGTGTAGGCTCTAGCCAGCTCCATAGCGAACTCTGAGGCGTCTGAGCCAGTGTTACAAAACTCGAATCTTCCCTCCGAAAGACCCCCTGGCGCTATCTCCCTTATCTTCTCCATCAACTCAATCTTTTGAGGTATAGAGCCTCGGATCATGCTGACGCAGCTCTTATCTAGTTGTCCCTGGACGGCGTCGATTATTCTCTGGGATCTGTGCCCAACGCTGATGTTTAGGTCAGCCAAGTTAATGTAAACATTCTCATCGACATCCTTCACATAGATGCCTTCACCCTCAGAGAGCACAGTCAGGCTGGGCTGTTGAGGAGAGCAGCGCCTCCATCTCTCCAACCATAACCTCGACTTAGGCCCGGGAGGAGGAACAATGATATTAGGTCCTTTCAAATAAGTCTCCAAAATAAAACTTGTTCAAGCTAATAATTATCAATTATCAGACTATCTAGTACAAAACTAATCCCTGACCTGCACGGCGTGTGCTTTGCTTGTGCGTGTACCCTACGTCAATAAAATCAAGGCGTTCGGCAGGAATCGGTAGATACAATGTGATCCGCCTCTGCTTGGAACTCCAAGATATCTGAACAATCAGTATGGCGAACCCATCATTAGACTAAAAAACAAGAGAATAGGTTCAGGCATACGCGAATTATCATACAGCACAAGGACGAGTTCATATACGCCAGGGCAGCTTCCTCGAGGCTTGAATGAGGAGTATCCCAAAATTGTATATTATTTCAATAGAGGAGCTTTTTATCAAGAACACTATTGAGGGGTTTACTCGCTAAGTATCGGTGTAAGTTATCTACGAATACATCTGTTAATCTCTCATTCTGTTTATCGTCAGTGCTGGCTGAATGAGGACTGATGATGACTCTAGGCATATTCCAGAGCGGACTCTCTAGAGGTAGAGGTTCGGTGCGGAACACATCGAGCGCAGCCCCACCCAAATGACCTGAGAGTAGTGCATCCACAAGCGCATCCTCATCAACAACTGCTCCCTTTGAAATGTTAATTAGGACTGCACCCGGCTTCATGTAAGTTATCTCTTCCTTACCAATTAGTCCCCGAGTTTCCTCGGTTTCAGGACAAATTAGGACCAGAAAGTCAGCATCGGTAAGCATCGGTTTCAAGTTTTTGTTGGAGTAGATGGCATCCACATTCAAATTAGCGGGATCAACTCCATCAACCGTACGCTTCGTGCCGATAACGTGCATCCCCAGACATTTAGCTAGTTTGACAATTTCTTTCCCCGCCTTTCCAAGGCCAACTATTGCTAGGGTTTTTCCACTAAGATCAGTTGAACAGTTCCTCGCCCAGTGCTTTTTCTCCTTTCCCTCGGCCATCAAAAAGTAGTTTTTAGTAAACATCAACATCGACATTATGCAGAACTCTGCGAGAGGAATGTTATGTACACCACCAGCAGTTGTGAATGTAATATCAGTCTCTATGAGACCGCTCTCTTTCGCTCCCCAACCTATTCCTGCGCTTGGCGACTGATTCCATCGCAGCTTTGGAAACCATTTTTTGATATCTCGACCACCATATCCCGTCGGCAAGTATCCAAAGAGGATCTCAGTCTCAGCCATCATAGACTGCAGTTTTTGGTCTTGCTCAGGGGAACGCTTTATCGGACCACCGTGCTGATCGCAGGTATATCTAGGTTCACCTAGTAGAGATGGATCATAAAGGATCTCTATTTTTGGATCCACTGATTTAATCTTACTCAGGAGCTCAGGGGCAATATGAAACGTTATAAAAATTTTGATTTGATCTTTCATACATTTAAGTTCAATATCTCCTTTAAAATATTTATCTCATAGATTATTTCATAATACTAATTTATTACATCATTACGTAAAAAGTAGGCATAATTAAATGGAGATTTTTATTGATGAGTTCAATCAAGTTCTTCTGAATAATTCAGTTGTATGCTTTATATTATTTTTTTCTAATGATTTTATAGTATAATAGAATAGCTCTCCAACATTCTTCACATCGTTGAGTGAGACAACTTCGTTAGCAGAATGCATATATTTACTCGGCATTGATAGTAGGCCACATATAGAGCCGCCTTTAACTACCTGCAGTTCCCATGAATCATTCCCGCTTCTATCCGGAACCACTCTCCTTTGGTAGGGAATATTATTCAGCTTAGCTTCCTTTTCCATTAGCTCACAGAGCTCCTTTGAGAAACAAGGACCAAATGCGATCGCCGGACCATTCCCAAGTTTGACATCACCGACTCTTGAAATGTCAACGCCTGGCGCGATCGCGCTTGTAGTATCTGAGTTAATTGTATATGTTGGATTGAGGTTATAGCCAGCAACATGCGCGCCTCTCGAACCAATTTCCTCCTGAACTGTGGCGACGGCGTACACTTTGAGCCCTCTAGGTGGATTTTCCTTCAATTTTTCTAGAGTCTTTATCACTGAAACGATAGCGCTAACATCATCTAGAGCGGGGCCAATGACGAAATCGGACCCTTTTGCACCGACATAATCCATCAATATCGCAGGTGTGCACATCGTACCCGAATGCACCCCCATTTTTTCTGCCGACTCCCTGCTACTCGCACCGAAATCTATGCGCATGTCATTGAATCCCACAACAGCATCTCTTTCCTTCGCCTCAGTAACTTGAGGAGGTTTTGTACCTATTACGCCAATTAAATAGTCCTTAGGCTCATTTCCAATCCAAACTTTTACTCTTTCACCATAGGCGACTCTTGGATCCCAGCCTCCAACCGGAGAAAAATAGGCATACCCTCTTTCATCAATGTATCTTATGATGAATCCTAATTGGTCGTAGTGTCCAGAAATCATTACAGAACGATCATCAGTGCCTACACTTCCTATGACATTTCCCATGAAATCAACAGATACAATATCACAGAATTTAGTAAAATAATTAATTATGAGTTTCCTTCTCTGTTCCTCATGACCGGTAACCGCAGGTGATTCTGTTAATTCTTTTAAAATATCATAAATATTTAAGGTCATTTCATTAAGTTTATCACAGAAATATATTTAAGGTTTTGGCGCGCATGAAGAGCCATTATTTGAGAATTGATGAAGACCACTTTTTATCTTGTCATAATAGTAATTATAATCATACACATCGGTAAATTATCAATCGGTTATTAAAGTAGTTAAGGTCCACAAGCTCTATTATGTCTTAGTACTCGAACTTGAATGGTGACCGTTTTTCTGTAATTCAAGAATTGAAATATCGCCTGAGTTTCTATATTTTTTACTTATAAAAAGAAAAACCTTATTTTTTATCAACACAAATAATGTTGAAATTAATATGACCTTTGCTGAAAATAAAAATTCAAGTTATCAATTCATGTTGGGTAATCACGCGATTGTTGAAGGCGCAATAGCTGCTGGCTGCCGCTATTTCGCAGGTTACCCAATAACACCGGCGAGCGAAATCTCCGAGAGAATATCAGATCGATTACCCGAGGTAGGAGGCAAATTCATTCAGATGGAGGACGAACTGGGATCTATTTACTCAGTTATTGGTGCCTCCTTGGCAGGTGTAAAATCCATGACTGCTACAGCGAGCGCAGGATACGATTATATGCAGGAGGGAATTGAGTTCGCAGTGGCAACGGAGACACCTCTAGTCATAGTCGACGTGATGAGACTCAGAGGCGCAGAGCAAGCGACTCAAGCCGACATAATGCAGGTACGTTGGGCGGCAGCAGGAGATCATGAGATGATTGTGCTTGCCCCATCATCCGTACAAGAACTATTTGACTACACAATTGAGGCATTCAATCTCTCCGAGACTTATAGAAACCCCGTTGTTGTTCTCTCAGAGATGACCCTTAGTTTAATGAGGGAACGTGTGAAAATTCGGGACCCAAGTCAGATACGGATAGTAAATAGGAAGCATCCTAAAGTCTCTCCTGAAGAGTTCATACCTTTCCTAGGGGAACCTGATGGAGTTCCTCCCATGGCTAAATTTGGTGAGGGATATAATGTCCTTTACACGATAAACCCTCATGATAAGCGAGGGATGATAACTGGGGACATGGAAGAATACGATCAACTGTATAAAAGAATAACTGGTAAGATCACACGATCCATTAACGACATTGTGAAATACCAAACCTACTATCTGGACGATGCTGACATAGCTGTAATTGCATATGGTAGTGAATCAAGATCCGCCTTAGAAGCTGTGAGAAAGGCCAGAGAAGAGGGAATAAAAGCGGGTCTTCTTAAACTTGTGACTGTTTGGCCATTCCACGAAGCGCTGATTCGAAGCGTAGCTGAGCGAGTGAAAAAGATAGTCGTTCCAGAGATGAACCTGGGAAGATATGTTAATGAGATCGAGAGAGCTAGTGAATGTAAGACAAAAGTTCTCTCACTGCCCCTCAACAAAGGCCGAATGCATACCTCAGGTGAAATTTTACATGGTATAAAGATGTGATTAAAATGGATACACCTATTGGGCATCCAAATTTAAAGTATCTGAGAAAAGGCTCCTTACCACATATGTTTTGCCCTGGTTGTGCTTGCGGACAAATAATGAATAATTTTCTTTACGCAATAGATGATCTCGGTTTAGATCCTAATAAAATAGTTACAATTGGGGGAGTCGGTTGTACAGCAAGAATCCCAGCCTACCTGAATATGGATACCATCCATGGTATCCACGGGAGGACCCTGGCTTTTGCGACTGGTGTCAAGCTAGCGAACCCCCAACTGACGGTCGTGATTTTAACGGGTGATGGTGACGTTGCTGCAATTGGGGGCAACCATCTGATTCAGGCTGCACGAAGGAACCTAGATGTAACATTAATAGTAAATAATAATGGAAGCTATGCAATGACAGGTGGCCAAGTATCTCCTGTAACCCCATTTGGAGCTAGCACGACAACCACAACTAGGGGAAACATAGAGACCCCATTTGATTTATGTAAGCTTGTGGAGGCTGCTGGAGGAACATACATTTCCAGGTGGACAACAGTGCATTCAGCCCAGTTAACCAATGCAATCAAGGAGGGTATACTGCATAGAGGATTTTCCTTCATAGAGGTGGTTGGACAGTGCCCTACGATATATGGCAGATACGTCCTCAAACTACGTGAGCCAGTTGACAACATAAAGTGGCTTAAAGAAAACTCAGTCACAAAGGCACAAGCTGAAAAGATGAAAACAGAGGAGCTAGAGGGGAAAGTAATTATCGGTAACTTTGTAAAAAAGAATTTGCCTACACTCAATGATAGATACGAAGCCTTGGAAAGCCGAGTGAAATCAGGTTGATGAATATGGTTAAGCGATGGGAAGTTAGATTCGGAGGGTTCGGGGGACAGGGAATTGTACTCTCCTCCGTTGTTCTAGGGCTTGCCGCCGTCTACGATAACAAATGTGCCGCGCAACGAGCCTCCTATGGTTCGGAAGCCAGAGGGGGAAAATGTAAATCCGAAGTAATAATATCGAATGAAGAAATCGATTACCCCCTGATCGATAACCTCACGACACTGATAATCATGTCTCAACAGGCATACGATAGCTACATAAACGAACTCAAACCAGGGGGACTATTAATCATTGATCCAGACATGGTAAAAGGCTTTGAAACACGAACAGACATACGAATTCTCCGAGTGCCTGCAGCTAGCCTAGCCGATAAGTTAGGGAACAGAATTATTGCTAATATGATTATGCTGGGAGCCTTACAAGCTGAAACTGAAATAGTCTCTCTTAACTCCCTTAATAAAAGTGTAAAGGAATATGTTGCAAAAAGATTCGTTGACTTGAATTTAAAGGCAATAGATGAGGGACGAAAAATGGTTGAGCTAAAAAATACTAGCATAATTAGCAGGTGATTCATGCTGAGATTATTCGAGTTCCAAGCTAAGAGAATATTTGCAGAGAATGGAATTAAAGTACCGAGAGGAATAGTGGTTCACTCATCTCTTGAAGTACGGGATATTTTAGAAAATTTTGGAGCACCAGTGATAATAAAAGCCCAAGTACTTGTGGGAGGAAGAGGACGAGCAGGCGGAATTAAATCTCCTTCAGATCATTATGAGGCTCGTCAAATCATAGATCAATTTATTGAGGGCTCACTGAAAAATGAGAAAATTTATTCAGTGCTCATCGAGGAGAAACTATCCATAGAAAAAGAATACTTTGCTGGAGCACTGATAGATAATCAAGTTAAAGCACCTATTATTATTGCTTCATCAAAAGGTGGAGTCGATATAGAATCAATAGCTATAGAAAATCCCAAAGAAATCATTATGGAAAAAATAAATGATGAAATTGGTTTTCCAGATTATCTAGCTAGGCGAATGGCTAAATCTATAGGTCTTAAGGGAAGAGCTATGCTCTCGTTTGCCAATATACTTCAATCCATATATGAGATACTAAAGAATTATGATGCCACTTTAGTAGAAGTTAATCCTCTAATATTAACGACCGAAGGAACATTCATTGCCGTTGACGCCAAAATGACACTTGATGATAATGCATCATTTAGACACAATGAACTTTTTACAAGCCTCAAATTAGAGAGATATGAATTAATTCAAGAGCCAAAATCGAGAAAAGCACTTGCTGAAAAAGCTGAAATACCGACATACATCGAACTCGATGGAAACATGGGAATCATTGCTGATGGTGCAGGAACAGGTATGTTAACTCTAGATTTAATTAATGATTATGGAGGTAAAATTGAGTCGTACTGCGAGCTTGGAGGCAGAGCCACACCTAAATT
This sequence comes from Bathyarchaeia archaeon, assembly GCA_050014495.1. Taxonomy (GTDB): domain Archaea; phylum Thermoproteota; class Bathyarchaeia; order TCS64; family TCS64; genus UBA8941. Next base: position 105,228 of record JBEKDF010000005.1, read on the forward strand.
AATAGAGGAAGCTATGAATATTGTTTTGTCTAATGAAAAAGTCAAAGTACTCCTGATAAATTTAATAGGAGGTCTTAATAGGATGGATGAAATGGCACAAGGTATCAACTCCTATATGGTGAATAATGGTAAAGAGGTAATTAAGGATAGGAGAATAATTGTACGGATGTCCGGTACTCTAGAGGAGGAAGGCAGAAATATACTCACATCCATAGGTGTATCATCCTTCGATAACATTTATGACGCAATAGAAAAAGCAATTGAATCTTCTAGGAGACATTAAAATGTGTATACTGGTGGATAAAGAAACACGAGTCATTATTCAGGGAATAACTGGAACAGTGGGATATTTTCAATCGAAGGTTATGTTGGACTACGGCACAAACATCGTTGCAGGCGTAACACCAGGTAAGGGAGGAGAGTATGTCCACGGAATTCCAGTTTATGACTTGGTTGTGGATGCCGTGGCTGAACATGGGGGAGATGTGGTTCTGAGTTTTGTTCCTGGTGCCTTCTCGGCTGACGCGGCTATGGAATCCATACAGGCTGGCTCAAAGCTAGTAATCATGACAGCGGAGGCAGTGCCTATTCACGACACAATGCGGGTCATGAATCTCGCAGCAAGAAAAGGAGCTATGCTCATCGGTCCAGATACAGCAGGAGTAATATCCCCGGGGAGAAGCAAGGCGGGCGTTCATCCCAACAAATTATTTAGAGAGGGTAATATTGGAGTTGTCTCGAAGAGTGGCGCTCTATCATATGAAGTCTCAAAAACTTTAACGGAGGCGGGATTGGGTCAGTCGACTGTTGTGGGTATTGGCGGCGGACCTATTTGGAGCTTCACTCAGATCGATGCTTTAAGGCTCTTCGAGGAAGATAATGAGACAGAAGCAATCGTTTTATTGGGAGAGATAGGCGGCACTATGGAAGAGGAAGCTGCTGATTACATTAAAAAGAATATTACTAAACCTGTAGTTTCCCTGATTGTTGGAAGACACGCACCAAGAGGAGAAAGAATGGGTCATGCGGGTGCTATAGTACAGCATGGGAAGGGGTTGGCTGAAGATAAGATAAGTGCATTACGTTCAGCTGGTGTCCAGGTGGTAAAGGGGCCACGCGATATTCCCCTCGCATTAAAAGGTTAGAAGGGATCAAATGACCATAAAAGTAGAGAAGATACATGTCGATGAAAAGCTGTGCAAGGGTTGCTATTACTGTATAGATGTGTGCCCTAAGAAAGTTTTAACCAAATCAACCAAGATGGGTCCAAAAGGCTATATCGTGGTGGAAATCGAAAAACCAGAAGAATGCATCGAGTGTAGGTTATGTGAAAGAATATGTCCTGACTTCGCTATCTCAGTACAAATAAAGAAATAAAAAAAAGCACGACACTCAACGATCTTCATATTAAACCTAGATCCCTAACATCTCAACGTGCATACGGATATTTTGTTCTTATTTTATCCCAATTTAGGTTTCCATGCCCCAGGCTTTCCAGGAATCACTGTTCCCTTTGCTCGGTTCTTAGACTGTTTTGCTTCTGGATAATACCTATTAATCGTCTCAACAACTCTCATAGCTTGATAAAACTTGTCATCCAGAGTGATACCTGAGCCAAATAAACTCACCTTAAAGTAGACAGGCGCAGCCACTCTCACGATATCCGGGGTATCAAGAGTTCGAGCCAAATTTGTGCCCCAATACGCATGAACATCCATAGGTTGATCAGTGACGGCCCTCATGGCTGCAAGCATGGGTAGAGTCATATCTCTAATTGGGTTTAGGCTATCGTTAGGACCTAACTCGGCTTTAGATATCCAGAACTTTAGCGCTAACGGATTGGACACGGAGATACATGCTGAAACCTTGAAGGTTGTCTCCGGCGGAATCAATTTATCACGTCTTAGCTGAGCAATGATAGTCATCATGCCCTCGTCATAAACCAAGAATCCCCTGCAGCCAAACTCTATGCATCTCATCATGTCGGCTACATTCCTTACGAGCATATCCATTCCTCTCGACTTCCCCTCCACGAGAGCTTTAACGGCCATCTGGTGACTCACATCAACTTGGTGCTCGCCAGACCCGGGGGACATTACCAGCTCTGCACCTCTTTCTCTGCACAATTCAACTTTTTTTATAATTTCCTCATCCGTGTCGAACATTGCTCCACGGGTATCAGTTATCTTGTTTCCCTCGAAATTGTACTTGTCGCAGAGTTCGAACACTCTCTCATACTCTTTTACTGTCGTTGGGAGGAGCTCTGTTCTATAATGGGAGCCATCTGGAAACCTCACCTTTGAGGAGGGAATGCTATACAGGTCACGACCCGGCACATTAAGTTTCTTTTCTATATAATTACTGATTTCGTCTATTGACATTTCTGGTCAAACTTCAGATTACTTTGAAATGTTTTAAATTTATGCACTTTTGCGCGCGCTGCCTTGTCCCGTTATTGGTGTAAAATGGTTTTAAATACACATTCCCGTTTTCAGCCAATAATAGAGCGTATTGACGAGAAGGATCATGAACCCGCTGATAGACCCATAAAGAC
>JBEKDF010000006.1:0-95114 GCA_050014495.1 Bathyarchaeia archaeon
ATATAACCACGACAAAAGAACCATAGAACCTAACGACTAAAACTTTCGCCCCTAAAAGACTGCAGAATATCACTATCTTTAAAGATTTATTGAATGTTCCATTTGGGGCGAAAGGACTGGGGGATAAGGCTATGGCCCCAAACCCAATATTTTAAATAAATCTTACAGCTACGATGATTTTGGAAGGTTTCAAAATAAGAAAATATTGGAGGTGAATGAATCGTCAAAGAATGATGAGGTTAAGTTTCATCTTAATTGGCTACGGTTCATGTATGCCTACACGATTGTTGGGGCTGGGGGAATTGGCTTGGCTCTTCTTATTGCTCCCAATACGGCTCTGGCTCTTCTTGGCATTCCAACTGAAGAACCAATAATGGCAGGAATTGCATATAGTGCGTGGTTGGCATTCGGAATCTTATCCATATTTGGTTTGCGGTCACCCCTGAAATTTGTTCCAGTTCTGCTTTTGCAATTTACCTATAAAGTGGTTTGGTTCATAGGAGTTATTGCTCCCATAGTTGTTTCGGGCGCTTTGCCGTCATTCGGAATTACGATGAGTGCCATTTTTGTGACATTTGTAATAGGAGACATAATCGTTATCCCGTGGCGCTATCTTCTTTCAAAATGACATGAATCCACTAAAATATCGACCTGCGCGCGCAAATCAAATTCTCTGTACCTAATTATTCGCATGCACGAACTTAATCTATTGGAGAACGTTCGATGGTTAAATTATCATAATAGACTAATCCCATGAACCCCCCCCCCCCGACGGTCGAGTCGCCTAAGTACAATCTCTCGACGTTTATGTTAGAGTCACGAGGTTGAAAGCTCCCGTAACCAAGGTCATCAACATGTACATTGTAAATACTCAGCGAGTTTAGCCAATATAGATCTAGTTTATGCCACGTATTCTTAGAAACCTCGCAAATATTCATGTAGTTAGCAGGGTTGTAACCGTCGCCCTTGTGTAAGATTTCTATGTAGCATACCCCCGCCTCATCATTTACCACTATTCTGTTCTGGACAATTGCCTTCGAGTCACGACACTCAGCTATGTAGAAGTGGTCAGGAACAACTGCGTAGTCGACATAGAACCATATTTGGATGTGGAAATCTGTGTTGTTGCTTCCAGGTACACTTGTGTATGCATCTGCATAATCGGTTACATCCGGCGAGTAGATGCGTAAGGAGTAGGAGCCATCGGGTTTTACATTAGATGATTTTGTGACTGTGCCATAACCCGTTTCTATAGTCCAGTTTCTTGGGAAAGACTCAAAACCGTCTTTGAAGACGAGTTTGTACGTGTTTTGTTGCTGATTTATGGCGACCGCTAAAAAGGTAACCATTGCGAGTATGATGGATACTATGACCGCTGATTTTTAGCTGGTATTCATGGGCTTATTGACTCGTTACCGATTTGGATGTATTTTACTGATTTGATCGTCCTCTTCTTGAATTCACTGTTTAGAAATCCAATCGGAAAAAATGCGCATGCGTACACTCGAATACCTATTTCGGTACCTAATTTAAGATCCTTTGCTTAACCTACGATATTTTAATGGCAACAAGTCTGAGATCTTCACTTTATAAGGTTCATCGAGGGACCCAACTATCACAAATGTATCTTTACTGAAGTCACTGATCAACTCCCTGCATCTCCCACAAGGACTTAGAAGTTCATACTTGCCTCTGCCATCCCCCCACACTGCGACTATTGCCTCATATTCCCTTTCGCCATGAGCCAGGGCGTGACACATCGCGGCGACCTCCCCGCAGACATCAGCGAAGCCTACATTAGCGTTGGTATGTATACCTGTGAAGATCTGCTTTTTCCTCGTCCGCAGGGCAGATGCGACTTCGTGAATCCCATCTAAGTGAAGCTTGTCAGCGGTCTCCTTAGCTACTTGGATCAGTTTAGTGTCTTCGTCGCTTAGCTTCGACTTTTTCAAGTTGTTCAAGAAAACATCCATATCGCATGTATTAGACTATTTTCTCTCTGTATATTTCGAAAGACAAAAATGGTTTGGGTTTGGACCATACTCTATCCTGAGTCCCACCTGAGAACCTAGCTAATTGTTAGTTATTAATATTCGATATTCAACGCGTGCTATTCTACTCAATGACAAGTGTAAATATCTGAAACAGTTATTTCATGAAAACCCAATGGGGGTACAATCATAACTGCGCGCTTGCTCGTACATGCGGGCATATTCCATATAGCAGTTCAAGCAGACCTCTCCTAAACTTGGAATATACGCAATAGAGTCAGGATTTTTTTTCCGGCATATGGAGCATTCTCTATCTATTTTGTGTAACATTATTTTTTAATCACAGACTACTGAACTCATTTTTTATTTAACATTTAGGAATAAATAGTTCTAACCTCTTGTCCTCGCACTTCTGAGATTCCTTCTCCCACCCCGAACTGTTCAGGAGTCCTTTAAGCGCACTTCCGTGAAGCATAACTGTCTCTATTTTTTCTCATTCATATTTAGATATAGGCGTCAGTCGCATATCTTCGCATCATTCGATGAGTGTTAAAATAATAGGCAATTTTTCCAATTGAATTTCGCATCATACTTATCCAATTATCTCGTTCATTATAGAATTTTGGGATAATAAGATATTCTAGCTTGTTGTAGAGATCAGCTAGTTCCCTTTTTCTTCTTTCACTCTCATTGATCTTTTGATCAGGATACGGGCCGATTGCCCAGCCGGTGAGACCTTCAACGCAGCCTTCAACCCACCAGCCGTCTAAGACACTATAATTTATCACACCGTTATGCGCTGCTTTCATGCCGCTTGTCCCAGAAGCCTCATATGGGGGTAAGGGGGTATTCAGCCAAATATCAACCCCCGAAGTCATTAATCCAGCCATTTCCATATCATAGTTTTCAAGATAGACGATTTCAATCGTATTTTTCAATAGGTCAATGTACTTATAGAGGTCTCTGATCAGCATCTTACCCATCTCATCTCTAGGATGCGCTTTCCCGGCGAAAACTAATTGAATTTTTCCTTGTTCCCCCACTTCCTTAAGCTTCTCCAAGTCTGAAAAGATCATGGTTGCCCTCTTGTACTCAGTAGCTCTTCTGGCAAAGCCTAAGGTCAACGTACCAACATCCATTCTTACGCCAATTTTTTCCTTAACAAAGTCGAGCAAATCCTGCTTTGATTTCATATGCGCTGTCCATAACTCATTATTCGGAATTGCATCAACTCTTACAAGAAGTTCTGGTTCGTTTGCCCATCCTCGTATATACTTGTCGAAAAGTTGTCTAAAATATGGGCAGGTCCATGTATAAGAATGGACTCCATTAGTTATTTCTTGGATGTTGTATCCTGGAAAAATCTTCCTCGAGAACTTCATATGTGACTCTGTGACGCCATTAGTAAATTTACTCAGATTCAAAGCCATAAGCGTCATATTCAATTGAGATGACCCACCATACTTAATCAAGACCTCCTGCGGAAATTCATGCCCAAGCACTCGTGATACAAGTTCATATGAGAATTTATCAAAAGCGGCTTCAACCGGTGTGTGAGTTGTGAAAACGCATAAATTCTTCACTTTATCAGCATTCATCTCATTTCTTTTTAAGAGCTCGAGAGTTAGAAGGCTGGAATGGCCCTCATTCATGTGATATTTTTTGATGTTGATGTTTAAAGCTTCAAGGATTTTCACTCCACCTATACCTAATACTATCTCTTGTTTCAACCGATATATTTCGTCGCCTCCATAAAGAAAATCAGTTATTTCTCTATCACATTTATCGTTTCCTTCAATGTCAGTAGTGAGAAACAGAACCGGAACAACCCCTCCGGTCACGCTCTCTTGGTGATAAACCCAAGCTCCGACCTTGACGTCATCGTCTCCGATTCTAACGGTCACTGTTGTGGGCAACATTCTCATAAACTTTGAAGGTTCCCACACCTCCGGATATTCCAATTGCACCCCATCTGGCGTAATCTTCTGCTTCAGGTAACCTTCCTTACTGAGTAAGGTGACTGCGACAAATGGAATTCTCAGATCTGCACTTGATCTAATTACGTCACCTGCTAAAACCCCTAACCCACCGCTGTAGGTTGGCATATTACTCTTTACGCCGACTTCCATGGAAAAATAAGCGATTCTGGGGCCTTCGATAAAACTGCGCATGCAGTACTCGCTGTCAAAGTAAAATTGTTTAGTTAAAAACTCGCTCTTAAAATTAGTTTCATTAGACTCTAATAAAATTCCGCATATAGGATCTTTCACATTCACACTGTAACACTCATAGAGACAAACGACAACCGAGCTTTAAATAAACCATTACTGCAGGCGTCCATTTGGGCTGCAAAAAGTAAATTCCTACCTGCGAGCGCGCGCATTATTTACCCGCTCACAAGAAAGAGTTATAAAGTTAAATGAACTATACTAAAGTTGCGTGAAGTGTTATAAAGTAAATGAGGATCCCATTCGTATCTGAGTTTGAGACCGGTGAGCCTTGGAGGCTCAAAAGTGATAGAGCAGGGGTAGCCGTACCCATACTCATCAAAGGTCCTCGAGGCACACGAACCTACAAGTTACTATCCGAAGTCAGCGACCAGGTAAGCCTCAGGGACACAGGCAGCATAAACCAACTACAGGTCAACAACAACTCGGAGGACACCGTGTTCATCAGGAAGGGATCGATAATCAAGGGCAACACACAGACGAGGGCCCTGACCCTCAGCATACTCGTCGCCCCCAAAACGACCACCCAAGCCGAGATTAAATGCGTCTACGCCTCCAAGGGAATCAGAGGCGGAGCCAACTTCGAGTTCTCCGGGAATTACACACCCACAAGAGTCATGTCAAGCTTGAGAGAATCGCAATCACAAACATGGGATGCCGTCAGATCATTCAACCTCGAATCCCCCAAGATACTCAGACAAGCCTCCAATAACTCAGCCATCAACGACATCCTAGAACGCTTATTAAACCTCAAGACAGCGCCAGACGACCTAGATGGATACATGAAGGCCGAGGCGAACATCATCGACGAGGCCATGAAGAACGTCCCAGTCGACCACGTCAGACAAGTCGGTTTAGCCGTCATCGACATAGATGGGGTGGCTGCCCTGGAGATATTTGACCACCCGGACTCATGGAGGGCCCTCTCCAAATCCGTGACGAGAAACTACGCGGACATACTCAACAAGATGGCGCCGGACATATTCGACATCAACTTGGATAAAGTGAGGCAACATGTCGAAGCCTTCCTAGCAAACCTACGAGACCTCGACGGAAAAGTTGCTTACAGCGAGAACTCCTACAAAACCTATGAGATTAGGGAGGAAAAACTCGTAGGTGAATTCACCACCAGTGGTGGAGACCTCATCCACGTGCTGGTGACTAGAGTAGAGAAGCAGGATAGACACACCCCGGAGTATCTTACTCGCCCTATAAACATGGTAAATAAACTAAACATCAATGAAGATACAAGACTATCATCTCGACCAGCCTTCTACAATGATAGTTTTAAGCCGATCCAGGAATCCCTCAGCCCCATCCAAATCGAATCCACTCAAACAATCGCGGCTATGAAGGTCGACTACCTCACGAAGAAGAGGGGCTACGAGACAATTATCTCGTTGAAGGAGGCCCCGAAGACCTTCAATGAACTCCAGAAATCAACTGGGATGTCAACAGCCACCGTGACCAAGGCACTGAGAGAAGCCGAGGAGTTGAGGCTCGTCCACAGATCTTACCGCTCAGCGGACGCCTCAACCGTCTACGAGCTAACGGAGGACGGAAAGAAGCTCGAGCCAAGAAAGTTCAAGGCAACCATAGAGGATTAACCAACCACTTATCTTCAAGCGAAACAATACAACTACATTGACGGAGGAGCCACAATGGATGTAACTATTTGGTTGCTAATCATAATCGGCATCCTAATCGGCGCGTTTCTCTACATCAAATCGGATAAACGACCGGATCCATCTGGCGAAGATGAGCTCGATGACTGGGATCAGCAGGACCAGCTAGAGGGAGACGAGATCTAAAACATCGGACCAAAAACAGATCGTATGTTTTATTAAATAATTCGCACGCCGCCCGCAACGCTAAGGGCACCCGCGCTCACAAGTGAAAGCTCTAACTACGCGTGCTTGCAAAGGTTTTATTTCAGCAGTTAAACTTTTTTAATCATGACTGAAAGTAAAGAAGGTTTGGTTAACTCAGACAGAAAGAGGGGAATCGATCTATTCAACAAGACATGGGATCTCATCGACAAGAAAGACAGGACACACAGCGATGACCTGAACATGATTCACTCAGCCCATACTTCAAGATATCACTGGGGAATGGTTGGTGAACCCATCAATTTGGCGAGAGGAGAATGACAGATTAGCAGGGTCTACTCCCTGCTTCGAAGGGGAGAACCGACTCTGTTACATGCTCGAGAGACCCTCAATTTATGTGTAAAAAATGGAATTGGCGACTTTGATCTGGCTTTCGCCCATGAGGCCATGGCGAGAGCGCATTCGATTCTGGGTGATCTAGTTACTGCAAAGGAACACATCGAAAGAGCGAGGGAAGCGGCGGTAAAGATCGTGGATGATGGTAACCGCAAGTATCTACTCGCTGAGTTGAAAAGTGTCAAAATTTAATGCAAAAGTGGCAGCTCGAGCAAAGGGAATCACCCGGGATCAAGTTCGTCAGCGCAGATAAACTTTGAGTAGCTCCCAGTGTGAAGGAGTATAGATAGACTAAGCACGCGAGTGTTTATGCATATTTAGGTACAATTCTACCGCTAATAGAATGCCACCTAGGATAATAATGGCTACTCCTATGATACTAATCCCCCAATCTAAAACGACGCTATGGTTGGCATAATTTATCTCGATCAAAATGAAGCCAAATAAAATGAGTAAAGGTGGAGTAATGTAGATCAAAACCCTAACAATGAGTTGTAGATCGTCGTGCAAAGTTTTCACTACGTCAAACTTTCTCTATGAATTTAGGCGCGCCTAATATTTATAATTTAGGCGTTCGCGCATCTTTAAAAACGGGTAACTCAAGTAAAATGTTGGGAGGGTTCTGTAAGGTGTCAGAAAAAAAGAAGGAGAAGCTAACAACAGTTGCAGGCGCACCTGTACCTGACAACCAAAATGCCATGACCGCCGGTCCTCGAGGGCCGATGCTCCTACAGGACGTATGGTACCTCGAAAAACTATCTCATTTTGACAGAGAAGTCATTCCCGAGAGAAGAATGCACGCCAAAGGCTCCGGCGCTTTTGGCACCTTCACTGTAACCCATGACATCACAAAATACACGAAAGCCAAGATCTTCTCGAAAATCGGCAAGAAAACGGATATGTTTGTCCGTTTTTCAACGGTTGCCGGTGAGCGTGGCGCAGCCGATGCCGAGCGTGACATCCGTGGCTTTGCAATGAAATTTTATACCGAAGAAGGCAACTGGGACCTAGTTGGAAACAACACCCCCGTGTTCTTCATGCGTGACCCACTCAAGTTCCCAGACCTGAACCACGCAGTAAAACGTGACCCTCGAACAAATATGAGAAGCGCAAAAAACAATTGGGACTTCTGGACCTCGCTCCCCGAAGCACTCCATCAGGTAACAATCACCATGAGCGAAAGAGGAATTCCGCTATCATACAGACACATGCACGGTTTTGGTAGCCACGCCTTCAGCATGATCAACGCTAAAAATGAGCGTGTCTGGGTTAAATTCCATTTTGTCACCCAGCAAGGCATCAAGAACCTGACCGACGCTGAGGCTGCATCCATCATCGCGAAGGACCGCGAGAGCCATCAGCGTGACCTATACGATAGCATCGAAAAGGGCGAATTCCCTCGCTGGAAGCTTTTCATCCAAGTCATGACTGAGGAACAAGCAAAGAAAATGCCATACAATCCCTTCGACTTAACAAAGGTGTGGTATCACGGCGAATTTCCACTGATCGAGGTAGGGTATTTTGAACTAAACCGCAACCCCGAGAACTATTTTGCAGACGTAGAACAATCTGCCTTTAACCCTGCTAACGTGGTGCCAGGCATCGGTTTCTCTCCAGACAAAATGCTGCAGGGCCGACTATTCGCTTATGGTGACGCACAGCGCTACAGACTTGGCGTAAACCACCACCAGATACCCGTGAACGCCCCGCGTTGCCCGGTGAACAGCTACCACCGAGATGGCCAGATGATGGTTAACAATAACGCAGGCAGCACCATCGGGTACGAGCCCAACAGCTACGGGAATTGGCAAGAACAGCCAGACTTCAAGGACCCCCCACTTGAGTTAAGCGGCGCCGCAGATCATTGGAACTTCAGAGAAGACGACGATGACTACTACACTCAGCCAGGAAAACTATTCAGATTGATGAGCCCTGAGCAGCAACAAGTCTTGTTTGAAAACATGGCGCGTGCCATGGGAGACATTCCGAAGGCAATAAAGATACGACACATCAAGAACTGCCTGAAGGCGGATCCTGCTTATGGCAAAGGAGTGGCGCGTGCTCTCGGAATATCATTAGATGAAGCAACCTAATCTATTATTATTCAAACACCCAATTTCTTGTACGTGTAAGATTATTGAGTCAAACTTCATTTAACCGTCACCCCTCCTAAATACCTAGGTTTAAGAGGCTAAGCGCAAACGCTGAATGACCGACAAATCTAGAGACGACGAGCTCGATGACGGGCACAAACCCATTATTATTAATAGTTAATCAGGCCTACTCACGCATTTCTGGGTTTTTAAGATGATAAAAAAGGAAACTTTGTGAATTAGCCTTACTTACCGGAGACTGGTGGTATAACGCCGCTTCCATCACTGTTATAGATACTATAAGCCTGAGCCATCGACCACACAAAGTTATCAGCAGAGAACCTGTTATCCCCGTTAACGTATTTTATGGAGTCAGCAATGACAGTTGTTATTCCTGTGTTCTTATCGATGACGCACTTGAAGTTCGTAGCCGTCAGCGTCATGTTATCTGATTTGAAGTCTATGGATGGTGATGAGATAGTTAACACACCACCCTTAGCAACTATGGATAGGGTAGCCGACCCATCATTTGCGTCGAGGAGCATCTGAAGGTACTGCTCAAATGTGTAGATGCTTGGAGGCGACTTGATGATGACTATGGGAGAGATTAGTCCTCCTCCACTGTCTGTGCTATTGGAAACTGGTATCATGCCCCTAATCGCGGTTGAATTCGCTCCGAGGACTACACCCGCTAGAACCGAGGTACCACATATTCCGGCGAGTATCAGTACGACTGAAACTATGATTACTTTCGTGTTCATACAAATATAGAGATTGGTCGTATCGCTATAATGCTATGTTTTAGAACATTTGGTCGGCGATTGGGATTTTAATTATCGGCCTGTTCTTGCGATTAGAACATATAGAATCACGGCATGTGGGGTAGTAGTGATGTTTTGGAGGCCCAGTCGATCGCCCACGCAAGTGCTATGAGTGGAGAACCAGCAGGATAAGTTGTATAGAGACGAAAACTAGATACAATGACTCTCATAATAGTCTACGACGGTACATCAACGATCAGCGGCGCGCATATTTTATATCGCAGAGTAGATGCGACAAAGATGAACACAAAAACCTCCTCGACTCCCGCGCACGTTAATTAGGGATTAGCTAGCACGTGACACAACGAACAGATCTTACTAAATGCCAATTAATGTTCGCTATCTTTCTTACCTAGGTTCTTATTTCAATTTAATTGGACGCATATGCTGATCCTTAAAAACCTCTAACACCGAGAAGATGTAAATATCGTCAATTCCATCGATAGCCCTAACCTTGTCGAGGATCTTCGTAAGCTCGTCTCGATTCTTAGCCTGGATCTTAATCATGAGATCAAATTCAGCCGTTGTGCCGTAAACCTCAACGACCTCAACCATATCGACTAGCTTCTCAGCCACCTTCTTGTAGAGCTTAGCATTCGTCTCTACCCCCAATAAAACAACAACATTGAGGCCGAGTGCTCTTTCGTCCACTATTATTGTGAATTTTTTAATTATCCCTTCACTGATGAGCCGCTTAACCTTATCGTGCACAGTTGATGTTGGGATGCCCACTGTATTTCCAAGTCGGGAAAAACTGATGTCTCCCTCCCCCTGAAGAACTCCGAGAATCTTCAGGTCATCCTCATCAAGTTCCACCGTCGATCTTGTGGACATCAGCTTCACATGTATTCTAGACAATGCGTATTTTAATACTGTTAACTCGAATGAATAACATTCAACTAATCAAGATTTTTGCGAATATTTATTCAGAATTAAACCTATATTCCGGATATTACGCCACTTATTCTAGGTTACTCCGGAAGATACACAAAAAACCTATAAGCGATGATGTCTTCTCACGCTCTCATATTTGGTAGGTCCGCCATGGCTAAGAATCGACAACTGGATCGGGTGGATCATTGGTCGAAATCAGCCAAAGATATACTACTTGAGCTCTCAACAAACGAACAGGGTCTCTCAAGCCATGAAGCGGAGGAACGACTCAGAAAATATGGTGGCAATGAGTTCGCTAGGCAAACCTTCAGCAGCCTAAAGATTCTCTCAAGGCAACTATTCAATCCCGTATTCGTGATTCTACTAGCATCGGCTGGAATTACGATCTTCGTTGGGGAGTGGAAACAAACTATCGCAATTTTCGTGATGATTCTACTCGCCGTAGTTCTCGGGTTCTATAATGAGTATAAAGCTGAGAAGACAGTTGAGAAGCTCAAGCGGACCGTTGCACTAAAGGCACTTGTCAAAAGGGATGGCAAACTAGTCGAGATTGAAGCGAGCAACATCGTCCCAGGGGACATCGTGTCCTTCACGATCGGGGACATCATACCCGCCGACATGAGAATTTTCAAGGCAGACGACCTCGAACTAAACGAATCAACCCTAACCGGTGAATCATTCCCCGTAGAAAAAACGTCGGAACCACTCACGCTAACCTCGCCCACCCCTCAACAGTTGACGAACTACGTCTTCTCAGGGACCATCGTGGCGCATGGCTCAGGGATCGGCGTAGTAATATCTACCGGAAGGAACACGGAGCTTGGCAACATCTCCCTCGACTTAACACGCCCACATCCCCTGACCGAGTTCCAAAAGGGACTCAACGGCTACGGGAAGCTCCTACTCTCATTCACAATAATCCTCGGGATCGCGATATTCGCACTGAACATAATCATCGGCCGACCAATGATCGACGCCCTCCTCTTCGCACTAGCGGTAGCGATCGGCCTCGTCCCCGAGATGATGCCTGCGATCGTCACAATCTGCGTCTCCAGGGGCGCTTCAAAAATGGCGAAGAAGCAGGTAATCGTGAAGCGCCTCGTGTCAATAGAGGACTTCGGTAACATGGACGTGCTCTGCACCGATAAGACGGGCACACTCACTGAGGGCAAGATCAGCCTACGTGAATACGATACAATCGGGGGTCAAGATGAACCGCGACTCGCCGAATACTCGTTATTATGTAACTCAGCTGCAGTCGGCGACCAAATCGCAGGAAACCCAATGGATGTCGCAATCTGGCAATACGCCAAGAAAAAAGCTCTCGAAGGAGTAATCGAGCCCTACCAAAAACTCGAGGAGATATCCTTCGATTACAAGCGTCGAATGCTATCCGTCGTTGCGAAAAAGGGTGATGAACTCACCTTCATCACGAAGGGTGCCCCTGAGTCGGTTCTCAAGAAGTGCACGAACGTAGATAGGGGACATGATATTGAGCCGATAGATAAGGAACTGATGGCGATAAACTCTCGAATAAATGAGGCTTCGACGTCTGGTTACAGGATCCTGGCAATCGCATATAAATCAATCAAGGCTCAGCCCAGATACGGCGTATCGGATGAGGAGAACCTCACCCTCCTCGGCTTCCTCACTTTCACCGATGAGCCGAAGAAGGATGCCATGGAAGCGTTCCAGAAACTCAAGGATTTCAACGTTGATGTGAAGATCCTCACCGGTGACAACGAACTCGTCGCCAGGAAGATCTGCGAGGAAATAGGCATCCCAGTGAGGAGGGTCGTGAATGGAGCCGAGTTAGCTACACTGAGCGCCACTGAAGCTGCAAAGGCGGTCGAGGAGGCTAACCTCTTCGCCCGCATAACCCCCGATCAGAAACTCGACATCATAAAGGCGCTAAAGGCGAACAAGCACGTGGTGGGCTTCCTGGGTGACGGGGTGAACGACGCCCCAGCCCTTTACGAGGCGGACGTCGGCATCAGCGTCGACTCCGGAGTCGATGTCGCTAAGGAAGCTGCAGACATCGTACTTCTTGATAAGGACCTTGGTGTCCTCGCGAACGGACTCATCGAGGGCCGCAAAGTGTTCGCGAACACTATGAAGTACGTGCTCATGGGTACCAGTAGTAACTTCGGAAACATGTTCAGCGCAGCCGCTGCCAGCGTATTCCTACCCTTCCTACCCATGCTGCCCATTCAGATACTCTTCATGAATATTCTATACGACACAGCAAACATGACGCTTCCAACGGACAACGTCGACGACGAGCACGTGAAGAGGCCAATGAAGTGGGACGTGGGCTTTATCCGTAAATACACAGTCTTCTTCGGACCATTCAGCTCACTGTACGACTTCCTGACCTACGGCATCATGTTGTTCATCTTCGGGGCGTCCCCTGCTCTATTCCAGAGCGGATGGTTCGTCGAGTCCTTCTGGACTGAGGTCCTAGTTATGTATGTGATTAGAACGAAGCGCGTGCCCTTCTGGACCAGCCGCCCCGGGAAGTGGGTCGTGATATCGACGGTAGGCTGCATTATCTTTGGGACACTCCTACCCTTTACGATACTCGGTGGCGCACTGGGCTTCACAGCCCTACCGATACAATACTGGGTGCTACTTCTGCTCATGGTGGTCACGTATCTCCTTTTAGTGGATATGGGGAAGGTCTTCTTCCTGAAGATCTGCAAGTACGATTGGTGATGATACTATGCTGCCTTACCCTGATCTGTTTGTCTGGTGGGCCGGAACAATCACGTTTGGTATATTATTCATAGTATGCGTCAGTGCGGTGCTTTATCTTCTCTCAAAGAAGAAGGTAGTAGCCTCAACAAGTATAGTAAACGGGTTGATTCTGACTGCTAAGAACTATGCCTTTGTCTGGGTCCTTTTAACGCTTCTAGTTTTATACCTCGTATCAATCGATGGCCAGAATTATCTGATGTTTGCTGCAGGTAATGTGGTAATCGAGGTCCTCGTATTTGGGTATCTGTTAGCGACCAGGAAAACGTATCAGGGTTAGTCACTCATACGCGAGTGCACCCGCTCCCAGCGCTGATTCCTCGGTGCGGCGCCTCCCAGGCAGCTTATTGAAGAATGCTTCAGACATCTGGCTTCTGCCCGCGTTGTGTACGCAGATGAAGAGTACAGTTACCATCAGATCAACCGCTTTGTTATGTACATATTTATATACTTAGATATAATGTTAGGAGGTAATCGTAAAGGAAGACAAGCATTGTCTGAGAACGAAGCGAAACTTGGCTGGATCGAGAAGCTCCTAGCCGTATGGATCGTCCTCTGCATAGTAATCGGTCTCGCAATGGGGAAGTATCTACCCGACCTCAGCAGTAACCTTGGAGTCGGCATACCAATCGGCCTCTTCCTCATGATCTACCCCGCTATGACAAAGATCGAGCTCGGCGAGCTACGAGAGGCCCTGAAGAGCAAGAGGCAGGTAGCTATCATCGCCTTCTTCAACTACGCCGTCAACCCCTTCCTACTATATGCCCTCGGCTGGGCCTTCTTCGAGAAGATACTCCCATACCTCGGGTTAATCACACCCGAGACGGCGCGATTCCTCTGGACAGGATTGATACTGCTAGGCGTAGCTCCCTACATCGCGATGGTACTCGTCTGGACGGATCTTGCCAAGGGAAATGGCGCCCTCGGCATCGTCCTCATGGTTTGGAACTCAATAATTCAGATTATTACCACTCCACTCTACATCGCCCTCCTCGTTGGCACCTATATCACCATAGACATCACCCTGATCGGGCAGAGCGTCCTGCTATACCTCGGACTACCACTCCTCTTCGGGGTCCTGAACCGGAGGGAGGTGATCAAGCGAAAGGGAGCGAACTGGCTCAACCATAGGTTGCTACCATACTTCAGCAAGATGCAGCTCCTCGCCCTCCTCTTCACGATGATAGTAATGTTCTCCCTGAAGGGCGGCGTAATAATCGATAACCCCAACCTGATCTGGCAGATGGCGATCCCCATCGTCCTCTTCTTCTTCATCCTCTTCAACCTCGTCGACTTCGTCACGCGCAGGATGGGGTACAACTACGAGGACAGCGTCACGATGGGCTTCCACTGCACTGGGAGAAACTTCGAGCTCGCAATAGCCATCGCGTTGACAGCATTCGCCTCGCTTCCTATGGTCGCGGTCTCAACTGTTGTGGGTCCGCTGATAGAGATACCCGTAATGCTGACGCTCGTATGGCTCGCATTACGTAGAAGAGACAAGATCAGAATGAAGGTGGGTTAAATTATATATGCGCGCACAAGTGGAGGGACACATCGAGGCGTTCCTAGATAAAATCTCCACCTTCAACATAATAGCACTGCATCCGAGGATAGTCGCCAAGGGCTGCAGCGAGGATCGCATCCATCGAGCACTGGAGTGCGCGCGCCTTGCTATTCCATCTTTGGGGAAGCAACACGATCTAAATAGCGTGATAAATGCTCTAACATAATAGCATCAGGAGCTAAGTACAATCAATGACGCTCCTAACAGTCTACGACGGCGCATCAACTATCGGCGGCAACAAGATCTACCTAGAGGAGAAGGGAAGAGGCATCCTACTCGACTTCGGCATGAACTTCGCAAAGTACGGTGAGTACTACCAGGAGTTCCTCAAGGAGCGTAGCAACAGGGGCATCTACGACCTCATCAACCTCGACATGATCCCAAAGATCAACCTATACCGACAAGATCTGATACCAGCCGACATGGACCCAAAGCCATGGCCCAAGCCCAGCGTGGAAGCCGTTCTCATCAGCCACGCCCACCTAGACCACACTGGCAATGTAGGCCTCCTGCGAGGCGACATCCCGATAATAGCGAGCACAATCAGCGTGGCCATACTCAAGGCTATGAGGGACACAGCGCCCATCAGCCTCGGCAGTGAGATCAGCTACTATTCGGTGAAGACGCCTCTCGACGACTGCGGGGGCCTCGTCCTCGAGTCCAAAAGCCGCGGAAGCTACACTGCGCGGGACATGTACCTCTGCACCGAGCCCACCGCGGAGCTGAGGGACTTCGCATCCCACCGACCAGGAGGCGACTCAAAGAGGGGCAAAGCCGTCGAAGCGGGGGCCGTAGAGCACCACAGTCACCTCAATCTCCCCTTCATAATTGAGCCGTATCCAGTGGATCACAGTATCCTCGGTGCAGTCGGCTACATCCTACGAGGCGACACGACAATCTCCTACACGGGCGACTACCGCCTACACGGTTCAGGAGCCGAGAACACGAGAAAGTTCATCTCAGCTGCGAGGGACTCCTCCACACTTATCACGGAGGGAACACGCGTTGGACGGGAATCAGATGAGGAGATAACCGAGGGAGACGTCCTCAGAAACTGCCAGGAGGCAGCCGAGGCCGAGATGGGCCTCGTCGTCGCCGACTTCTCCGCACGCAACTTTGAGCGCCTCCAGACATTCACGGAGATCGCTGACCGAACGAGCAGGACCCTACTAGTCACACCGAAGGACGCCTACATGCTGCACGCCCTCGGCTGCGCAGACGGAAAGTGCCTCATGGACACTGCTAACATCAGCATATATAACGAACTCCGCAACCACAAAAAAGACAAGTGGGAGACCGAGGTAGTCTCGAAGCTATGGGGAGACAAATACGTGAGCCACACCACCATCGGGCAAAGCCCCGATAAGTACCTCCTCTGCTTCTCACTCTTCGACCTCAAACACCTACTCGACATCAAGCCAGCCGGGGGATCCTACATCTACTCCTCCAGTGAGGCCTTCTCTGAGGAGCAAACATTCGACTTCCAGCGTCTCACACAGTGGCTCAGGTACTTCAACCTCAAACCAGTCGGCTACACCATGCAGGGCGACAAGCCACAATTCATCAAGGGCTTCCACGCCTCTGGTCACCTCTCACAGGAAGACCTCATCAAGGTCATCGACCAGATCGACCCAGACAAGATCATCCCGGTCCACACAGCCAACAAAGACTGGTTCAAGCAAAAATTCGAGAAAACAATCCCAATAAACGATGGCGAAACAATCAAACTATAAAATTAATGACTTCATTTTACAACAGCTGCATGTGATGAGGCACATTCGTGTGTGATGTGTAAGTTGTTAACCTCCTAGGTTAATATGATCCGAGAACCCGAGTCTACTCCATGAAGCCAAGTAAGGTTGAACTGATCTATTACTCCCCCACGGGCACCTCGAAGAAGGTACTCGAGGGCGTCGCTAAGGGCCTCGGGGTCAAGGATGTCGAGCAAATCGACCTGACTCCATACGAAGCAGCCACTAAGAGCTACAGCGTCTCTACTGGGAATCTGGCGGTCATCGCTGTTCCCGTCTACGGGGGACGCGTCCCAATCGTAGCAGCACAGAGGCTCAAGACAGTCAAGGGAAATGACACACCCGCTGTAATCGTAACACTTTACGGCAATAGGGCATTCGAGGACGCTCTGATCGAGCTGAAGGACATCGCCACAGAGCAGGGGTTCAAGCCTTTGGCCGGCGCCGCGTTCATTGGCGAGCACAGTTTCTCCACTGACGCCACGCCGATAGCCGTGGGTCGCCCCGATAAGGAGGACCTTGTGAAGGCTGAGACCTTCGGCGAGAAGGTGAAGGCCAAGGTTGAGGGCATGGAGAAACCTGTCGAGGTCAAGGTTCCCGGCAACAAGCCGTACAGGGAGAGGAACCCTATTCCAAAGTCCCCCGAGACCACGCCGGAGACGTGCAACCTCTGCGGGGCCTGCGCGGAGGTCTGCCCCACGAATGCGATCACCGTCACCGATAAGGTCGAGACTGTGAAGGAGAATTGCTCTGCATGCTCAGCCTGCGTGAAGGCCTGCCCGACGGGGGCCAGGGTCTGGAAGAACGAGATGGTGAAGAAGGCCTCCCTCATGCTCGTGACCAATTACAGCAAACGCAGGGAGTCAGAGTTCTTCCTGTAAGATCTTCATCCCCTTTAGTTGATACCTTATCTGTTTATATTCAATAAAGAAATAGAATTTTCCAAGGAAATGCTTCAGGTGAGAAAGAGTTGGCTGAATTAAAAGTTAAACGAAAGGGGTACTGGAGAGGACCCTACACCTACACACGCAACGGCAAAGTAGTCAATGTTAAGAAGAGTTGGGTCCCCGAGACAATGTTCATGACGGAGGATAGAGGTAAACGGGGTAGAACCCCTGAGAGTGAGAAGTTCTTTGAACCTAAGAAACACACCGGTTGGGAAAAAACTCAGGCGACAACTATACGCAGAAGCAAACTCCTTGAGGCCACGGATAAGAAAAAGTCGATGCATGACCGCTACGTGGAGGCGGGGAGAATGATTCAGGAACTAGCTAACGTGACGACGGACGAGGAGACTAAGACAAAGGCGAAAGAAGACGCCAACTACTTCTTCGAAAAAGCCAAGTAAATAGAGAATGCCCCGAAGAATCTTCGCTCAAGATAAGCGAAGAAAAGTAAAGAATCCGCCGGGTTTGGCTATTTATCTGACTATATGGTTCGCATTAAAAATACTTCTCGGTACTACGATTGTTTCACGTAGTTCATCTGGAGATCCGTGACCATAGATCTCAGTCTCATAGCATCATCGGGAGCTAGATTCAAAGCGATCTTCTCCGTCATGAATGCGACGCAGTCAATAGCCGACTTCGCCTTAGCCATATCCTTCACCACTTCGCTCTTACCCGGGGCGAGCCTCAATCCCATGTACTGCCACGCTTTCTCAGACAGAATACCTACGAAGAGTCCGAGCAGATCATCGAGCTCGACCGATGTGAGGTCGAGCGGAGCCGATGTATCCTTCGCCTCAGTCATCTATTCTACCCTCATCTACTTCTTCGTTTATCCTCTTTGGAGATAAAAATTGATGCTTGGTGCATGTGATAGAATTAAAATAATTCGGGAATTAGAAAATCCATTTTTGTATGCATAAAACATTCATCGAGACCCTCTCAACTATTTTTTCTAGCTCATCTCCGGGATCATTTTATTCACCGATCAAACATCATATTGAAACACATCTAGGAGCGCAATCGAGATGAAGGCCAAGTTCGGATACAGGGCCGTTGAGGAACGTTATCAGCCAAGCCAGCTACTCAGATACGCCACCATGGCGGACAAGCAGGGCTTCGAGTTCGTCTGCATAAGTGACCACTTCCACCCATGGTTCCACAGGGGCGGCTGTGCGGGACAAGCCTGGGTCTGGATCGGCGCAGCTGGGACGGCAACCCGTAATGTCCGAATCGGAACCGGCGTGACCACATGCATATATCGCTACGATCCCTCAATCGTCGCCCAGACATTCGCGACACTCGACGAACTATACCCAGGAAGAATCTTCCTCGGCATCGGAACGGGTGAGGCTATGAACGAGATGCCGATGGCCAAACAGGGACAGACTTGGCCACCACACGAGGAGAGACTAGAGAGAACCGTCGAAGCAGTCGAGATAATCAGGGCACTCTGGGATAGAGACTTCGTGAACTACAACGGCAAATACTACAAGTTGACTGAAGCTAACCTATACACGAAGCCACGTACACATATCCCCATCTACTTCGCCGCCTCTGGACCGAAGGCGGCTCGAACAGCGGGACGACTCGGCGACGCATTGATGACCGGGGCTGAATCTGGATCAACCAACAAGATATTCTCATGGTTCAACGAGGGTGCGAGAGAAGTAGGGAAGAACCCAGACACGATGCCCAGGATGGTGGAGATGAAGGTCTCATACGGCGACGACTTTGAAAAGGCATTGGAGTCGACGTTAATGTGGCTCCCAGTGAAGAACTCACTCAACATATCCGACCCCAGGGAACTAGACCGACTCAGGATCGGGGTCGACCCCAAGGTGCTATCCAATACCGTGTTCACCGACCTTGACCACCTCATCCACGAGATCGAGAACCTAATCAAGATGGGTTTCACAGAGGTCCAGTTAAGCAGCAACAGCCCAGATGAGGAGAAGCTGATCAGGGACTTCGGAGAGAAGGCTCTACCCTACCTAAAGGAAACCTATTCAAAATAACCCTACATCATCATCCCTTTTTCGGGGTGTAGAGATACTTTTCCCCAACTTTCAGGATCTGGCAGTCCGGGTCAGCACCAGTAGCCAACAAGCGGGTCCTGAATCTCACCGGATCATCCGTGTTTTCCTCAAACATGCCATAGTGATTGGGTACGACGACTCGAGGGCGCAGCAGTCGGGTGAGCTTCACGGCCTCGTCGATCCCCATGTTCCCCATGCCCCCATTTATGCAGACGAACATGAGGTCGATAGGGTGCTTACTCAGGTAGAAGAGGAACTCGTGGAAGCCAGTGTCCCCGCTGTGGTAGATGTTGACGCCATCCTCAGTTGTTATGATGAAGCCCTCCGAGTCGAGCACCGTGTCATCGGTGGGGATGCAGAATGTGCCCCTGAGGCGGATGCCATCTAGATCAATATAGTCCCCCACGTTCACCTCCCTGAATGAGGCCTTCTTCCCACTAATCTTCTCGAGGCTCACGATCACATTCTTTGGCCCAATGAATGTCTTGATGCGCCCATCAGGTATCTTCCCAATCGTCTCGAGGTCCGCGTGGTCACTATGGTTGTGTGTGCAGATGTAGAGATCGCACTCTATCTCCTCAGGCTCTATGGGCGGAGGCATCATCCTTCTATTACCCCCAGATAGGTAGGCGTCAATGATCAACACCCTCCCCTTCGGAGTCTTCATTATGTATCCCGCTTGGCCTATCCACCAGATCGCCACCTGGCCCGATTCGACTCGTGTGGACCTCACCTCATCCATGAGCGAAGTCTGTCGAGGAGTCATGGCTCTTAATAGTGCCGAGTTGTTTTTGAGTTTTTATAGTAGACAGGCAAATAGTGATGCCCTATCGCGTTTATGATGAAAATATGTTCCAACTTCAAATTCTCATGATCGAAGGGTAAGCCCTAGCAATACAAGCGCGCATTGCTAATCTCGCTTAGGGGCCGGAGGTAGCGTGATAGTGAATCTGGTCCCCACTCCATGAGCTGTCCTAAAGGTGATGTTTCCCCCGTGAGCCCCCACTACCCTCTTACAGTACACTAACCCTAGTCCAAGTCCCCTCGCCTTAGTCGTATAGAAGGACTCGAATACCCTGGGAATGGCCTCTTCCGGTATACCCATGCCCGTATCCTCAACCTCGATAACCATGGATCCCTCTACTCTCATTGCTCGAATGGTCAATGTACCGCCATCTGGCATAGCCTCGATCGCGTTGCTCACGAGGTTGTCGAGGACCCTCCTAATCTGCCCCGCGTCTATGTTTGTCTTCTCCAATCCTTCACCGATCAATACTTCGAACTTGATCCTCTCCGGTGCTTTCGTCTCCTCCACTACACTCCTGATTAGTGACGCAACATTTGTGTCGATTCGCTGCAGATTGATCTCTCGCGTGCTCGCTCTTAATTCTTCGATCATTGACAGCGAGCGTCCTGCGCTTTCACCGATGAGCTGAAGGAACCTATCTGCCTTCTCCGGATCCTTTCTTGCCAACTCGGAGGCTTGGCTGATGAAGTTGAGTGGATTGCGGAGGTCATGAGCCAGAATCGCGGTGAGTTTACCGATCGCCTCAGCGTTCTCGGCCTCCAGAATTATCCTATTAGTTTTCTCGATCTCCTTGGAATCCATGTCAACCTGCTTCTCAAGTTCAGCAGAGTGTTCAGTTAGAACCCTCTTCTCCTGGAGGAGCTCGTTGACGTCTATGAAGGCGATCACCGCCCCATCTATCTTGTTATCAATGGTCCTGTATGGCTCGATCCTCATCGAGTACCAGGTACCAGTGCTGCTCTTCACATCCACTTTCACGGCTCGGAGGCCATCACCGACTCACGTATGAGGTCCTCAAGGTGTGGAATATCGACACTCAGCTTCAGGTCGCTGATTGGTCTCCCCACGTCGCTGGGTAGAATATTCATCACCCTTTCGTTCGTCGGCGTTATACGTCGTATCTTTAGGTCATTATCCACCATAATCATGGCGATCTTTGTGCCATTCACGAAGTTGTTCAGGTCACTGTACAGTCTATTGATCTCCCTGTTCTTGTCAGCTAACTCGTCATTTACAGTCCTGAGTTCCTCATTTGAGGCCTGTATCTCCTCTCGGGAGAACTGAAGCTCCTCGTTGATGCTCTGCAGCTCCTCGTAGCTGGCTCTGAGTTCCTCGTTCGTCGATCGGAGCCTCTCTCTCGTTGTCTCCTGCTCCTCCATGTAGCTCCGCATGTGATTCTTTGTATCTTCCAGCTCTTTTTGGACCAGCTCGAGGTTTTGTTTACCAATATCAGAGGTGGGTCCTCTATGCTGATCATTGACTTTTCCGCTGACATGTGTTTCAAAGAGTATCAGGAAGAAACGGCCACTTTGTTCTGGAACTGTGAAGGGAACAACCTCGAGGTCGACCCTATGAACACCTTCATCGTTTTTAATGGGAACATCCTCGACTTGAACACTCCGATTAATCTGCTTCGCCTTCACTATCGCCATTCTCAACTCGGAAGCTAAGCTGCCTTTCACCATATTGGCAAGGTTGAGACTCGCAAAACCTGAAACATGTTCAAGTAAGGCGCCCGTGTTCCCCCGGAACTCTAAAACCTCCAGTTCATCGCTCACGACGACGCCTGCAGGAGTGTATCTCGACTCGATTATCCGGTCCACCTCCCTGTGCAAAGAGCTGCGGAGCTCCTCGAATTCGCTTCGACTCGACTTCAACTTTATACCTAATTCCTTTAGTTCGGTTGGTTGGAAAACGAATGAGGAATAGATCCCGGCAGCGTTGACGGACCGTTTAGAAAAGATTCTGTTATTCTTATCGATGTCGTCGAATAATTCGCCGTATTTGCCAAGTGTCTCGGACTTCCCGAGAATCAGGAAGCCATCCTTATTCAGTGCGTAGTGGAAGATCGGTATGATCTTGTCCTGAAGATGGTTGTCGAGGTAAATAATGAGGTTCTTGCAGCTAACAAGGTCAATATTTATAAATGGGGGATCGACCAGGACGTTGTGCCTCGCAAAGATGCATTGGTTGCGAATATCCTTTATAACCTGGTACCCTTTGTCAGAGGTCTGTACGAAGAAGCGACTCAAACGTTCCAATGACAACTGCTCCCGTATGTCATTGGAGTAGTAAGCTAATCGCGCCTTTTTTATCGCCTGCTCATCAATATCAGTGCCGAAGAGCTGTAAATCGCAGGTTTTGTCGCCTAGATACTCTAAGAAACTTATAGCTATCGAGTAAACTTCCTCGCCGCTGGAGCATGCCGGTACCCAGATTCTAACCGTTTTATCAGGGGGTCTCCCCTTCATTATCCTGGGCCAGACATCCCTACTGAGTGCCTCGTATGCTTCTGGGTCCCGGAAGAAGCTTGTGACGTTGATGAGTATATCGTTATATAATTTATCTGTTTCAATTTGGTCCTTCTCCACAAGCCTCGCATAGTCATCGATATTAGTTGTGTTTCTTAGGATCATACGTCGGTTGATGCGTCGACTGATTGTCGTCTTTTTGTAGTGGGAGAAATCTACCCCTGTCCTAGACTTGTTGTGCTGACATGATCTTGGATAATGAATCATCATCGAATGCCTCAAGTTGGTCAAGTGTCTGCAACTTTAGAGAGCCGAGCTTCTTACTTATCTTTACCAACTTAGCAGCCATTTCATCAATAGTCAGAACGTAGTCAACCGCCCCTTGCGCAATGGCGCTCCTGGACATCTCAGAGAATTTGGCCGTCTCAGGCTTCTGCGCAAATGTGTACCCGCCTTGCACTTTAATCTCTTGAAGGCCTTTTGTTCCATCTGAGCCGGCTCCGGATAATACGACCCCTATTGCAGCATCTTTTCTATGCTCAGCGAGTGAAATGAGGAACTTGTCAATTGGGAGGGGTGGTCCGTCAACTCTCTTTATGGGTTCAAGTGTGAGGGATCCGTCTGTGATGAATATACCCGCGTTGGGTGGGATGACATAGACATGATCTGGTTCCAGATGGAGGTTATTCGTTGCTTCGATAACCGGCATGGCTGTGTTCTTGGTTAGTATCTCAGCGAGCTGGCTCTTGTGTTCCGGGGAGAGATGTAGTATGAGGACATAGGCCATACCCGCGTCTGATGGAAGTGCGTCGAATAGCTCTCTAAGTGCCTCCAATCCACCCGCAGATGCACCTATCCCAACAACCGGGAATGGTTCCACTTTAAGTGCCTTGTCTACGTTCTTTTTCAGATTCGACTTTTCACCTATTGTGAATCCACTCCTCGGAAAACACACATAATTGTATGACTTAATTCTGAAAAACTTATCTGTAATGTAATTGGTTGTGTCTCAACTCTTCGCTTGGACCCGATTAGATAAAAATATGCAAATTTCATCATCGATGAAGCATGTGATAATAGGACGACTCTCCTCGAGCTTGCGGGCGCGATGAAGTTGTACAGAAAATTATAAAATATGGAATTAGACCCTACAGACCTATGCCTAATTTCTCCTTCAGGTTCAAACTAAGTTACATGAAGCGCCGAGTCTGCAGCGCAGGTGAGGTGCGACTCCGTGGAGTATAAGTGGACAGTACTCACGGTTACCACCGTCGGCGTCCTCATGTCTGGTCTAGACACGAGGATAGTCATCATCGGGCTCCCGCAGGTGGCTGCGGCACTTGGCGCGGACGCTGAGCAGGCCATCTGGTTCACACAGGCATATGTCCTATTTAGCTGCATAAGCCTCCTACTCATCGGCAGAGCCACGGACATCATCGGGAGGGTCAAGATATACACTGCAGGGTTCGCCGTCTTCACGCTAGGCTCTCTCCTCGTCAGCCTTTCCCAGAACCCAACTCAAGTCATTTTATTCAGGGGCATCCAGGGCATTGGCGGTGCGATGCTGATGACCAACAGCGCAGCCCTGATAGTCGACGCAACTCCCAAAAAGAGTCTCGGTCTAGCCCTTGGGATAAACCAAATCGCCCTACGCTTCGGAATGATGGGTGGCCTCACCCTCAGCGGCCTCATACTCGCATTCCTAGACTGGAGATACCTCTTCTACGTTAACATCCCAATCGGCATCTTCGGAACCTTCTGGGCACAGAGGAGACTGAAGGAGATCGCACAAATTGACAAGGGTGCACCCATGGATTGGATTGGCTTTGGCTGCTTCACGACCGCCATTGTCAGCCTGCTCCTCGCCTTAACCTTCGACGCTTACGGCATGGCCGACAGGAGCCTAGTTTATGCTCTCAGCATCATAACTGCCATTGGGTTAGTCGCCTTCGTATGGCAGGAGCGGAGGCAAGCTCACCCCCTCCTCGACCTTAGTATACTAGCTAATAGGGAGTTTACCGGCGGAGTGGTGGCACAGTTCTTCAACTCCATCGCCTGGGGCGCGGTCGCCCTCCTGCTAAGCCTCTACTTTCAGCTCGTACTAGGTTTGTCAGCTTTCGACGCAGGTGTACGCATACTTCCCATTGACATAGCATTCCTGCTCGTAGGCCCTCTTAGCGGGAAATACTCAGATAAGTATGGCCACATGCCGTTCACTACTACTGGCCTTGCACTAAGCAGCTTGTCCCTCTACCTGTTCTCAACCACCACGGCGACGACCCCTTACTCTCTAATGGTTATCTACCTCGCAATATTCGGAGCGGGTGTAGGGCTCTTCAGCTCACCGAACATGAGTTCAATCATGGGAGCTGTCCCATCGGAGAGGAGGGGAATAGCCTCAGCCGTCAGGGCGGTCTTCTTCCAGACCGGCTCCGTGATCAGCATCAACCTCGCCATCGTCGTAATGACCCTCACCGTTCCATACTATATAGTCAGCGGGGTCATAGCCTCCAATATTGTGATAACCCCCGCCGAGATCACCCTCTTCGCCGGTGGGTTAAACAGCGCATACCTCTGGATGGCCATAATAAACGCAGTAGCAATAATCCCATCACTCCTAAGGGGTAAGCGAACCGAGGAGACCGAGACCCTAACGAAGGAAGAACTCGGTGACGACGTGATCTAAACCTCACTCATTTTAGGTAACACTCTTTCCCAATTTACTGGACTCCAGACACATAAAAAACTTAAACAGGGCCATCAATATGATGTGTGACCCCCAATGCCATCGAAGCTCGACAAAGGAAAGAAGATCGTCATAAGCCTTGACGAGGACATCGTGAGGAGCGAAGGCTCGAAGATAAAGATGCGCGAGTTCGTCAAGGAGATGCTCGCATACAACCCCGAGTTCGTGATCGAGACAAGCCCCAAGGGCGAGATCTGGTACCTCCGCAAGAAGACTGAGAAGACGAAAAAGAAGTAGACAGGACTCAACCGTTAAAGCGGCCTCTCCTTCATTCTTACTAGATCCAGTTGGCGATCCTAGCCCTCTAGCCAACGCGTGCTGTACGAATAGTTATCATGATCAATCAGAGGCATCCACTACAAACGTAATGAACTGTGATCGAATAAGTATCGTTAAACAGCTTTCAACTAGCTCCAGCTTCGCATACGGGACTTGTTACCAGAGGAAATAGGCGCACTTTTTCTCCTATGCCCTTCTCAAAAGATTCATACATCCCTCGCCCAGTATCCGTAGGCAGTGACCATAGGATGTCCAAGAAGCAAAGGGAAATAGCCGAGGCGATCTGCGAATCCGGGGAAGCGAAAACGGAGCTCCCTCTCGACAAGATGTTCGTCCTCGCCGTCCTAGCTGGAGTCTACATCGCCTTTGGCAGCCATCTCGCCACAGTCGTCTCTCAAGATTCTCAGCCAATCCTAGGCACTGGCCTCACGAGCCTCCTTATGGGTACTGTCTTCCCTGTGGGGTTGATACTGGTCGTCTTAGGCGGAGCCGAACTATTCACGGGCAACAGCCTGATGGTCCTCTCCTGCCTTACAGGAAAGGCGAAACTCACGGGGCTACTACGTAACTGGGTCGTCGTCTACATCGGCAATTTAATAGGCGCCATCACCTTAGCGGGACTTATTTTCGGCGGAGGATTGTATGGGATAAACGGCGGCTCCCTCGGCCTCAGGGAGGTCGCCATAGCCAACGCAAAGGTGAACATCCCATTCGTCGAAGCTTTCTTCAGGGGTATCCTCTGCAACTGGCTCGTCTGCCTCGCGATCTGGATCGCCACATCATCCACTGACACAATTGGCAAGATATTCGCCTGCTTCTTCCCCATCATGGCGTTCGTCACCTCCAGCTTCGAGCACAGCGTCGCCAACATGTTCTTCATCCCAATCGGTATCATGGTGAAAGGAGTCCCCGCGATAGCCTCCAACACCACCCTGGATCTGGCGAACCTGACCTGGGAAGGCTTCGTCTTGAGGAACCTCGTGCCCGTCACTCTAGGGAACATCGTCGGCGGCGCCTTCTTCGTCGCAACCCTATATTGGTATACCTATCTCAGGAAATAACAAACGCGCATAACTGCATTGTTTGGGCTTGTCTTTCTGTTTGTCTGAGAAGAGTTCTCTCGCACGCCTCGCGCGCATCTCTACACTAAAATGTTCAGCCGAGACTAAGCAGTCCAAAGACAACATCCTCACAAATAATGCAGTCGATACCGAGTCGAAGATACCTGAATACAAAGCATGCGCCGTCGGGTTAATGCCAACATAGTCCCTCTATATCAAACATTAAATTCACCTGCAGGCAGGGTAGCTCATGGTCAAGACATACCATATGCGCCGTGGTGACAATGAGATAAAGGACAGAAAGAAGCTAGCGAGGATATTGAATGAGACGAACTTCGTCACCCTCGCCCTCGCGAACGAGAACGAGCCATACGTTGTGAGTCTGAGCCACAGCTATGACGAGGAGGCCGGGTGCCTCTACTTCCACTGCGCCAATGAGGGAAAAAAGCTAGAGTACATGCGGGGAAACCCGGTCGTCTCGGGGCAGGCTCTCATCGACCACGGTTACCACGCCGGACAGTGCAGCCACCTCTATGTATCCGCAGTCTTCAAGGGTAAGATTGAATTCATCGAGGACATCGACAGGAAGAAGAGGGCCCTCGAGCACATGATACTCCATCAGGAGAAGAACCCCGACGCCCTCCTCACCAAGCTCAAGGCCTACGAAACCGGTAGTCCACTCGACAAGACGATCGTCGGCAGGATAGTCATCGATGAACTTACGGGGAAGAAGTCCGCAGAAGTAGCGTTTTGACTAGTTTAGGTAACGTTATTAATTCCCCTACTTTTCACTGAGTCAAGGAGATTGAAGGATTTGGTTAACTGTGAAAAGTGTGGGACCGAGCTCAAGGAAGGCGCCGCCTTCTGCCAGCAGTGCGGGGCACCTGTCCCACCCCCTCAACCTGTGACAACTACGCCTACTCCGGCACCAGAAGCAGTGAGGGTGATAGACCTCGCCGGTTGGGGGGAACGGATAATAGCGTACATCATCGACGCAATCATCTTCAGTGTAATCTTCGGAATACTGGAGTTAATTATCGCACTGCCAACGATAAGCTTCGTCGGAGGCATGCCATACTTTAGGTACACGCCATTCACCAGCTCTGGCCTCAGAGATGTCGCCTTCTTCATCTACTTCCTCTGGATGGATTACAGCTATGGGGATAGCATCGGGAAGAGGATAATGAAGATCAAGGTCACGAACCTCAACGAAGGCCACATCACCCTCGGGCAGGCTGCCATCGAGTCCTTCGGGAAGGCATTCGGCCCACTAATCATCCTGGATGTAATCATCGGCTGGATATTCATGACGCAGAAGAGCCAGAGGTTATTCACGTATCTCGCACAAACAATCGTAGTGAAGGGCAAGACCCCACAGTAATCACACTGGCGTCGCCTTTCCACTGATATTCTCAACTAGAATTAACCTAAGCCACATAGGAAGTGTCACCTAGCTTACTCGTACCTCAGTGCCTCCACGGGGTTCATCCTAGACGCCCGCCAAGCCGGGTATAGACCCGAGAGGACGCATGTTACAATCGCGAATCCTACGACCATTAGGCCAAGGTAGATGTTAATCGCGGGGGAGAGGCCTATGATGTTGCCAGCTACTATACTGACTACGAATCCGAGTCCAGCGCCCACGATTCCTCCGACTATGCCTGTGAGGACAGCCTCGCTCAGAAATAGAACGAGGACATCTCGTCCCTTCGCCCCCAAAGCCTTGAGGATTCCAATCTCCCTAGTTCTTTCCATCACGCTGATTGTCATCGTGTTTATGATTCCGACACCCGCGACCACGAGAGAGATCGCCGCTATGCCACCGAGGACCTCCTGGATCACCCCCGTGATACTCGAGACGACCGACTGAGCTGCCGCAGCAGTAATTACTCGGATTTCACTCAAGTTGTTCTTGATCTCTGTTGAGACAGTGTCTACGAGATCGGGTGACGTGGCGAGGACCTGAATCGCGCTGTACTTCCCTGCCCTCTCGTAGAACTGATCAAATGTCGTGATTGGGATAAGTATCACACTGTCACTAGAGCCAAAGCTACCACCCGTCTTCTTTAGAATCCCGACAACCCTCACGGTCAACTCCTTACTAACCCCGTTTACTGTAGAGGTAATCTTGATCCTGTCCCCGACAGCTATGACGGGCTGGGTAGCATCCGTTGGCAGAGCCACACTGGCACCTATGACAGCACTGGCGGAGTCAGTTCTTATCAGGGCTCTCCCCGATTCGACCACTACGGCTTGGTTGATGTCGAAGTAGAGGTCTGTTACACCGGTGACAGCTTGGTTGTAAGTTTTCCCCGCAACTTCGTATGTTGCTAAACCACCCGAATCCGTCGGGGAGACTAAGGATACATCTGAAAGTCTAGCGATCTGGTTAACGTCCTTATAGTTGAGAGTACGTGAGCTCGTGCCACCTCCGAAAGGGCTTGTGCCGGCGCCACCTGGTGAGACTGTGATTGTAGATGCCCCTAGGGTGCCAAGCTGCATACTGATGTTGTTGCTGAGGCCCTGCGTTAGAGAGACTAGGCCGGTAACAGCAGCGCATCCGATGAGAATACCAATTAGGTTTAGGACGAATCGGAACTTACGTGACTTGACTCCGGTCCAAGCCGATTCGAGGATGTCCCCAATCCTCATAGCGATTCGCCTTGGCTGATTTTAGCAGTTACATTTGTCTGTAGGACGTAGATGAGTTCTTGCAAGACTCTACACTCCCCAACAGGTGTAATCCCTCCTAAAAGAGGTTTCAATTCCAACGTTTCTTCTCATTGTGGAGAGCCGAGGTACAGCCTAGTTAGTACCTCAGTCACCAACACCATCTAAGATGAATTTTTTTGGTCGTTGCTATTCAAGGGCAGGGATAATGAAGCCAGAAAACTAGTACCCTTACTTCATGGTTTCTGCTTATTCAGCCACTCCAACTCGATCTCAATCTCCATCCCATCGCCCTCCGGAGCGTAAAGGAATTTGAACATAACCTGCTTAGGTAAATCAATTTCCATCGACCCCAAAGCCGGCACCACATCTGAGACATCGAAGGAGCCCTCCCTCATCGATTCCCCCAATCTAACAAATACATCAGCTAGCTCCGCCCGGGTCATCTCCTCCTTTAGCCTCCTCAGAGCTCGGTGCCTCTCACCGTAGAGCTCGACATGCTCCATAACTTGGCTCCAACGATCCATCCCCGTTCTTAGGGCTTCCCCTCCCAGTGGCGTGATAGTATAGTTTTGCCTATCCAAGCCCTCCTCCCTATGCTCATGGCTTCTCGATATCAACCCCTCATTTGTGAGCTTATCCAGGGCAGGGTATATCGTTCCGGCTTTAGGCTTCCAGTAACCCGAGAACATACGATCCAGACGCTGAATTAGATTATAGCCATAGTCGGGTCCATCGGATAAAACGAATAAGAGCCACATCTGAACCGGACTGATCCTTGATTCCCTGGGCAGGATAGTGGTCAAACCATCTCACGCACTAGTATGAAAATCTACATATATTACTAATATATCTATCTAGAGTCAGGTTTGCGCAGTTTGACGAACTATAACCCCAGTAGCTGGAACCTAACGAAGCGCCTAATGGGACAGATCAAGCCCTACATGGGAACCTATTTACTGATAAATCTCACGGCATTCGGGAGGGATGGCGTTTATAGTTTACTTGCTCCGCTACTCGTCCTACTCATAATCGACAACGTTTTAGTACCAGTTCCGGGGGACACGAATTGGTTCCTCGAACTCGTTAAACAGTGGACGGGCGTCAGCGATAGATATGGCTTATTGGTCATACTTGTCAGCCTCATCATTCTGCTAGCCATTACAAGATTTGTATTCTTTATAATTCACAGATACTACCGCGGTGTTCTGAGTCAGAACATTCTCCGTGATCTGCGCAGGGATTTATACAATGCCCTAATCAACAAGTCATTCAGCTACCTCAGCCAAGTCAGAACAGGCCAGATCATTAGCAGAGTTACCAGCGACATGAACGCCATCGATCTATTCTACTCAGAGACAGTGAGGGAGACGTTTAGAATGACCCTTCAGCTGGTCATCGCTGTAATAATCCTACTGTTCATTAACCCAGGCTTAACCGGCATCACTCTACTCACACTGCCATTCATCTTCCTGGCAACGCGACTTTACCTACCGAGGGTCAGGAGTCGCATGCTCGCAGCAAAGTCACAGTTTGACACCCTCAACGGCGTACTTGTCGAAGGGATCACCGCCCAGAAGCTCATCAAAGGTTTTGGCCAGGAAGATAATTTTGGCGCCAGGTTTGAGAAGGAGAATCAGGGATACGTCGAGAAGAGCTTAAGGACCCTGAAGATACAGGCAGCCTACACACCCTCGGGGACGTTGATCAGCGCAGTTGGTATTGCCCTAGTTTTAGTGTTTGGTGGCATCTTGGTTGTTGGCGGCAGTCTAACACTGGGTGAATTGGTACTCTTCGGAACATACTTCACCCAACTGGTTGGGCCCGTTAGGATGTACGCCCGCCTAATTGATTTCTACCAGGATGGACTTGTAAGTGCCCGACGCGTCTACGAAGTCATAGACATAGGCAGGGACGTGCCAGAGGCAGAGCACCCAATAACTCTACCTCGCCTAAAGGGAGACATCGAGTTCAGGAACGTATCCTTCAGCTACGGGACAGCCGAGACCCTGAAGGATGTGAATATTAAAGTCGAATCGGGAGAAAAAGTCGCGATAATCGGCTTCGTCGGCTCGGGTAAGAGCGCGTTGACGGAGCTTGTGCCACGGTTCTATGATGTGACGGCTGGCCAGGTCTTGATCGATGGCTTCGACGTCCGCGAGGGATCATTAAAATCTCTCAGGAGCCAGATCGGGATAGTTCTTCAAGACATATACATATTCTCAACCACAATCAAGGAGAACATAACATTCGGTAAACCAGATGCCACAGATGAAGAGGTCATCGCAGCCACGAAAGCTGCGCAGATCCACGATTACATATCCTCTCTACCAAAGGGATATAACACCGATGTAGGGGAGAGGGGACTAACACTCAGCGGAGGCCAGCGGCAGAGGGTGGCAATCGCTAGGGTGCTACTCATGAACCCATCGATCCTCATACTTGACGACTCGACCAGTAATGTCGACGCGGAGACGGAGGTTCTCATTCGGAAGGCTATAGATGCACTTTTGGAGGGTCGAACCGCGTTGATAATTACTCAGCGTGCCTCTACATGTGAGAATGCTGACAAGGTCGTTGTGGTCGATGAGGGGCAAATCGCCGCCATTGGCAAACACGATGAGCTACTAAAGACGAGTGAAAAGTATCGGAGATTGATTGAGTCACAGACTCTCACCATGGACCAGGAGGCTGATGACTGATGGCTGAATTTGCAGGCAGATACGATGTAGGCTCCTTAGAGTCGACGCAGAGGAAGTTCACTGACTGGCAGTTGGTCAAGAGGATAGTCAAGGATTACATGTTCCGACACAAGCCTCTTGTCGGCGGAGTCGGCATCATCATAGTGCTGAAGACAATCCTAGTTTTGGCTGGACCTTACATCTACAAGGTTACCCTTGATAACTTCATTAGCAACCAACCCGAAGCAAACGAGCAATGGCTCGTAGGAATAATTCTAGGCATCTCGTCATTCATCAGCAGCGGATCACCCACAGCTTGGACAAACATAGCCTCAGCTGGGCTAGTCTACGTGGGAGTGGGCGTTCTGCTCTGGATCATCATGAGCCTTCAGGAGTATTACATCAACAAACTCGGATTCCATATGATAGCCGACATAAGGTCAGATTTCTTCAACCATCTAGAGAAGCTGAGCCAGAACTTTTTCGAATACGGTAACACGGGTAAACTAGTCTCAAGGGTCACGAATGATGCGGAGGCCATGAGAACACTTGTCTCCTCCGGCATGATCGGCGTCGTCGCCGACTTGTTGACAGCCGTAGCGATACTGGTGACGATGTTCTTCCTGGACGTCCAACTCGCCCTAGTGGCGATAGCATTGGCACCGATCATAGCGCTTGTGACAAGGACCCTGAACAAGTTCGTACGCGACAGGTGGAGGGTAGCTAGGCTCAACATAGCCTCCATGACAGCTAAGGTTCAGGACCTCATGTACGGCGCCAAGGTGACCAAGGCTATGGCTCAGGAGGAGAGGAGCTTAACCGACTTCAATGTGGTGAACCAAGCTAACGCCAAGGCACAGATCAGGGCCGAGGTGACTGCCAATATCTATGAAGCAACCGTCGGCTTCTTCACGGCGATTATCAGCAGCCTCATTTGGTTTGTTGGAGGTCAACAGGTCGTCGCCACGGTTAGGAGTCTCGGTGACCTGGTAGCCTTTGTCCAGTATAGTGACAGCTTCCTTACCCCCATTAACAATATCAGCACATTCTACGGCGGTATCCAGGCTGCATTAGCAGGTGCAGAGAGGATCTTCGTTGTGCTGGACATCAACCCAGAGGTCAGTGAGGCACCCGATGCCGTCGAGTTCCCCGAGGGTGATGGAATCATAGAGCTAAGGGACGTGAAATTCAGCTACGTCAAGGATCAGCCAGTCCTCAAGGGGATAAACATCAAGACTAGACCGGGGGAGCGACTCGCCATATTTGGACCCACTGGATCAGGTAAGTCCAGCATAATCAACCTCGTAGGCCGTTTCTACGACCCGGACGCTGGTGAGGTGCTGATAGACGGGCTAGACCTCAAGAAGGTAAAGCTAAAATCGCTCCGCCACAAAGTTGGCATAGTCCTCCAGGAACCCTACCTCTTCCAAGGAACACTAAGATACAACCTCAAATTTGGTCGACCGGAGGCCTCAGATGAGGATATGCTAAGGATCACAAAGCTCGTAGGCATCCACGACCCCATAATGAAGCTACCAAATGGTTACGATGAGGAGGTTCGCGAGAGGGGAAGCAACCTAAGCTTCGGCCAGCGCCAGCTAGTCTGCCTAGCACGGGCCCTCATAGTCGACCCGAAGATACTCATACTCGACGAGGCCACCAGCAGCGTCGACCCATACACCGAACAACTCATCCAGAATGCACTGAAAGCCGAGATGGAGAACAGAACCATCCTCATAGTCACGCACCGCGTCAGCACTGTACGGGATACTGACCGAATCATCGTCCTCTATCAGGGTGAGGTCCAAGCTGAGGGAACCCACTCACAACTGCTAAAGAAAAACGAATTGTACAAGCGCCTATGCGAGATGCAGCTCGTAAAAATTTCTTAAATCAACTCATTCTCCCAAGTGAATGCCTGCATCGAACTTTCCGTAAATAGCTCCTACTCACATTTTCCTTTGAAATTTAGAGAATAATTGAGTTGTTTTTCAGATTTGAGCCATTATCGCACCCGAGAGTCGACTTAAGGCTTATCACGACTAAAGAAGTCTACACCTGAGAGGAAACCAGCGTGATCAATGTGGAGCACAAGAAGCAAATATTTAGGAAGGTTGAGGAGAGCTTCGCTGAAGAAACGGATCTATTAACTCGACTCGTGAAAACGAGAAGCATCATAGGGTACGAACAAAACGCTCAGAAGCTCTACGCTGAAACCTGCCGCAATCTAGGACTCAGCGTCGAGATGTTCACTCCGGACAAGAACACCATCAAAACCCACACAGCATACACACCGATAGACCTCGACTACACTGGAAGGGAGAACATCATCGCGGAGCTGAGGGGAGCCGCTGAGGGTCGATCCCTCATCATGGGAAGCGACATCGACGTCGTCTCACCCGAGCCCACGCCCATGTGGACCCATGACCCATGGGGCGGAGAAGTTGTGGGAGACAGACTTTATGGATGAGGGGCAGCTGATATGAAGGCCAGCCTTGCAGCCAACATCTATGCACTCAAGGCCCTGCTTGACCTAGGTCTAAGACCTAGAGGTAAGGTGACCCTGGAGAGCACGATAGAGGAGGAGCTAGGAGGCAGCGGAGGCACATTTGCCTGCTTAATGCACGGTGTAATCGCCGATGGCTTACTGATCACTGAACCATCAGAAGAGAATATCTACGTCACACACCCCGGCATCAGGTACTTCCGAGTCACCGTGTATGGGAAAACGGCCCATGCCGCCTTCTCACACACCGGATGCGCGCGCGCACTCGACATCGAGAGAGCTAAAAGACTCTTTTACCCACTCGTCGAGAAGCAGACGGGCAGGTCATGCAACCTCTCCATGGGTAAGATGCAGGCAGGCGACTGGGTGTCAACAGTCGCCGGATTGGCGACTCTTGAGTGCAGGGTAGGCTTCGTACCTGGTGAGACTCGCCAAGGCGTCGAGACTGAGATCAAGAAGACCATACGAGAAGCAATCAGGAGAGACACGTGACTTGAAGAGAAGCCCCTAAAAATAGACTGGTTCGGATGGGACACAGATCCATGGATGGAGCCCACGGACTCAAAGTTTGTCAAGACCCTCCAAGAAGCAGGTAGTGAGGTCTATGGTGAAGCACCCGAGCTCACCGGGGCATCCGGTGGACTCGATGCACGCTTCGGCCACTACTTCGGAGTACCATCTCTCTCCTACGGGCCCATGGGAGCTAACTACCATGGCGTCGATGAATACGTCGATCTGCCTTCACTCATGAGGGCGACGAAGACATTGGCTCTCTTCATCGCCGATTGGTGTGGACTATAAGTAACGTCATGCATACACGAACATCTTCGTGCTCCCAAAGACATTTTACACAGGCTGCGTTGTGCTCAAATTTTTGTGAGCAAGATAGGACAATCAAAATGTCGTTAGTTCTCATGGACCCGATCACTAAGCTCTCTTAAACCTCTTCTCCTTCAAAGATGTCACGAAAGCATCCCCCCAGATGTGGAGCAAGGGCTTCGCGAGCTCCACGTCAATGACATCCTGGAACATCTCATCTCGAGCATCCGACTCGAGCACCTCCCCAATGATCCAAACGCTCCTCTCACTCATTGGGACGTTACTCCTCATCCTGCACTCAATCCAGCCATACGCCTCAGCGATTCGAGGGGGCTTTACCCTTAACGCCTTGGCCTCGGTGAGACCACACATCTCGACCTCACTGACCTCATAAGGCCAATCCCTCTCCATCTCTTCCATCAGGGGCCCGAATTCTTCTCCCACCAAGTTGACAATGAACTCTCTATTCAGCTTGATGTTTCGCCACGTGTCGTGATCAACCTCACAGCAGAAACCATAGAGTGGTGTGGGTCGGGACGCCATTGGGGAGGAGAAGCTGAAGGGAGCAGCGTTTGATATGCCATTTCCAGAGATGGTTGTTATCACTACTGTGGGTCGCGGTATCAATCTGTAGAAGTCCTTCATTCTAATTCACTGTCATTGTGTAAATTGTTTGAAGCTAAAATAGTTCTACTTTGGTAGATCGTGCGAGTACAAAGATCGCCTTCTTTTTTTTGCTTAAATTAAATTGTATAAAATAGGTTTTGTTTCTAATTAGGCTGACTTGTTAGGAAATCCCAGATCTTCTCCGTTAGAGTCCTCTTAGAAAATTGGTGAAGTAAATCGGTCGAATTGATTATACCTATTACCCCCCCATTCTCCTCGACTGGC
This sequence comes from Bathyarchaeia archaeon, assembly GCA_050014495.1. Taxonomy (GTDB): domain Archaea; phylum Thermoproteota; class Bathyarchaeia; order TCS64; family TCS64; genus UBA8941. The sequence goes on from JBEKDF010000006.1 coordinate 36,243, forward strand.
AGCCGCCTTATCCTCTTCAACAACATGAACCTAGCTGCATCCTTAATCTCCATATCAGCATCTACGGTGATCAGGGGCTTCGACATCACCTCCTCGACCTTCGTCGTATTTGGTAGATTCTCCGCTAGGACCCTTCGAATTAGGTCCCTCTCGGTAATGATACCCTGGGCCCAAGATCCTACGTAGACTATGAGGCTCCCGCGACCATAATCTTTCATCAGGTTGGCTGCCTCTACAACCGTCTTACTTGCATCTATAGAGACGATTTTCTTAGCCACGTCCTTAACTGTCGACATCTCCTCAACAATGAAATAATGGTGCTGGTGATTAATAATATTAGTATTGAGAATTAACACATGCACACACGCGCGTAATTGCTCTATCGCGCGCGCAAATGTATACCAATTATATTGACTCGGCTATGAATGGGTTTAGAATATTAGACCTAAAAACAGATGTGAGATTCGTGCGCGCGCAAGAGGATTAGGACAACATGATTCGCAACCAATGTTACTCTGTCGCCCGCTTGCAAAGTAAGTGTACAATTCTGAGAGTACTCGATCTATAGAACTCATCTAAAGGAATCACCAAACTTTTAGCCTCGTAGATTCTCCCATAGCAAGCATGGCGCAAAGTCGCTACAACCTGACCTACATCGTTCTTTGCGTGATTGCTATCCTCGCGATGTTTAGCACACAGCTGATCAATCCACTTTTAGCGATTTACGCTAAACAGATAGGGGCTGTGGGTCTATGGATCGGCCTCTCCGTCTCTGCTTACTGGGTCGCTAGGGTTCTCCTTGAGATTCCCAGCGGCTTCATCTCCACAAAGTTTGGTTACTATCTGCCCATGGCGGTCGGCCTCTTACTTACCGCTGTCGGCAACATCCTCTGCGCATACGTTGTTGACCCGTTTCAGCTCTTCCTCGCGAGGGTGCTTATGGGGATAGGTGCCCCACTCTTCTTCGCGGTTTCAATGACCCTGATAATCAACATGTTCTCGATTGAGCGGAGGGGGAGTGCGATGGGGCTCTTCCAGGGAATCGAGTTCCTGGGAAGCACGCTTGCCTCGACTTTCAGCGGCCTTATCATCACGGGTCTTGGCTTCGTAGGCGCATTCTTTCTCTCAACGGCTATGGCGGTGGTCGGCTTATTTCTTTTGATGCTACCCCATCTGCGTAAGGATATCAAGACTCAACCAACATCGACAAGCATTAAACTCTCTACACTTCCCAAGGTTCTGACTAACAAGTGGCTTCTGATCGTCTGCGCTGTGACGCTAATGAACTTCATGCTCTACCAGGGTGTCCTCTTTACCACATTCCCGCTTTACCTGAACGAGATCCTGAAGATGTCGCTCACCGACATAGGTTTCGTCCAGGGAGCGAGGTCGGCAGGTTATGTACTCTCAATGTTATTCATGGGTATTATCTCCGATAGAATAGGGAGGAAGCCGATCATACTCTTCGGGGCACTCGGTACCGCTATAATGAGTGTTGTCCTGAATTACGCTGTAGGATTCACCGCGATTGCTGTTGCCATGTTCCTAATCGGAATTACCACTGGTGCTGTGTGGATTATTTGCCCAGTAATCGCAGCGGAGCTCGTTGACTATGACCAAAGGGGCGCCGCGGTCGGGACCTATCGTACATTCTTCGACGCTGGCTCAGTGTTTGGTCCCATACTCATGATTTGGGTTGTTGGGGTCTATGGGAATTCAATGTCCTTCTTCCTCTCAGCGATACTCTTACTGGTTGTCTTCGTCCCATGCTTTTGGCTGAAGGAAACCAGGAAAGCTCTAGCATGAGGTAAATAGTATGCCATTGGCGAAAGTGGGGTTGTGTTAATCATCGAGATCGATTTTCGTTTGCTCAGCCGTTGTATGCGCGCAACGCGTTGATGTAATCATTGAAGGACAGTTTTAAAAAAAATATTAAACAAGAATGTGGGTCGATTTGGTAAAGAAAATAGGTCACATCATAGTCCTCGTCAAGGACCAGGACGAGGCAGCGCGGTTCTATACCGAAAAACTTGGCTTCGTTAAACGTCAAGACAATTTCCTTGGCCCAGGAATGCGTTGGGTCACGGTGTCTCCGAAGGGGCAGATGGATCTCGAACTTACATTCGTGAAGGCGGAGACCGAGGATTACCTGAAGATAGTTGGTAGGCAAGACGCGGGTCACGTTCTTTTCACTCTCGAAACTGATAACTGCAAACGAGACTTCGAAGACATGAGGTCGAAGGGTGTAAAGTTCCACGGGAAACCCACGCGTCAGATGTATGGGATTGATGTTGTTCTAGAAGACCTCTACGGTAACCTGCTTGACTTAATTGAACGTACAGGGTAATGAAAACTCGGTCGCGCGAGTAGCTCGAGTTGTTCCTTATGTTATGTCACTATTAACTAACGATCACTGACTATCGTGCTAGCTGTACCTTGTCTTTGATGGCATCATCGCCAGTATTACCAACTTAGCTATTTGTGTGGTTGATAGGAAGAGGAGGATTAGTGTTGGATTGATCCCCCAGAGGTAACCGCCGATGATGGGGGCTGCGAAGCTTGTCACTCCAGCAAATTAGCCGAGGACGCCGAACCACGAGCCGAGAAGTTCCCTTGGCACGAGCTCCACCGTTATTGAGCTCTCAGTGACCCCCGCGAGCATGGTGAATCCATTGAAGGCACCCGCAGCTAGTAGTGCTATGTCGCTTTGCGCAGTTCCTAATATAAGTAATCCGAGGCAGTAGATTGGAGTCAAGGCGCGCGCGTGCTAGCGCCCTTAACCTGTCTTGCGTAAAGCGGAATGTAGAAACTTATGTACCAAGGTATCGACATAAGCATATAGTAGAAGAGCCAACGTCTCACTTTGACGACTTCTCGAAATACTCTATGCAGACCATCTTTGAGAATTGTGTCGTCGGTTATCTGGGGAATTGCTGGGTTTTGAAATTGCCTGAATATGACTAACAAGGCGATGAGTATTCCTACCGTGCTGATCCAGAATAGGGGTCTTATTCCCTGGATGGTGAGTCCTCCTAGGTAGCCTATAATAATCGCTGCTACTACTGGTGCGAACAGGCGAGGAATCGCTGCGACGGTGTCGCAAAGCTGCATGCCAGTAGTTCTCTCAACGCTTTTGAGGCAGGCACCGCAGACCATTGGACAGACGTTATTTGAGATCAGTATCGCTATTGATGTGAAGAGATAGGCAAAAGCAGTGATCTGCCAACTCCCTGCGAGCCCAATTATGGAGTAACCGATGGCGAAGATTAAGAGGGAGGCCATTATCATCTTTTTGATGCCTTGACGGTCGGCGAGCAGTCCGAAGGGTATTGAGAGTATTGTGTTGGCTACTCCACCTAGACTCGCCAGATAACCGAGTTGGATTGCTGAGGCTCCTAGTAATGTGACGTAGATGGACTGATATTGTTGGGTTAATCCGATGGAAGTGTTGAGTAACATGTTTTTCAGGATGTTTACCTTGAATGGTTTTTGCTGTTTAGTCAGGAATCGAAGAGATTTTAATATAATTGACATTCAGGATTTACCTCCGCCATGTACGTATAATCTATCCCGTGGTGCATTCTAAATTATAACCTAGAACTATAATTATAGCGCGCGTGGTAAGGGAAAGTCTGTATGAACCCGAGGGAAAGAGTCGTTGAAGCCCTTCAACACAGGCAACCGGATAGGCCGCCAGTCGATCTCGGCGGAACAGTGTCCGGGATCCATAACAAGGCATATAGCAACTTGATTCAAGCCCTCAACTTCGATCTCAAGATAAGGATTGATCCACGAGATGTTCAGCAACTAGCGAAACTTGATGAGGTTGTCCTCGAGAGACTCGGAGTTGACTTCCGACACGTTTGCCTTAGACCGGTTCCTGGCCCGGGTGGAATAGAGCCAGATGCCTCGGGTAGACTTTATTTCGTCGATGAGTGGGGCATCAAGTGGGGAAAAAACCCGAACTACTATGACATGATCGACCACCCACTGAAGGACGCCGGAATCGATGACCTAGATGAGTTCGACTGGCCTGACCCAAGGAACCTCATAAGGTTCAATGGGCTAAAAGAGGAGGTGGAGCACCTCTACCTCAGAACCGATTACGCCATCCAAGCAGATGCATTCTTCGGAGGAATATACGAATGCGCGTGGTGGCTCAGAGGCTTCGAGACATTCACTGTGGATATGTATAGGAGGCCTGAGTTCACCCTGAAATTTCTTGAAAAGATCTCCAAGCTCTACATGGAATTCTATAGTAAATATCTGGACGTCGTGGGGCCGTTTATCCAGGTAATCGATTACAATGATGACCTGGGGATGCAAACCGGCCCCATAATTTCGCCAACTATGTTCAGGAGATACTTGAAGCCCAGATATCTGGAGCTGTTCAATTTAATCCGAAACAAGACGAAGGCCAAGATATTTCTTCACACGTGTGGCTCTGTTTACCTATTAATCCCCGACCTCATGGATATTGGGCTCGATATCCTGAACCCCATCCAGCCATTAGCGACGAAAATGGACATAGATACGCTGAAAAAGGACTTTGGTGAGAGACTATGCTTCCACGGGGGGATAGACATACAGAGGCTACTCCCCAACGGTTCCATCGAGGATGTGGAGGCTGAAGTGAGGAGAGTGGCTCGTGTTGGAGGGAAGGGGGGTGGGCTCATTCTGGCTGGGGCTCACAATATCCAGTCAGATGTCCCTCCACAAAACGTCCTTGCGATGTTTAAAGCCGCGGGAAGCTACGAAGCTTCCCCATAATTGGATGTGTTTGATTTGGAAAAGCAAAAAATATTAAGAGAGATCAGTGAGGCAGTCACTAACTTCGATGCCGAGAGGGCCACGGAGCTTTGCAGAGTCGCAATCAGGATGGGAGTACCTCCTTACGAGATAATAGTCAACGGAATGGCGAAGGGAATGGAGGTAGTCAGTAAGAAGTATGAAAACGGGGACTACTTCCTCTCCGAACTCGTGATGGCGGGGGAGACGATGAAACACGCACTCGAGGTGGTGGAACCTCACTTCATGAAGGATGGTGAGAAACCGAGGGGTACTGTGGTCATAGGCACAGTTCAGGGGGACCTCCACGACATTGGCAAGCACATCTTTGGTAATTTGCTGAGGGGAGCTGGATTCAAGGTAGTTGATCTAGGGTTCGACGTTTCTCCAGCCTCCTTCGCCAATGAGGTTGAAAAGACTAAGCCACAGATCCTCGGGATGTCAGCCCTGATAACGACCACTATGCCGAGTATGGCTGACACAATTGAGGAGTTGAAGAGAAGAGGTCTGAGGGAAGGTTTGAAGGTGATCCTCGGAGGAGCGGCTGTGGATAACGCGTACGCCACTGCAATCGGGGCCAACGCCGCTGCGAGGGACGCCATTGAGGGCGTCTCCATCTGCAAGGAGTGGACTAAATAGGGAGAACAAAATTAATTTCTAGAATTGCCCGCTAGCTGAGCGTTTGAAGGAAGCTATCGGAGGCCTCCTTCATATTTCTAAGGATTGGCTCAACGAGTTCAGGGGCCGTTAAGCCAAAACCGCAGTCCGGATGTATGTATGCGATTTTGTCAACACCTATAGTTCCCGCTATTTTCTTGAGCCGCATCAAAGCGACGTCAGAGTCCTCCAAGGATGTGTTGGAGATGAATCCTACTCCCAGCTTCTTCCCATCCTCTATTGATATTTTGGAGAGCATCTCCACGTTTTTGGACTCCTGAGCTCTACTGAAGCCAAAGCTAAAGATGTTCACACTCAGGCCAAGTAGTTCACTGATGATGCGGCCAACTGAGCCACATACATGGAGACTCACCCTACCCTCATCCACTGCACTATCTGGCAGTGACGATAGAAGCTGCTCGGTGTATTTTGGGGACTCGAACTTAGCTGATAGGCCTGGCTCATCGATCTGTAATTGAGCCCCCACCTCAAGTGCCCTTCTAGCCAATGGAATCAGGGCGTCTGCACAGTCCTTATATAAGGATTGATCTCTGATGCTACCGTAGCCACTCAACCCACCGATTGCGGATGTCATCCCCAGCGTGACTGGCCCCGTTAAAGTAATCTTGGCTTTAATGTCCCGCCTATTGAGGACATTCAAGTAGGATGTTACCAGACTGTAATCTCTGATTTTGTAGAAATCGTTCAGATCCTCCATGGGTCTAATCTTACCTGATACTCTGAGGTCCCTGCTTCCTCTACCTAGACCAGGGATCTGTTCAAAGTACGTAATCATGTCGGCCCTCTGTTCCCCGTCGGTGACGACCTCTATCCCGTATCTGAGTTGAAGGTCGATTATTTCCCTGACCGATGATTCAAGGCTATTACCCAGCCTTGGGAAACTCCCTATCGTAGTCCTCTCGATCCCCATTACAGGAAGAAGGCTCTTTGTGAAGCATAAAAGCGCGTGTGGTTTGGGACGCGCGACCAACACAAAATCCAAGTGTTTTCTAATAGCTATCCTAATATTCTCTGATTTATGATCAATCAACATTGGTTAGCAATAGGGTTGAGATTGCTTGAGAGGAGTTCAGGTCTACACTCATCACAATATTCGTTTCATAGCCTTACTCGTCTTCATACTACTCGCGACTGCGATATTCATCTTTCTAGGTGCCTTAGAATCCGCATTCTCAAGTTTAGGGATCAGCCCAGCCACCGTCTTACTCATTCTTGCGGCCACACTAATCGGTAGTGCCATCAACATCCCAATATCCCATATTGAGGCTACGGTTCCGATTATAACCGAGGAGTATGTCAGCTTCTTTGGCCTTTCCTATAGGATCCCCCAAGTCGTGTACAGCAGAGCTGTAACTCTAGTGGCGGTGAATGTTGGTGGTGCCCTGATACCCTCAATCGTCTCCCTGTACCTACTGAGCAGGTCGGATGCGACGACTATCCTGTATGGGTTGGTTGGGATCGGTGTCGTGTCAATTGTGAGTCACATCTTCGCTAGGCCCGTTAGGGGCGTCGGGATAGCGATGCCACCTTTCGTAGCGCCTATCGCTGCTGCGTTGATGGCGATTGTTCTCCCCTCGTCCTCACCTTCCACCGTCGCCTACGTTTCTGGCGTGTTCGGTACACTGATAGGTGCTGACTTGACGAACCTAAGCGTTATACCCGAGCTCGGCTCCCCGATTGCAAGCATAGGTGGAGCGGGGACCTTTGACGGTGTCTTCCTCAGTGGAATAATTGCTGTGCTTATTGTTGGGCTATAACCAGTATAGTCCAGGTGGCATCGCGCTGCCAAAAATTCACTAAACCGGCGATCGCATCCATGAGGAGTAACTGAAGTCATATGTACTGATTTTAATAACTTCGCACCTACGATTCTGTATCCTGAAATAACGTATATAGTTGATTCAACAACTGTATCCAATCAGTCTTTGTAAATCCAGTGTGTATTCTGGGATGAAAAAATGGCTTCTCCAGACGTCACGGAAAAAGAGTCACAGGATGAGTTAGAGACTACCCCCGAAACAATTCTGAGAGTAAGCGACCTCACCAAGAAGTTCGGAGACTTCACCGCGGTTGACCACATAAACTTTGAGATCCATAAGGGGGAGGTATTTGGGCTACTTGGCCATAATGGTGCGGGTAAGACAACGACGGTTAACATGCTCGCTGGTCTTAAGCTTCCAACTGAAGGCACGGCCACGATTTCTGGGTTCGACATAAGGAAGAGTCCCTTGGATGCTCGGATGAGGATCGGGTTCCTACCAGATAACCCGGGTAATTACCTCCACCTCACAGCAAAGCAGAACCTGGAATTTTTCGCCGAGCTTTCAGACCTAAAGAAGGATGAGGCTTCGAAGCGAATTGCTGAGTTGCTTGAGTTGGTTGGGCTGACAGAGTGGCGCGACAAGAAGGTGGGTGTATTTAGCAGGGGAATGAAGCAGCGCCTCGGACTCGCCCAGAGCCTAATGAGGGATCCTGATATGCTCTTCTTGGATGAGCCCACCCTCGGAATCGACCCCGAGGGAACAAGACAGATGCGTGGGTTGATTAAAAAATTAGCTGGAGAGGGAAAGGGCATTCTGATCTGCAGCCATTTACTGACCGAAGTAAGTAGGATCTGTAAAACGATAGCAATCATGAGGCACGGCAAAATAATAATTATGGGTACCATCCCGGAGTTGAGGAAGAAGCTTGGACTGGGTGATGATATCGATCTGGAGGAAATCTTCATTCAAGTCCATGAGGGTGAGTGATTGCCGGGAATTCTCACAATCGCCAAGAAGGAGTTCATGGATCATGTCTCTGATCAGACCTTTCTGCTCTGCTTTGGAACGCTTCTCATCGTTATGGTTGCCTCAACGTTCTATCAGCTGGACTATATTCATCAGCAATGGGTCAACTTGGTTCCTAACGTGGGCTTTATTGAAAGCGAACTATGGAAGGATAATCAAAGCTCCGAGATGCTTCAGACCGTCTTAACTGAGAATATATCCTCCCTAGGCGCCCTTGTAGCCATCGCTCTGAGCTTCAACTCAATCAATAAGGAGCGTACAGAGGGGAGTCTAAAGGTCCTTCTCTCCTATCCTATTAGTAAAGCCAAGATAATTCTTGGTAAGCTACTTGGAGGAATCCTGGTCATCATCATAGTCGTCCTAACTTCTTTCGCCATTTCCTTGAGTATTGAGATGTATTCTTTGTCGATACCTCTCTCGGGGGAGGTCGCGCTTAGGCTGGCCACCATCATAGGGCTTGGGATAGTTCTCCTTGTGTTCTTCCTGTGCCTCGGCACAGCCGTGTCGATCGTTGTGCGAGACCCATCCACATGCCTCATAAGCCTGCTAGTCATCTCCACCCTCCTTCAAGTCAACACCATAGCAATGATCCTAGTGACAATTGGCAATATATTCCCAAGGTCCCTTACCATCAATGGGGGCCGCACCGGTCTACAGTACTCTCCAAGCACATATAGTTGGCAGAGACCCACGGTGCTCACGCTAATAGATAAAAACTGGCTTAGGGTATCGCCTGTCCTCGCCTACCGCACTGTGTCCGATAATATATTTCACTTCCAGAACGTCTTCACTACGGGTGTAGTAGAGATCGTCCCAATCGAATTCTGGTGGCTACTGCCTAGGAACATCAATCTCATGTATACGCCTGTCATCTACATGGTTGTAGCATTCCTGGCGTGCATAGTCCTCTTCCAATGGAGGGACGTTGATTGAGTAGGGCTTCGCATTCGAGTGAGCGCGATGACTTGGGGGAGCCTTAGATGCCGGGGATAATCACAATCATTAAGAAAGAGATCTCTGACGCGGTGACGAACAGGTCATTTTTACTCTCCTTCGGGATCCTCGTTCTATGCATGGTTATAGCAGGCTTCGCATCTGGAAACGCATTCAACTCACAGCGTTTCGTGGCATCTAAAGATAGGTTGCTGATTTTACGGGAGATCGCTCCAATCATCACTCAGCTAGGCGCGCTAGTATCAGTGGCCCTGGGCTTCAACTCTATTAATAAGGAGAGACCTGAGGGGAGTCTCAAAGTTGTGCTATCCTACCCAATCTACCGGGATCAAATCATCTTGGGGAAACTCTTGGGCAACTTGGTAATTACCACAATAGCGACAACCGCTTCGATGGGAATATCTCTGGCGCTTTATCTGCAGATGACGAAGATTGTTCTGGACTCTGAGACGTTGGTCCGCTATTCTACATTGATTCTTCTAGCTATACTTCTGCTTGGTGGTTATCTCGGGCTGAGTATCCTTCTCTCGGCCTCCATTGAGGACCCTAAGACTACGCTGTTAGTCACATTCCTCTTTTTGGGTATTTTCAACTCAGAAACCCTATTCTCGTATGGGCAGATCTTCTCCAACCTCGTATATGGTAACATACCAAGGGTTTGGGGACTCGGAGGATCCGTCCCAGTATACGCCCCAGCGAAGGCGCTTCAAGACTTTATATCCAGTCTCTCCCCAGCGTATGACTTTACAGCCTTCTCAACGAATCTGAGTAATTATCTTCAGCCCATTACCACAAATGGGGTTGTGATCAACTCGAGTTTTTGGGATCTGATTACGAACAACCTCGTATACCTACCAATCTTAATCGTTTTACCACTTGCTACCTTCATTGGTTGCTATGTAATATTCACGAGGACAGACATCTCATAGAGATTCATCGATTATTCACACTTTTCGTTATGCAAATTCGTATATAACCAATTTGTGACTTACGCATTATGGGTTTCTCTAGAAGTTTTGGTCAACCTAAGCGGAACCTAAGTAAAAATTTCCATTGTATGATTGCTTTCCTTTTCCTAATCGTGCTGATAGTTCAATTGACTGCGACAACGAAGGCTGATTCCTACAATTTCCATGGCATAATTGTGGATGAAGATGGCAGCCCGCTGTCAAATGTGGCGATTCAGGTCTATGATATGCTTAAAGTGTCAAGCCAGAATAGTCAGAACGGCTATTACGTAACGACTGCATTAACCCAAAGTGATGGCTCATATAGGATAGATCTGTACAGTGGCACATTCAAACTTGTATTTGATAAGGATGGCTACGTGACGCAGACGAAGATATTGGGGTTCACCACTGTGCAAGATGTTGACCTCGGGAGTACTAAACTGATAAGGAGTGTCTCGGTCACACTGACTACAATCGAGCGGACGGCTTCTCCGGGATCGATCCTCATAGTTCCTATAACGATCGCTAATGTCGGAGACCGAGATGAATCTGTCCAGTTGATGACATTCAACAAGGCTAATTGGACCTCAACTATTCTGGATAATATAGGTGAGGTGGATGCCGTAACCTTGAAGGCTGGGATGTCCACGCAGTTGAACCTTAGGGTCATAATCCCCGTGGACGCTTCTGGGAGTACTATTGTTAATGTAACCGCAGTGGGTGCAGCTTCGGTCAAATCCTCCCTTAAAATCACTGTTGTAGGAGGATTTTCGCACTTTGTTACTTGTCAGTACCCATCGAGTGTGACCTCACCTGGAGCGGAGGTTTCCTACAAGGTTGTTGTCACCAATCCTTATCCATACCCGGTTGAGGCGATGTTCACATTGAGTGGAGTATCGAATGATTGGAACCCGTTGATATTGAATGATGCGAAGACGGAGATTCAGTCCACGAACATAGCCAGTGGGGGGTCAAGTGAGATCACAATTATAGTTGATGTCCCGCAGACGATTACTGCGAATACTACCGCTACTTTAGAGCTTCGGACCAGCCTTGGTGGACTACTTGATACTACTCCTCTAAGCCTCGTCGTTCAACATAGACTGTTGACGTTAGGTATCAAGACGAGTTACCCTATTCAAACAATAGAACTTGGTAAGACTGCATCGTTTCCAATCACATTGACTAACCCAGGGGAGACGGATGAGACTCTGAGTCTTTCTATGGATAACCTGCCGGCCAAGTGGAGTGGAAGCTTCACGACGGAAGATGGTGGGGCGATTCAGTCAATACTTATCGATGCCCGCTCGAGTGTGAATCTTTACGCTGTATTCAAACCCAACATCGATGCGGAGCCATTGGTCTATAACATCATTGTTAAGGCGATTTCAACTAATCTCAATGGGACCCTGCCTCTCAGAGTTGATCTGGTCGGGAACACGGATATGAAATTAGTAGTCGCCAACCTCTACGGCCAGATGAATGTGGGAGACACAAAGCAGATTCAGGTGACCCTGGAGAACACAGGCTACTCAATCATCTCCTACCCTGTGTTACTCACATCAGCCTCCGTAGACTCAATTGTAGTCTCATACTCCCCAATCGACGTAATCACGATTGCACCGGGTCAGTCACAGGTATTTACGCTCACAATTACTGCAAACGAGGGAACCGCCCAAGGTGATTATATCATTGAGGTCAGAGGGTCCAGCCCCCAGATTCTGACAGACCCTGTCGATATTCGTATGACAGTAGCTGCAAGCGGGTCACAAACGCTGATAATTGCAGGTGTACTCATCTTAGCATTTGCCTCAATACTGCTTGTGTATAGAAAATTTAGGAGAAGATGATTTAGAGAACGGCCACATGCACCTATTTCTAGTTAACATTAACCAGTTTTCTATCAGACTTCTCTTCTTGGCCTGTAATCAGTTTTTATCTTAGGTGCAGCTTCACCGTCTCTAAGTGACCCCTTGGACAAACAAAGGCAAATTGGTATCATGATACTGGCGACCATCTGCATCACCTACCTCGTCGAGAACTTCCTTAGGAATGCGGCACCAGCTCTAACACCAGTGCTAATAACTGAACTCGGCATTAGCCGAGGGGCGATGGGCTTCCTCATCACAGGGTACTATCTAATCTATGGCGTGATGCAGTTCCCAGCAGGTTTTCTAGAACACCTGATGGGCCCCCGAAGATCCATAATTGGGTTCACCGCTATGACGTGTATAGGCAGCATCCTATTCTGGATGAGCTACCGATACGAGCTCCTATTCGCTGCACAATTCATTATGGGTGTGGGAACAAGCGTATTCTACATAAACGCGGTAACGCTCATAACCCAATGGTTTCCACTCCAAAGAAGAGCAACTGCGATAGGCATCCTGAGCGCAAGCAGCGGCGTCGGCGCCTTCGCATGCTACATGGGGCTGCCCCTCGCATCCACACTATGGGGCAACTGGAGGACCCTCTTCCTCGTAATTATAGGTGTGCTAATCCTCAACTGGGCAATGAACTATTTCATAATCAAAGACAGCCCCAATGACCCCGAACCCACCCCTAAGACTGGATTAAACATCAAAGCCTCCTTCAGAGAGGTACTATTCAATCGGGGATTCTACCCGCCTCTCCTCGGCTTCACCATGATGGGGTTCATCTTCGTCCTCTACTCTTGGATAAACCAATTCCTAATCGAGGACAAGGGCCTCACTTACATTGAGGCGGGAACTGTGAGTAGCATCGGAACGATCGCCGGATTCCTCGGATGCCTACTGATAGGAGTAATCAGCGACAGGCTCAAGGGGAGAAAACTGCCCGTCCTCTTATTCCTTGGGGCTGACCTCCTACTACTAGGTATACTGATCTTTCTTCCCGCCGAGCTCCCCCTAGCCATCTACGCCACAATCTGGTTCGCCATGGGCATATGCGGAAGTGTCTGGATCCTGTTCTTCAGCATGGTGAGCGAGGTCCTGCCACCAGAGAAGGCTGGGATTGGCCTAGGGATGCTAAATGGGTTGAGTACAATTCTCTCAAGCCTAGCGACCCCCATCTATGGGGCTCTGGTAGATGTGACAGGCAGCTACTTGATACCCAACGGCATCTCGCTTGTGCTAGGTATATTAACCATGATAATACTCGCATTCACTATGAAGGAGACCTACAGTGTTACAGCTCTACCTACACCACCTTCAGATTGAGAACCGTAGAAGCAGTGCATCGTAGGTGACTCGTGCAATATTCCAGAGTTTGATGTAAGACTCGCGCGATAAAAAAAATAAAATAGACACTCGAGTATTACTATTTGAGATTTGTAATGATAGGTTCTGAGTTCCTGTTTTCCATATTCTTGTGGTTTGTGCGCGCGTTTCTATCCAGCATCGTTTGTTTGATTATTGGGCTTCTCGGGATGCGTATGCTCTCATTTGAGACGACGAGAATCAGAGAGTTCGAGAGTATCAAGGGGCACCCTCTCGCGACTAGCCTTTTCCTCGGTGGCTTCTTCGTGTATGCTGGTTTGGTAATTTATGGTTCGATGGTTAATCCATTCTTCTTATCGCAATCTGTTTCTTTAGGCACATTCTTTAACGTTGAGAGGTTCCTGATAGTGATTCTAAGCTTCCTTGTGAGCTTCATTTTCGGGAGTTTATTCTATTACGTATTCTCAAAACTCAAATTGTTCAATGTGGATTTAGATGATATTAACAAACATCCGGTTGCTGTTGGGGTTTTCCTTTTTTGTTACCAGGTATTCCTTGGTTTGATTATTTTAGCCAGCCTTAACATACCATTAGGATAAACCTGATAGCTATGACATTATTAAAAACTTCAACTGTCTTCTTCCTCATAATACTCATTTTTGTGCCTCAAGCAAAAGCGATTACCAGTGGTGGAGTGATCCCGCCAACATTCACACACAAATCGGGAAATTGGTTCGACAGTTTCGGCCTCACACGTGACAACGCTGATGGAAACGATGGCTATCTCCCCAAACTCGAGTCGGAAACCATCGGAGTCAATAAGGAATTAGCGTACAGCATCGGTGAGAAATTCAAAGACTCGTACACTGACCGAAACGCGATAGCTGAGGCGATTCTGAAATATGTCCAGACTTGGACTCAGTACGGATACGACTCCGATAACGTTGTCATGGGAGGTGAGGCTCAGGAAGAGTGGGCTTGGAACGCAGATGAGATGGCACATAACTTCAACGAGACCACGGGTACGGTGGCTATCGGGGACTGTGAGGACTTGGCGTTTCTCTGCGCGACTATATATGATGGAGCCGGGTTCGAGACGGCTATGATTAGTGCTCCCGGGCATTGCGCGCTCTTGATATGGTTACCCGATTATCAGAATGCGAACGTGTACTGGACCCTATCCGATGATAGTCGGGGTGCAGGCTGGATCTGGGTGGAGTCGACAGGCTCTCAGAATCCTCTAGGATGGACCCCTTCTGACTTCTTTGACGGAGATTGGACAGCCTACACATTATCAAACGGTGTCTATAATGCACAGACACCAGTCGTATCCGATACTTCGTCTACAGGGGGATCTGATAACTTGGATTTACTCATAGCTATTGGATTCTTCATACTTGTCATCCTGTCCAGGATGTTTCGAATTTAACCCTTGACCTTTGGTTTACTCGCGCAATTTGAATGAGCCAAGCGTGCATTAGGTAACAGGCGTAAAGGTATTATCTAAATCGCTCATTATTACTCTGTGACTATTATGGACACTATGGAAATGATTGGAATAGTACTCGTCGTAGTTTTAGTCATTTTAGTCTTATACGCATTCTATTACCTATCACGACGGAGTAAGAATAAACCAATAACAACAGCAACCCCCGAAATTAAACCTCAGAGCACGGTGAGTGAAGCCCCGAAGCCAGTGGTGCCAGTGAACCCAGCACCAGTGGTTGCACCTCAGAGCACGGTAAGTGAAGCGCCGAAGACAGTAATGCCAGTTAGCACAGCACCTATGGTTAAACCTCTGAGCACAGTTAGTGAAGCCCCGAAGCCAGTGGTGCCAGTGAACCCAGCACCAGTGGTTGCACCTCAGAGCACGGTAAGTGAAGCTCCTAAGGTAACGGAACCAGCTGACCTAACCCCTATGGCTGTCGCTCAAACTACTAACCTTGAGACCTCCATGAAAGCTAAACCAAGTATAGAGGTCGAGACGAAGCAGGATGAAGTCCAAGGAGATAACAAAAAATCAGCCCCTATTAGAAGGAATCGTGCATCTAAGATCATCGACATTGAGGGAATAGGCCCAACATATGCGGAGAAGCTCAATTCAATTGGCATTCGTACTACCGCTGATCTTTTGGAATCTGGAGCAACACCGCTTGGGAGAAGAGAGTTGGCTGAGAAAACCAGTATTTCACCGAAGTTAATTCTTGAATGGGTGAATCTCTCCGATCTATTCCGGATCAAAGGGATTGGTGAGGAGTACTCTGATCTTCTCGAAGAGGCGGGTGTCGATACAGTCGTCGAGCTGTCGCATAGAAACGCTACTAATCTTCATGCCAAGATCTTGGAGGTGAATGAGGCTAAGAAACTGGTGAGGAGACCGCCAAGTCAGGCAGCGATTGAGAGTTGGATAAAGGAAGCGAAGGAATTACCGAGAAAGATTGAGTATTAATTTTTTAGTAAATTTCCCAAATTGGCAGAAACTTTAGGGTGAGAACGCGAAATTAAAGCTAAGTGACTTGATTCTTGGGTATGACTCCGATTAGCTTCTGAATTAGTCTCGTGCCCTTCTCTGTGATTTTCGTCTTTATGTATGCGTTATGGTGTGTGAACTTCCACTCGAGATCAATTAAACCACTCTTGGAAAGGTTCTCAAGGATCTTCTCGCGGGTGGCCATCTCTGACGATTCGACGCCTTGAAACCACAAAATGAATGTCTTAGTTCCCTTGCTCGCAATGTCGACCAGCAATTCCCTGATCTGTGAAAGTTCGACATCGAGAATCTTGTCGCTCAGAACGAACTCTCTATAGATCCTGTTAAGGTCCTCCAAAACAACTACCAGACTGATCTCAGCGGCATGTCGAATTAAACATTATCAAGTGATAATCTAAAGAAGAGGACTAAGAGAGGCTGAATTAGAGTTGCTTTAGAGTAATCATAAAGATCCTTTGGTTTTCCCCGACTTTTAATTGTATGAATATTTGAAGTTATAGTCTCTCATCACTTAATCTTTAACTATAACGAAATAATTGCGATCTAGAAATTTGTGTTCGAATTAGTACTAGGTTTCTCGTCAGTCTGTGTTGAAACTGGATCATTAGCTAAGTTGCTATGTAATATCGGTTTTAATTTATTTTAGCAAATTTTGATTTTTACTTGCAGAATCGCGTGTTTGGTTAATTATTTCTTTGTGATTTCGCCTTCATCAAGCCTAACGAACTGCCTAGCCATCACGTTCCTAATCATGTTGGCGACACGCGTTGGGTCTCTCACCTTTATCATCCTCTTTGTAAAATCCCTCTCACTCTGAATCTTAATCATGATGTCTCCGGTGCCATAAATTCTACTGGTTATCGATCTGATGAGTTCTAGATCCGAGAATCCTGTTGGAACTATCACCGATGTCTTCGTCGTCAATAAACCAGTCTTGATCTCTAGGCTATCCTCCCTCAGGACGTAGAGGTTTGTGGCTCTAAGGACCAGCAGGTTAAGCTCCCAAATGAACCAAATGATGAGAAATGCAATTATCGTCAAAAATAGAAGCTGTATGTCATAGCTAGATACATTTCGATAGATTATATTCATAGAACTTTCCAGGTATAACACACCTGAGGCGATTATGGTTAGAAAGATCGTCCGAACTACGACGTAGGGAGTTATCCAAGGTCTGCCTCTCCAAACCTCCCTATCAGAATCCTGAGTAGAGCTGGCCATATTCAATATCACATAAAACACACAGTGAATTATATTTAACCTGTCTATTCTAAACACGCTTGGGGGCCATGTGAGAGGACTTGAATCCTATTCTCGTGATCAGCGTTTGGTGCCCCATCTGCCCCAGCTTGTTATCTCTTCAGACTCTTTCTTTGTTTCGTGGTAGGCGACTCATCTGGGTTACCAAGAGGTGTTATTGCTACTACCCTCATGTGGTCAGGTACCCCAAGTAGGCCCTTAATCTCAAGGTCGCGCTGCATGGAACCCATCCAACATGTACCTAATCCCTCATTGGCTGCAGCCAGCATGACGTGTTCGAAGGCTATGCCTACGTCGTTCTGCCACCAGTTGGGTGAAATCGTGGGATCACCGAGAGCCACTATGATAATCGGCGCGCCTGCTGCCCAGGTCTGGTTACCTGCGAGCTTTTTTCTAACATCTGGGTCGCGCACAACTATGAAGTGGCAGGGATACTTGTTGGCTGCTGATGGTGCGAGTCTCGCTGCTTCGAGCACCCTGAGAGCCTGATCATCGGAGACCGGTGTCCCCTTGTATTTTCTGATGCTTCTCCTCTTCTCGATTGCATCTTTAAAGTCCATTCAAACACCACACAAACAATGAAGCGAGTGATGGGGGTTCTATTTAAGTAGGGGAGGAGCGTCACGCACGCTTGTGCTGGGTGCTTCTCGGTGTCTGATGTTGAAAAGAGGTTTAAATCAGGAATCGTTCAGATGATCCTCTCCCACGATGCCGAGGAAGCACTCACTTCCTTAGCTGAACACTTTAACGTTGATGCTCCTGCCCTCAGGGTGGGTCTCCCAAGGGGTCATGTCAACGTAGCGGGGTGCTACGTGGTTGAGAAGGAGACCATCTATGTGGCGAACAGTGAAGGATTAGCTGACCCATTTCTGATCCTGCATGAGTTCTATCACCATCTAAGGTCGGTTAGTGGTATCCATAGGGGGACTGAGAGATATGCAAACAGGTTCGCCCGCGAGTTTATCGAAAAGTACAAGGAACGTGCATATTGGCCTTGAGCGACTAGACTTAATAAAATAGTGTAAACAAAAGAATTTTAAGATTTTCAGTTAGCATTCACTCATTATAAATATGCTTTGCGTTCTCATGCACAGCAAATGCCATTAGAACTTGATATGGGGCGTAAAATTGTAAGGTTTGGCATTCGGATACTCATCCTCCACCCGGGTGAGGAAATTGATACCGTAAACACGTTCGCCATTTTTCGGTGGGCCCTGTTTCGTGGCGCAGCAGCCATAAGCGACGGCGATATCAAAGATGGGGTCATCGACGACACCGCCGGCCCTGACAGAGGGGATGGCGATGATACCCTTAGCCCGGGCGTACTCCAGCGCCTCTAAGCTTTCACTGATCGTCCCGACCTGGTTCGGCTTGAAGATGAACGCTTCACAAACTTTCATCTGAGCTGCCTTCTTGAGCATATTAATGTTCGTCACCGTCAGATCGTCTCCCACCAGCATTGTCCGGTCCAAGACCTTTGCCGCCT
This sequence comes from Bathyarchaeia archaeon, assembly GCA_050014495.1. GTDB lineage: Archaea > Thermoproteota > Bathyarchaeia > TCS64 > TCS64 > UBA8941. Next base: position 54,839 of record JBEKDF010000006.1, read on the forward strand.
TTTGCCAACCTTCCCAGTCGTTTTCATCCACCGGATCCTCCACATAGAGGAAATTATATTTCGTCGTCAGTTCCTTGAGGTATTCCAACAGGGTGTCCAGATCAACTTCCTTACTGACGAAATCGTAGGTGTTCCGTTCCGGGTTGTAGAGTTCGCTACAGGCGCAGTCGGCGGCAAACGCGATTTTATCCTCTGCCCCACAGCGCCTTGCTGCTTCATATAAAATATCAAAAGATACCATAGGATCCGGACTGGGTGCCTGCCAACCGGTGAGACTGCCCGGCTTAGGAGGTCGCCCGTGTTGATAATCCTGAATTACTGACGGCGTCAATTGGAAAATCTGGTATATAATATGGACCGCTTCCATAATCGTCTTCGCTTTGTAAGGGACGATGGTACACTCCTGGAATGGCATTGATCCCTTTTGGTAGCTGCCACCGGAGATGCAGTTCACCGTGGGGAAGGGAATCGTCTTGATTTCACCTGGATTCAAATGACGATAAAGGGGCTTGTTCTCGGTGTTAGCCGCCGCCCGAATGCTAGCCAGAGAGACACTGCAGAGAGTATTCCCACCCAGCCTGGATTTATCTTCCGTACCGTCCAGCTCAATCATCGTCCGGTCAATCGCCTTCTGGTCCATCACATCCATTCCCTGCAGAGCAGGGACAATCGTGTTATGGACAATATCAACAGCCTTGAACACGCTCAGGCCGTCAAACCACTTGGGATCTTTGTCCCGCAAGACGTATGCTTCATGTGATCCGGCTGAGATACCCGAGGGAGCCGACCCACGCCCGAGGATTCCGCCTGCGGTAACCACATCCACCTCCAGCATCGGCTTTCCTTTGCTGTCTAAGATTTGTCTGGCTTTGATGGTTTTAATATTCGTACTTCCCATTGATACCGCCCCTTTCTCGAACTAATCCAGTTTCTTGGGTATATATAGGACATTGAAGTCACACAGGTTCGTCCCCGTATTCCCCGTGAAGATGCAACATCCTAACTCCAACAAAGCTTCATAGGTGGCGTGTCCGCGCAGCGCTTCCTGTAGATCAATGCCCCTGGAAACTGCCTGACGATAAGTCTCAGAATCGGTGATACCACCAGCCATTCTCGTCGTCCCATCCGTCCCCTCCGTATCGATGGAAAGCATACAGGCTCTCGGTGCTTCCCTAGCGACGATGGCAAATCCATCTGTCAATTCCTGTGAAGGCCCGCCATGCCCCTTGATTTCCTGGTTGTCTAGTATATAGGTCGAGGTCTCACCGGCGGAGAAAATCATGCAGGGAGGCGCGATCGGTCGATGAAAGCGTTGTACCTCTTTGGCGATGCAGGCAAAAGTCATTCCCGCATCTTTGCTTTCCCCTTCAAGGCTGGTTGTGAGAATCATGTGGTTGATCCCCATATCTGAGGCAATTTCAGAGGCATACTGGCAGGAATCGGATAAGATGTTGAGCATGAAGTAGGTGGCACGGGCAATCGATTTCGGTGTTTCCTGCGCCTCCGTGCCGTTGAAGATGTACGACTCCACGCTTCGGGGCAGTCGCCCAACCAAACCATGTTCCCGGATAATCCTTTGCGCATCCGCAAACGTAGAATAGTCTGGACCGATAGGCGTGCCTCGCATCCCCACCGGTTCCCCGTAATCTTTGATGGGTGGCCAGTCCAAGGCGTCCCAGATATTGAGGCCGATCATTTCGGCACCTCTTTTCTCGATCCGCTGCCCCAACCGGCCGCGATTCATCTGGGAGATGTGGCCCCGAATGACATTGATATCCATCACTCTAATATTCGATTTGAGCATGGTATCGGTAGCCGCCATTTTTTCTTCTAGGGTAATCCCGTCCACAGGGTATCCCATCAGAGCCGTACTACCGCCGCTGATGCATACTATGAACAAATCATCCTGATCTGCCTGGTCCACAATCTCCAGCATTCTCTGGCAGCCCCGGACACCTTCGTAGTTAGGCAGTGGGTGGCCACCGACAAATACTTCCGTGTTGACGTAATGGTCCGTTTCTTCTACGATTTTTACGATGGCGACGCCTTTGGTAAGCCGCTGGTCCAAGATATCATCCATCGCCATGGCCATATGATTTGCCGCTTTCCCGGCAGAGAAAACATAGACATGGCGCTTCTGGGCCAAGTCCCACTGACGATTGCCAATATGAAGAAGATCCCCTTTCAGACTGACAAAGGCTTTGAGGCGTTCATAAGCGTCCAGCTTCTGTAAGACCTGTTCCGTAATCTCAAGGACAATGCGGCGGGAATCAACTACCCCTTGGGCAAGGAGTTCATCCTTATTGCGAATCTTTAACCGCAATGGCCTTTCCCTCTTTTCTCTTATCTTGCGAATTTTTTTCTCCTATTAAGTTTACGCCAAAAATGCTTAAGCTCTCTTACTCAGGACAAAACTTGGCGAGGATAAAAATTGTGCATGCAGCGAATATGGATCTTTTTAGATTAAAAGCATTGGTGGACTGGGAGGGATTTGAACCCCCGACTTCCGCCATGCCAAGGCGGCGATCATACGACTGATCTACCAGCCCAGCCAACACAAAACACAGGGACCATCCGTTTAAACCTTATCCCACATTCCTCTAATACTAAATTCAACTAATCGAGAAGCTACGCGAGAATACTAAAGCAGTGTAAAAAAGGGAAAAATCAATCTATGGGGAGTTCTGACTTGTGGGATCAGAGATCAACCCTGAAAAGAGAATTGTCCCCGATCTGTCATCTCTGATTACGAACATGTAAGGCCTGTTGACTATGAAGGAGGTCCTAATTGGCATGCTTGTGACGGATATTCCTACATTGGTTGCAGCCGCTGCCACGGTGCCCTGCTCGTTCACCTCGATCACAGCCTTGTGGTCAACGAAAGCAATGTAGAGATGCTCAGGTCTAACATCCGCTATTCTGTTGAAGTCGGCTGAGTTTGAGTCGAAGGCTACGCCCATCCCGAGATTCGTCAATGCATCCTTCAGATCGACCTTGCCATAGTCCAGCTTGAGCTTTGGTAGCTGCAGCGCCAACTCTGTATTCGATAGCTTGCTGAAGTAGGCGTCGAGGCTGTCCCCTGTTAAGCCAGCCGTGAATGATTTGAGCGAACTGCCCTCGGCTGGTAGGAACACGTACATCGCGATCTTGTCCCTCCCATAGGGGAGTCGCGCGACCTGCACATTGTCATCCCCATAGTAAGCGTAGCTTCCTCCTCTACTCATCATGTCGACCTGAACAGAGGTTCCATCGGTTGTCGTGAAGCTCGCGGATTGAGTGAGGGTAGAATCAAACTTGTCGACCCAGTCCCCCTTGAAGTAGATCGCGTTAATCAGAAACATCATATCCTGGGAATCTATCTTGTCGAGGAGCTGGCTGATCTTACCGTTGGTCTCCTTATTCACCCATGAGTTAACCTCGCTTACTGTCGATGTGTCGAAAGGCCTGGAATAGACCTCACTTCTAAAGTAGCTCGACAAGGTATTCGTGAAGACCGGGTTCACGGATGAGGCGAAATCGGATCTAATCCACACGGAGTCAGCGATGTTTAGACTCACGTCCTTGTCCACGTTCAGTAGGCTATCTATCAACTGTTGGAAACCGGTGTTCACGGCATCGTCACTCATACCGCTGAACCCTAGGACGCTGCCCATCGCCTCTCGAGTCGATGAATTCGCGCCATTGTAGGCCATACTGAGCGCGATAGAAACGCTGAGAGGTGAAATGAAGATGTCTTTTCCAGATTGTTCATTTTGTAGCTCCTTCAGTAACCTCACCGCGAAATCGGTATTAGATGCAACGATCGACTTGTTGACGCTGAGAGCCTTTGAGTCTGAATTACCATATGCTAGGCTGGGGCTCAGATAGTTTATCAAAACCCCCACTCCACCCATAATCAAAAGTAAAATTACTCCTGCGATTAGGCGACGTTTAGTTGAGTCCATCGATTATAGATATCAAGTCAATCATTATAATCCTAGGGTTTAGAACACCCCGAAACTGCTCACACACAATTATAGGGCGCACACAAATGGCAAATCACATTGTCTGCGATGACGACCATACAAAGGATAGGGTCGTTCTTGCTCTCTTAGTTTTAACAGCGTTGCGTAGGAGCTTGACAAATTAGATAAGAATGGAAGACCTAATCTCAACACGTTAGATGGTCAAGGTACAAATCTTTAGCATGATGTCCATCAGCGACGCCGAGATTGTAGCAGGCACCGGAGCCGACCACGTCGGCTTTCAGGTCTCGACCGAAAACATCCCATACACAGTTGATCCACAGCTTGGTCATAACATCTGTGAAGCGATCAAACCTTTAGCGAAAGCGGTGATGATTCCTATCTCTCGAGACCCTGATAGAATACTAGAAATTGCGCGTATCGTGGAACCAGACATCATCCAACTCGCCAACGAGGAAAAAACCCTTGGTTATGATGCCTTCTCTGCGCTGATAAAGAACCTGAAAAACGAAGGGTTCACAACCATCAAGGTCATCGCCGTGGGATCCGGTGATGAATTGGAAATAGTAAAACTCTACTCCCGTATATCTGACTTGATCATGCTTGACACTTATGGGAATCCACCATCCGAACTTCTCAAAGGATTCATCGGAGGAACCGGAAAAACGAACGATTGGAAGCTAGGCCGAATCATAGTAGAATCTATTAACAAGCCGGTGATTCTCGCAGGGGGACTCAACCTAGACAACGTAACATCAGCCATCGAGCAGGTGAAGCCCTGGGGAGTGGATGCAGCCTCAGCCCTATCAATCCCAGGAACACGAGGCAAAAAAGACATCGAGAAGGTTAAGAGATTTGTCGAACTCGCGAAGGGATAAAGCCAAGCATTCTCTAGGCGATCTCCTAGTCCTAGGCGACTTATGCTTAGACGTCGACGTATTCTACGAGTACAAGAAGGGTTCTTCTCAACGAGCGAGCAAAATCAGCCTCGGAGAAGGTGGTTCCGGGGGAAACGTAGCCTTTATGGCTGAGCGTCTCGGCTTGGAGACGGGACTTGCCGCCCCAATCTCAAACGACTCCATGGGGAGCCTCCTCGAATCGATGGTAAAACAAAGGCATGGGAATCTAAGTTTCTATCCCCTGAAGGATCCAGAACAAACGACCTGCATCATAGTAAGCATGATCAATAAGCGTGGAGCGAGGAGAGCATATTTCAAGACAAACGAGGGAAACTGCAAACTCCAGAGCCTATATGAGATAGCCTCAAAATACTCGGCTATCCACTTGTCAGGTTACACCCTAGAACTCTTCGACGTCGGAGAGCTAAGCGATTTTGTGCATGAAACCAAGATGAGGGGCGTTGAGATAACACTCGACCTCTTCCCACGTATTGGACTCGCAACAGAATCAAAAGCAGAATTGGATCATCTCCTTGAAGATGTAGACTTCTTGTTTGGGAACTTACAGGAATTCAGAGCCCTAACAGGGTCTCCTCAAACAAGTGACATCTTACAGGATTTTCTAAACAAAGGAAGAAACTTAGTAATCAAGAAGGGATCCAAGGGAGCGATCTTCGCGGGCCCTATAGGAATAATTTCATCGCCGCCCCTGAAGGTAAAACCCTTTAGCCTAAAAGGAGCTGGTGATTCCTTCATCGCTGGATTCCTGGCTTCTCATTTAAGGGGCTACAGTATTCAACAGGCACTAAATGCAGCGAATCTGATCGCTGGAACCCATGTAGCAGACGCTGACGAACAGATTACACAACGGTCAATCGACCTGTAGGTTCAGCTCTGCTATATTGCCTTGTGGGTAGAGCGCATACCCCTTAAATCCAGCGATGCAGAAGCAAACGCCGATGCTCCTCGAGGAAAGCTTTGCCGCTTATGGCCACCCCAATATACGCGCTACCCACGAGAAGACCATTGAAGTCACGAAGGATACACAACTCACAACTCAGGGAGACTGTATAGCCGCAGTTAGATCCGAAAAGGGGCTGATTGATCTTAACAAAGAGATGAGGGAGGCGGCGAGGAACCCAGAATCAATCATCTCACTAACACTTAGAGTGGGAGAAAGGGTCTTCACAACAGTGGGTAGAGGGGATCCCTCAATCACTTGGCGTCACCCAACCGATATGGTTGCTCGTATGAGTGGCTACATCTGTCCACGTACCCTCATGGTCTACGCCGATAAAGCTACTTTGCAAATGCCTCGCTCCTTCGTCCAGCTCCTCAAGGACCCAAACACAATAGTCAAGGTCATCATCTCTGTTGAGACTAGCTAACCGTGCGTGCTATCGTGAATCCCCCACACAATCATACTCTTCAATCAGAGTCGTACGCGTAGGGTACCACACGTTTTATAGCGTCTGGGGGGAAGATGGTTCACAATTTAATCACTGGATGGTGGATGGATGGTTACCAATGAGGGTCTAATCAAGATCTCTAGGGGGATACGAGCAGATGCTCTGCGCGAAACGACTGAGGCTGGGTCGGGTCACCCCGGCGGTAGCCTCAGCGCGACCGACATCCTGGTCACCCTCTATTGGGAAGTGTTGAGACACGACCCACGGAACCCGGGCTGGCCCGACAGGGACAGGTTCATACTCAGTAAGGGGCATGCGGCCCCCGCTCTCTACGCTGTCCTCGCTAAACGGGGTTACTTCCCACGAGAGGAGCTTCACCACCTCAGGGAGTATGAGTCTATGCTCCAGGGCCACCCAGACGCGACACGAACACCGGGAGTCGAGGTTAGCAGCGGTAGCCTTGGGAATGGCCTCAGCATCGCTAGTGGTGTTGCCTCCGCATTGAAACTCGACGGGAGGAGTAGCAGAGTCTACTGCCTACTTGGGGACGGTGAGTGTGATGAGGGCCTAGTATGGGAGGCCGCCATGTTCGTGGCCCATAGGAAGCTCGATAACCTCACCGCCATAATCGACCGAAACGGACTACAGATAGACGGCCCAACGGAGAAGGTCCTCAGCCTCGAGCCACTGGCAGATAAGTGGCGTTCTTTCAACTGGAATGTAATCTGCGTCAACGGCCACGACTACGCCAAGCTACTCGCTGCCTTCGATGAGGCGAAGATCACCACAGGTAAACCAACCGTCATAATCGCTGACACCGTCAAGGGGAAGGGCGTCAGCTTCATGGAGGGGGTTGTCAGCTTCCACGGGAAGGCGTGCACATCCACGGAGCTTGAGACCGCTTGTAAGGAGCTGGAGGGATAGAGATGAGTATTAAAGCAACCAGAGACGCCTACGGTGAGTGGCTAGTCGAGACAGGTAAAACCAACAGAGACATAGTCGTAGTCGACGCTGACCTAGCAGAGTCCACAAAGACGATAATGTTCGGGAAGGCCTATCCTGACCGCTTCTTCGACGTAGGCGCTGCCGAGCAGAACCTCATAGATGTCGCTGCGGGTCTGGCTATAGGCGGCAAGAGGGTCTTCGCCAGTAGCTTCGCATATTTCCTAACTGGCAGGGCATGGGACCAGATCCGCAACATCGTCGCCCACGACAACCTCAACGTCTGCCTTGTAGCGAGCCACGGCGGCTTATCCGCAGCCGCTGATGGAGCGTCCCATCTTGCTCTCCAAGACGTATCCCTTATGCGAGTAATCCCAAACATGCGGGTCGTCGTCCCAGTCGACGCTGAGGAGACGAAGAGCGCTCTCGACACCGCCCTCAAGGAGGGAGGCCCATTCTACATGCGTCTACGCAGAGACAAAGAGCCAATCCTCCAGAAGAGCTACAAGTTCAAGCTTGGAAGGGCTGAGATCATGAGGGATGGAGAAGATGTCACGCTCGCTGCCTTCGGACCGATGGTGGACGCCTCCCTAAAGGCTGCCACAATACTCAAGGATATGATGATCGACGCGAGGGTCCTGAATATACACACTGTAAAGCCACTCGACGGTGACGCCCTCGAGGCAGCGGCGAAGGCCACGGGTGCAATACTCACAATCGAGGACCACTCCGTCTACGGAGGGCTCGGCGGGGCAGTGGCTGAGTCCCTCTCAGAGAACTATCCAGTACTAATCACCAGGCTCGGGATTCCCGACGTCTACGCAGGCTCAAGCCGAAACGTTGATAGTTACCTAAAGGAATTCGGATTGACGCCGGATGCGATAGCGGCGAGGACAGAGCAGATCGTCGAGAATCGTAAATAAATAGCAGAATCAAGTTTTTTAACCCCTCTACACTCCCAACAATCATGTTCTGGCTCGATGTCGACCTGGCGACACAGACGACGACCCTCCACAAAGGTGACTGCATCCACATCGAACCCACATCAACAGAGAGAAAGGGAGTCAACGAAATGCGAGCCGATGGAGGTTGGTTCAGCTTCAACTCAATTGGCGAAGCCATGAGGTTCTATAAAGTTAAAAGGCTCAGGGGTGAGGTTGCCTCCTGTCTATTTTGTAGACCCCTCGACAACTTGAGTGAGGTCACAATGGCGAAGCTAGACGTCAGTACACCGAGTACCGGTTGTGATACAAACATCAAAGAGGTTGAAGTAATGGACACAAAATCAAACTACCGCCGCCTACTCTCCCGTCTCCTCAGCGACCGATGAATCGGGGTATTATTGCGTTGGTTGACTAAATCTTGCATAAACCGGTTTTTCACCACCATTTTTTTCAATTCAGCGATGTGGCGAGGTACGCGCATCTGAGAGAATAATTCGGACATCTGAGTTTGAAGAGTGAGATTTGAAGAATTGTCAGATAGTAGGACACATGTAACGTCTCTGGCCGTTTTCCAGTCGATTGAGGACCGCGAAAGGGAGCTCTAGTCAGAGATGGAGAAGGGTTTAAATGATTCGTATGCTCGTCTCGACGAGTTTTTGGCGAAAGAATTAGCAAAATGATTATTATTAAATAGTTAATCATAAACGCGCGACTAACATCTGATAACAGATAGTCAACAATTAAAGAGAGGAAGATACTGTGCGCTTCATCGTTTACGGGGCCGGAGCCATCGGAAGTATAATCGGAGGTCATCTCTATAGAACCGGTCACGATGTCGTTTTGGTCAGCAATCAGAGGCATGTTGACAAGATTAATGCTGATGGTCTAAGGTTGATCACACCCGAAGAAATACATGTTCTGAAGGTACCCGCTGTTAAGGAGGCAAAAGAATTATCCCCCTTCGGGGTGTATGATGTCGTCCTATTAACTGCTAAGTCTCAACACACATTCCTCTGTTTAGGACAATTGAAGAATGCGGGAGCCGATAGGACCTTACCGATATTCTGCGCTCAGAACTCTATCATTAATGAACCAGCTGCAACCCGCATATTCGACAAGGTTTACGGGGTTGTTGTTAATCTGCCCGGAATATTTCTTCAACCAGGGGAAGTGATCAACCCGATCTCAGGGAATGCGGGTTTCATCGAGGTGGGTCTCTACCCGCGTGGAATTGACGAGTTAGCGAAAGAGGTCTCAGAGGCTTTTCGAGTTGCGGGCTTTGCATGTTTTGTAAATGAGTGGGTGATGAAAGCGAAGGCTGGGAAGTGTCTCTTAAACTTAGGTAACTCGATTGAGGCTATTACAAATGGGAGAGGCGATGGAAGTGCATTCCTGAGGGCTACAAGGAAGGAGGCAGAAGAGGTTTGGAGGTTAACAGGGATTGAGTGGGAGGACCTTGAGGATTATGAGCGACGTGTTCGTGTAGTACGTGGAGTTAACAAGATGCCCAAAGGCTATGAGGGAGAAAAAAAGCGGAGTTCTTCGTGGCAGAGCCTCATCCGTGGGACAGGTAATATAGAGGCTGAGGCTCTGAATGGGGACGTGGTGATTCTGGGACGAAGTTTAGGTGTTAAGACCCCTTACAACGAGGTTCTTTGGGAGGTGGCTGAGAAAATGGCTGTGAATGGCGAGAAGCCCGGAAAATACACGGCTGAGGATCTATTAAGAATGGTTCAGGAGAAAACATAGTACATTTGCGCAAGTCATCAAGCCAGATGATAACATTGCTACAAATGCATTCAATATGCGAGGAATAAGAGTGATTTAGGGGCTGGTTGGGTTTGGGGAACCGTTTATACACATTCCTACCAAATAGTAACCGATCGGATTGAAGAACGAATACGGCGTCCAAATTGAGCCTCAGTATGGCTACGAGTATACCTACCTGAGAGAAGTGGCAAAGCGTGCGGAGGCAGCAGGATTCGAGAGTTTGTGGGCCTCAGATCACTTTCTAATTCGCCCAGACGCCGTCGACGTCGATTGCTTGGAGGCATGGACTCTCCTCACCGCCCTTGCTGCAGAGACAGAGACCCTACGTCTCGGCACGATGGTCTCCTGCCAGAACTACAGAAACCCTTGCTTAGATGCGAAGATCGCTGCTAGCCTCGATGTGATTAGCGGAGGACGTATCTACTTTGGAGTCGGTGCAGGGTGGAAGGAAGTCGAGTACAAAGCATATGGCTACCAATTCCCTAGCCCTGGTGCGAGGGTGAGACAGCTCGACGAGGCCCTCACTATTGCCAGACAGATGTGGACGAAGCCCAGAGCCAATTACCAGGGTAAATACTACAGCGTTAACGACTGTGTAGCCATGCCGAAGCCCCTCCAGGACCCGATGCCAGTCCTGGTTGGAGGAACCGGCGACAGCCTCCTCAAGGTCACCGCCAAACATGCCCAAGTCGCAAACTTTGCATGGAACATCGATCTCAAGGTCTTCGAGGAGCGTCTAAACGTCCTTGAGGAGCACTGCAAGAAATTGGGGATCAACTACGTCTCTATCCGCAAATCGACGGGTCTCCACTTGGCCCTCAAAGACGTCAAATCCGGATCACAAGCTCCCCATGAGAGGTACTCGGGTTTGAAGAAGTGGGAAGCGAAGACCGTGGAGGAGGCAGCTGAGTTTGTGAGAGGTTACATCGACCTCGGTGTGAGTCACTTCGTAATAGTTTTCCCCTTCGGGTCAGAGGCAGAGTCAGCGGAATACTTTATGGACAAAGTAGCACCACTCATCGAGTAGAAAGCGAGTTTAATCTCTTCCCAGCATCCAATTTCAAGTGAAGGCCAAGCCAGGCTTGAGAAACTAGGATAAACTGAGGAAATAGATCCAATGCGATTCAGTGGAATCAATTAAAAATTTTGGGTATGATAGCATTACGTTCAACATGTTCTATGCAGCAAAATTGAATATTTTCGGGGAAAAGGTCTAAGCGACTGTGCTTACCCTACGAAGAGGCGGGACATGCACGTTCTCTTAGCGAGTTCCTCCATCTCCTCGTCGCTCGGCTTGGGTGCATTCTTGCTAGCAGCCTCCAACACCTTAGGCAGAAGTCTCACGTCTCCAGCAGTGTTGAGGAATATGCCCTCCTGCCCTAGGACCCATGAGACGACAAGTTCGATATCACTTTGACTCTCGAAGGGCTCGTACCAAGTCTCGGCAGTGTGTTCCTTCTCCCCCCATGGACCCCTAGTCAGGGATTTTATTGTCTGGACAGCCACCCCTCTGTCCCAGCATGTCTTTCGGAGAGCCTCGAATTCTTCCCTGTAGCGCTCATCCCGGTATAGGATATAGTTCCATGGGAGAAGAACAGAGTCGAAGTCGAACCTTTTTAGGCTTCTCATGTGCATTGCGGGTGCGAAAAGGCCATGACCGGTGACACCTATGAATCGTGTTAAGCCCTGCTCCTTTGCCTCCACCAGAGCCTTTAGCGCTCCTCCCTCCCCCATGGCAGTATCCCATTCGTCGGGGTGGGTGAGGTTGTGCAGTTGGATCAAATCGACGCTCCTCACCCTAAGTCGTTTAAGAGAATTAGCGAACTCCTTCTTCGCCTCAGCATAGGTGCGCATCCCCGTCTTCGTGGCTAGGAAGAAGTCGCTCCTATGCTTCTCCATCCATGGACCTATCCTGAGCTCGGCGTCTCCATAGCTCGCAGCGACGTCTATGTGGTTCACGCCCTGTCCTGTTAGGAGCTTGAGTGTCTCATCCGCTATCTCCTGAGTCACTTCACCGAGTGCTGCGGCGCCAAAGAGTGTCGCGGAGCTATCGTGTCCAGTACTCCCGAAGGGTTGCCTCCTAATCATTTTAATCAGTGATCGCTTGGAAGACGTGGCTTAAATATCCAGTTCTTTCATCGCCGAAAGTGTTATCCAAAAAGTAGTCTAACTAGGAGAACAACACGGGACCCTGAATGGAGTTTTTCATAGACACCGCCGACATTGTCCAGATTAGGAAGTATTACGCCCTAGGCATAGTCGACGGGGTGACAACAAACCCCACACTCATTGCAAAGTGTGGGCGTAGATTCGAGGACGTCGTCAAGGAGATAACCGAGGTAGTGAAGGGGCCGATAAGCGTCGAGGCATGCAGCACCATGGCCGATGACCTCGTTGCTGAGGCTAAGCAACTCGCTGCCTTCGGTGAGCACATCGTGGTAAAGATCCCGATGACGTCCGAGGGACTCAAGGCCGTCAAGGTACTGAGTAATCTCGGGATAAAGACTAATGTCACACTCATATTCTCAGCAAACCAAGCTCTCCTAGCCGCGAAGGCGGGTGCGACTTATGTTAGTGTCTTTGTCGGGCGCCTCGATGACAGGGGACAGGATGGTATGGAGGTCATCGAGGAGGTTATGGACATCCTAGACAACTACGACCTCCCAAGTCAGTTAATAGTAGCGAGTATAAGGCACCCCCGCCAAGTCACCGATGCCGCAAGGATGGGGGCACATGTAGCCACGATACCACCTGATATTATTGAGAAGATGCTTAGCCATCCCCTCACCGACGAGGGCCTCCGAATCTTCGCCAAGGACTGGGAAAAGGTTCAGAGGGGCTAGCTCAGTACACTGAGTAAACTGTTTAAGTGGCGCGTCCGCATCAACTTGGAACCATCTTGAAAGCCCGAGTCGCCACGCCACTTCTCATATTACTCATAATTCTAGTGCAGCTAGTGCCTGTCCAAGCGGCGCCACAGTACAAGTATACCCTAACCTACGTCTTCGAGAACCGTGGGGCAACCTCAACCACACTACTAAAGGATGACATATCAGTCCCCCTCTTCGTGAATGGCGCGTCTCAGACCGTCACCATAACGTCGGCAACGCCCCCTCTTGGCCCAGCCTATTCAGATGAGGATGGAAACAGTTTAGCCGACCCTACCATGGGCCTATCAATACCCGCAAACGGGAATCTAACCTACACAGTCGTGTATGGAATATCCCCCTCGGGTCTTCCTAAGCCCCAGATTGATTCAACAAAAGCGGGGACGGCTTCTGATATTCCCGCTGCCCTCATCTCGAACTACACAGTGACCACGGAGACATTCTGGTCAAATAACACCGTTGTAGCTACCTTGGCGAGAAGTATAACCTCTGGTCAAACTACCGTCCTCGGGAAGCTTGTTCGCCTAGTCGCGTGGATGCACGCCAACATCACATACGCGACTCATGAGTTACCATTATACCCGAACCAGACTCTCACCCAGAGGGAGGGCGACTGCGACGATCAATCAATTTTGCTAGTCAGCATGCTAAGGAGCCTGGGCATCCCCTCGTACCTCGAAATAGGTGTCGTGCTCGACTCAGGAATAAACAACAACGACACGATCTGGAATGGGCACCTCAACATCTCAGAAAAGGGATTGGGCTGGCACGGCTGGGCGATGGTATACACCCCCCCTTGGGGTTGGATACCAGTCGACCTCACTTACACTAGCGAAAGCGACCCCCTAAAAATCGTCCAGAACGCCCCCGAGTACACCCCCGTTGTTGTCTCGGCGATGAAGGTGTCGAATCAATCCTATACGACCCTTAGTGTTGAGACTCGACAAAGGATAATCACCTCAACCCTCTACATCAGATCGATTGAGACGGTGAATGGTCTTCAGTCAAGCTGGATTGACCCGACTATGATAATCCTCGGCGTTGTCGTAGCGGTGGCTATAGGATTCATGTTCTATACGGCCCGCCGCCCGAGGCAGCAGGCGATATAAATCGCCGATCGCCACAACACCCTCAGGTGAGGAGTTGGAGATACCCGAGGAAATTCTCAAGAGGAAGAGCATACGCGCCTTTGCGCCGAAGGGACTGACTGATGAAGAGGTAGAGACCCTCATAGGGGCAGCTGTACGCGCCCCGAGTGCAGGCAACATGCAGCCATGGGGCTTCGTCGCTGTCAGGGACCGAGCAGTCAAGGAGGAGCTCGTCGAGGCAAGCTATGGTCAGTCATTCATAGCGACTGCACCTGTTGTAATCGTTGTCTGCGTGGAACCGGCCAGGAATGCACAGAGGTATGGGGACCGGGGTAAGACACTCTATTGCCTACAGGATACGGCAGCGGCTGTTGATAACATCATGCTCACTGCCACGCACAATGGCTTAGCTAGCTGCTGGATCGGTGCCTTCGACGAGGGAATGGCTGCGGAAGCAATTGGGCTCCCCACCGGAGTCAGGCCAGTGGCTATGATACCAGTTGGCTACCCCAACCAAGACCCCCCGCCAAGGCCACGTCGCCCAGTCTCCGAGGTGCTCCACCTCGACAAGTGGTAGACGCCTACAACACCTTTTATCAGTATTCACCAACCCTAGAATCGACCATTATTGCCACAGGACTTCAGGTTCATTGACCTCAAGGTCAACGACGCATACACAAACATGGCTGTAGACGAGGCAATAACGAAGGCCCGGGGAGAGGGAAGAACACCAGACACCCTACGGCTCTATATGTGGAGACCCAGCGCAGTCACACTCGGCTACTTCCAGAGCGTCGAGGACGAGGTCAACATAGAGGCACTTGAGAGATTCGGCTTCAACCTGAACAGAAGGATAAGCGGAGGCGGTGCTGTCCTTAACAGCGAGAAGGGGGAGATCACCTACAGCGTCATACTCAGGGAGGACGACCCAAGGGTCAGTACGGACCCAGTCGAGTCCTATCACCTACTCTGCCAGGGCATAATTGAAGCCCTCGCCCTCCTTGGAGTAAAGGCTGACTTCAAACCTATCAACGACATAGTTGTAGCCGGGAAGAAGATTTCGGGGAACGCTCAGATCAGACGCTATGGAGCCGTACTCCACCATGGTACTTTACTCGTCGACTTCGATGCACGTGAGATGTTTGGGGTTCTAAAGATCTCGAAGGAGAAGCTCAGCGATAAGATGATACAGCAAGCTGAGGACCGCGTCACAACAATCCGTAGGCTGCTTGGACGCCAAGTTGGATTCCTAGAGGTACGGGCCGCATTAGAGGAGGGATATAGGAAGGCCCTCGACGCCAATTTGATTCGAGGAATGCTCACCCCCTATGAGGAGGAGCTCGTAAAGCAGTTTAGAACTCGCTACGAGAGTAGGGACTGGATATATCGGAGGTAGTCATGTTGAAGAAGTTTGAATACAAGGTCCCCGGGGGGAAGCTTCTCAGGGCGAAGCTTGAGACTACAGAGGGAAGGATCAGCTTCATCCAGTTCACAGGCGACTTCTTCATGGACCCTGAGACGGACCTCGAGGAACTCGAGGCGAGACTTAGGGAAACTCCTGCTGAGCCAGATTCTATGGGATCGGTAGTTATGGGATTCTTCTCGGAGAAGAGGACCGTGATTGCAGGAGCATGCGCTACCGACTTTGTGTATGTCATAAACCAGGCGCTCAAAGCCTGAAGTCGGGTATCGATGGAACGCAGCTGCGAAGCCTCCTGAAGGCCCGCGACTTCTCTTCATCCCTAACCTTCGAGGAAGATATACCTGTCTTGAGGACATCGACTGCCTCATCCATCGCTCTCCTGTCGACGGGGAAGGGGACACCATCCTTGCCACCGAAGGCGAAGTTAAAGCGGACCGGGTCATCCCAGCTGGCTCTCCCCCCATAGATCAATTCTGAGATTAGGCTGAGTCCACGAACAGTCGATGGGCCCACACCCTTGAATGCTACAAGCTCTTCGTAATTCTTAGGCTGGAATTCATAGACCTCGCGAAGGGTATCCCAGTTAACGTTCCTAGGCATGACGAGTTGCTCCTGCTCCTCGACGCTGGCCCAGGAGTCGAGGCGCTTCTGCTTCGCTGGGACAGGGGGGAGGAACATCCTCCTGAGCCTCTCGGGACTCTCCTTGACGAGGTCGACGCAGGCGAGCCTATTCTCCTTACTCTTCACGCTGGTCATGTCGAGGACGTATGGGAGGCGGGTGTTGCATAGGATGGCGTTCTGAGGTTCCTCAATTAAGCCACTGTGCTCAATGGGCCAGTGGTAGCGGCGAGCGTCAGCCCTCTTCTGGTTAATACCCTGTTGGATGACGATCCACTTTCCCCTCTCGTCGAAGAAGAAGCAGTGGTGGTAGAGCTGGTACCCATCCTGGATCAGGCTGTTATCCACCTTTGCTGCCATACGACTGCAGTAAACAAGTTCCTCGATCCTCGCCTCCCCAAGGCCAAAGACCTCTCCCTTCTCCCTGATCTCGGTGGGAGCCTTTATCGAAGTCTTTCCCTTCCCACCTGCGATGGCCAACCCCGTCTCTATCGGATCAATGGCCTCCTTCAGTGCCCCACATGTTACCGTCGTCGTCCCACTACTATGCCAATCGTAGCCAAGGACGCAGCTCAGGCTCTGAAAGAACCAGGGATCGCTCAGCCGATTCATCAAACCTTCTCGGCCATACTCATCGATTAATATCCCTGTGATGCAGCGGGCCAACTCAACCATCCTACTGAATAGCCACCGAGGAGCCTTCCCGGGGTGCAGTGGTAGCAGGGCAGTGGCCGTTGCGCCCATCGGTTAGGGTGAAGCGATTCGTGGATTAAAACGGTGAGGTATATGATGAGGGTGGGGAGCCACCTGAAAGTGTCGAGAATTAACCTATTACAATAAAACCCTATAACTGAAATACTTGTTAGATATCACATTGGAAGAAAAACCGAAAACTGAATAGGATAAAGGTTTTGTAATGTGTGCATTTAGCCCCTACAGATCCATGGATACTTCCCCTATAATTATCTCAAGTCCCTTTACTATTAGATCAAGGGACATATGAGGTTCCTTAGTGCACACCACCTGTTCCGGCAACTTGGGAACATGTATGAACCCACCGGGTATGTCCAGCTTTTTCCTTGCGATGTAGTCCATTAGATGGTAGAATATTTGGTTACGTCCGAAGGCACCCGCAGAGTTAGAAATCTCTGTAGGAATATCACCTGCTCGTGTTTTTTCTAATAGCCTCCTTATCGGTAATCTAGTGAAGTATGCGGCTGGTCCCCCTTCGACGAGCGTCGCATCCATCGGCTTCGCCCCACAGTTGTATGTGGCCTTCGAAACGTCGGCTATATTGATGGCGACTCTCTCCAGATGCGCGCGCGTGAGCAGAATGACATTATTATGCATCGCGTATCCTTAGAATCTGGTACTTAGACTATTTGGACTTAGCCGATGAGTCGACCATACCTGTCTACTTCTTGTCGCCGGACACGGGTGCTGCTGATGGGTTTTCCGTCGTCCGCGAGGACCATCTTCATTACGAAGATGAGGAGAGGTTTCTCTCCCTTATTTACTCTGATTTGGTTGATCTCCTCTGCCCTTGGCTCCGTCTCCTCGCTGACCATTATTCCCTCTATTCCGCCATCGTCAGTTGAAGGCCCGTAAGGATCATTAAGCGGGAAGATTGTGGCTCTCTTTAGGAGGCCTTTCTTGTGGAGATACTTCTTAACCTCCTCGAGACGAACATCATAGGGATCTATGTCATGTGGCTTTTTCATTGCGACTGCGAAACGGTCCGTTGTAATCCCTATAACCACCTTGTCAGAGACGTTAAATGCCTCGTCTAGCAACAGCCAGTGACCTTTGTGCATAGAGTCGAATGTGCCCGCGACGGTTACCATCTTGAGCCTCTGTTCCGACATCACGGGGTCCTCTGGAGCTCTCTAATCCGAAACCCTCTGGGGAATTAAACTTGTTGGGTGTAGAGTAGGCGAGTGTGCACATCCAGGAACCATTGATTAATGATAACTCGATTAAGCCCAGGATAGGACGTACCCAATTTTTCTTGGGACCCTCATCTTTTTTAATGAAGGTTTTTACCCTTAAACGGTGAGCACACTGGCAGAAACTAATGGATCCATTAAACGCGCTATGGTAGTATTTCTACTACTAGCGCCTTTGACCCTAGTAAGTGTATTCCTCTTCGATGAATTAGTAGCTCCCACAATTCCTACAAATATAATATTTCTACAGACCTCGAGGGTCCTCATTGTCCTCATGACTACGGCTATCGCTGTCTTCATCGTGAGGAGGACGAAAAAGTTCTTCTCCGGAAGACTTGGTATACAATCTGCAAATTTCTTCGAGTTCGTTACGATAGCGATTCTAATAACGATAGCAGTGTTTTCATTACTTCACGTTTTCAACGTCGACACTAACACTTTACTGATCAGTGGTGGCATCATTTCATTAACAGTTGGACTAGTGATATCGACATTTGTAGGTGATACTCTCGCAGGTATGCTCGTTTTACTTTTAAGAATGTACCGAGTTGGGGACACTGTACTCGTAAATAACATTCCGAGCACGGTGGAGGAGATGGGTGCATTTGTGACTCGGTTCAGAAACGACGCTGGGGGAATAGTTTCGATTCCCAATGTCGCGATTTCGCAGGGAGGCGTCGTTATTACCCGGTTTTCTGATCTGGGTGGAGGTTCTTGGAATAGACTTCCTTACGTCGTAGGTGATCGAGTTTATACAACATACCTGAATGCTGAGGGGGTTGTTGTTGTACTCGATTCGATTCATACACAAATAAAACTTGATTCAGGTATGGAGCTATCGTTTTTGAATAACAGTGTCCTTTCGGGCTCCATTGCTGTCGCGAAAGTTGGGGAGTCTAGTAATAAAGAGATAAAGCGGGATTAAGAGCGAGCACTAAAAAAAGGTTAAAAATAGTGCTTGATTTCAAAAGCTAACCTGCGGTCAAGTTATCTCTTTAGTAATTTCGTTCTCACAAAGAGCTTAGTTTTACCGCATTGAATGGAGAATTTCCAAACAAACTAAGCGCGAACGATTAAAGTGTTTGAAAGAGAAAATATGTATACAAAAGGCTTCGAGAGAAATATGGGTCTGGACTAAACTTGATCGCAAAGAGACTTGTTCTGAAGATTATCCTATCATTTAGTCTAAGCATCGCATTCTTCGTCTACGCAATATTCTCAGCTTTTAGAACTCTCTCTCCCACGAGCCTAGTATTTTGGAGGACACTCGGCTATACGAGCATCGGAGGCTTCGGAGCCCTTATCCTCGGTTATCTCTTCGTCATACTACTCGGTGGCAGATTTTCCCTACAATTAACGGAGTTTATCGCTCACCTAAACAATTCTAGACATGTAATAGAAGTAGTGGATGACGATTCTAGGCCAACAGGTAACGTAATAACAAGATACGCATTGTTCCTAATACCATGCCTCATCTTTTTTACGTTAGTAACTCTTGCATGGGACATACATACCATCCAACCCGGCACCATAACGGACCTCCAAGCCGTACTACAAATCTTTGATGTTTTCTCTAAACCGTTGAGTGCGAACTCAGTGACGTACTCAATCGAGATCATCCCCATTATGATTCTTCTCTTAGCAATCGCTGGATTCATCCCTGCGATGGTTCTCCCATACTTCAGAAAGTTCAAGGTAACTGGAGTAAACGGGGGACCCTTCCAACTCGATCTCTTATTCACAATAGTTGGAGCCTTCACGGGGGTGAGTGTAATACTAACCCTGATGGGTTTCCTCTTCAACACCCTCTGGATGGGACAGGGTCCACACTACTACCACTTCGTGGTCCCAGCCATGATCGGTTTAAGCATAGACTTCTCCATTGGTGCCTTTATGGGGAGAAATCGGGCGGAGAAGATGGTAAAGAATATGCTGGAGAAAGGGGTAGGGGAGAGGATTTTCTTGGGGACCGTGGTAGTACATGGAAAGGAACACCGAGACCATTTACCCGATTAGTGTACTAACCTAGGTACATACACATCTTGCACGTGAGACCACACAGCACGCAATCAAGGAAAGAAGTTTTCCTCACATAGTTGATTATAAAAATTATGTAGGCGTGAAGAAGAGATCACTTATAGTTTCCAAAATTAGCGTGTGCTAACCTCCACCCCTTAGGTGTACTCTCATAGACGAGGGTAACCGGGCCCTTTTGCGCCGCCTCGTTATTCGGACGCTTGAAGAACCAGATGGCACAGACTATGGCAGAGCCTCCGAAGTCCTCAACGTCCACACTCTCAAGCCACAGCTTGTTTGGCTGAACCTTTCCGCCTTTGACGAAGCCAAAGCCCTCGTGGTGCTTGACTAGCGCTTCATAACCCTTAATGACTCCCTGCTTTTCGGAGGAGAAATATGTCACTCTAGCATCCTTCAGGAAGAGCTTCTCAACTTGATTGAGATCGTAGGTGTTCCAGAACTTTACCCAATCGTCAACAATACTCGCGTTGAATCCTTGAGCCATGATTGTTCACCCTTGCATCGAACTAAAGGCGTTTATGGTATGACCACGTTACCTATGCGCGCGCGAGGGCACAGCGAACCCGAGCCTCGTAGACGCCAATAAGACTGCAGCCAGGTGGCTGAGGTCCGTTTCAAGAAGAAAACTGCTTAATCCAAGCTGAGCCTACGGATCGTCGATGAGCTTCCCTAAGATGGTCGAGGCTAGGCAGAGGATTGATCAGCCAATAATTGACGACTATGTCACCGAGATCAGGCGCCAGTTAAACTCCAAGGGGCTCGCAAGGAAGATTAGTAAGGGTCAACGAATAGCGATCACGGCGGGAAGCCGAGGAATCGCTAACATTCCCGAAATTCTTAGAACAGTCGTAGAGGAGGTGAAGGCTGCGGGAGGTGAGCCTTTCCTCATCCCAGCTATGGGCAGCCACGGAGGGGCAACACCACACGGCCAGATCGAGACCCTCAGCAGCCTCGGCATTACCGAGGAGAGTGTTTGTGCCCCCATAATCAGCAGCATGGATGTCGACAAGATCGGTGAAATCAAAGGAACCCCTGTCTACCTCGACAGAAACGCACTCGCCGCCGACGGCATCATAGTCGTTGGCCGCATCAAGCCCCACACAGACTTCAAGGGTGAGATAGAGAGCGGCCTCATGAAGATGATGGCTATCGGTCTCGGGAAACAGAAGGGGGCGGAGATGATCCATCACAATCTCTACGAGGGGTACCACACCCTCCTTCCAGCCGCAGCACGACTCATCATGAAGAAGGCCCCCATAATTATGGGACTCGCCATACTCGAAAATGCCCGCCACGAGACAGCGAAGGTTGTCGTCCTGGATCCTGATGAGTTCGAGGCCGCGGAGCTCAAACTACTAGAGGAGGCGAAGAACCTCCTAGCCCGCCTACCTTTCCAGGAGATTGACGTGCTCGTCGTCGAAGAGATCGGGAAAAACATTAGCGGCGTCGGTATGGACACAAATGTCACAGGACGCTTCTGGATGCAAGGGGAATCTGACCTTCGTGCACCCAAGATCGATAAGATAGTCGTCCTCGACCTCTCTGATGAGACACATGGCAACGCGATCGGTATTGGCCTCGCTGACTTAACGACTCGCCGAGTCTTCGACAAGATCGATTACCCCTCAACCTATGTTAATTGCCTAACCCAGGGAACATGCGCGACTGGGAAGATCCCCATATGGCTCCCCAACGACAGAGACGCCATCGATACAGCCCTGCGAGTATGCGGCCCCATAGACCGGGAGAGGGCAAGGGTCATAATCGTGAAGAACACGCAGGAGATGGAGTACCTATGGATTAGCGAGAGCCTCGCTGAAGTGGTGAGTGAGGACAAGGAGCTCTCGAAGCGGATGGAACTTCTCGGTAAGCCACGTGAGATGCAGTTCGATGTCCTCGGCACACTCGTCAAATAACCATGGGGATAAGGTACCAACACTCAAAGCCTGACGTTTAAGGACGCCACATAATCTTTACAGTGCGACCCTCATCGGAGGCCATTACCTAAATATAGGGAAAGAATTCACCAAACAGTACCCGATGACTAGTTCCTTACGTGAATTCGATGGAAACGCCCCGTTAATAATTTCTTAGAAATGATCTCAGCTGACTAATAAGAACTGAGCCTTTGGGGCACCGCAGACTACACATTTATCGGGGGCTGACCCTTCGACCGTATTACCGCAGACCTTACATACGTAGTAGTTCACGTTCGGGAGTGGCTTCTTAGTCTTTAGGGCCTCCAGGGCCTTCTTGTATAGGCCTGCGTGGACCTCCTCAACCTGATTAGCGACGTTGAAGCTCCATTCCGCCTGCTTATTCTTCTCCTTCTGAGCGATTGCAAGGAACTCTGGATACATTTGACGATACTCGAAGGTCTCCCCACTAATTGCTTCATCGAGGTTACTGACAGTCATACCCACTTTCCCCGCTATCTTCAGGTGATTCATAGCGTGGACAGTCTCCGCTTCGGCGGCGGCTCGGAAAAGCTTCGCCACCTGTGGGATCCCCTCCTCCTCAGCCTTCTTCGCGAAGGCAAGGTACTTACGATTCGCCTGTGATTCACCCGCAAACGCAGCCATGAGCTTATCAATAGACTCTGACATTCAAAGAACCTCATCTCTTTTCTTCTCTCCATGGTTGATAAATGTTAGGAAGCGCGCACATGTCGCTTCATCCACAAGGTGTCGAAAATGAAGATAAAGCGAGTGCCCTCAGAAACGCCTTAAGCGGGGGCAGCTTCCCTCAATCTTGAGTACTTTTGGTGAGACTAAGGGGGATCTGCGGTAGAGAATTCGAGGCGGAAGTGGTTGATTTAGAGCTGTCAAAGTACCCCGAGTACGTCTGCAGTAGATTATGCCCCGAAACAATATGCGCCACGTATATGAATTACTTCTATGATGCCACCCACCACAACGACTCACGCTAGACCCGATGCCCTGAAAAGGGCATAAAACCAGCGGAGACTTTTAATTCAAGTCATCTCCTTGGGAGAAAAGGTTCAGGGACTGAAAAATGGAGAAGAGGACGTACACTCCTATGGGCGTCTGCTCAGGTAAAATATACTTCACCTTACATGCTGGGAAGGTCGTTCACGTCGAGTTCATCAACGGTTGTGAGGGAAACCTGCAGGGAATCGCCTCATTAGTAGAGGGAATGGAGGTCGACGAGGTGATCCGGAGACTCTGGCATCGATTGCATGGGGAAGGGCACTTCATGTCCTGATCAGCTCGCACGAGCCCTCGAAGAAGCAGATGATTAGGCACAGCAGTCCGAGCCCAGATATACCCCAAGAGTATTCTACTCTCTTCATGAGTTATCAGCAGAACTCGGGGACCCCGAGGGGCTTCGATAGACAAAAGAAGGCGAAGACAAAGAAGGCGAAGACTCAGCATTTAACTGGGACTCGCCTCAAGGAGAGCGGAACCCAGTCCCGTAAAGAGGTCGTGGACCGTACTCTCGTTTCACTTGAGACCCTCGGCTCCCAGACGTTCGCAATGGCCCCATTCCACCAACACTTCGCAAGGTGGTTGAAGAGCCTCCAAACTGTCATAGATGACTTCGAGGTAAGTCAAGTTGTCGAAGTGGACGATAAGTTCAGGGAGGAGTGCACAAATCTCGTATCAGCGGTCGAGACAGCGCTGAAGGTTGAGGAAGCAAAGGAGGCGTCGAGAGAGGTCACCATAATGGGCCTTCATGGCTCCAAAGATTTGCTCTTTCATATGGAGCAGGAGCACAACGAGAAGCTAAGAGAGCAAGCTGCCCGAAGAGACGATAAACTCAAGGCATTGACCAGCGGCGTCGAGACACTTAGAACCGAGTTAGAGGAAGTCCAGGAATCGAAGGCGGGGTTCCTCGAGGGAATCACGAAGAATAAGGCGAAGAGGGAGCAGGACGCCAGATCGAGGCTCGTTGCAGCGGAGAAGGAGCTAGAAGAAGCTAAGACCTCATTCGCAGAGGAACTAGCGCGCATCCAGGTGGAGTATGAAAGAGAAAAGACCGTAATACTCGAGAAGGTCTCCTCCGAGAGGAGAGAGATTGATAGGCTCGTAGCCGAGGCGGAGATCGACGGCTCCATCGAGATCCGCCACGTCGCATGCGAGGAACTCGCTGAGTCTGTCAAGACCCTAATCAAGAGAGCTGAGGAGTCTGTCGCCAAGAAGATGGGGGACGATTAAGCCCTGATTTTAGCTTATACTCCTTAGGGCCTTAGCTACTCCCAGGTGACCCTGCTTCTCAGATGTGGATATTACAGTTTTCACATCAACTACCCTCGGCTTTGCGCCCCAGAGCCTGAGGAAGTTCCTCGAGTAAATCTTCTCAAGGGACCCCGTCGGTAGGTCGAGGCCTATGAATGGTTCCTTATAGCGTGTGAGCAGTTCATCGGCAGAATCAGGGGTGTAGAACTCCTCACTAGTTTCTAGGAAGTTACGGAGTATCCAGACTCGTGCAAGATGTTCCTCAACCGTTTTGCTCATGCCAATGTCCGTACCGAGTAGTATTCGATCCGCGTTGCGGGTGAAGAAGCGTCGCCATTCGTCCCTATGACGGGATATATTGTAGACGAGTTCTATGCCGGGCGTGAGGTCGATGTATGCGTTGGGGTGACGAGTGAAGAAGTCGTCCAGCCTATCCATGTGTGGAGAGAGGAAAAGAAAATGAGGATAGACCACTTTGACCTTAGTGTGACGACTGAGAACATTCTCAACCTCTGAGTACAGCTCTTCGAGAGAGGGGTAATCACCCCGATAGTAACCCCAGCCACGTGATTTCGCCCAGGGGGGCGTCTGGTCCTCGCTCCAGAACTCTTCGGGGTCGCCCACATGGCATACGACGGGTAGATCCTCGGCCTCGCACGCCTCCCAGAACCCCTTATAGATTGGGGAGTCAAGTGGAGTGTGTCTATCCCTGGTGACGGGCTTAGCGCCCATCTCCCCTATGCCGTCGTAGCCGAGCTCCACGAGGGACTCGATATAGCTGATCCAGTCCACCTTATCCCAATTCTTCGCATCGAAGCTCCAAGGCACGTAGCCTCCGGCGTAGAATAGGCCCGGGTTTGTCGCCTTGAGGTAGAGGGCGGAGTGGTCGAGGTTCCCATAGAGGTGCATCTTATTCAAGCGTCCAAGTTTGATAGTCTCAGTAAGCTCAAGTGACTTGGCCTTGAGCGCAGCTTCATCCAGCTCATTGTTAGTTCTCCAAGGTGGCCAAGGGTGGACGTGACAGTCGACAACTGGCAGATTCCTGAATTTTAGAAAATTCATCGGCCTCACATGACTATCAAAGTATCGTTGGCGTAAATGGTTTATCCGCTAAATCACTCTGAGGTTACCCTTATAGAGTCGAAGAAGGCATCGGGTAGTGTGTCGACGTTGTTTATCACTCGAACCCTACCCTGTCTGTTCCCGAGGAGATTGAAGAATCGTGTGTAGGTTCTCTTGTTGGCGTGGCGGAATCCAATAATGGAGACGCTTGTCCCCGAGGCCTCGACCATCCTGATGACCTCGGCTGCCCCCCTCATATCGTTCGGCTCCCCATCCGTGATTACTACTATATTCCTGCAGTTCTCGGCGTTTGAGTAGTATTGGGTGAGTCGGAGGGCCTCAGCAAGTGGGGTACCTCCCTTGTTCTCCAGGGAGGCGAGTTTCTCCTTGATGCCCATCGACCAGGGTTCCCGACACATCTTTACGATGTAGAAGTAGCCTTGGTTAAAGACGAAGATGGAGAAGTTCATCCTGAAATAGCTAAGGGCCTCCCCAATTATCACTATGGACTTTAGGTATTGCTCCTCGAGGGTCGAGATGGATGAGGACATGTCGAGGAGGATGGCGATATTGCTGCGGGGACTAATCTGTCTCTCGTCGACAAAGAACCTTCCCTTCACGGTGTCCTTACGCTCCAAAAGGTAGGAGTCGATGTCGACTTCAGCACCTGAATAGTCGAGGGTTTCATCCCATCCTGACTGCCATTTTCTTAGGTTGGCTATCAGCCTATTCGTGTGCATCTGTGTGCCTTGGGTGATACGGTAAGCGTCCTTCATGTATTCGATCTGCTTTATGGTTAACCCGTTCTCAACGCGTTGAAACTCCGCTTTTGCCTCGAGGTTACTCTGCTCCGTTCGTTTCCTCGCCTCCTCATCGAGTAAGCGAGCGTGTTCCCTCTTTATTGTTGAATACTCTTGGATTATTGACTTCGTTGGATTAACGATGTCTTTGGAGAGTTTCGCCTCTGCCTCCTTTACGTCGTGATCCAAGACATCTGAGGGGACGACCATACTCTCGACCTCGAACTCCGAGTAGCCTGGTGGTGGCCCATACCTCAAAACGAGCTTTTGAGTGATGTTCGTTGTGGCCGAGACCAATTCATCGAGAGTCTCAACGGCGCGGGCTTCTGCCACGATTTCCTCAAAGAAGGGCAGATCATATTTCGGCTGGATGTCAAACATAAGGCTCTTGAGGAAGCTCTGGTAGGCCTTCATCACTGGTTCGATGGATGGATATTTTAGGCGCTTCTCCGACTCAGCGACGAAGCCGCGTACATATCTTTGCTCAGCTACGTAGCCCCTGTAAGTCCTAAGCCCGATCTTCTCGACGCGATAATCTTCAACAGCGGTATGGACCCCAAGTATAAGTCCATGATACCCTGACTCCTTCATCTCCAGCTTTGTGGCAATTCCCTCTATCACCCGGGCTCTACCCCGTGGGCTAATGAGCTGAAGCATTGCGATGTGGAAGGCATAGAATCGCCAGAGTCGCCACCTAGGGAGACCGAGGAGGTTAGGGTAGAGTGAGCCATAATAGTTAGGTATCTCGACAACTGCTTCCTCTGGGTCACTCTTGAAGTCGTCACCTGTTTTAATGTGGATTCTCTTATTACCAGACCACGCCTTTATGCAGAAACCGAGGATGTCGTTGACAGATCTCATACAGTCACCCGTCTCATTAGTCGAATTCTATTAGGAGCCTGGATCGAAGCAGCTCCTTCACCGAATCCACTATTGATGAATCCCATTGGTAGTAGACGTCGATGAGAGTCATCTCAACTGCTGACTTCACGTCAATACCGGAAACCAGGAGCTTCCCTAGGGCTATAGACTCACGTATACTGGGAATATAGGGAAGGTCCTGCTCCCTAAGCTGGTTAATGGCGAGGAGCAGTTCCTGTAGATCGGAGGCTTTCCTCGTTACCTCAGGGACATGCATCTTCACAATCTCGTATTCGGTGGCTGGATTGGGGTAGGTCATATAGATGCGGACTGGGAAGCGTGATAGCAGTTGCCCAGGTAGCTCGTGGGTTCCGGAGTGGTAGCGGTCGAGGGGGTTTATCGAGGAGCAGACCCACCACCCCTCCGCGGCCCTTATTGTATTTCCATCGTTGTTGAGCTCTCTCCGGAAGTCGAGGGCTTCGTCGAGGCGGATGAGGACAGCGGGCTCAGCGACGTTTATCTCATCTAAGTATAGGACGGCGCCCTCCTGCATCGATCTGATGAGTGGACCCGAGGTGAAGCAGATTGTCCCGTCGGGGCGGGTGTCGTAGTGGCCAACGAGGTTATACTCCCTTGTACGTAGGGAGAAGTTGACTGTGTACATCTCCTTACTGAGTTCCTCGCAGGCTTTCCTTATCGCGGCGGTCTTTCCTACCCCTTTTGGGCCTATGAGTATGGGGAATAGTCCGTTCCTGTAGCAGTGGGTCAGTTTCGAGACCACGTTGCCCCAGTCGAGAAAGACGCTCCTCGTCTGGGGGATGTTTTCTTTTTTCTCCAACTTACTATCCTCCGATCAGAAAGGGATGCCTTGATGGCTCAACATTGTAACAAATCGGAACATACGCCACATTGATATATACTTTTTTGCTAATTTACTATACATTTGTATAGGTTTATAGTCTTTTTAAAGCGTTAATATTAGTGGGTTGAAGGTTTCACAATCTAAGAATTCAATAAAAAAAAGAGTTAGAAACTAAAACCTCTAAATATGGGTTTATAGAATCGTTAGTCTTGCTGGGAGTAGGCTTCCTCGCCATGCTCAGCGAGGTCAAGACCCTTCTCCTCGTTCTCGGGTGTAACTCTAAGAGGTGAGAAGATGTTGATAGCTTTAAGCAGCATAAATGAGCCAAAGAAGGAGTAAGCTGCGATTACAACGACGGCTAGGATCTGTGAGAATAGTAGACCAGGGTTTCCAAATAGTAAGCCGTTTACTGAAGTTGGGTTGACTGCGATTGTTGCGAATATGCCAGTAGCGATGGAGCCCCATATGCCGCTTACGCCGTGGCAGGAGAAGACGTCAAGGGTGTCGTCAATCCTTGTCCTAGTCGCCCTCCAGTTCGACATCATGTTTGATATGATTCCTGCGACGAGTCCAATCAACATAGCGGACATTACGTTTACGTAGCCTGAGGCAGGTGTGATGGCTACGAGGCCACAAACGGCACCGACTGCCATTCCAACTGCGGAGGGCTTACCCTTCGTGATCCAGTCCACCATCATCCAACTGACAGCCGCAGTCGCAGCCGCGAGGTTTGTATTCACTAAGGCGAAGACCATTGTTGAATCAGCCGCGAGAGCGCTACCAGCGTTGAAGCCGAACCACCCAAACCATAGTAGCGCAGCCCCGAGAATGACGTAGGGGATGTTGCTAGGTTTGATTGTTTCCTTCTTTTCTAAGTCTTTTCTACGCCCAATGACGATCGCCGCTGCAAGAGCGGAGAGACCTGCAGTGATGTGGACTACAAGCCCCCCAGCGAAGTCTATGGCTCCGAGGGCTTTGAGCCATCCTGCTGAGTTCCAGACCCAGTGCGCTACAGGGCAATAGATGAGTGTAGACCAGAGTATGATGAAGATTAGTAGTGAACGAAAGTGGATCCTCTCAGCGAAGGCCCCTATAATGAGCGCAGGCGTGATCGCCGCGAACTTGAGCTGAAAAGCGAAAAACAGGAGTTCGGGTATAAGTGGAGCGTAGGCGAGGTTAGGCGCTGCGCCTATGCCGTTAAGCCCAGCCCAGGATAAGTCACCGATTATCCCGTGAATACTCGGTCCGAAGACCAGGCTGTATCCCCACAGGGTCCAGACAATGCTTACAACAGCGAAAATAATGAGGCATTGAACCAGAGTTGATAGTAGGTTCTTCCTTCTAACTAGCCCCGCGTAAAAGAAGCCTAGTGCGGGGGTCATTAGCATTACAAGAGCGGTTGCTACCGCAACCCAGGCGATGTCACCCGGATTCAATCAGTCAAACACCTTCACCGAAAGACGAAAAACAACATATTTGAGGTTTTTCCATCTAAAAACCACTAAATATCTGCTAAATGTTCAGTATCTTGATTCATTATCCTACGTTATAAGTTGAAATTGCGATATTTTACGTAATTATTTTACATGTTAAAAGAGATTTAATGAGGGTTTATCTTATTATATGTAGTAATTCATCATTTAAGTCTATGAAATAAGAGAAATATTGAAAATTTATTTGATATGATCGTTTTAAAATATAAATTTTTTAGATTACTGTATCCTCCGCTGGCTCAGAAAGGAGACTATTTGGTCCTAACTCCAGAGGTATCATTTGGATCCAAGGTTCAACTCTACACACGGCTTTTATTTTTAGGTGAGAAATTGAAGGGCTCAAATGTTTTAAACTCAAATTTTCAAGTAACTAAATTCCAGCAGTTAGAAATGTCAAAACAAGCATGTATGTGAAATAATACAAGATTCCTGGATAACCAGATATTCTTCGCGAATTATCCATATAAAATCGTAATTTGTCGGGTTCTTAATCAAAAAAAATCTGACAAACTTTACATATTCGTATTAAATGACCTTTTTATGACCAAGTGTCCGAAAATAGTGGGTATTTTTAAGGGAGTTCAACTGGTCTGTAAGTGGTGCCAAAGTGAAATTCGATGATACTGACGTAAGGGTGCTCCGTAATTTACAAAAGGATGCCCGAACAAACTTCGCTGACATCGCCAAAGAGTGCGGAGTCAGCGTTGATACTATAATCAAGCGTCTGCAGCGCCTTCAGAAGAATGGCGTCGTGAAAGGGACAACTATCCTCTTAGACCCGAGGCTGATGGGATTGGACTGTCTAGTGAGCCTCGAGGTGAATGTCGATGCAGTCGACGTTGCTGAGGGGGTAGATGCTATGAAGAAGCAGCCCGGCGTCGTCTTCTGTACACCGAGTATGGGGATGCAGAATATCTTCGCTATTGCCGTCTTAAAAGACATGAGGGAGCTAAATTTACTTCGGGAATCTATCAAGGGGTTCACATATGTCAAAGATCTGAAAACGAGCATCTGGGTAGATGATGTCCTACTCTGTCCTGAGAACTTTGAGCTCGAGCGGTTAAAGGAGAGATAATGTTGATGGATGAGATCGACCAGAAGATTATAGAGATGCTCACCGAGGACGCTAGGACGAGCTTCCGGAAAATAGCCAAGGTCCTTGATAAGAGTCCTGACACCATAATTAATCGCTACCAACGCCTCATTGAGGGTGGGGATGTCCGAGGATCAACTGTGATAGTGGACCCCAGACTTATCGGATACGAAGGTATGGCGGCGTTCCATATCGATGTCTCCCAGAGTGGTGGCGTTAAACCCGACTCGACGAAGATCTTGAAGACACTGATCAAGATGCCGAATATAATCGTAGCCACCAAGACCGTCGGGGATCACGATCTTCTCGTAATAGGCGTCATACACGACTTCAAACACCTCATGAGCCTTGGTAAGGAGATTTCCGCGATACCTGGAATCAAGAGTATACAGACCGCTCTTTGGGCCAGTGATAGTGAAGTCTGCCCAAAATACTTCATAATCTAGATGCTTGTGCGTACGCGAGCGCATGAGTAAATACTCGGTTTCGCGGGAAGGGAGTGGTTCGCTATCTGGGACATTGAATGAGAATTCTAAAGAGGAAAAAATCAAAAAATTTATTCGTCTATGCTCTCGCCCAGTTCAGCAATATCGAGACCCTCATTCTCCTCCTCTGGCTCCACCCTCAGCTTCGAGACGCGGTTGATGAGCTTGAGGAGGATGTATGAGCCGACGAAGGCGTAAGCGATTACAGCGATCGCAGCGATCAGCTGTGCTTCGAAGAGGCCAGGATTGCCATAGAGAAGCCCGTTAGCACCAGCTGGATTTACAAGAACTGAGGCAAATAGTCCTGTAGCGAGACTGCCCATAATCCCATTGACGCCGTGGCAGGCGAATACGTCGAGAGAATCGTCGATATTGGTCTTGTTGGCGCGCCAGTTCGCTGCAAAGTAGGAGACGATTCCGGAGGCCAACCCCACTATTATGGAGGCAGGGACGGTGATAAAGCCCGAACCTGGGGTGATGGCGACAAGGCCACAGACAGCAGCGACTGAGAAGCCAACAGAGGATGGCTTACCCCTGATCCTCCACTCAATGATCATCCAGCTGAGCCCCGCAGCGGCAGCCGACAGGAATGTTACCACCACGGCAGATGCGGAGACATCCCCAGCCTTCAGAGCACTGCCCGCATTGAAGCCAAACCATCCGAACCAAAGGATCGACGCGCCGAGAATGACGAGGGGTATACTACTCGGTTTGAACACCTCCCCTTTCTTCAACCCTAATCTCCTGCCTATGACGATGGCGGCAGCGAGAGCTGAGACGCCCGCGGCGGTGTGGACGGCATAACCACCCGCGAAGTCGATCACACCCATGACATGCAACCAACCACCGGTATTCCAGACCCAGTGAGCGATTGGTGAGTAGATGAACAGCGACCATAGGATGGAGAAGAGGAGCATCGAGCGGAGCCGCGTCCTCTCGACAAGGGCACCGATGATGAGGGCGGGGGTGATAGCGGCGACAACACACTGGAAGACGAGGAAGAGCGTCTCGGGTATCCCTGGTGCGTAGCTCTGATTGGGAGTGGACCCAACATTGAGGAGTCCCGCCTTGGAGAGGTCACCAATGAAGCCTCCAATGCTTGGCCCGAAGACGAGGCTGTAGCCTACAAGCGCCCACACGAGGCCGACGACGGCGAAGACAGCGAGGCAATGGAAGAAGGTGGCGATCTGATTCTTCCGCCTGACGAGGCCAGCGTAGAAGATGCCGAGTGCAGGAACCATCAGTACGACAAAGGCTATAGAAACTGAAACCCATACAATGTCTGCGTCCAATTTTATCAACTATAGATCGACAAAATCGCCATCTGCATTATTAAACATTTAGAATCGCACACGATCCAATTCTTAAGATAACATGGCGGTTACCTCAATTTCAATATCGATATCTTTTATTGGAGAAATGGCCTGAATGGTCACTCTTGCCGGTTCTTCTCCCTCATCAAAGTACTTTTTGTATGTGGCATTCATCTTGCCAAAATCATTCATGTCGCGCATGTAGATCACCATTTTTACAATATCTTTCATTGATGATCCTGAAGCTTGTAATAGAAATTTTATGTTCTCTAAGGCATTTCTCGTCTGTTCTTCTATAGTTCCACCGATTATTCTGCCTGTCCTTAAATCCGATGAGAGTTGGCTTGTCAAGAAGAGAAAATCACCAGCCTTGATCACGTGATTGAAAGGACTATTCGGTTTTTGGATACCTTTTATCTTGATTATTTCTTTTTTCAAAAAATCACTTCAAGCGAATAAAACACACCAAATCGCTCTTAAATATTTAATTCTGGAATTTATTTTTTTTAAAATACCTAAGGTTAGTCGTGATAAAGAAGACATAGGTTATCGAAGTGAATTTAAATTAGATCTGAAGAACACGTCACTATTTTGGATCAAATTAAAATCATATACCTAATGCGCTAAAAGAAACATTTTTTCTTCAAGTACAACTTTAAATAGACGCCTAAACGATGAAGCCTGAAGTGTTACCCGATGTCTTGGAGGCAAATAGCGTGCCCGAATTGCGGGGAACGGTTCAACAACCCTATTCTCACTCATAAGCGATTCACGGGTGGATTCTCTATCTATCCCATGGGCACCATTACATGTCCCAAGTGCGGCTACATTGCAAGCTCCTACAAGTACAAGCGTCCAAAGCCAGGGGATAAGTCCCCGACGCCTTCACCTCAGGAGTCAAAACCAGAGCCATCCGACTCAGACCAGAAGAAACTAGATGAATCGAAGTTCGAGCGCTTGTGACTCAACATGATCAAGGCGGTTTCACTCAGCAGGAACTTCGGTACTAACATCGCTGTGCGGGATCTCAGCTTCGAGATCAAGAAGGGGGAGGTCTTCGCCTTGCTGGGCCCTAACGGGGCAGGGAAGACCACAACCATCCGGATGCTTACAGGACTCATAGCCCCTACAAGCGGTACATGCACCATTGAGGGTGTCGACGTCACAAGGAACCCTATGCAGGTCCACAGAAACGTCGGAGTCCAACCGGAGGTACCTGGCCACTACGAGGCCCTCACGGCCCTCCGTAACCTGGAGTTCTACGGGAAGCTCTTCGGGGTGAGGCCCCCCGAACTCGGCGAGAGGATCCGCGCCCACATGCAGTCATTTGACCTGTGGGACAGGAGAAACGATGCCGTTCAGACCTACTCCAAGGGGATGAAACAGAAGCTTGCTATAATTCGTGCACTTCTCCACGACCCAGAATACGTATTCATGGATGAACCCATGTCGGGCCTCGACCCAGTCGCCTCCAAGACTGTTAAGGATTTCATTCTTGACCTCAAGAGTAGGGGTAAGACAGTCGTCTTAAGCACTCACAACCTCGACGACGCGGACCGCTTAAGCGATCGCGTAGCTGTCATACAGAGTAGCCTCCTCGCCCTCGACAGCCCCGACAATCTCAGAGCCAACTTATTCAAGCGCACTATAGTCTTCCACTTAAAAGCAGCTGACGATGGAGTAGTCGCGAAGCTTCGTGGTTTACCCTTCGTGCGCTTGGCTGAGAGGTCTGAAAATAAACTAGTCCTCGAGCTGGAAGACCCAGAGGAGGAGAACCCTCAGATTGTTGACCTTCTAGTAAGGGAGGGCTACCATATCCAGTTCGTTGGCGAGGTCAGACACAGTCTAGAGGAGGTCTATCTTAAACTTGTTAGACCGTCACAGGAGGCGTCTAAATGAACTGGACAGCGGTGTTAGAGATTTTCAAGAAGGACATCCAGGAGACGACGAGGAATCGCTATGTCTTCCTCTCTGTATCGGTTCTACCCATAATCATTATCGTTGAGAACCTCTTCGCCGTTATCCAGCTTATAGGTCAGCCATCTGGGGTCTCAGAGCTAAACCAGATCCTCCCCGTAACCTCGTTAATAGTGCTACTCATCCCGTCCGTCGTCACGGCGCTTCTAGCATCTACAAGCGTCGTCATCGAGAAGAACAACAGAAGCCTTGAGCCCCTCTTGGCCTCCCCGATTACAGATGCGGAGCTTCTCCTGGGGAAGTGCTTGGCAGCCTTCGTTCCCGCTATGGTGGTTAGCTACGGGACCCTCGCTGTGCTCATAGGGGCAATAGATGCCCTGACTATAGGTGCGCTGGGATACGCGCTTTTACCAACACCGTCGATGGCTTATCAGGTCGCCCTCATACCCCTCGTAGGCCTGCTCGGTACCTTCATCAGCCTCCTAGTCTCCACGAAGATCAAGGACGTTAGGGCGGCTCAGCAGGTTTCGACCTTTGCGGTCCTTCCGATTCTAGCCTTCGCTGCCTTCATCTCCGGCATATACGCTGTCGACCCCCTCTACCAGATCATGGCCATAATCATCCTCGCAGTGGCAGTCGTCTTTATGGCGCGGGTCACCATACGTAGATTCAGTCGAGAGAGTATACTGATCTCTTGGAGCTGAAAGCTATCTTTTCCAAGAGTCACCGTAAACATCGAATTAATCCTAGCTATAGTTTTCGCACAGGAGAATAATCGCCTAGATGGCATTTTCATCAGCAAACACGAATTAGCCGAACGGGACTGAGGCTCTTCTCGCTTTCCATCCCGGAGGCTTCGTTCCATCTATTCCCATACCCCCACACTGGAGCACGACGTCATCCGCTGGTTGGAACCTCGTAGCTATTCCCCAGACGACCTGCCTAAGGTCCGATGCATCGATGTCGCTATCCACGCAGATTGTGAGCCCTGGACCATCCATGGATTTGATTAGAGTCAATTTGGCGTTCGAGTCAGCAGCCATTTTCAGAACTCGTAAACGGTTATCACCGAGAGGATACAGAACCTCAGCAACACCAAGATCACGCATACCCCTCTCCTCGTCGAAATAAGCTACAGGTATCTTTCGGGGTTGGCCGGTGGCGTCGACGATGGCCTTTGATGCGGTTCCATCGGTGGAGGAGGATGGGTCGAGCCTATGACAGAATACTCCCCGGAGCATCTCAACGCCCGAGCCCAGTGTCATATCGCACCTCTCCGCCATTGCACCCAGCGAGGCTCCCAGGTCACCGACATCAATGTTCTCGGGTAAGAGCACAACTAGTTTCAGGTATGGGTCGAGGCCGAGGACGAGGAGCCCAACCTGCTTTGCTAAGCCAGGGATGGTCCTCGCTCCGGTCTCCATGGAGATGAAACAGATGTAATGAGTCCCTGAGACTGGCCAAGACATGTCACGGACAGCCGGCATAGGGGTGAAAGCGCTTACTGCACTATAGATCCTCGCCTGCTTGGGTAGGCCACTTAGTAAGAGGTGTTCATCTGAGTTACTCGGCATAATCGTCTGGTAGATGGCGTCGTTCCGCATGGTGACGCAGCTCACCTCGAATACGTTCCTCGTTGAACGACCGCTTAAGTAACCCGTGTATTCAGTAAAGGGACCCTCGTCCTCCTCCTCAAGAGTTATCCTGCCTTCTATTACCATCTCGGCGTCGGCAGGTACAGGGACGTCTACGGTCTCGGAAACGACAAGCCTCATTGGCTCCCCAATTAGTGATCCGGCGACGGCGTACTCACCGGTTATCTTCGCGGCGGCCGCGAGGTAGAGTGCTGGATGAGCGCCGATCACAACCGCGATTTCGAGAGGCCTCTCGGAGGCCTTCGCCTTCTCGAAGTAGCTCCATAGGTTTCCCCTGCTGTGGAGTGTGGTCCCTATCCGCGATCTACCCTTCAGTTGCATCCTCGCATAGCTGAGATTCACAACCTCCGGTTTTTCCGGGTCCCTCGCGGCAACGAGTCCACTGGTGATGTATCTGCCCGCGTCCTCCTTGTAGTATCTTAGTATTGGCAGTCTCGTCAGGTCGACCTCGCTGCCAGTTAGTTTGATCTCCTTCACGGGGCCTTTGGGTACATTTACAGGCTCTATGCTCCCCGACATGAGGGCGCCCCACTCCCTGTACATATCTGGGCGAGTTGCTACTGGGCGGGGCGTCCCCTCAAGCGCCAGCTTGATCCTGTCGACGTGGCCGAAGACGTTCACAAGTAGTGGCTCCTTGAACCCCTTGACCCTCTCGAAGAGTAGGGCGGGGTTACCGCGTGTGTGAGCAGCCTTCTCCACCCTCCTGGTGACATCGTACTCGTGGCTCACGGGTTCCGATACCCTCACGAGTTGGTCAGGTAGCTCACGCTCCAATCTCTTAAGGTACGTCCTGAGGTCACGCATACAATAGAGGTGGGTTAGACTCGGTAAAAGGGCGTTGTGGCTACTTGAAGAGGTCGGGTTGGAACTCCTTGAATCCTTCGGGGAAGTCCCATGGATCGACAACGAACTCAATCATTGCGGGGACTCCGTGCTCGTTCTCTTTCTTGGCTCTCAATAGGGCCTTTTTAATGTCCCCTGAGTCGGTCACCTGGAGGCCATAGCAACCAGAGGCCTGGGCTATCTTAACGAAGTCGGGCTGTGAATCGAAGTCTACAGCGATGTACCTCTCCTTGTTAGCTCTTTCGTGGAGCTTGATCCAACCGAGGCTGTAGTTGTTGAGGACTACCCATGTGACTGGGGCCTTGTATTGAACCGCCGTCGGCATCTCCTTCATGAACATCTGGAAGGCCCCATCGCCAGTCGTGCAGACTACCTGTCTCTGGGGTGCTGCGAGTTTAGCTCCGATACACCCAGCGACTGCGAGGCCCATACATGTCTGCTCCGCTGGCGCTACGCAGCCGTCTAGTGCCCCCACCGCCCAGTATGGCCAATAGTAGCTCCAAAGGTCCTGGCTGCCGTTCTCGTTTACTAGCACCGTCTTTGGCCCGAAGACTCTACAGGCCTCGTAGATGACTCTTTTAGTCTTAATGGGCTTTGATGAGTCTCCGCATTCAGCATAGATCTCAGTCAAGTAAGCGGCCGTTGCCTCGACGATGTTCTTCACCTTGGGCATCTTTAAAAGAGGCGTCTTTTTCACCCGATCCTTTACGTATGCTTTGAGGTCCTGTAGGAACAGCTTGGCGTCGGAGACTATGGGCACGTTGGGCTGGAAGTTGCGCCCCAGCTCAGATGAGTCGATGTCTACCTGGATTAACGCTGCTCCATCAGGGTAGTAGCGCCACGCGGCGGTCTGAAACTCCTCGTTCCTGCTGCCGATTGAGATGATTAAATCCGAAGACTGATACGCGTCCCGCCCTAGCTTTGTCCTATATAGGCCAACCTGTCCCAGAGACAGCGGGTGGTCCTCGGATATGATGCCCCTGCCACTCGGCGTGGTCAGAATAGGCGCCCCAAAGAGTTCCGCTATCTCCATGAGCTCCGATGAGCAGCTGCTGTATAGTGCCCCGCCTCCGGCGACTATGACTGGATTCTCCGCGACGAGTAATAGCTCCGCCGCCCTCTTCAAGGCAATGGGTTCTGGCCGGGTTCTCACGAGGGGTATTGAATGGGTATACCGTGTCTCCTTTGTCACCTCTTGCCCTACGTCGAAGGGTACTTCGAGGTAGACCGGCCCGGGTTTGCCGTTTACGGTGAGTGTTAAGGCGCGCCTCAGTGCCCAGGAGGCACGATCTGCACGGGGAATCCTGAAGGCCCATTTTGTTATTCCCCTGAAGATCTCCATCTGGGGTGACTCCTGGAAGGCTCCCTCACCCTCGTGTTCCAGCGAGGCGGAGCCGCCCAATGCGAGCATTGGAACACATCCACTCCATGCCTCTAGCACTCCTGGGACGAGGTTTGATACTCCCGGGCCTGGACTAGCGAAACAGACGCCCGGGCTTCGCTTCATCTTCCCATAGGCATAAGCCATGAACGAACCTGAGGCCTCATGTCTAACCAGAACGGGCTCGATGTCGGAGTCGTAGAGTGAATCGTAGAGTGCAGCAGGGTGTCCAGGAATGCCAAATACGTGGCTAACCCCCTCCACCTTCAATCCATCTACTATTACATCCCAACCGCGTTTACCGGGCAAAAGGGCACCTTGAGAAGAATCGTTGGGGCGAGTTGATAAAACCTAGGTCACCAAAACTCAGTTTGGATAAGGATAACATTATAGCTAATCCGATATGATGCTTTAGGAAACTAGTCTTTCGAGTAGGGTTACTAAGATAAGGTGCGTGCGCCATTTTACATCTGGGGGAAAGCGTTGCCTATAACCGAGACTATCACCATCCTCGCGGATTTGCGAAAGAGGTACCCGGGCATCGAGAGCAGGGACTACGCCTTTAGGAGGTTCTACTCGACAGAGCACATGATCTTCTTCGACTGCGACGGTGTATCTGAGATATGCCTAACTGAGGCCATCACCCGCATTGACTATCCTCGCTTCGTGGCCTATGTCGTCGTAGAGGACACCTCAGGTCATAACTATGTCATGGACATCAGCTACACTAACCTAGGTAAGGAGACCTTGGAGAAGTTTGTTAGGCGTTATCCTGGGCAACTCAGGCCCTCGAGTGAGATGGCTCTCCAGCTTAGTGACCGTAAGTATGTTGAGTATATTGGGGCAAGCTACGAGGACTAATAGAGTATGTCAATGTAAATAGGCCATTATGGATAAGAGTAATCCCCCAAACCCAAACCCAACTACTCTCTACAACTTTTCCTTCTACCTACACTCTCCCTCATACTCTTTCTCTCTAAGACAAACAAACAGACGAACACGCCACACCTCATAAAAAATTCATTAATATGAGCGCGTGACCCACCCACATACGCGCATAATGCTTAACTTTTGAAAAAACGGCAGTAACGAACATGGTTCCACTCTATGGCGAGACCCATGAAGCCCCCGATGAACTCGACCATGGAATTACCCTCTTCGTCAACACAATGATCGAAGCCGACCACACGGTATACGACCTCTCCGAGGCCAAGGCCATCCTAGGCAAGGCAAGAAAAATAGTCGTAGGGGACTGCCCCTGCAGAACCGAGCACCACAACTGCGACGCCCCGCTCAACGTCTGCCTCAGCCTCGACGAGCAGGCTGACATATCCTTGAGAAATGGGGGAAACAACCGAGATGTGACCCTCGACGAAGCCCTCTCTATCCTAAAGAGAAGCCACGAGGCCGGGCTCGTCCATATGGCGTACGTCGCAAAAGGCGCCGA
This sequence comes from Bathyarchaeia archaeon, assembly GCA_050014495.1. Classification (GTDB taxonomy): domain Archaea; phylum Thermoproteota; class Bathyarchaeia; order TCS64; family TCS64; genus UBA8941. The sequence continues at coordinate 94,179 of JBEKDF010000006.1, forward strand.
CAAGCCTAAAGTCCTCTGCAGCTGCTGTGCCTGCTGCTGCAACACTCTCGGCCCCATGATCATGAAGGGCACATACGAACTCATATTATCCTCCAAATATCTAGCCGAGGACAACCCTGAGGGGTGCACGGCCTGCGGTGTCTGCGTCCACCGCTGCATATTCGGGGCTAGGAAGCTTGTCGACGATGAACTCGTCTATGATCCATCACGATGCATGGGTTGCGGCGTCTGTGTATCTACATGCCCCACAGGTACAATCTCGATGGTCCCGCGCCGTGCGCTTGATGCAGTTTCATAATTAATCAGACTCGAATAGCTCGGAGCGCGCGTATCTACTATCAAGAATATGAGCCCATTTTAGTTGACTAATCTAGGGGTCCAGTTCTGAATCTCACTTCTCAGATATTTTGCTAATAGCAAAGCTTCTTCATTGATCAGGGTCTCAAGAGTTTGGTGTTCTCCGTTCCTGATCTTCTTAACCTCTACTTTCGTCTCAAAAAAATCATTCAGTTCTTCAAGCATAGTCTTAGTCTCTGAATCTGTCAGGTACTCTCGTTTACCTTTCTTCTCGTGGCTCGCAGACTCAGTCTTCATTTTAAAATCCTTCTTGCTGAGTTTTTGACTGTATTGAATTATGAAGTCGTCGATCAAGTAGCGATAAAGCTCCTGAAAGTCGCAGACAAGGCTAAGCTTAGCCATTTGGTTACTGTGAAGGAAACCCAGATACGACTCAAGCTTCGCCCTAACCAGAGCCTTATCAATCTTCCAAGCGAGTATCTCGTAGGCGAGGTTAAACAAATTATTCATACCATTGTGCGCGCTTGCTTGTTTAGAAATTCGTATTTTAGGACCACCTGAACGCCCCAACATAACCAAAACGAGGAAAAGCCAAAGCTCACAACACACGAGCCATCAGCCGAGAAACAGGCAGATACC
>JBEKDF010000007.1:0-95093 GCA_050014495.1 Bathyarchaeia archaeon
CACTTACCCCCATTCCCCCACTACCTTCCCCCACCTTGCCCCCACCTTTTTCCCCATCCCCCACCATTTACCATACACCTCGTGTATGGGGTGTAGGGGTGTACCATCCACCACATCCTAGGATAAACCTCCGCAGACTCCTAATCTATGGTGGGGGAAGTGAAGGAGGAATCCACTATGGTGGGGGATTCCTGGGTGGGGGATGGTTCCTCGCTTTCAAGGGTCCCCATCCACTCAGGTAAGGAGTCTTCCTTGTAGTTGCGCACGCGCAACACAACACCTGTCACACACTCTAATGGTACCAATCATAAATCAGACTTAATGGGTGCAGACACGCTAAGAACCACCTCAATCGTTGAAACAATTATAGTTTTATAAGCAATAAAACCCAGAGAGTAATGGTACCATTGTCAGAGAAGAGGCACCGCCTATACAGTTCAGCGCGCGCGAGCGACAGGTTCAAGTTCCACTTCCCACACCATCAAGGACTAATATTCAGTACTTTCATCTAACATTCTCATCAGAATAATAACCAGCCTCTAGAAGTAGGTTACGACCGTCACACCGACCACCCGCGACCGAATACCACGAAAACGGTTATTGGCGTCTTGTAGGGTCTGAAGAAGGGGGAGGCCTGTTGAGGCTCGAGGTCATCATATGTGCCTAATAACAATGGTACCATTCAACAACGCCGGTAAGTTTCTCACAAACCAGCCCGCTAAAGTATAATGGAACCAATTAACCAACATACAATTATGGTACCATAATGGTTCACATCCCAAATTAAAACAACCGTCAACAGCCGCCAAGCCTTTTTGCCACCATCAAATGGATTAATGGCACCATTAATGTCACGGGCTCCTCGAGCCGGAAGGCCACACTGCAACGTGCGAAAGTAGTCGCACGCTGCAGAATGGGGAGTGAGTAGGTGATCTTGAGGGTGACGTTGACTACTTAGAGATACTGCGAAGAGCCGCGGTAGCGTTGCCCAATAAATTCACTGGTGGCTCCATGGATGGTGACCATGGTGATCATGATGTTGATGACCGTGATGAGTCTGTTAATGATCATGATGTCGGTGATAACGTTATTGCAGAGGGCGTACCGTCACCACAGGCTAGTACTACGGCAGCAAACCACACTTCATCACGGACAGTCATGAGCAGACATAAGCAGACACGGACGGACAGTAACAGACACAAACAATCAACACACATGGAAGAGACACGGGAAGAGACACAGAAAGACACGGAAGAGCCATCAGATGAGACACGGACAGACACGGACAAGCCACAGAAGAAGCAAAAAGAAAATACACTGCCACCACCACTTGTGACCACGATAGTTCCGAAGAAGAAGGTCAGCATCTCTGAGAGGATGAAGTCTGGGGAGGTTACGCTTGAGGAGAAGCCGAGTGTAATACAGAAACCTTCCCCTATGATCTCGCACAACATGGTAGTCTCAACGAGACGTAATGGTACCAATAAAAATGGAGATAAGCCATCTTGGTAAACTCTCCCTGAAGAACACAAAACCTGTCACACACTCTAATGGTACCAATCATGAACCGACACCCTGAAACAAACACACGAAGACCCATCCTCCCCGTTGAGGCGATAAGAGTCATATGCGCGGCAAACCATGAGAAAAATGGTACCATTATCTGAGAGGAGGCACCGCTTATACCCGTCAGAGATCCCGGAGGTGATCCTTGGATTAAGGCTGCGACCAATTCAGCTGCTCGAGGAAAAGAATGACTCAGGGAGGGCCAAAATTACATTCCGCTGCATGCACCGGCTCTTAAAGGAAAATCTCGGTTGACCAAATATATTAAGTTCAATTGGGTTTCTGGCATATGTTGAGGACGCTGGCGAAGAAGATCTTCCAAAGCGTATTCCTGAGTGATGAAACCTCTCCCGATTTTTCGAACGCCTTCTGGTAAGCACGCGCTTCGTATTTACTATCTTACTCTCATTACACTTAGATGAGACTTACCAGTCGACCGTATCCGAGGTTGAGCTGGGTCACCCCGCTATAGGAGTTGATGTACCCATTCTCCACCCTAACCCTCGCACCGACCTTCACCACCTCGAACTGCTTATTCCACAACACCATAACTATCCTTCCCTCGAGGGAATGACTTTAGAGCAACTCCGCGTAGATCTCAAGGAGATAACTGAGACCGGAAACCCAGTTAATCTAATTTTGGCCATTAGAGCACCTACTTTGATCGTGGTTGGAGGGAAAGATGACGTGACTCCACCAGACCTTTATAAGATTCTCTACGATAAGGCGCACGAACCAAAGAAGTGGGCATTGATAGAAGGAGCAGATCATGGCTTCTCAGAGCAAAGGACACTCCTGATCAGGGCTGTAATCGACTGGCTCAAGGTAACACTATAGGACCGATCTCTTTTTGAAGAGCCCCACCTCCGCTCATTAGATGCCGATTCACAGGGGAAATCTTAGGAGCTTTCTATATCGTCTCCCCTCCCTCTATTTCGGCCTATTCCTATTCGCCGCTGGGACTGTCACGAATCTCTATTCGGAGCTTGGGATGAATCCATGGGGGGTTTTCCACGTCGGTATTTCGGGAATTAGCGGCTTAACTCTAGGGCAGGTCACTCAGATTGTTGGACTTGTCGTCCTATTAGTTGGCTGGGGGCTCGGATTCCCGCCTGGATTCGGAACGGTGATGAATATGTTCTTCATTGGCTGGTTCACGGACCGAATTATTGAGTGGAACCTTGTTCCACAGCCCACGGATCCGGTTGGAAAAGTGTTACTTCTCCTACTCAGCGTTGTTCTTGTGGGCATGGGCAGTCTCTTCTACATGAGGGTGCAGCTCGGCGCTGGTCCAAGAGATGGACTAATGGTCGGACTGGTTAAGCAGCTGAACAAACCCATCTGGCTCGTGAGGAGTTGTATTGAGATTACAGTGCTGATTCTCGGTTACTTCCTCGGTGGACCCGTTGGAATAGGTACTGTTGTTACAGCATTGAGCCTTGGCTACTCGGTCCAATATTCATTTAAGTTCGGGAAGTTCGATGGGAAATCTCACCAAATGAACCTCTGGGAACTCTACGGATATCTTTATGGAAAAGACTAGAAACATCGATTAGCTCCCGCTCAGGACCGTAGAGATAAATCAGCGACATGGATCTTCTCATCTATGCCCCGAGTCACCCTCGTGTCTACTCATAATGACTCCGCTGGATGGAGCATTCAGAGTCTCAGGGAAAATGCTTCCTTATTTAATGAGCTTTATAAAAGGTGTTTCGTCGTCGTGACGAAGGGGACAAGCTCCTCTGTTATTGAAGCACTTGAGTCATCTGGTTGGATCCTGGTTCCTCCTCGAAGCACTGTAGGCGTAGAGTACATCGCCGACTCTAGACTCAGGGTCATTAGAGCCGGTGTCGAAGCAGGTGCTGACTTTGTTCATCTAGTTGACATGGATCGGGTCCTGCATTGGGCGTCACACTATCCTAAGGAACTCAGGAGTATTGTAGATAAAATCCCTGATTGGGATTTCACAATAATTGGAAGGACCCCCAGGGCTCTTCTTACCCACCCACGGAACCAGATTGAGACAGAAGCAATTGCCAACAAGGTTTTCTCACTCATATATGGTAGGGACGTTGACATCACAGCTGCGTCACGTGGATTATCCAAGGCGGCGGTAGATGTTCTCGCAAGGAGCTCGCGGGGCAGGTTTTTTGACAATGACTCGGAGTGGCCGACCATAATATTCTGCAAGGGAGGGTTGACTATGGGTTACGTCGAAGCGGAGGGTCTAGAGTGGGAAACTCGCCTGAAGCGGGAGCAGATGATTCTTTCTGACGGCAAGATTGTGGATGTAAAGGAATACTATGAGAGAAACCCTGAGTCGTGGGTTTACAGGGTGATGCTCGCTCACAGAATAGCTAGGGCTACTCTTGAAACATATAGACAGATGGGGGGCAGTCACCGGACGGACTCATAGATACGTCCGGTCTCGGCTTCCCCATTTTTGACCCTTTCCCACATCTGCTTCGCTAGGAAGTCTGCCATCGGTGTTGGGTATTCATTTGTTATGCACCCTAGGCAGAGCTGATTCCTGGACAGGCCGGTGCACCTCACGTAGTTCTCGATGTCGAGGTAGTTGATGCTGTCTGCGCCCACATCCTCAGCGATCTGCTCAGGGCTCATCCTTGCACCGATTAGCTGACTGTAGGTCGCCATGTCTATGCCATAGAAGCATGGACCGATGATACGGGGATAGGTGATGAAGAGGTGTATCTCCTTCGCTCCTGCTTGCTTTAACCTCTTTACCGTACCCTTTGTAGTGTCGCCTCTTACTATACTGTCGTCAACGACTGCAAGGTTCTTATCCTTGATTAGGGGTTCGAGGATGTTCACCTTTCTGTAAATGACGCTTTTTCTGTCCTCAGCGTCAGTGATGAAGGCGCGTTGGGTGACGTAGCGGTGTCGTCTCGTAGCGCGTTCCCAAGGAATGCCGGCTGCTTCGTGGAAACCATAGGCAGCGTCATCCGCTGTCTCGGGAAGACTCACTACTATGTCGCATCTCTTTGCTTTCTCTGCGTAGACATGAGCAAGGGTTCGGCCAAAGTCGACGCGAGCCTGGTAGACGAATTTACCGTTCATTCTGCTGTCGGGGCGCATGAAATAAGCTGACTCGAAGGCGCAGAAGGCTCGTTTACTGCTCTGTACGAGCTGTCGTTTAATGATCTCTCCCTCCTCGACGGACATGAACTCTCCCGGTCGGAACTCGTGGTCCCACTTTAGGCCGTTTATGTCGAGGCCGACACTCTCGGAGCTGAAGCAATGGATGCCGTCAGCCTTTCCATAGCAGAGTGGCTTCACTCCGATTGGATCCTTGAAGGCGAAGAGGGTCCCGTCGTCTACCATTCCCGTAACCGCGAAGCTTCCGTCTATCCCCTCCATGCAGGAGCGCGCCGCCTCTTCTATGCTCCCTGTCTCGTCTAGCTTCTTGACTAGTAGCAGAGCTAGGGCGTGGGTGTCCGAGTAGCTCCGGTCGACGCCGACGCGTTCTTGGAGTGAACGGACGTTGACAATGTTGCCATTGAAGCTTATTGCGACACTATGCTTCGTTCCCTTGACCGCGATGGGCATAGCATCCCTCTGTCTTGCGCCGAGGTCTAGGGCACCCGATGTGGCATATCTGACGTTTGCTATGCCTACTGATCCTTTGAGATTTTTCACGTTGAAGCCATAACCCTGGTTTGGAGGGATGAGACCAAGCTGAGTATAGAGCTCAATGTTCCCATTCCAGGTGGCGAAGCCGTGGCTTTGATGTCCCCTATGATTCTGGGCAAGCATCCCCCAGTAGAGGATCGGAAAAACATCCCCGTTCTCTGATTGGGCGCCGAAGACGCCGCACTTCTCAGATATGCTCACTTTAGCTCCCTCATTACCTGAGCGATGTTCTTAAGGTTGTAGTCGCTGAGATTCTTCTCGCTGCTGAGAACCTCGTAGCTCGCGACACACCTCATTGAGACCTGTTTTACGACTGGAGCAGGGATTTCAGGTGCGGGACCGTCACCCATGTAGCCTACCTCACGTAGGTAGGCACGTAAGAACTCCTTGTCCAAGCAATGAGCCTCCTGTGGCTTGCCAGGTTCGTAGAACTTCTCGGCCCAGAATCTTGCAGAGTCGTGGCTTGGGGGCTCATCAATCTGAATGAGGCCACCGTCGAGTCGACCGAACTCTAGCTTGAAATCGGGAATAATGAAGCCGCGGCTTTTAGCGTGACTCTGATAGGCAGCGAAGAGCTTGAGGGTGGACTCTTCAAGTTCCATCCACTCATCCTTTGTGACGAGATTTTGCGCGATTGCATCTTTCCCACTTATCTCTAAGTCGTGGCCAGCTTCTGCTTTAGTAGTTGGTGTGAGTATGACTTCGGGGAGTTTATCCGCCATGTTGAGACCGTTAGGAAGCTTAACTCCGCTCACGGTTCTGGCCCCATCACGGTAGGAACGCCAAGCTGAACCATATAGGTAAGCGCGGCAGACGAACTCGATGTCTATTCTCTCCGCCTTCTTGACGCGCATCGTTCGCCCATCCTCGATCTTTATGAAGTGGTTTGGGATGATGTTCCGTGTCTTTTTGAACCAGAACTCGGAGAGACGGTTGATGCTCTCCCCCTTATGTGGAATGAGCGTGGGGAATACGACGTCGTAGGCGCTTATCCTGTCAGTTGTGACTATCAACATTTCCTTTCCAAGGTCATATACGTCCCTCACCTTTCCTCGGCGGGGTTCCACTCCTTTTACAGCGTCACTGTATCTGACTACCTCAACCTTTCCTTCAGCGAGGGGATCATTGACTATGTGGGATTCCTTCAATTCATCCACTGCTCCGATCGGTTCTACAGCGTTGATGGTTTTACCCGGGTTCCTGGGTATATCAACTTTCTTTTTACACGAACATGTCAATTAACACGTTTAGTGCAATAGAATGGGTGAAGTCGATACTACGAATAGACTTATACCAGCTCCACCGTATCTCTCTGCGATTTGGTATCAAGCAGGCTTAAGAAGAAGTTCGAGGACATCGTTTTAGCCGGTGTTAAACCCCTAGCTAATGCGGGAGTCACACCGAACACAGTAACGATTTTAGGACTCATCATCTCCCTCGCCTCGGCCTGGAGCTACTACAGTTGGGCATTGTCACCATTGTTATTACCAGCAGCTGCCCTGCTGATACTTCTCTCAGGGCTCTTTGATGCCTTAGATGGAATAATTGCGCGTACGAAGGACAAAGTCACCGCCTTTGGTGGATTTCTCGACTCGGTTTCCGATAGATATGCTGACGCTGTGGTTCTAGCGGGAATAACACTGGGAGGTTTGTGCAATCCAATAGCGGGTCTAGCCGCCCTCATAGGATCACTGATGGTTAGCTACACGCGTTCCAGGGCGGAGGCTGCAGGTGTCAGTATGGCGGGAGTTGGCCTCGCAGAGAGAGCTGAGAGGATGCTGATCCTTGCTGCTGTTACTCTTATAGCAGTCTTCTGGATCGATGCGCTCAACTACGGGGTAATCCTACTTGCTGTGTTATCACACGCGACAGTAATACAGAGAGCCATGTATTTTAAGAAAAATGCGAAATAATCCCTTAGAGGGATAATTGTAATAAAATTATTGATTGGCTACGCACTTGGTCCTGGCCTCGGTCTGCGACGTCTAGGCACAAACTTGCGCTCTTCCTTCCCGCGCACCTTGACAACACCGCGATGGACGGCACAACTGATGCAATAGTACTTCGTGACCTTCGTACGCTGTATACTGGAGCCCTGATTCTGGAGCTCCTTCAGGAGCCGGGAGTCAACGAGGCTCGTGTACCTCGTCTGCCTCTTGGCCTTATCGCGGGGCACCTGAGCCCCACAGATGCTGCACTGCACCAACCCGGAGCTCCCTTTGTTACCCCCACTGTGGCCTCCGCTGCTCCTCTTCTTCGTCAAAGATGAAACCTCAGCAGATTAGTGAGGCACCTTGTTATAAATACTACGGGTCTAGACTTGTTCATTATAAAAGTGGTTTTATTGCATAGTATACAATCCTCGCCACAAGGTTGTATCCTTGGACGGTCAGGTGCGCACTATCATCGGAGTAGTTGGGTAATAGGTTTCCGTTCTCATTGGCGAAAGATGGGAACAAGTCAGCAAGTCTAGTCTTGTCTTCTGTGCATTTTATGCGTATTTGCTCGTTGAGCTCCATCATCGCACTACTAGTACGCATCATGGGCGTCAAAGTGCAAGCAACAGGCTCTGCGCCTGAAGCTCGACTTGCATGGTACAGTTTTAGTAGGGTCCCAATGATAGATTCTGGTTTCCGCCCGACCCCCAGATCGTTTACGCCTCCCCAGATTATGACAACGTCTGGCCTTTCGGATACGACATCTTGTTCTATTCGCTTCAGCATGCCTTCGGTTAAGTCCCCATTTATGCCTTTGTTAATGACGAAGGCTAGCCTGCCATTACCCGACTTAGCCAGTGTTGCCCTTAGCATGGATTCAAGTTGAGCGGGATAGGGTACCCTTGGGTCAATGGCGTATGGATCTCTGGAACGGTATCCGGCTGTGAGGCTATCACCTAGGGCGACTACGACGAAGTGACTCTCCACCGATGCCACCACGACTATTAACGTTGGCTTATGTTAATGAGATGGTCTACTAGACATCAAGCTGGGCATCTGAAAATGATTAATGGTTTAAGCTCTGGCAAGACTTTCTTAAGAATAGGATGAAGAGGCAATACATCGTCTCTATTTTTGCATTTTTAGCGATTCTTGTAATTATAGCAACATATATTTTGCTCACCAATCCAGCTGGTTCAAACGTCCCTGTTTATGGTTACAGAATAATCAATACTTACCCCCATGCAATCAACGCCTTCACTGAAGGTCTAGTCTATGACAGTGGATTCCTCTATGAGAGTACTGGGCTCAATGGACAATCGAGCCTGAGACGTGTTGAGCTTCGCACCGGCGCTGTGCTTCAAAGTGTTTCTATGCCACAGGAGTACTTCGGGGAGGGCATAACTATCGTTGGTAATAGGATATATCAGCTAACATATCAGAATGAAATCGGTTTCATCTACAATCGGACGAGCTTCGCCCTCATCGGGAACTTCACTTATCAGTCAACAGAGGGGTGGGGTCTCACATATGATGGGAGTAGGCTGATAATGAGTGATGGTTCCTCGACCCTCTACTTCTTAGATCCTAATACTCTCAGATACGTCGGGCAGGTAACAGTAACGGATGCCTCACCAATCTCCAACCTAAACGAGCTTGAGTATATCAAAGGAAAAGTTTACGCAAATATTTTTGGGACGAATAAGATAGCCATAATCGACCTATCGACAGGTCACGTCGACTCATGGATCGACCTTTCTGGATTACCAGGGCCAACCCATCCAGACATCAACAGTGTTCTGAATGGTATTGCCTATGATTCAACTGGGGATCGTCTTTTCGTCACTGGTAAGATGTGGCCAAACCTCTATGAGATACAACTCGTCCCAACAGGGTAGCAGGTAGACTCAGTTTAAGCTTCCAATGAGCCAGTGTAACTCCTTAACATAGTTAGGGTCAAGTTGATGTTCTTCTGCTCCTTCGACCATGAGCTCAACATAGCTTCTCGCTGGCGTGTAGGGTCCTGTCGGTTTGGCGCAGCGATAGAGGTCAGCGCTGTGCCACTTCTTATCCTCGGCGAGGACGAGATATGTTTCCCTTACATAGAGACCTTGGGGCACGCTCTCGACTATGTCGAGTTCTTCCATCTCAGGTTGGTTTACCTCGTACAATACTCCATGCACCAATTCTCCAGGGGCGGGAATGATGCTGCTTATCCCTCCCTGTCTCTTTTGGCTGTAGAAGGGAAAGGTTATCCTGAAATTGGGTAGTTCTGCCTTCATCTGAAAGTTTGCTGTTGGGCAGTACTGGCGAAGAAACTTAGAGGATAAGTTGGATCCGTAGGCGAAATGGAGCATGAATAGTATGCATCTCTATGCAATTTGAGGTTAACTCCCGGTCAACATCTCATAAGAAACTCGGGGTGATCTCATTCTTTTTAGTAATCATTCCCAAAAAAAAGTTAGATTAGACTCATTGCCGCAGCATAAGCTCCAATTTGTGCATCTACGATGCTATCTCCAGATCCAATAATTACAATGTCGCCATTCTCGGGTTGCGCGCGCGTTTTTCGGATCCGATGCAGGCCATCTACTTAACCTTCATTCCTCTCTACTATCCCTGGCCACCGATCATCCACACCGTCACGAACACGATAATCTAAGCTGTTCTGGCCCCGCCGATTATTCAGGGTATAAGGAGGCTCCCGGAAACGTTGAATACTGGAGAGCTCAAGCAGAAACCGGTCCAGGCTTGATCGAGTACTACCCAGCACCGGATATTAAGATCCGAGTGGATGAGATTATCGAGACCCTACATTTTGACCACTGCAGGCCTAAGAACATCTACTGCATCCGAAGCAGGGGGAGCCAGTCCAGAAGGACCATCGCCCGTATCCATGGGTTAGGGAGGATCTGGCAGCTCGCAATGGGCATAGAGGCCACTTATATAATCGAGGTGATCTCCGAGCAATTCGATTCCCTCAGTAGGGAGGGGCAGGATAAGGTTCTTGTCCATGAGCTCCTTCATATCCCGCACGGTTTCCAGGGGGGGTTCCGTCACCACAAGAATTTTGTAACCAGGGAGAACGTCGAAGTCTGGTTCAAGCGGCTTCAGGAGAAGCGTAGAGAAATTGGAATGCTGAGAAAGGGTTAAGCGGAGCGCATCTATGGTGGTTCATGGATGTTTCCAAGTCCTCAGATCATATCCGTCACAAGATCTTCCACGCTTAGGGAGCTCATGGAAGAGTTGGGGCCCGACGTCCTCTACGCCTATGATCGACGTGTGATAGTTGTGCTTGTAAATGGTGAGAGTAGGTGGCCTTCTTTGAGGTTGGTGTATGGGGATAGGGTGACGATTATGCCGATTGTCACTGGGGGTTAATCGCTACGCGCACTTATAGAAATTTTAATTGTTCTTTGTCGCGATTAGAAACATATTCAAAATCTCAGGTTGATTTTTTAGTATATTTGTCATCATTTTTTTATTTTTTATTCTTGCGGCTAATTTTAGTTGCATAAAAGCTTCAGATAAATTATTTAGCTTTACATTGGTGTTCTTTTCGACTTCAGAAAAGACCCATTGTATATCAAATTTATTAGATTTCACATCCTCATCTACTTGTTTATACATTTTATCTAGTTTTTAATATTCGACTTCGTTCATTCTAGTATAGGTGTTTATTGCAAAAAGTATGTTTAATGCGCGCGCGCTCAAAAGCCATTCTCATATCGTTTCCATTCGTTACATGTCATTATCACGCGTTTCCACACATTAACATGCCCCTCCCCACGGTGAGACTTTATCATGGCCAGGGTTTTCTCGCTGTATACTGGTTGATAGGGTGCTTGCTGTGGATGTGGTCCATGGTTGAGCTCAGGATCTAGCAATTGCGAATATTCAGTTGCTCATAGAATATCGAACGACGACTCTTTATTCTCTTACGAGAATCATCAATCGAGGCTGAATAGTTGAAACCTAGCTGGCATGGGATGGTTCCCGCTTTGAGCACCGCGACCGACAACAGGGGCGAGTTCGATGAGGAGAGTCAGAGGAATCAGGTTAGGAAGAACATTGAGTGGGGAGTACACGGGCTTGCTCCGAGTATTATGGCTGGGGAATTCTACAAGTTCACGGATGAGGAGCGTGTCAGGTGCTACGAAGTTGTTATTGACGAAGCGAATGGAAAGGTACCAGTCATCGCTGGTGTCAGCCACAGTGGAACCGAGCCAGCGGTGAGGCTAGCCCTAAAGGCTAAGGATCTCGGAGCTGACGGGATCATAGTGATGGCTCCCTACTTTGGCAGGGGTGTGAAGCGGAGTGTCTTGCAGAGACACATTGGCACCGTAGCTCGTAGGTGCGACCTACCGATCATGATCCAGGATGCTGAGGATGTGGTTGGCACCCACATGTGCACGACCCTATATATGGACCTCGCAGATGAGTATAGTAACATTGTATCCGTCAAGGTGGAGGGCGCTAACACGCTTGAGAAGATCAGGGACATTAATCGCCTCATGGGGGACAGGCTCATTGTCTTCGGAGGCGAGGCTGCAAGGACAGTCTTCGAGGAAATAGAGCTTGGTGCAAAGGGAAACATCCCGGACGCTTGCCTTACTGATCTACTCGTCTCGGTCTACGAGAATATTCTCGCTAAGAGAATGAATGAGGCACGCAGCGTATTCACACGTTATAAGGTCTGGCTCGACTTTCTCAGTGCCAATAGTTATGCTGCTGCGGAGATTGAGAAGGAGACGTTGAGACTTCGGGGTGTTTTAAAGAGCTCCCACACTCGGGGGCCCAACCAGCCCCTCGGGGATGGTGAGAAGAGGAATCTGAGGGAGTTGCTTAAGAGTATACGCGTGACTGATTGAATTCAGCTACGGAAATGATCTCTTGGCTTTTCTCTAGTTACTTGCTCGGTAACTTGCTTCTATGTATACGAGACTCCTTGCGGCTACCTTTCTCTCGCCAACGATACCGAGGCCAAGGAGTCGTCTGACCAATCTCCATGTGCTTGTCTTTGCACGCGCGCTGAATATGTGCATACTATGTGATCTGCTAATAGTAGTCTGAATAGGAGAAGTAGATCTTCTCAGGTCTCAAGCTGCTAATTGTGTCATAGAAGTAGTCATTGTAACCCCAGAACATCACACGGACCTCTGAAGCATATGGGGCGTTAAAGAAGCCTAGGGATTCAGCGATTTTCTGGTATAGATGACCCTGCATCGTTGTTAAGCTCATGCAGTCAACGTTGAGTGAATCGAGGAAGTTCACCGCTTCTTCAAATAAAGGAAGGACTACGTCGATGTTGTCTCTGAGGGAAAGTAAATCAAATATTGAGCCAGTCAAGTACCCGTCGTCATCATCCAATTCTAGAACGACGTATCCGATGACCTGATCTTTGGATAATGCGGTTTTGATTCTATATTTCACCCTGGGGTTCTGTGTAAACCGCCAGTTCATGTAGTCGCGGTTTCTCCTTAGAATATAGTTATAATCGTCCGTGATTCTATCCCACAATGTCTCGAATCTTTCATCAAATGTTTCCATATCGATGATTGTGCAGTTGGTCTTGGGTTCTTGGTTCCCTTTTTTGAAGTTGGTCAAAAGTTTTCTTGATGAATAATTTGCTCTAAGTAGAGATGCATCATCAATCGAGTATTTCTCGATAAAGCGATCGATGTCCTTTACCCTGATCAAGTCAGAGAAGGGTGTCGGGAAGCTCACCTGCTCGTGGATCATTGCCTTCGTCAGGACGATTGGATTCCGAGTTATCCAGTAACAGAAATCGGCTTGAGCCTCCTTCTTTATCGCATCGGTGAAGTTTGTTATGGCCTTGTAAACCCCTTTTTTCCTATATTCAGGATTTGTAGCGTAATCGTCGTCGTAGTAAGAAGTGAGAACCCTGGTGCCCAGCTTGACCATCATCCTTATGCAGTGGGCTACGCCAACGATCTCTTCTCCAGCGGTGGAAACAACTATTTGAGTTTCAAGAGGGGAGCGTCGGTACTTCCACCTCCAGTACTCCAATGGGTTTGGCAGTTCGTTCCAGGAATCAAAGGAGGATCGCAGTAGTTCGACTATCTCTTTGTCGTCGCCTTCATGGTATAGGCGCGTGGTAACTTCATCCAAGCGCGTACATCATCCTTGTTTAATCACTTTGTTTTCTTAAATTGCTTTGTAATTGCGAGTACGCGCACCGTAACATGAAGGTTGTACCCTTTCCCACCTGGGAATCGAAATCGAGGGAGCCTCCCTGAGCATCAACCGCCCTTCTACAATACACGCGCGCACCCGAGGATAATGTATGAAATAAGAACCCGTAAATAATATTATCAATTGAATCAAAATGCCTAAAAATGCGCACGATCACGCGTGCGTTTGACTATAGTTTGAGTTTTGGGCTAGTTTGTTACTCTGAGTGAGAGGCGTTCGGCCTGCTTGTTGTAGGCAGCCACGTCCCCGAGCCCGTATGGGAAGCCCATCACCATGCTGATTCGACCGTATACATGGTTCATGTCCTGTGCTGATAGCTGTAAGGATCCGGAAGGGTGACTGTGAATGGTACCCACTATGGAGAAGTCGATGGGGAGCATATGGATCGGGTAGCTGGCGGAGATGCTGTTGGTTGTAGCGAAGGGTGGGAAAAGATAATCGGTGATAGTGATCGAGTCCTTGTTAACCTTCCCCCTTAGCATTAGGATGGCCTCCTTCGGGTGTCTCTCCTTGGCGAACGTCAACATCTCAGCTAGGAGCTCACTCTCCACGAGAACCTCCATATCTGTAAGGATCACTGCGACTGGGATAAGGCGAGTACCATAAAAACCCTCTGTAACCGAGTAAATCGATGATAATGTGAGTTACATCATTAGGCATTCCACATAAGAAATTTGGCCATAATCTAAAAAGTTTCAAGGAGTGATAGTTCACGAGAACAAGTGGTGAGATAATGGAAGCGATGGATGCAATACTCGGGAGACGTAGCATAAGGAAGTACTCGGAGGAGCCAGTGACCGATGGGCAAGTCAAGAGACTCCTCGAAGCAGCGATGGCGGCTCCTAGCGCTCACAACAGGCAGAGCTGGCACTTCATTGTTGTCCGGGATAAGGCCAAGTTGCTTGAGATACCAAAGTTCCACAGCTACTCAAAGATGCTTGAGCAGGCTGCTCTAGCCATCATCGTATGTGGAGATCTGGAGCTTGAGGGGGGTACAGGATTCTGGGTTCAGGACTGCTCCGCGGCGACTCAGAACATCCTCCTAGCTGCTAAGGCTACGGGTCTAGGTGCCGTCTGGTTGGGTGTCTATCCGAATGAGAACCTCGTGAAGGGGGTGAGGGATCTTCTCAGGATCCCTGAGAAGATCGTCCCACTATGCATCATCTCGGTGGGGCATCCCCTCGAGGAAAAGCCTCCGGGGAATCATTATAGGGACGACCGCGTTCATTTAAACGGGTGGTAGACCCCATTTTAGGGACTTGCTGGGTTCGTCGCACATTTTTTCTTCTCAAGGTCTAGGTATGCGCATCAATTCTTAAAAAGAGGTGGCGCTCCTCAAGACGGTGGGGGCCCGTGGCCAAGCCAGGATAAGGCGCCTAGCCGGTGCCGTAGCCCGACGCCGGCGCGCAGGCCTTCTAAGCCGGAGATCGTGGGTTCGAATCCCTCCGGGCCCGCCACCTAATTCAAATAGGTTTAAAAATTTCTTATTGCTAAGATCATCCGGTTTAGGTATTCAACTTCTTAGTGAGCCAGGCAAGCTTCCTGCCAAAGTTCCTGATGGTTCTTACCCCTTCTTCGTCCCGATTTACCTCGCCCTTCTCCCTGGCGATGGCCACGTTCCAGTATGTTGATCCGGGCACGATCATACCGTGTATCATGAAGAAGAACATTAGTTGGGCGAAGGTGAAGTTCTTGCCAGCTCTCCTTGCGACTACTATAGGTCCCCCGACCTTGTTCTCGAAGGGGTTCGTTTTCCCTCTTGAGACGTAGCACCTGCTGATGAGGCTCGTCATCAAAGGGGTCGCTGCACCGAACCATACCGGTGTGGAGAGGATGAAGCCGTCAGCTCTCAGCATCTCGTAATATATGGCCTGGAAGTCATCCTTTATGTGGCATTCTCCGGTTGTGCGGCAGGAGGAACAAGCGTCACAGGAAGCTATCTTTTTTCCTGAAAGGGGGATTAGCTCCGTCTCTATTCCCTCGTTGGCGACCTCCTCGAGGGCAATCTTTGTGAGGGCTTCGGTGTTTCCACCTCTCCTCGGGCTCCCGACTATTCCGAGTATCTTCATCGCGTATATTTTACAGATTGAGCCTATAGGGGTTTGTTGTCGAAGTTCTGTTTGGCGCGGCTGTTTAAAATAGTCGATGCATCCCTTTGGGGAGTCAACCGAAGGTTGAGCAATGACGGAGGGAGGTTCATCAACTAAGCACGAGTTCGGAATAGGACTTCTTAGGGGCAATCTCCTCTGGCTCGTTGTCTGCGGCTGCATCTGGCAGTTCACAACAAACATCCCAGTAACCTACCTACCCCTCTACATTCAGAAACTTGGGGGATCCCCCATAGACATAGGGTTTGTCAAGTCCGCAGCAGCGCTCGCGGGCCTTTTCCTCTATCCGATTGGCGGCTACATCGCCGATAAGCAGGGGAGGGTTCGACTCGTCAGCCTTGCCACCTTCATCTACGCCTTCAGCTTCATCCCATTCGCCTACGCCCCCAACTGGGAGACCCTCGCATTCGCCAGCTTCTTCCAGAGCCTCGTGCTCTTCTACGCCCCGATACTCACAGTTCTAATGGCTGACTCGATGCCCGCGGGGATGAGGGGGCAGGGCTTCGCACTCGCGATCACCATCCCCGCCGCCCTGGGAGTCATCTCCCCCTTCATAGGAGGCTACCTAGTCGATAAGATGGGCATCATACCGGCCATGAATGCTATCTACCTCGGCGGCTTCGGGGCTGGCATCGTTGTCGCCTTCTTAAGACTCGCCACCCTCAAGGAAACCCTCGATCCGTCGCAGGTGCAGAAGATAAACTACAGGGACTTTTTCGGCTTCCTAAAGGATAGTTACGGGAGCTTCATAGACACACTCAAGTGGATGCCCCCCGAGGTTAGAGCCCTCGCGGTGCTGCAGGTTATGCAGATATTTTTCATAGGGATTGCCTCTTCCTTCTGGGTCGTCTACGCGACTACAATCATAGGCGTAAGCGCCGTATTCTGGGGGCTAACATCAGCGCTTCAGGGGGGAGTCAACATGCTCTTCGCTTTGCCAGCTGGGAAACTGATGGATAGGATCGGCAGAAAGAAGCTGCTCATACCGATTCTAGCACTGGCACCTCTCTTTCCCATAGCCTTCCTTTTCATACATAACAGCAATGTTCTCTTAGCCTTCGTTGTATCAGTCGCTGTCGTGAATGCCTTCCTCTTACCCGGTTTCCAGTCACTACTCGCTGACTACACTCCAAGGAACCGGAGGGGGCGCGTCATCTCCGCGGTTGGAAGCGGGGCCTTCGTCCTCGACATACAGGGCAATATATGGGGTGGAGGAATGCTACTCTTCATTCCCCTCGCCATAGCCCAGATAATTGGAGGAGCACTATACGAGTTCGCACCAAGTTTGCCATTCATAATGACGGCCGTGGGCTTAATCCCAGTCGCCATCTACGCACGCTATAGAGTAAGTGATCCACGGAAGATCGAGGCTTAGCCTTTGTTTCACAGTGATTGTTTATTCTTTTTCCAGCATCACGGATTTTGACTTAACCATCACCTTGACCTGGTCACCTACTTTTAGCTGAAGATCGTCAACTGACTCCTTGGTGATGACGGAGGTTATTACACTTGGTTTGATCTCCACCTTCACCATGGCCATTATCTTGTCCGTTTCGACCTTCAGGATCTTGCCCTCTATTAGGTTTCTAGCGCTTGTCTTCATAATGGTCAGATTTTGCTGAGAATTGGTTGAATATGAATCATTTGGTGAATAATGGGATCTGGGGCCCCAAAATTCGAATGTGTGGCTATTTTGGGAAGACTCGAATAGGATTCTATTTTGGTTGTTGATTGACTTCTTAAAAGTGTTTTAATTGTGGTCTCGCGAACTAATTCCGAAAATCCAATGGCTGGTACGAAGAGGAGCGAGATACACCCCGGTGATGCGGTCGATGTGGTTCTTAAGAAGGATCAGGGGACGGGGAAACTCACGGGGGGAGTGGTTAAGGAGATTCTTACTGGAAGCCAGTTTCATCCACACGGGATTAAGGTACGCCTAGTTGACGGTAAGGTGGGGCGAGTCAAGTCCATCCATGCGAAGGGGAGCAAACCAAGCGAAGACCCTTAATCTTGTGTGCGAATATCGCGGGTTTATGGATGGAGTTAGTGGGTCTAGAACCTCAATTTGCCATAACCCTGGGTGATCTCATCCTTGTGCAGTTTAACGTAACTACAACTTGGAGTCGCGCCACATTTCCGGCATGCGATATCGTAGGTAGAGTTAAGAGTCCGACAATTGGTGCAAGTGTAGTGTTCAGTCTTCTCCGCATACCATTTTTCGTAGCCAACTTTCTTGATGCGCTCTTGGGATTCCCATAGTTCGATGCGGTGAGGCATCTCCTTTTGAAACGCCTTCAACTCCACGCAGGGATACTCAGGGCATTCGCCGCAGAAGTTGATTCCTTTTTCAACGGAGCATTTCGTCATTTTACAATATTTTCTACAGAAAAAGGCACGTTTCTCAGATCGACAACCGTGGCACTCCAATTCCTCCACGGGAAGTTGTAGGTGCATAGCCATCATTTTTAGCCTTTCAGGATCTTCTTTGGTTCCAATGAAAAAGGTGCACGCGAGACAAAATAATCCGCAGACGGCAGCTAGCCTTTTGTCTGGAGTGATACTCATTTTAATATTCGTATCTTTTGCATTCTTTTGTGATTTGTGGTATGAAACCAAGTTTTCACAGCAGATGAGCACATGATTTGACACTTAATATGCCACTAGCGCAGGCGCAGGAAGTCCTAAATCTAGTAAACCATACACATTGCCAGTGTCAAACTTGAGCCTAAACGAAGCAAAGACAGCTGAACTCTATCGCGTCATGATCCGGATCAGGACCTTCGAGAACGCCGTCAGGAGGCTGACGAAGGAGGGAAAGATACCCGCGCGCTTTGGACTCTACACTGGACAGGAGGCCGTGGCAGCGGGCGTCTCCGCCCACCTCAGAAAGGGTGACCAGATCGGCAGCACCCACAGGGCACTCGGCCACCTCATAGCTAAGGGCTGCGACCTAGACAAGCTCATGGCTGAACTCATGGGAAAGGAGACGGGCTTCAACCACGGTAAAGCGGGCCCCTATCACACCTTCGATCCTAGCGTTGGCGCCCTCGGAGCGAACGGCGTCGTGGGCGGAAGCGTTCCGATGACCGCTGGCTATGCTCTCGCCGACCAGCTCAAGGGTAAGAGAAGCGTCGCGGTCTCCTACTTCGGGGAGGGTGGTAGTAACCAGGGTGGTGTCCAGGAGACGCTTAACCTCGCCGCATGCTGGCAGCTACCAATGGTCTTCGTCTGCGAGAACAGCAGCCCCGAGGTGCAACGGATGCTGGGCCACGAGATAGATTACCCACAGCTCAGCATTGATAAGGTCAGCCTCAGGGCGAAGAACTACGGAATGCCAGGTTCGACCCACACGGGCTGGGATGTCGCTGAGGTCTATAAGGCATCTGGGAAGGCGATTAGGCGCGCACGCGCCGGTAAAGGCCCCACCCTACTCGAGTTCAAGGTTCACCAGCTCGAGGGAAACCTGGAGGGACACCTTGAGGCGAACGAGAAGGAGAGGCAGTGGGACCCCATCGACCTCCTCAAGCAGAAGATACCTAAGAAGCTGGATGAGCAGATCAGGGCGCAGGAGGCGGCGAAGATCCAGGAAGCCATCAACTTTGGATTAAGGAGTCCAGAGCCAACGCCAGAGCAGGCGTATACCTGCGTCTATGAGGAGGCTGACTGAGATGCCAGCGCGTGAGATCACATTTGGCCAGGCTTTGAACGAGGCTCACCTAGCCGAGATGGAGCGCGACCCTAAAGTCATAGTATTTGGCGAGAATGTCTCCAGCCATTGGAGGGAAGCCACGAAGGGACTCAAGGAGAAGTTTGGTCGTGAGCGCGTCCGAGACGCGCCCATCACCGAGACCGCATTCATAGGAGCAGGCGTCGGCGCGGCCATAGCAGGTTACCGACCAGTCGTTGAGCTCATGCTTGTGGACTTTGGCTTAGTCGCGATGGATCAGATTCTGAATCAGTTCGCTAAGAGCACCTACATGAGTGGTGGTGCTGTCAGCGTCCCGATGACTCTTCGCGTCCTTACCGGTGCTGGAACTAGTAGCGGTGCGACGCATAGTGAGAGCCTCCACGGGCTCTTCGCCCATATGCCGGGGCTCAAAGTCGTAGTTCCGAGCAACCCCTACGACGCTAAGGGTCTACTCATTAGCAGTATTCGTGACCCTAACCCGAAGATCTTCATGGAACACAGGCTGCTCTACCCGGTTAAGGGACAGGTCCCGAGTGAACCATACGAAGTACCCCTAGGTATCGCTAACCTAGTTCGTGAGGGAAAGGATGTCACGGTCGTCGCTACTAGTCTGATGGTGCAGGAGGCGATGAAGGCCGCCGATGAGCTCAAGGGTAAGATAAGTGTAGAGGTCATCGATCCTCGCACCCTCGTCCCACTTGATGTGGAGGCGATAGTGGGCTCCGTCAAGAAGACTGGGCACCTAGTCGTAGTGGACGAGGACTATCTCCACTATGGTTTCAGTGGGGAGATCGTTGCCTTAGCAGCGGAGAATGCGTTGAAGAGCCTGGAGGCACCGCCGATCCGTGTCGCGACTCCAAACATTCCGCTACCCTTTAACCCTAGGCTCGAGAAGGAGCTACTTCCCAGTAAGGAGAAGATCATCGCTGCGATTAAGCAAGTCAGAGATTAACGTTCTCCATATTTTCTATCGTTGTGTAAAGGCTTAAAGTGGGGTAGCCCGCCTAATTCGAGGGAGTCCCGATGGTTAAATGCGACAAGTGCGGCGTTGAAACATACATGCCCTTTAGGTGCAACTACTGTGGGGGCTACTTCTGCGAGCAGCACAGGCTTCCGGAGTTTCATGATTGCCAGGGCAAATACGACCAAACGAAGCCGAAAAATGCTGAAAAGAAGCCGGTTACCGTTCAGGTCGGGGATTACTCCACATCAGGTGGATTCTACAGTAACTACTCGAGTAGTCGAATCATACGCCCATACTGGTTTAGTAGGAAGGAGCTGCGAGACCTCGCCATCGGGCTGCTCGTTATCGTGACGCTGCCGTTCTTCAAGATATGGAGCTACTTTTCGGTTGATCCTGGCTTCGTTGTGGGTATCGTTAGCATCCTCGCTCTCGCCTTCATTCTCCACGAACTCGCTCACAAGTTCGCTGCGCAACGTTACGGAATGTGGGCCGAGTTTAGGCTAAGTACTTTAGGCCTTCTCTTCACATTCATATCATTCATACTGTTACAGACCTCGATTTTCCCAATAATGATAGTCGCTCCAGGTGCTGTGATGATTGCAGGCCTCATGAATAAGAACGAGTATGGTAAGATCTCGATAGCTGGCCCTGGTACCAATATCGCCCAAGGGATCATCTATCTCATCATCTACCTCATCACACCCATGAGTCTAGTTGGGGGACTGGCTGGCTACGGCATCGAGATAAACGCATACCTAGCTCTCTTCAACCTCATCCCCTTCGGAGTATTCGACGGGATGAAGATATTCAATTGGGATAAGAGGGTCTGGGTGGCAGCTATACTCGCGGCGGGTCTACTGCTACTCTTCGCCATGTTCACTTTTGGGTTCTAGGGTCCCGCTTATCTACCAGTTACGCATATCCCTCCCCGTATGATCGTCATACCCGGTCCCTCTTCCCTCGGACTAGGATGGAGGATCGCGGAGTTGCTAGGAGTTGAGCCCCAACCCGTAGAGCACCGCGTCTTCCCCGACGGGGAGAGTTACATAAGGTTGACAAAACCTGTCTCGGGTGAGAGGGTCGTTATTGTGCAGACGACAGCCCCTAACCCTGACTCGAAGCTGATGCAGCTCTTCCTGATGGCTAGGACGGCGAAGGATTTTGGGGCAAGTAACATTGTAGCTGTGGTCCCCTACCTCGCCTACGCTCGTCAAGATAAGAGGTTCCTAGAGTTCGAGGCGCTGAGCCTAGACATCATAGTTAGCCTGCTAGATGCCGCGGGTGTATCTGACCTTATCGTCGTGAATGTTCACAACGAGGGTTCGATTCGCTCCATCGAGGAAAAACACGGGGTCAAGATCCATAACCTATCCGCGGTCCCGTTGATCTCGGAGTATCTGAAGAGGGAGGGCTTCGATGGTGCACTCAGTCTCTCCCCCGACAAGGGAGCCATATACATCGTGGAAACCGCCTCCAAGATACTCGGTGGAGGATACAATTTCTTTGAGAAGACCCGCGACAGGAAAACAGGTGAGATCAAGATGGAGGCCAAGGCCCTCAATATTAGGGGTCGCAGAGCCGTGGTTTTCGACGATATGATAAGCAGTGGTGGGACTATGGCGAAGGCTGTGGAGGCCCTCAAGGCTCAGGGTGCCGAGAGGGTGGCAGCGGCCTGCACGCATGTGCTCTATATGCCTGGCGCTGAGGAGAAGATCAGGAAGGCCGGCGCCGATCCCATCCTTGCAACAGATTCGATTGAGACATCCTTCAGTAAAGTGAGTTTAGCGAGTCTCATCGCTGACAAGCTAAGGGAGTTTAAGTAGATCTCTAATTCTGATATGCGCTAATTATTTGCAAAGACGAAGACCAAGATCAATCAAGTATCGCTTATTAAAATTAGTTCTTTGCTAGGTTCATAAATTAGACTGGGTCGTCGTCTTCTGGTCCTTTATTCTCTAGGGGGTTGACCGGGGTTTGCTGGTCGGGTTCGAGGGTTTTCATGTCCTCCTCGACCTCTGCCTCGGGTGTGAGTTTGGGTTTTCGGATGAAGACGAGGATCTCTCCGTTGATCGGTTGGGTTTTCCACTCTAGGTCGTCATTGTTGTGGAGGTCGAGTAGTTCGACGATTGAGTCGGGGATCGTGGTTCTCAACGAGTTGCTCGCTGGATTCGACTTGAAGACCTTTGTAGTCTTAACCATATTCATTTTTCACTGCAGTTTAAGTTTCATCACGTCTTATAAAACTAGTCTAGAAATAATCCTATGGAGGGCTCACTAATCGCTTGTGTGTGCTATTCGTCAGCTCGTTAGGTTAATAATCTAAATCTCATTCCTGCTGAAAAAAATGTGCTTAACCACCTCAACCATGAGGAAATAGACAATCAGGATCCCGAAGATTAACCCTAAGAACCATAGTGGTGGCTGGACGAACTCAAACAAGGGGCCGACCGGTGAGTAAACAATGACTAGAGTCATTAAACCCATGATGGCTGAGGCCACCAGCAGGAGGCGACTTGGCTTTGACTCGTAGAACCTTCTCCGGGTCCTGATCGAGAAGGTGACGAGGATCTCTGAGAGGACAGACTCAATGAACCAACCGGTCCGGAAGAGCTCCTGGCTCGCTTGCAGCCAGTAGACCAATGAGAATATTGTGATGAAGTCGAAGATGGAGCTAATGAGGCCGAAGAACACGGCGAATCTCGCTATCTTCCCTATGTCCCACTTCTTAGGAGATCTCAGGCTCTCCTGATCGAGGCTGTCGGTCGAAATCGCGAGCAGTGGGACATCGGACACCAGGTTTGTCAGAAGTATCTGGGAGGGTAAGAGTGGTATGAATGGGAGGACCAGAGACACGATGGCGAGGGTAAACATGTTGCCCAGGTTCGCGCTTGTCGTGTTCATGATGTATTTGACCATGTTGCCGAAGGCCTTTCTCCCCTCGACAACACCATCGGAAATAACGCTCAAGCTCTTCTCAAGCAGAATTATTGATGCGGCTTCCTTGGCGACTTGAACACCCGACTCTACAGATATGCCCGCATCCGCTGCTTTCAAGGCCGGGGCGTCGTTCACACCGTCGCCGAGAAATCCAACAGTGTGGCCGTTCTTCTTCAGTGAGCTTACGATCAGGTATTTTTGGTCCGGGGTGACTCGCCCGAAGACATTACTCTTCTCTAAAGCATGGCTCACATCACTCTCCTGCATTTTCGCGATGTCCATGCCCGTGAGCACTTTTTCTCCGACGTCGACTCCCAGTTTATTGCAGACGTCCGCAGTTACAACCTGATCGTCGCCACTAAGAATCTTCAGCCCTATTTCTAGTGACTTCAGTTGCTCGATGGCTTTGGAGGCGTCCTCCTTTATCGGATCGGATAGTACAATTAACCCAATGAGTGTCAGATTCGATTCGTCTGCCGGTGAATAATCCGGTTTACGCTCGATTTCCTTACCACCTAACGCTATCAGCCTGGTGCCGACCTGCCTATACTTGTCAATTTGCTGGTTTAGCTCTTTATTCGGTTGCGTCAAAGGTCTGGCTTCTGTTAAAGTACCGATGGTTGTTGATACATCGAGGATCGACTCAGGCGCGCCTTTCGAGATGAGGAACCTGCGGCCACCGGTCTCAACAACGACGCTTACTCTTCGTCTATTGAAGGCGAAGGAGATCTCCTTAATGTGTTCAAACGAGTTGAGAATGGCTTCGTCGAATCCCTTGCCTCTGGCATAGTTCCACATCGCGACGTCAATTGGGTTTCCGAGTATCCTGTCTCCTTCGACAACTGCTGGGCTACTTAAGAGTGCATACTTGATTAGGTCTGGGTCAGCGTTACCGTCAGGGTTGACGATTTCCTGAACCTTGATCTCATTTTGGGTTAGAGTGCCAGTCTTATCGGTGCAGAGAATATCGATATTACCAATATCTTCTATTGCTTCGAGTTTTTTGACAACTACCTTCTTTTTTGATAGTCGAAGCGCCCCATTCGACAATCCAACAGTGATAACTACGGGTAGGGCTTCCGGGATTATTCCCACGGCTAGCGCCAATGAGAAGATGAGGGACTCTAGGATCCCGCGACCCAGTATCGAGTTAACGATGAATATGAAAAACGTTAAAATTATGATCAGTTTGATGAGGAAGTTACCGAAGCTAGCTAGGCTTTTCTGAAAAGCGGTCATAGGAGGAGACGCAGAGAGACTTGAGGCTACTTTACCAAAGTACGTCCTTTTTCCTGTGGCGACGACTAATCCGTCCCCCGAGCCGTTTGATACGATTGAGCCCATCAAGGCGATGTTCGATAATTGGTGTGGGAGTGGATTGTCGAGTTCAATCGGTGCAGTGTTCTTGGTGATTCCTGCGGATTCGCCTGTGAGTGCGGACTCATCGGTCTGGAGGTCGTCTACATCAAGTAACCTGATGTCAGCTGGAACGACGTCACCTATTGCAAGGTATAGAAAGTCTCCGGGTACCAGTTTGCTTGCATCAACTGCGACCTTCTTTCCGCTCCTAACTGCTATGGTTGTGTAGGAGAGTATCTTTCTGAGTTCGTCGACGGCTCGGTCTGCTCGGTATTCTAGATAGAACCCCAGGGCAGTGTTCACAGACATTATTGCAATTATGATTATTGCTTCGGTAAAGTCTCCCAGGAAGGCTGCCAGAACTGATGCGAATACTAGAACGTAGACTAAGGGGTTCGTGAGCTGGGAGACGAAGATGTTGAATGCAGTTTTGTGCCCCGCATGGGGAATCTCGTTTGCCCCAAATTCCTTGAGCCTACGAACGGCCTCAGCTTCGTCGAGTCCGGAGGGTGAGGAGTTTAACTCTGTTAGTAGCTCCTCTTTCCGTAACTTCCAGTAGCTGATTTCCTTCGCTTCGGACAATAGTATTCAAAAGTTTTTACCTACTTGAAATAGGTTTGGCTATGCTTAGCCATTTGATGGGCTTCTTTCGTCTTAAAACATTGGTTTTCCATCATGTTTCATGAACTTGGCATATTGCGTATATGCAATCATGTCGTCGTGGCACGCGCAACGACTATTAAAAATCTGAGCACGCTTCAAGCGAGAACCCTCCCGGAGACGAGAGAAATGTTTGCACGCGAATATTTATCCAAACTGGACCACGTGATTATATAAATGCCCCCTGTCTCTCACGAATTTCAGATATTTGTCAAACCCACAGGCTCCATCTGCAACCTCAACTGTCAGTACTGCTACTACATAGACAAAGAGCACCTCTACCCAACAGGCGAGACATTTCGAATGCCCATCGACGTCCTGGAGAACTACATCGCCCAACACATCGAAGCCTATCCCGGGGAAGTCATCAATTTCTCATGGCACGGAGGCGAGCCAACCATCCTCGGGTTAAACTACTTCCGAAAAATAGTTGAACTACAGCGAAAACACAACCCACAAAAAAGAAGAATCAAGAACGGCATCCAGACAAACGGCACCCTTCTCGACGAGGAGTGGTGCCACTTCCTCTCGGAACAGGGGTTCTATGTCGGGCTCAGCCTAGACGGCCCCCAGAAGACCCACGACCTGTACCGCTTGACCAAGGATAACAAACCCACCTACAATGAAGCAATCAGAGGCTATAATCTTCTACAGAAGCATCGTGTCGACACAGAGATCCTATGCGTTGTGAACGCATATAATGCAAAGTTACCCCTAGAAATATACCGATTCTTCAAACAATTAAACGCCCAGTACATCACCTTCCTGCCACTAGTCGAGCCACAGCCTGACACCCTGAGCGGCGTCAGCAACATCAGTGTATCAGCCGAGGCTTGGGGGCGATTCCTCTGCACAATCTTCGACGAGTGGATTGAAGACGATATTGGGAAGGTTAAGGTGCAGATATTCGAAGAGGCACTTAGGACGGCGTTCAAACAAGAGCACTCGCTCTGCATCTTCAGGCCAACCTGCGGAGAAGTCCCCATCCTCGAACACAACGGCGACTTTTACTCATGCGACCACTTCGTCGACGCCGATCATCTCCTAGGGAACCTGGAGGAGACCTCATTAGCTAAGCTACTCGAGGACCCGAAACTGGCGACGTTCGGGAAGGCCAAGCTGCTGAACCTGCCACGTTACTGCAAAGAATGCCTAGTCAGGGACATGTGCAACGGAGAGTGCCCCAAGAACCGAATAATATCGACACCTGATGGAGAACCGGGGCTGAACTACCTGTGTGATGGCTATAAACGGTTCTTCACTCACTGCAAGCCCTTCGTCTCAGAGGTTGCTGCACTGTGGAATCAACAAAAGAATACGCAATGATATAGTGGACTAAACATCTGCTTAGGTTTTTAGCCTCTCGTTGAAGAAGTCGATTGTCCGCTTCCACGCCAACTTGGAGGCAGCCTCGTTGTACCGGGGAGGGCTTGTGTCGTTGAAGAAGCCGTGCTTGGCACCTTTGTACATGTAAATCTTGTAGTCTACACCCGCCTTCTTTAGCGCCGCCTCGAAGGCGGGTATTCCAGCGTTTATCCGTTCGTCGTCCTCAGCGTAGTGTATGAGCATCGGTGCCTTGATCTTGGGGACATCTTCGGGTGAGGGTTGCATGCCATAGAAGGGAACCGCGGCCTGCACGTCTGCGTTGACAGCAACCTGGTTCGTTAACCCTCCTCCCCAGCAAAAGCCTGTGACCCCCACCTTGCCAGTCGACAGGGGACGCGTCTTCAAGTACTTCACCGCCGCAACGAAGTTCTTGATAGTCTTCTGGCTGTCGAGCTTCTGCATCATCGACCTAGCCTCATCATCGTTACCGGGACTTCCCCCCACCGGAGATAATGCATCTGGGGCAATCGCCATAAAGCCCTCCAGAGCGATGCGCCTCGCAACATCCTCGATATGTGAGTTAAGCCCAAAAACTTCGTGTATGACGACCACACCTGGTACTTTACTAGATCCTTTGGGTCTAGTTAAATGTGCAAGAACGTCACCCGTCTCTCCAGGGTACTTTATGTTCTCAACCTCCAGGCGCGGGTCCTTCTCAGAAACCTTTGCACACATCAATAACTCCTCCTGGATTTAGTTAGCTGAAACATTATATTAATTACCATGCAAATAAGCTCCTAAATTGATGGTTTCCTAATGCACGCACGAGCATAATTGCAGTGGAAGTGTAATACGCGATGATCAGGAGGGTTCAGCAGATGATGAGAAGACTCTAGATGCGACGGTTCCAGCTGCCACATGTCTCATAAGGTTAGTAAAATATAGTCATGCGGTATCACAGTAAATCGGATGTAGGTGGAGCACGGTTAATAGGTACGATTTTGAGTATTGGTCCAGCCTAGACTCAGGTTACGTAACCCTCACGATCGAGGCAGAGTCCGAGGCAGACGCCATCAAGGAGTTTAGGGCTAGACACCCGCATAAAAAATATAGGTTGATCTATCCACAGGACGAGTAAGCGCACGCGGGTATCAATCTCTGGGAAGAGCTTCTTGGGAAGATTGATTACATGAATTCTTATCCCGTCATCTGTCCAGAGGAGGTTGCCTACGTCGATGACGAGGGTCCTCATGGGCTAGTCTCTCGCGAATCTCTTCAAAAGAGTGTGATAGCGTGCGCGAATCCGACCAGTCACTTAAGAGCCTTTTTGTTAAGAAAATTTGACACATTCTTCATTCATTTAATAGGGCCATGCAGCGAAGCCGCCATCTAAGAACTTCACATACTTGAATCCGGCGCCACCCAACATCCTCTCAGCATCGTATGCGCGTACAGCCGTTTTACAGAGTACCACAATCTCCTTTCTTGGCAACTCTTCGAGTCTAGATCTCAGTTCGTCGATAGGGATACACACGACCTGGCGATCACAAAATGGGAGTACTTTAACCTCCTCTCTCGATCTCACGTCCAGGATGACGAAGTCCTCACTCTCCGCCATTTTCTTCATGAGCTCAGCAGCAGGCATGCCGTGCGCGCGCGCCTTGAATTCGCGTGTGCTACCAGATTCCCGGTAGCAGACGATAACATACGTGCTTAACATACTCTTTATAACCCATTAGCTCTTCCTGTAACATCCTATCCTCCAGGCTCGTGCGTGCGATCATTAGAATTAAGCTGACGACCATCGGGGCCAACGCCAAAATCGAGCCCAGCATCAGAGGCTGGGCAAAGAGGTATATGATCGACCCAAGATAACCCGGGTGTCGCACATAACGGTATGGTCCACCCATGGCTACGGTGTGACTTTCCCCTTGAATGTGGGCGATATGGGAGAAGAACTTGTTACTTGCCATCGCCCAGACGTAAAGAGCATAGCCAATTATGTAAGAGACTATGGCGGTTACTTGGATGAGTAGCGGGACCTTTGCGGACCATTCGAAGCGCATATCCAAGCCGGCCACAAGGATAGACACAAATACAAATATTCCCATCGGAGCCATTATCGCGAGGTCCCATTTTTTAGCTAATTTAGTGCTTTCCCAGCGTTTCTCGATCTCCGGAGGGCTGAGAATCAGCATGGCGAACAGGTTGAATACAAAGTTAATTATGAGGAATGCCCAGGCTATCGTCCAATCCAAGCTACCCGATGATACGAAAAGAATCATGACCATAATAATATACGGTAAAATTTCCGTCACGAAACCCCTAAGACGTATCTTGGCATCAACCTTTCTTACATTAGTTAGCCTATTCTCAGCCATACTTTATCACCTAAGACGCTACTAAGCCCCCTTCTTACCTTTGTATGCGGCTGCGTGCGCACGTGTGGATGAGTTTATTTTCTGTGTAGAAGTCGGGTGACTCCCACGGCCATGACCAACGCCACGGGTATGAATATAGCAGTGAGCAAAGTTGACTCATTCTCAGCTAAAGCCTCAAAGATAATTCTAACCATCTCAGTTATGTAGACGGCCAAAATGAAGATCTCCACTTTGTGGAAAATCTCCTGCAGGCCAACGAGTCTAACAAGCTGCTCCTTTGAGGCCTTCTGCTCCTCCAATGTGAGTTTCTGTTGCTGTATACTGAGATAAGTCCTGACGCTATCCATGACTGTTCCGAGTCGAGCCTTCAACGCCTCGCTCCTCACTAGGTAGTTCTCATAAATCTTAGGCATCCTGCTGTACGCGATGGCCTCGCCCTCGATGCACATGGGCTCCCCGTTGAAACTTAGCTCATTCAGCCTCCGGAACACGCCCTCGATCCTGGATATGATCGACCGCGCCTCAATTAGGTTCCCGCGCATAGCCGAGATCATGGCTGAGAGACTCGCCTCTCTCTCCATGATATATCCCAGCCAGGACTCGAGGGTCTCAAGCCCCACTGGCTCTGGCTTCATGAGGTCCCATAGATATGTTTCGGTCCTCTCACTGATTTCAACCTCTCCCGGCTTAAGGGCTGAGAAGAAGCTGTTTGAGCTCCAATAGAGCCGGGAAAGCTGAGCGGAATGAATCGCGACTGTTCTTATGTCCTCCATAGTCTCATTAAAGCGCTGAAGTACCACGTCCCGGGAGGGTTTGATGAGTGAGACGAAGTAGTACTTGTTGAATTGATCAGCATCATCCCTCGACTCGAGTATCGAGAATAGGCATCCTCCGACGACGCCTACACCGATCCTGGGTCTCGATAATTGCCTTGAATAGACCTCGATTAAGGCTAAGGATTGTGCCTCATCGACTACTTCGGGTGCGAATATGACGAAGGTTGTGAATACTGGGGATGAAAGGGTCACCAGGGGATCGAATTCTTCGAAGAGACGCGTCCCCGTGATTACTGCCTCACCAACTGTACCAGCGTCATACCTTGATGTTAACGTCAATAATGTGAAATTTTCAATTGCTTCGACTTGATATCTGAATCGCCCCCCGTTTAGCTGAAACTCTAAGGCATCTCCAACTCTCACTGCGTCTACATGCTTCGCCCTTACAGCATTTTGAACCTGCTTAATGAATGCGTCTTTATCAAAGCTCTGGGCTACCTGCATCCTGATGAGTCTGGTCTCCCTACTTTTCCTCGAGGTGCCCAGGGTCATCGGTCTACACCTTGAAGTTGTAGAGACACATTGGATCCCCTCTACTCTTCGCTAACAGCAACCTAACCTTCATATCCGGCACGATGAGTGAGGCCATTCCATGGAACATTGGTAGGACGTAGTTGTCGTCCAGCCACTCCCATGGGATGTTAAGGGTTAGGGCAGCGCGCATGATGGGGCAGAACCCCTTGCATTGCATGGTTATGGTGTCTCCCTCGACCCTCGCGTTAGGTTCGCCCTGTACCATCCTCTGAAACTCGTTCAGGATGGATGACAACGCCTCAAGGTTTTTCTCGTGGATGCCCTGCTTCTCCAACATTGACTGCCCCATCTCCCGACCGAGTTGATAAGCGCAATTCTTCGCAGCCTCCTTATTCTCCTTGAATTGCTCATAGAATATCTTCGGTTCGATGAAGCTCAATCGTCCACCACCTGATTGAGTAAATTCTACAAAGTATTTATTGTGTTTGAATCAACCTTTCCCTCTGACACGTAATCGTAAATGAGATGCGATTAATTCCTCTCTAAGTGAAATGCAGCCATTTTTCGGATCGCTATAAGATGTGAGCAGAAGTGATCTCCGTTAGTGTGGGAGGTCTGAACACTAATTTTAATTTTCGACCTCACGCGCGCGTAGTAAAAGTAGGTAGAGAGGTTTGAGTTTGGGGGCGCAGCATACGCATGCATGCGCGCGCATTAATGTCGAATTAATTGAGACTAAACTAACTGAGTTGGAAAAAGAGGTTGATGAACTTAGGAGAATCATAGTGTTATCGCGACTGAAATGTAATTCAATAAAATCTGAGAAAGAAAAATTATACGAAAATAAATAAAGGTTTGTAATATTTCCTAGGTATTCTCGGCATCCAACTCTGAGACTTGCCTCTGAGCCACTTCGAATAGAAGAACCTCCTCATTGATCAGTGTCTCATGAGTCTGATGTTCGCTGTACGCGCGCAAACCGATTTAAGGCCCAAGGCGCAAATTTATTGAATGATCGATGTAAACGGAACATCCTATAAAGACAACTTGGACGAACCGGTGGTCATCGTATGCGTCGACGGCGGATCCCCGGATTATATAGATAAAGCGATGAAGGAAGGATATGCACCAACATTCAAGAGATTCAAGGATGAGGGATTCTATTCTACCGCCAAGTCGATTATTCCAAGCACCACAAACCCAAACAATATTGGCATCATAACGGGGGCTCTACCAGACGTCAACGGTGTACCAAGCAACTGGATATATGATAGGAAAAGCGGTGTAGAAAGATCCCTTGAGTCACCCCGAGACCTGAGATGCAAAACGATCCTACAGGTATTCCACGAGAATGGCATCAGAGTCGCCTCAGTGACCACCAAGGATAAACTGAGACTCATGCTCGGCGAAGGATGGTATGGAATCAACATCTCAGCGGAGCTCGCCCATGGCAATGGTAAAATCGGATCGATCAAGGAAACCATAAAGAATGCTATGGATGCAAACAAAGGTAACATCACGGAAAAAACAGATCCATGGATGTACACTGAGGAGCCCTCCCACTACGCCTTAGAGCTCGCTATAGCAATAATGGAGTCAATAGGGCCATATACCCCTGATTTTCTCTACGTTTCACTCACAGATTATATTCCTCACAGATATGCCCCAGGCTCCAGTATGGCCAACTCATACTTCAAGAGAATCGATAATTACCTCGGTACCTTGGATAGGCTGGGCTGCGTCATTGGGATAACTGCAGACCATGGCATGAATGACAAGTATAATGCGGATGGTAGTCCTCATGCCATATGGTTGGATGAGATTCTTGATAGGTCTGGAGTAAACAGACACTGGACGATCTTACCCATCACCGACAAATATGGTGCTCACCATGGCTCGCTGGGTGGAGTGGCCTGGGTATACCTAGACGAGGTGCAAAAAGCCATGGAGATACTATCGGAGATAGACGGCGTGGAAAAGATCATGGGTAGAGAGGAAGCCTCAAAAACATACAGTCTACCCGCGGAACTGATCGGTGACATAGTCGTTTTTGGAGATGAGAGAACCGTGTTTGGCACGGAGCAAAGAAGGCATAGCTCAGTGCCCATTTACCTGAGATCTCATGGGAGCCTCCACGAACAGGATGTACCATTTATTATAAACAAACCTCTAAATGAAAAATATAATAAGAGAACAATTCACGGCATAAGGAATTTCCAGATCTGCGACTACGCGATTAACGGAACTGACACTAATTTAAACTAAATTATACATCAAAGGGCGGGACCAATTTGAGAGCTGAACAGGTGACGGACCAAGCGTAAGGAAAAGACCAATGTTCGCTGATGCGTCAACGGAGTGTGTATGGTGATAAGACTATGGCGCGCGCACACAAATTAATAATGGCAATTTTTGACTCGTTTGTGCTACTTCCTGTGGAGTTTCTCTGCTGCAATGAACGTAAGCCCATGCTGTGTGAGCATCTTCGCTGTTTGGTTTAGAGCTGCGTGTTTATCGAGGTAGTTTACGAGATACTTGGGCATCAGGCCCTTCTCCATGATATCCTTCTTTGGCGTAAAGTAGTTGAGTATGTCTGAGGAATGTTCACGCTTTTTCTCGGTTTCAGGTAAACCGCCCTCATGTTTGGCGCTTATATTCTTTACATGGCCAGCCAAGGCAACAAGTTCGGTTTGCCGATTGTATGGTTGCCTGACTATGCTTCTATAGGCCTCCGTTACGTGGTGCTCGATGCGGACGATGTCTTCAAAGCCCCAGGGCTTACGTATCTGTGCGGTGAGTTCAATCGTCTCGTTATTCACGCTGTTTGATAGGTTGAAGCCGATGAGCGGGGTAGAACCATCGGATCTACTGAAGAGCTTCGCAGTCATCAGTGTCCACAATACGGAGTATGGGTTATCGATGCCTAGGAAGACGGAGATCTTGAACTCTATGTCTACTCCGAGCTTGTGCAGGAAATAACCCAGGAGCACACTGCCCATGTTTGTGTTCAGAGCCTGTTTAATGCCGTACATCGTGTAGTAGTGGAGGTATTCATCCACCCACTTCAAAGCAAGGTCGTTTGGCATCCCTATGCCACCGAAGTAGCCAGTGATCGTCTCAGGTCCCCCAAGGTGCCTGTTTAACGGGGTGCCGTCGGGTCCGGGGATCATGCCCTTGGTATCTAGGGTCTCCACGAACGAGGCGCCGATGATCTGCATCGCTGCCTGTGTAGCGATGATGTCGTCGTCTTCCACCTGCTCCTTCATCGAGCGTACGCGTATGTATCGACTTGGCATGAGGTCCTGGTCGACTATGGATTTTTTCGCCTCCTCGATGAGCCATGGGAAGAAGTTTAATGCGCTGATTTCGAGCGTGACGGCGAAGGACTCGTCGAATTTCATCGACTCCGATTTTTCTCCTAAGATCCTCCGGCGGTAATCGGGGATGCTGACGAACGCGTTTTTATCGCGTTGTTTACTCAACCATTGTAGGTCCTTCAAAAAAGGCGAGTTCTTTTTTTCAAGCATGGAGAGGAGATTGTCTAGTTCCCCCGCCTTACGTGCTTTCTTGTTTATCTCTTCGACTCCGCCATATTTGTCTACGATTTTTAACAGATCATTTATGAGGGAATTATCCTCTTGAAGTAAGAAATCGTTAATTTGTTTAAGGTTTTCTTCGTTTATCCGCAATTTCTTTCGATCTTCCGCTCGATCTTTTGTCTTCATCTTTATCTAAAATACTCTACATCATAACCGCATAAGACTTTTTTTATTCGCGCGTGCTTTTGTTCAAGCCGTGCTACTAAACGGCTATGACGCCTCGATCACTTCCTCTAATCTAGCTATCGTGAGGTTGGTCAGAAAATTGATCCTCTCAACATCGAGATAGCTCTCTATATTTTCATCGTAGAATATCCTTGCATCTACGGGGAACTCAGCATCGGCTGATGACAGGACGAATGTCAAAGGGATGAGAGGTAAAGTGTTAATCTTAAAGGCGTAGTCGCCGTAGGGAAAGTCGACCCCTAAGCCACCTAGGAATTTGGCGGCTTCCCTAAGCCTCGTGTCACCGCCTGCATATAGAGTCAGAAGTTTCTCACGGGCTCCTATATTTGAGAAGTCTCCGAATCTCGCGCCTCTTAGGTTTCTATAGGCGATGAGTCTACCAGTCAACTCGACGCTCTGGGCCCCAGCATATCCAACAAGGATGTAATATGCGGTCCTAATCATGAAGCCTTGATGAGGGTCACTTGCATCGAGTTCCCTACTCTTGAGTAGATCAAGCAATTTTCCGTTGTTCAAGTTGACTCTGATATTTAAGAAATCAAGGTGTTCCCCTTCGGGGAATCCCAGTTTCCCTGCGAGAGTACGTATTTGGTCTCGAACATTGATCCAGCTCCAGTTGCCAAGCTCTGACATTGAGGACAACTCAATCAGATTCCAGATAAGCATTCTGAAGCATTTGGCGTATTGGGTGAAGCCCATTTTGTGGTATCGACTCTAGAGAGCGCGCATGTTTGCGTCAAATATCATGACTAAAGTCCTATTAAGAAGGAACGGAAAAATTGCCCATGAAACCACACACAGATCCTAAGCCTGGCCTCTGCCTCTTCGCGTGGCGGTGCCTCAAGTACAGGCCTAACGCGGCGGCGTGCAATCGTGAAGGTGGGGGAGTCTTCTGCGGAGAATGGAGGAGATTCAACGGCGCACGCTCACATTAAATGCCTCAGGTTCAATGGTCAGGTAGTATCTTGCATGCACGAACATAGTGTTAAGCAGGAAGTTTAGCACGTCTAACTCCACGCGTTAGAGTTTCTTCAGCAGGGTGATGAGTGCATCAGTGATTAGGTAGCGTCCCATGTTTGTGCTTCACCCGCGAGCGAGATTAAAGAGGTATATACTTGAATGCATCAGGGAAAACTGAACAGAGATGACGTTGGAATTTGTATTAGATTTCCAGAGGTGGGGTGGCGGTGAGCCGACTGCTGTCGGTGAAGGCTACAGCTGCACATACAAGGGAAGGTACTACTCAGTACTGTTCACCCGCGCCGGGATGTTTAGGGGCAACCACATACACCCTCATAGACAACACACCCTGCTTATGGAGGGAAGAGGAAAATACGTCTTCAGGGAGAAGGATGGTACCGAGTCTGTGCACCGCCTCTCGGTTGGCAGTATACTCGATGTTGAGGCCGGGATCCCCCACATATTTCTCCCGGAGAGTGATTGCCTTACGGTAGAATGGTGGGAGGGCCCATTCGTGGCTGAAGAGTATGACTTCCCAAACTATACGGCTAAGATCAAGAAGAAGATGGAGGAGTTCGACAGGATACACGCTGAACTCAAGAAATCAAAGAAATAGTCTGCGCGTGCAATATCTTCGTTTTTTTGGGGAATCACTGCTAGTCATGTGGCTTCTATACAAAGGAGGCAAAAGTTAAAACATGAGATTACCCGAGCATCTCTCTCATCAATTTATCCGAAGGTGAATTAAATGAGTGAATCCAAAAAAAGTTGGACCAGAACTCATTGTGTTACAGCAAGAGGTTCAGAAATTAGTTCCATTCTGTCTATCCGACAATGTAATCGCATTGAATCTGATGAGGGCCAGAGGAACGATTAAAGGAAAACGCACCGAGGATAGATCTTGGATCAGGTGGATCGAAGACAAGGAAGAAAGCAAATGAAAACTCACGCGAATTTATCCGTGTATAATGTAACTCGATTACTCAACTTCGAAGACATGTGTACAGAGTTGGTCGCCTCTAGCACGAGATGTCTGAACACTCATCTTGATGCCTGGCCTCACAGTTGACACAATTCCCTCCATCCAAGGCCATGCATAATTGGCGTCGAGCCAAGTCCACGGCAGGTTAAACGTTAAAGCACTACGCATTATTACGCAGAAACCCCTATCTCTCTTAACAACTCTGCCATCCTCGACCATCGCAGATTGCT
Source organism: Bathyarchaeia archaeon (assembly GCA_050014495.1). Taxonomy (GTDB): domain Archaea; phylum Thermoproteota; class Bathyarchaeia; order TCS64; family TCS64; genus UBA8941. The sequence continues at coordinate 36,061 of JBEKDF010000007.1, forward strand.
CACTCCTTACTGTACTCATTGCAGCGTTAAGGATTTCAGCGACTGCCTCGAGGCCATCCCCTTTGATATTAAATTTTTGTTTTAATATTTGACCCGTCTCGCGTCCAATCTGGAAAGCTGCTCTCTTAGCTGCCTCTGGGTCACCTTGAAATCGCTCATAGAACTCCTTGGGAGTGGGCCAACTCATTTTTTACACAAATATTAGGTAGACCAGGAGGTTTATAATAGGTTTCATGGACATCGCGCGCATGTACTCAGTTCATATTCAAATCGTTTGTGTTTGTTCGTCTGTTTTTGTCGCGCGCGCATATTTTCATTATATAATAGCCTGAGAATAAAAAACATAGATAATTTCAAATATACTTAAAGTGGTTTTCAAGGATTCGAATTGGGTAGTGTTTCAGCGGATGTAAAGCGATACCGCTGGGTGGTTCTAGGGGTCACCTGGCTCACATACATGAGCGTCTACCTAATCAGAAACGCAGTGCCACCACTGTCGACCTTCATCGTATCTGATCTGAACCTCACTCGTTTCGACATAGGGTTACTCGCCTCAGCAGTAGCAGTGGGCTACCTAGTCGCACAGATACCTGCAGGTTGGCTCGTAGACGACTGGGGCGTCAGAAAAATGATTCTACTGGGGACCGCCTTTGCGGGGGCGCTCGTCCTAGGTATGTACTTCGTGAACAACTACCCGACGGCGTACGTACTCCTCATAGTGGCGGGCTTCGGCTGCGGCGCATTCCCCACGGTGTCAACAAAGGCTCTGCTGACCTGGTTCCCCCCCAAGGAGCGAGGCACTACAATAGGAATTAACCAGACTGCCGTGAATGTTGGGGGGATAATCACAGCCGCGACCCTCCCCACAGTCGCGATACTATATGGGTGGCGCATCGGCTTCGTCGCAATTGGCGTTGTAACGATCCTAATCGCCATAATTGCGTACACCCTCTATCGTGATGCACCAAGCACCCTCGTGGACGTTGAACCCTCTAAGCCGAGGTCTAGGCCAAGTATAAAAGACTCAATCAAGCTTATGCTAGACCGTAATATCCTCCTCATCAGCATCTCGTGTATAGGACTCATGATGGTTCAGTTCGCCATGACGACCTATCTCATCATATACCTAACTGAGATCGTTGGCATCTCAGTGACCCTTGCAGGTGGCTTCCTCGCTATCGTGAATGCTGGCGGTGCCGTCGGTAAGCCCTTACTTGGTGCCATGAGTGATCGGCTCTTCGGTGGGAGCAGGAAGAAGCCTCTGCTGTTGGCGGCGGTGATGTCGTTCGGTTTATCAATTTTGATGCAGTTCATAGCAGCAAGTACACCCTACATCGTGCTCTCGGTGATCTTCGCATTGTTCGGGTTCTCCGCCCTCGGGTGGGGTGGGCTGAACTTTGTCCTGGTCTCCGAATATGCGGGGAGGGAGAATGCGGGTCTGGCGGTTGGCTACTCTAACATGATTGGGCTCATCGGGAACATTATTGGTCCTCCCATCTTTGGTTTAATTATCGACGCTACTGGTTCTTACTCGTGGGGATGGTGGTTCCTGACGGCTTCCGCATTGTTTTCGGTGGTTGGGTTTGCCTTTGTCCGTGAGGGGGGCAGGTAGGTTAAGGAGTCAGCTCTACATTTTGAGAGATGTGTATAACGTTAACTCACCGAGGTAAAGAATGCGGGCGACTCGTGATCGGATCTCAGGGAACTGATTGGAGGTAGATCGAGCTTCCATAGATTGTCCCTATTGGACCTTCCTCGATCTCCAGATGAGGAGGCGTGGAGTCGAATGGAGGCGGGTTGGTGCCGGGAGCATAGGCGGAGGACGATATAACCAACTTGATGACGAGGGTTCCACCCGTTCTCAGGATCCCCGACGTTACATTTTGAGTGACTGTGAATCCCTTGGGCACCGCAGTTACCCTGACAGATATAGGCAGAGACGCATCGTACGATGGCCGAGCTGCGAACAACAGGATCACTTCACTAGCTTGACCCTGCTTGACCACGACAGGGAAATACGGATCATTAGCATATGCAGGGACCGTGGTGATGGAGAAATCTGGCCCAGGAGCGGGTCCCTCCGAGCCTTCCTGGGCTAGCATCAGTTCACCAGTTGTGGCGTCCACAATGTAGCTGCCAAAGGTGTAGTTGGATAGGTAATCTATGAACCAGTATGGTTTTATGTCTCCAACTTGGGAGGTGGAGACGTAGATTCGACTGTGTGACCCCGATGTTATTAGGTAGTTAACCCAGTTTATCGGCATGTACCGAAGCTCAACACTTTGAAGCCATTTGTCCTTGATGATGGTTTTCTCAGGGTCCACCTTGGCGCTCGTTTTAACGACGTTTATCGCCTGCTCTCGCGTCAATATGAGATCGGCGGGTACATTCTGTAATAAGATCATAAATCCAGTGAAGGCTAGAAGACAGGAGATTAACGCTGTTAAAGCGGTCCTTGAGCCAGGTGACATTATTACATCCTCTTCGATTCTAAAGACTTAATACTAATCATTAGAGCAGGAATATTTTTTCTAGATTTCATCTTTTCCAGATCCCTTCCATGGAAACATTACCCGAAGACAATCCTTTTTATCCCTCCACAGTCGACCTATTTCGAGTTGATCAGCTCAAAGATCAGGATCAAGGTCCAGTCCGTCAAGTCGGTGAAGGACATGGAGGGGAGGGAGTGCTTCCAGATCGACTTCGTGGAGGTCAGGCAGCGCCCACCGATGATGATGATGACTAACCCCGATGTCCCCGAGGAGATAGGGCAGATGGTTATGCAGGTCACTAAGAGCTTCCAGAGCGTAATGCCCGGCATGGGGAAGGACTATGAGCAGATGAAGCTCACACTTGTCCTGACTGGGGAGGAGCTCGAGAGCTTCCGTCTCAAGCCCTACCCGAATATTCTCTATGAGTTAACGATAACCGATGGTTCTCTTAGCTTCGCTGAGGAGTAACTGGGGAACGGGTTAAATTTAGCCCCGCTCGATTCTCATCAAGTGATTCAGCTTGTCCTTGGATGACCTACAGTATGTTGACTGGGACAGTCGGGTTATGAAGTCTGAGAAGCCGGTCATAGTTGAGTTCTGGCACCAGTCATGCCCCACCTGCAAGAAGATTGAACCCGTTGTGCAGGGGCTTCCACAGAAGCTGGGTGACAGGGCGAAGCTGCTCCGATTCAACGTCATGGAGAACAGGGAGGCGCGTCGCTTCGCCATAGACAAGGGGGTCATTGGGACACCCACTTTCAAGATCTACTGCAAGGGAATCGAAAAGGAGGAGGTCGTTGGTCTGGAGACCACCGCGAACCTCCTCGAGACCATCGAGAACATCATCAAGGACTGCCAATGAGGCTATACCTCACTTGTACGATGTAATAATTTTGGGCTCGGGGCCAAGCGGCTTAACAGCCGCCATATACGCAGCTCGAGCTAAACTAAAAACGCTCGTTTTAATCGGTCCAATGGTTGGAGGCCAAATAGCTCTGACCCACCAGGTCGACAACTACCCTGGATTCCCCGATGGACTCACAGGACCTGAGCTGACGGATAGATTCAAGGCCCACGCGGAGAAGTTTGGGGCAGAGTTCCTCGACGCCGAGGCAACTGGAGTCGATTTCGGTTCCTCGCCATACAAGGTGTGGGTCGGCGAGAAGCTCCTCGAAGCGAGTTCGATCATTTTAGCGACTGGGATGACTCATAAGAGACTTGGGGTCCCTGGGGAAGACCGTCTATTCGGCAGGGGGGTCTTCGTCTGCGCGACCTGCGACGCGTTGCTATACGAGGATAAGAAGGCTGTTGTAGTCGGTGGAGGCGACTCCGCTGTTCAGGAGGCGATAGATCTGGCGAAGTTCGCGTCTGAGGTGACAATCGTCCACAGGAGAGATGAGCTTCGGGCTTGCAGATGCCTCGTCGACAAGGCGGTGAGTGAGCCAAAGATAAAGTTCCTCTACAGCACAGTTGTTGAGGAGATCATTGGGGAGAAACGTGTACAACAGGTGAAGCTCAGGGACCTCAAGACGGGGGCGATTAGCGTCATAGCCTCGGATGGCGTCCTCCTAGCCATTGGATGGGACCCTAATACCGGGATATATAGAGGACAGTTGGATATGGATGAGTCTGGGTACCTCGAGACATTCGGGGTCAAAACCAAGAAGCCGGGCGTATTCGTCGCTGGGGATCTCATGGATAAGGACTACCGTCAGGTGGTGACGAGTTGCGGCAGTGGCTGCGCTGCAGCCCTCGAAGCTTCTCACTGGCTCGAGGTTCAGCATAATCTTTGAGGTGTTTAGTTCATGGTGCCCATCCTGAGCCAACGGAGTTGGCAGAGTTGAAGGTTGTCTTCCTCGGGACAAGCGGGAGCATGCCATCGCCCGAGAGGAATTCGTCGTGTGTCGCCGTGAAGATTGGGAGGGGTGTCATCCTTCTAGACTGCGGAGAGGGGAGCCAGCGTCAGATGGTCGTCGCACACTTAGGCTTCAGCAGGGTTAAGCAGATATTCATAACTCACCTCCATGGCGACCACGTCCTTGGGGTCCCCGGCCTGCTTCAGTCGATGAATCTCCAGAGGAGGGAGGAGCACCTCGACATATATGGCCCCAGGGGGACCTACGCCTTCCTGCAGGGGTTCTCCGATACTCTTGGTGGCCCCGCTTTTCCAATAACCGTCCATGAGATAGTTGAACCCGGGGTAGTGCACGAGGGGCATTCCTATAGTGTTGAGGCCTGCAGGGGTGATCATAGACTCGAGTCTTGGGTCTACTCCATAATTGAGAAACCGAGGCCTGGCAAGTTTCACCCGGAGAAGGCTCAGACTCTCGGTGTTCCTAAGGGGGGACTCTGGAAGCGGCTCCAGGACGGGGAGGACGTCGAGGTTGCTGGGAAGATCATTAAGTCGCTGGATGTGGCCGATGCTCCCCGATATGGGAGGGTCATAGTATACACCGGGGATACGAGGCCGAGTGAGGAGGTTGTGAGGCTTGCCTCTGGTGCGGATCTGTTGATACATGAGGCCACGTTCGCTGATGACTTGGTTGAGCGTGCTAAGCTGGATGGGCACTCGACGCCTAGCCAAGCTGCGGGCGTCGCATCGAGGGCGGGGGTAAAGAGACTGATTCTGACGCACATCAGTAGCCGATACGGAGACGTCGCTCCTCTGCTTGAGGCGGCGGTGAAGGTATTCCCAGAGACCACTGTGGCGAGCGACTTCCTTGAGGTTGATGTACCCCGCGCATAACCCTTTTATTTGTTCCTTCCTTCGGAAACTCGAAGGTTAGTTCTCATGACGCAGCTTAGGGAGGGCATTCACTGGGTTGGTGCCGTGGATTGGAGTGCGCGTAACTTCCATGGTTACATCATGCATAGGGGGACCACATACAATTCCTACCTCGTCGTCGATGATAAGGTGGCGCTCATCGACTTCGTGAAGGCTCCATTCGCTGAGGAGCAGGTGTTGAGGGTCAGTGAGGTCATCGACCCTAAGAAGGTGAACTACATCGTGGCGAATCACGCTGAGCCGGATCACTCGGGGAGCATCAGGAGGCTCTTGGAGGCTTGCCCGAATGCGGAGCTCGTGGCGACTGAGCGCTGCATCAACATCCTTAGGAAGTATTATGGGGAGGACATCAAGGCGACGCCCATCGAGAAACTACCGACCATCAAGCTAGGGCGGAGGAGCCTTGCATTCGTGCCCGTCCCGATGGCTCACTGGCCCGACTCTATGGTCAGCTACATGCCTGAGGAGAAGCTTCTCTTTAGCAACGATGCCTTCGGGCAGCACCTCGCCTCAAGCGGTCGCTTCGACGACGAGGTCGATGAGGCGGAGCTCATGCAGGAGGCAACTCTCTATTATGCTAACATCCTGATGCCCCTCTGGAGGAGCGTCTCTCAGGCCCTCAAGAAGCTTGAGGGCGTGAAGATTGAGATGATTGCTCCGAGCCACGGTGTGGTCTGGAGGAAGGATCCCGGGAAGATTCTGAGCACATATCAAAGGTGGGTCTCGGGGGCGAGTAAGAAACGGGCTGTAGTAGTCTATGATACGATGTGGGGAAGTACACAGGTCCTCGCGAGGGCGATAGCTGATGGTGTAGCATCGAAGGGGGTGGAGGTTAGGGTTCATTGCCTTGGGGCAAGCGTGAATAGTGACGTCATCGCGGACATCCTCGAGGCGAAGGCCATTGTAGTTGGCTCCCCGACGCTAAACAATTACGTCTTCCCAACCGTCGCATCTTTCCTCGCCTACATGCGTGGGTTGAAACCGGCTAACAAGATCGGGGCAGCCTTCGGGAGTTACGGGTGGGCTGGTGGTGCGAAGAAGGTTGTGGAGACCGAGATGCAGGCGACTGGGATCCAGATGGTTGAGAGTGGCATAGACTTCATCTTCAGGCCGAATGGAGATGAGACAAAGCGTGCGTATGCCTTCGGTCAGGTTATTGGTGATAAGATCTTAGGGAGTTGATTACAAAGATGTCATACTGTGAGAAGTGCGGCAAAAAGCTAGAGGAAGACGCACGTTACTGCTCCTACTGTGGAGCCCCAACAGGTGAAGCCCCGCTTCCCGAACAGGTAGCAACAGGGGAAGCTCAGCCTCCCGAACAGCTCCCAATCGTAGAGGCGCCCAAGCCATCTAAAAGCACACGAATCGCACTCGTACTGATTTTTCTGATCGCCATCGCCGCGGGCACGTTCATTGTATATCAATATCGCCCACATATGTTTACACCTCAACCAACTCAGACAGTGATGGGTGTAGATTGGTCGGGGTACTCAGTTGCCTCGTCACTAAAGAACCCTCAAGCCATAGTGACGGGGGTTTCGGGATCATGGGTTGTCCCAAGCCTCACAGTCACCCCCGGGTCCTCGTACTCAGCATCATGGATCGGTATAGGTGGCCAATTCGATCAATCACTCATCCAGACAGGAACTGAATACGACGTTACAAACGGCAAGGCAGCCTACTCCACATGGTTTGAGTTATTGCCAGCTAATCCGGTATATCTCACAATGAGCGTCTCACCGGGAGACACGATGACGGCCTCAATAAAACTCCAGGACGCACCAACTAGTACATGGTCGATCAGTCTCCAGGATACCACGAATGGGCAATCCTATCAGACAAGTGTACAGTACATCTCCTCGATGAATAGTGCGGAATGGATAGTTGAGCGGCCATCAATTGGAAGACGCATAGGCCAGCTATCCGACTTCGGATCGGTTACATTTACGAACTGTAATGTGATTATCGGAAGTAAGACAGGCAGCTTACTCGATTTTCCTTCGAGCGATTTCATCATGAATGGTCGCCAGAACAATCCACTCGTGACCGTCTCGACACCATCTACTGATGGGTCATCTTTCACCGTCACCTTCGATGCAGCAAGCTGACTCTAGTATTCACTCGAGTACCAGTATATTGTTTAGGTCATTTTGGTCTGTGAGTGCGAGTGCTGAACCTTTTATGCGGTGCATGTCAAGTTTGGTCGGATTCAAAAAGTTCTATTAACTCTCCGTCAGGGCCCCTGAAGAATGCGATACGGATCTGCATCGGTGGATCACTGGATAATGTGACATCTCTGGGCTCAACAGTGACTTCAGCTCCTGCATTTCTCGCAAGTTCGATAGCTGATTTACAGTCATCTACCCTCAAAGCTAGATGACGAAAAACACCCTCCGTGTATGATTGAATGGAGTCTCTTTGAGAGATTTCGAAGTAGTTTCCATCACCCGTATCCATGAGGAGGGTCCTTTTTGGTTCCTTACCCCATGAGAATCGTTCTGTAAAGCCAAGTCTCTCGTAGAACTTTCTTGATTTATCCAATTCCTTTACACTCAGGGAGGCGTGATGAAAACCACAACCCTTGATCTTTCTATTTATGCCAGACATCTACTCTCTTCAATGATATTCGTGGAATTATTAAAAATATGCATACATGTTACGCGCGCACACCTCGGGATCACTTGCGAATGCGTGTACTCCTTCATAGTCTTCAAGAGTAAACTCTCTGAGCGTGAGCCGGCTTGTTTGAATTTGCACCATCTAAGGTCTCCGATTCAGGTTAAGGCAGTGATTTTAAATGTATTTCACGCTTGTGTAGGATTTATTTTATTCACACTCAGTGTTTGTGATTACTACAAACAACACAAATTCCTGAAAAGCAATAACTCTAGCAATGATACTTATCACTGGCGGCGCAGGGCGTTTAGGATTTGAGGTTGTAAAACTGCTTGTTGCACAAGGTGAAAAAGTTCGAGTATTTGATCTTCCCAACATCAACTGGTCACACCTTGAGGCACTAAGCAGTGTAACTACATTCAAGGGTGACATAACCAACTCTGATCATGTTCATCACGCATGCGAGGGTGCTAGGGGGGTCATACATTTGGCAGCCCTTATGCCGCCTAGAAGCGAAGCCGATGAAAGTCTTACGCATATGGTAAATGTAGTCGGCACCATTAACCTGCTTAAAAATATTGAGAAGGGGACTCCGGTAGTATTCTCCTCCTCAATCTCCGTTTATGGTGTAACCCCAGGGGAAAGGAAGCCAATCGATGAACTTCATAGTCTTACTCCCCATGATAGCTATTCGAAAACGAAGATCCTCGGGGAAAAGATCGTCTCTAAATCTGGTAATCCGTATACGATTTTGAGAATATCACCAATAGCGGTTGCGGACCTAGTGGAGCTACCAAGCATCATACCCTATAGGGCGGATCAGAGAGTGGAGTTCATCTTTGTAGAGGACGCTGCTCGAGCAATAGTTGGAGCCTTACAGCTGGTTGGTGAGAAGGAGACCTTCAATGTGGCTGGGGGGGATTCCTGGCAGATGCTTGGACATCAATATATAGAGGGTTTCTATGAAGCGCTTGGAGTGGAAGTTGACCCCAAATATTCCGAAGAATTCACGGCGGTTCACTGGTATGATACTAGTAAAGGCAGACGCATCAAATACCAAAGCACATCGTTTGAATTGTTTGAGGAAAGATTGAAGGCAATAGGGGATGAATACGGGTTAAGGTGATGCCATGAGCGCGAGGCTTCCAGTGATTAAGGAGAAGTTAGCGAGCATAAGATCCAAACTCAATGTTGACTACACTACGGGTTACCGGCTTCGACTCGATAAGGTATCGAATATCGTTGTGGAAAACGAGTCGAAGATTTGGCTAAGGACAAGGGTAGGTGAGCCTATGTTGAAGGAACTTCAGGATTCGATCGAGAAAGCGTACGATATTCTCGACGGCGAGGGAGTGCCAGTGGGATTTGAGATGTTGCTAAGGGATATTGAAGCGAAGGCATCAAAGATAGACGAGGAGAGCCGTCGACGCGACATGGTTGTAACGTAGCTGAGAGCGAAATCATGCTCGGTTTCGAGCAGATAGTAGGTCCGACTGGCTTGACGCGTGCGTACAGTGGCGAAGCTAACAACATACTTCGAATCAATAATGACACGCTTCTAGATTCTCCCTCGGCCCATTTTTTTATCATTCGAGTGAGGTTCCAGTTTTTACTTAGTTGTGTTTTAAATATCATTGAAGCCGACTCATAATCGATGCTTCTGGTGGCTAAAGATGAAAAGTAAAGTTTACTTCATGGATGACCGCTACAAGGGGCTGTCATCAAGTATCCCCGCGAAGGCGATGCAGTTGTTCGACCACGCAGGTCTCGGGGATTGCTTCAAACCCGGGGAGTCGGTGGCGATAAAGTGTCACATGGGGGAGTGGTTCAACACTGGATACCTTCGACCCATACTGATCAGGGTGATCGTTGACAAGGTGAAGGAGCTTGGTGGCAGACCTTTCGTAACCGACACAACGACAGCACCATACTACTTTTATGGAGCCCGTTGCACAGCCGACCTCTACCTCGAGACCGCCGCACGTAACGGGTTCACTGCTGAGACGATGGGGTGCCCAATTGTGATAAGCGATGGTATGTATGGGACAGACGATGTCAAGATCGATTTACCCGATGGTCTGCTACTTAAGGAGGGGTATCTCGCTAGGGGGATCGCGGACGCAGACTCCGTCATAGTGGTTAGCCACTTCAAGGGTCACGGAAACGGCGTTTATGGAGGCAGCATTAAGAATGTTGCGATAGGATGCAGTTCGAAGAGGGGCAAGTTCAACATCCACCTGTGTACACACCAGTCTGTGGGTTGGAACAAGTGGAGTTTTAACGGGGAGAACTGCATTGGTGAGGAATGCCCGAGTCATGTTGTATGTGATAACCTGTGCCCGGTAGGCGCACTCAAGATTGAGAAGGATAGGGCGGTCTACGATGGATCCAAGTGTATCGGATGCTTTGGCCACCAGAGGCCATTTTTCAGATGTGATCTTTGGGGTAGGGAAAAGTACGCAGATTGGAGCAACTGGTTCCTGGTAGCGATGGCCGATGCAGCTGCCGGATATCTACGTCACATTGGGAGGGATAGCGTCGGTTACCTCACCTACGCTCTCGATTTAACCCCAGCTTGTGACTGTGTCCCAGGCACTGATAGGGTGGTTTTACCAAACCTCGGGGTCTTCGCCTCTCGGGATATGGTGGCGATCGATGTTGCGGCTCTTGATATGTCAGTACAGGCACGTGGAATCCCTGGCTCGGTCGCTGAGGAGAAGGGTGTGATGGAGCCCGGTCAGGAGAAGTTCACGGTAATAAACGGGATGAGTCAGTGGATTACTCCGAACGCATGCAGCTTACTTGGCGTCGGCTCGAAGGACTATGAGCTGGTTGTGCCTCCCACTTCCGATGACGAGTCAGCCTTCAGTCACCCCCTTCTCAAGCCTGAACACCCTTCAGGTCGATGGCTAGGCGAGGCCATGACCCGCTTCGGGGGATGGACCCCTTCGGGGGGTTTCAAATACAATGATGTCTTGAAGGTATCCATTGAGGAGCTCAGTAAGAGGTAATTTGTTGAGACTTAGTGGGCAAAAATTAATAATTAAGGTGTTATCCATTTTAGAAATGATTTAGGTTAAAAGTTTGCACGCCTGAGAACCTTTCCACCCAGAGCTCCGCTGTGTTTATTCTCGTCTACGACCACTGCCCCATTGACCAGAACCTTGCTGATCCCACTCGGGTAAGCCCTCGGCTTCTGCCAGGTGGAGTTGTCCCTGATCTTATCCAGGCTCCATACCATTATGTCAGCCCACATCCCCGGCCTGATGAGGCCCCTATCCATGAGTCGCATTCTCTGAGCTGGTAAACCAGTACACTTCCTCACGGCTTCCTCTAATCCGAGGGCGTGCTTCTCAGCCACCCATTTGTTGAAGAAGTAGGGGAACTGTCCGAAGGCTCTCGTGGTCTCCTCACCAACAGGTAAATCGGAGAGGGGGCCCTCGAGGGAGTTGTTGGATGAATCTATGGCTATTGAGCTGAGGGGATGTAGTAGGCTGAACTCCGTGTCCCAGAGGCTCGTTATCCCGACTGCACCCCAAACCCGGTTGAGCCCATCCCCCTCCGCCGCCAATATGTCGATCAAGGTATCGAATGGATCCTTCCTGGCGAGTTTACCTATCTCTCTCATATTCAATCCGTTGTACTGTGGGCTCTTCTCGCAGTGTGCTAGCAGGACTCTATCCCAGGAGTCGAAGAGCCCACGCTTCGCAGCCAGTATCGGGCCATACTGTCTGTTATGCAGGTCGGTTCTCAGATACTCAACCACCTCTGGGTTCCTAAGCATCTCGGCGGTGATTATCTTCCCCTTTAGAGTGTATCTCGACCCCGAGGTAATTGGGTCGATCATTTGGCAGCCGCACCATCCTACGCCTTCCTCATCCATCGTCCAGGGGACTTGGTTGATGCCTATGTCGACTCCCCTATGTCTTGCAGCCACGACCATGTCCACGATGAGTTTGGTTTTGCCATCTGATGGGAACCTAGCGCCCCAGTGCACCCCCTCCACCGAGGCCCCTGACCTCTCGCCGATCTCAATTGCCTCACGAGCCGCGGCCTCCACCTGCTCATCCCTGCTCCGGATGTGTGTGACGTAGAATCCCCCTTTCTCAGCTACGACTTTGCTTAGCTCGATGAGGTCTCTAGTGGTGGTCATTGTCTGAGGGGGGTACTCTAGGCCCGAGGATAGTCCCAGGCTTCCCTCCCTCATGGATTGCTCGAGGATGACTCCCATAGCTTTGACCTCCTTTCTGCTGGGTGGTCTATCCCATGCGTCGTAGCCCATGGTCATGATCAGAAGGTTTGTGAGTCCTGTGCAGGTCGCGACGTTGATGGCGACGCCGTTCCTCTCAATTTTATCGAGGTAATCCGTCATCGACAGCCAATCGATCTTTACATTCATCATCTCCACGTAGCCTTTGAGGGCCTCCTCGTTTAGTGGTGCCGCGGACATGCCGCAGTTGCCGTTGAGGATGGTTGTTATTCCCTGGCGGATGAAGCTGTCAACCCTGGGGTTTTCGAGTATGGAGTAATCACTGTGGCTGTGAATGTCAACTATGCCAGGGGAGATTATGAGGCCCTTGGCGTCTATCACCTCATCGGCATCATCTGTGCCGACTCTACCGACATGAGCTATCTTACCTGACTTTATCCCCACGTCCCCGTGGAACCATGGGGAACCGGTGCCGTCAACTATGCGCCCATTCTTAATCACGACTTCGTAGTTCATGGCCTCGTCACCGAGAATAGGGTGAGAAACTCTCTTAATATTTGGCATACTTCAATGCTTGTGCGATCCAATCTAGTTAGAAAATTTGCTTCAATCAAGCGATTTCAATCTAGTATCGGTCTCTGATTACTGAAAACAATATTGACTCCGTAGTCTCGACCAGCCACATTAATTGAGAAACTATACAACTCCCCCATTGAGCTTCCAGTCTCTGGCTTCATGTCGTAACTGGCTCTCTGCGAGAGGAAGAACACGAGCAACCTAGCCTCGAATGGATCAATACTCATCGACTTGAAAGGCATGATCCCGGGGTTCGAATCGATATAGTCAATATAGGCCTTAACCGTCGGATATTTGGCGAGTTCTTCATGAGTTATGGGTATTACATACTCGGGGTTTGTTACATAGAGGTCTGAGCCGAATACCCATGCCTTGGTCTCCGTGTAATTCGTGTATGCGGTGAGGGAAACAATCGCTAGAAGGATTAGACCAGTCATAAGCGCCATTTTTGTTGGGAATACTGCCACAGTTATCGATGAGAGAGTAACTTGGAATGATATAATTCTAAAGATTAGAACACCAAGAAAGCGGATTCACGCGCGAATGCTGGTAGCAATGCATCCGCGACTAATGGACTCTAAGAGGTTACATTACTCGCCATAGCCAATTCGGGGAGGCCACTCGACACCATCGGCCCACCCCTCCTCACGAACAGGATACCCGGAGGCACAACGTCCCTCAGAACGCTCAGGAACACTCCCACACTCCTCGAGGACACGGCATCCATGGTGACAACGATCGTCCCATTCTTGGAGATCCCAACCTGCCACGCCTTCACTCCTCTGAGGGAAAGATCTGGATAAGCATCATCTATGGCCCTCGTCCAGTTCTCAAGCTCATGACTAGACGCGGGCCACCTCGATATCATGCCAAACGTGTTCGGTGCCAGAGGCAAGTCAGCCACGTTGGGGGATCCACCCCACAGGTCGAGGTGACTCGTATGGACGATGGGTTGAATCACCGTTACTGACCCAATTATGTCGTTGCAGCTTATCTCAAATGTACCAACCTTAGGCACCGGGAACGTCATCGTTAGGAGATCGATGTTTCCTCCCGATGAGATTGTGATGTTGCTGTTAGGGTAAGCGTAATCGAAGATGACGGTGTGGTTTCGGAGTCGTACTCCCCGATGTAGTGTCCAGTGTAGCTGACTAGGTTTGGTGGAGTTAGGGTGACTGGTTGCTGTGTAGGGTTAGTATAGGTGAGAGTGGCGTTGATTGTCTCTCCGACGTAGTATCTGAGATGGTCGGGTATTATCCTGAATGATGGTTCTGGTGCTTGGCTGGGTTGAATTTCATGTCGTGCGTTTGTGGTGGCTGCGGCGAAGAATAGCGAAGCGAGTATTATCGATGATCGTGACTGGCATTGTGCTATTCTGGGGCATTATTGATTAGTTGTTGAAGGTGAGTATCTAATACTAGAGTTTAGAACAGGTCGAGTGTTGTGACTCACGCCTGTTGAATTTGTATCTGAGATAATGATTGTTTGACTGAATCTTTTATTGAAAAGCAATATGGACTCAGGTGCGTGAATATATTTGTACGTTTCTTGTATCTGCCGGAGCGTTTCATACTAGGGGCCTAGGGGGAGTTGGAGGGGCTAACCCATTACCAATCAGGAATAATGTGAGAAACTGGATTCTAAGTGCGCGCGCGGCGTGCACTCGGTTAAGACTTATAGGTCATCCCGCGACCCAGCAATTATGCCCTCCGCTAGGGAACGACTCATTATAACCACATCCCTAGCGTGGGTAGTGTCCCTCGTCACGTCGATTTATTACATGTCTTTGTTCTTCGCATACATCGATGGTGCAAAGGTGATGCTGGGTTTCAACGGGGCGCTCTCAATTCTCGTATGGGGACTAGTTTCCAGAGGCAACAAGGATGAGGGGGATAGGGTACTCAGAAATCTATCCGCGCTTCATATTGTAACGGGGATAGTTTTGATATTTCTTTCTCTGACCCTCGTCAATTCAGTCACATCAGTGGTGGTTTAATGATGGATTCGTGCGCGCAAGCGTTTTTATGGACCTACAGAGGTCGATGCTAACAAATGTTCAAAATGAGGGCATGTGTTGAAGTCTGTCCAATAGGCTGTTTAGACAATCAGACATTCCTAAGAATCGAAGCCCGAGCAAAGAACTGCATCAGCTGTGGAGCATGTTTGAAAGCTTACCCTGAAGCGCGCGCTTTAGGTGTCGTGATGTTTTTAGCGATAGCTCTCTATGCCTTGGCTATGGGGAACTCTTTCTTCTATTTGGGCATAGGCGTAGGTGGAATGGAGCGTTTTATAATCTACCCTAATATGCTCTAGATGCTTGGCTTTGATGCTTACCTGATTGGAGATTCCAGCGAAACTGCCACAGCAAGCAAAGCATAGAATCGAGCACACTTGATCATTAACATGGGATAATTGTGCGAGAGTCTCTAAATTATAGGTATATCAGAGCTTTGATATTATCTTCGCAGCTTCAGCATCCACTTGGCTTTCTGAGAGAGGCTCTGCACCGTTTGCCAGAGATGAGCCCTTCAGGTAAACCACTTCTGTATTACTCCCCCCCTTGGCTTCGACCATCTTCGTGAGCTTCTCAGCCGCTTTCAGGTTCTCGTCACCGGCTCCAACTAGGCCCAGCAGGACACGTTTCCCATTTAGGTTCACTTTTTTTAGAAAACTATTCATCGCCGGGGTAGGGTTCCCAGCCCATATCGGACTCAGTAGTACTATCGCGTCGAAGCCATCAAGCGCGTAGTTAGGATTCTTTAGTTTGGAAGACCAGCTTAGCATGGCGGATAAAGCTAGAGACATCATGCCTTTGCCGGTTCTGCTGTTCGAATCGATGAGTTCTCTCTCAGTGGCGTTGGTGGCTTTTATTATGGCTTTGGCTATTCTCGCTGTGGTGCCTCGGTTACTGTAATAGATTACTAATGTTCTCATATCTGTTTTATTTTTGTTGTATAGTTGAAAAGGGTTGGCTTTTCAATAGTCATAAAGTTGTTTTGAAATCATCGTAGCGCGCACCTGTTACTCAAAATCTTAACACAAAGTTGCTTTGGCGTAAGCCTCATCTTACTTGCAATAATCTTATCCTCAGCTTCATTCAATACTAACTAGGTCGATGAGTCTTGGTTGAGGGAAAGAGATACGAATACAGACTAGAGCAGAACAAAGACGTTGTTAAACGTTATTGGGACGGCAAATGGAACAAACGGCAACCCAGCACCCTAGACGAACTCCAGACGCCTGATTTGGTCTACCATAGCCCGACACTGAATATGAAGGGTATCGAGGAGTATAAGCGGGTATATGGCAGCTACCTGGCAGCCCTTCAGGATACAGAGGTAGCGATCGAGGATATTATCGCCGAGGACGATAAGGTCATGACTCGAACGAGGCTGAGTGGTGTCCATGGGGGTGAATTTGAGGGCATCCCTCCTTCTGGGAATAGGTTCTCATGCGTTTCTTACACCGTATTCCGCCTCACCCACGGTAAGATTGCCGAGGAATGGGAGTTGTTTGACAAGTATACGTTTATGTGGCAATTAGGTGTTATCAAATAGCCAGTTGGTGCTATTGGATATCAATTTGCGTCCCGCGCGTTGAGGGATAGGTGTGTACTCATGTGCGCGCGCTTCTGGATTGTGGTCTTATGGACTTTTTTCCTCTTTATGAGTAATCTTGCGCCTAGAGTCCTCACCTGGCTTGACTAATTCTTTGACAAGGTCATACAGTCTACTATAGATGTGGCAGTTCTTTGAGTGGAAGATTAGCTTGCCAGTTGTGTAATCGGTCCCGGCTCGGGTGTTTATCTCGTTGACGAGTGCCTCATTGAACAACTGAATCCCCGCAACATTAGCTGGGAGACCCGCGTAAGCATCCCATGATCTGAAGTAGCAGGTAAGATGCATCTTATTGTCAATTATCTCCGTGTCCATCAACGTTAGACATGGTGGCTCGTGCTGCATGCCAGCTAGAGTCTTGTTTATATCCTGTGGCAACCTGATGACCATCGTAAGCTGCCTGTCATTGGGCTCCTCAACGTATCTGCTGATGAGGAGTTCCAGTTGGTCAACTGGCTCCCTTAGCCTGCTGCCATAAGTGTATGTTTCCCCCTCCTCCTTGACGCCCGCCCAGAGATACTGCAGCGCATATGAGTTGATGTACTTCATGTCGCATGGAGCTTTTTCAGCGACGAGTGGCCTACTCTCCGGGTTGGTGATTTCTATGCTTAGATTCAGCTTCTTGGTCTCGGTGATCTCCGAGCCATAGCCTACTTGGAATACGTCCCCGCTGCTCCAGATCTCATATAGTGTCCTATACCATGCGTCTGGTATGTCATAGGCTCTTATGTTGGCATATCTCAAGTCTACTTCCCCGGGTGTTTCACTTGAGAATCATGAACTAGGGGGTATTACACATTTATGGTCCGCATTCGTGGGGCTAATTGAGGCCTGTCTGCGCTTACGAAGTTTGCGCGCGTACACACAAATTTATCAAAAATGTTAATCATCGTATATTTTACCAGACCACAATCATTATTTTTGCGATAGTCATGTTCCTGAAATAAAAATCCTTTTTTAACTAGAAGCACAGGCGCGCCTCGATAATTATAGATTGAGGGATCCTCATGTGCTTTCTCAGAGCTGGATATTTTGAAAGACCTTCCTGACTCGGTTTGGGCTCAACCAGCTTCGAGACCACAAAGCCAGAATCCGATAACGCAGCAAAATAATCAGTTAAGGTCCTGTGGAAAGATGTCGTCTTAAAGGGTTTAACTAGTCTTCATGTTCCAGGACAGTTCACACCTGCCGGGGTTGGAAGTAGGCTGTTATCTCCAGATGCAGAGCGTTTTCACCCTGTGTACCCTCGGTTCCCTCCGCGTACACCCAGTGAACCAGCGGTTCCCTGTCTAGGCACTCTCCTCCCTCAAAGCGGGGATGAGTGATGCAGAAGATGAAGTACCTCCCGCTTTTCAAGACCTTGGCGACTTCAGCGACGGCTTCGCGGTAATATTCGATGCCCATCAGAGCCATGAAGCAGGTGACTACATCGAACTTGTCGCCTGCAAATTTACCGAGATCCATCGCATCCGAGACGTGGTACTCGATTCCCAGCTTTTCTACCGTCTCCATCTGTTTCGCAAGCTCTATCATCTTCGGTGATAAGTCCACGCCAACTACTTTGGCACCCATTCTGGTGAGTATCCTAGCGTAGGATCCTTCGCCGCATGCTAGGTCTAGGACCCTTTTACCCTTCACATCGCCGACTACGGTAAAGAAGCCAGGTTTATTCATCTCCTCCCTAAAGTAATCTTTGCCTTCTCGGACGAAGTTCGCCCAAGATGCAGAGGCAGCGCTCCACTCCTCGGATATTTCGGAGCCGGTCATATTTATTCTGAGATTGGACGCCTTCAACGATATTAATGACTTCCCACAACCCTAACTCCTGAAATGCGCGTAACTTCTCAAAACCTAGGCATCTCATGATAGGAGTCTGTCGAATGAACGTATACTCGACAGTCTTATCTTGAGCCCCAACCGCTCATCATTAACTTGCTTGCCTAATTGTTTATCAATCACCTCAATAATAAATTGGACACTAGTGCCTAATCGGGTATTGCAGCGGTGTTCAACCACACTGGTTACAATTCACCACCGTCCAGTATCTGCGTAAAAGCTGTGACCACTAGTAAGTTGAGGCTGAGTGTTTTTACACCCGTGTACACAAGATTATCGCACATGCACACTAACTACTCTTGTTCACTGTTGAGTCTCAGGTGGAAGTGAGGATAAGTTATGTCGGTGCGTGCTCATGGGTTGGATAAAAGTTAAATCATCATCGGATTGAGGTATAATCGGTTGTGTTAATGTCATTCAAACTAAAAGATTTGCAGGACATAGCTGAATCCAAGGGGAGGGAATATTATATGGAGAAAAAGTATGACTGTCTACCATCAACTCTTTTGGCGATCAACGATGCATTGAAGGATGTAGATAATGTAAACTACGCTGAGCCAGTCGTGCTTAAGGCAGCGAGTCCACTCCGTGCAGGGTTTGGGGTATGGGAGGGCCCTTGCGGCGTGGTGACCGCGGGCGCCATAGCCATCGGGCTTAAGTTTAGTACCTCGGATGTAAACGATCATGCCAATATTAATAATGCCTCGAAAAAGTCAGCTGAGTGGCTGAGGTGGTTCAAATACGAAAAGTTTGGGTCATATAATTGCTTCGACATAAGACCGACGCCACCGGATAGGGAGAAGTGCGCAAATGTTGTCACTCAGTCAGCGAGAAAGCTTGTCGATATTTTGACTGAAGGAAACACGAAGGTCACATGATAAGTCACATGTAGATGCGACGGTTGAGTATCAGCCCTCTTACACAAGGTTCTGGAGAGTGTATCAACACTCATATTCCTGATATCATAAGCTGAGTTACTATAAGTGGAGACTATAAAACAAACGCAACTGCGTTAATCGCGTGCGTCATCACCATCATAGGATTCCTCCTGCTCTCTTCATCAATTAATATAAAGAACACCGAGACGCCAACTAGCGCATTAACTTCCTCCCTAACATTACTCGGAGCCGGGGCGCACTGGGCCGCAAACGGTGGCAACCATGCACTATAGGTGAACTGGATCGACTACTCCATAGCCCATCCCGGATACCCAGCTGAATTTAATCCGCCACCAAACGCGACTAAAATAGTCTCCTCTGTGATAAGCGCGTTGAATGATAACAACCTGATTGTGGACCGCTCATCGGAGATACCCAGCGACCTCTCTAAATACAGCGTCGTGGTCATCGACTGTTACTGGGCGGGTAACCCGTCTGATTCACAAATATTGAGCGATTATATCCTCAAGGGTGGAGGTGTTGTGTTGATCAGTGGAACACCGCCATACTTTGTTATACATAATAAGACGTTACACCCTCTGCAGAACGACTTATCTACGATAGAGGACTGGCTGGGTGCATCCTCTTACTACAACGTTGAGGGGCGAGTGCTGATTTCAGTCAACAACCCACTTTGCACTTCTCTTCACTTCAACCAGACGGTCTTCATGGGGCCGTGGTCTCAGTCCGCATTATTTGATTTACAGCCAGGTGCGATACCTGTGGCGGTCTGGACGGAGGGAGGAGTATTTGCCTATACCTATGAACATGGGAGTGGGCGAGTGTACTACCAAGCATCCCACGACTTTGAATTAAATCCTTAACTCAGACTATAGGAGGGCCCGCCCTAAATTATCAAGTGGTGGAGGTAGAAGCCCATCTGCAGCCAAGTCATGATGCAGCTGAGTACAGCTCCCACAACGACCTGCATGATGGTGTGAGCCTTTAGTTCGACCCTCGCCCATGCGACCGGTATGATGACTAAAAGGAGGGGTAGCATAACCACACCAAGTTGGTAGACGAGAGCTGTGAATGGTCCTGCTACTCCGCTAGCGTGTATACTGATCTTCCACTTGAGGGTGATGACCATCAACACCAGGCCGTTCACGAAGTAACACGCCATGAGGGCTGTAACGACCTGTGGGGCGGAGACTAGGATCAGGCTGATGGTTCCAAGGAGGTAGAATAATGTGGTCCAGATGAAGGGGATGAAGCGTGTGTCCCTGTCGTGGGCGTAGAAGTCTTGGATTATATCGAGTTTGAGGAGGCCATAGACCATTGCTAGAGGAAGTATGCATCCGAAGACGCTTGTGATGAGGATTAGGAGCGGGGCTTGGCTGAGGCCGTTTAGAAGGATAAGGGGTATGAATGTTATGAGGGTAATTAGGGGTGCGTTTAGGGCGGCTGAGAGACGTGTAGCGAGCTTATTTTTATCCAAGTAATTAGCCCTCAGCCGGTGCTTTGTTTATTCCCGACGTCTCTACTTCTTAACGTTTTTCTTTTGCAGCGTCTCGCAGCAGCAGACTAGGGTCTTTTCTCCGCCTTTTCCGACCATTAGGTCGCAGTCTTCTCCCTTCGGAAGTCCACACATCGGGCATTTTATGGCTTTCTCATTCATTTCTTCTTCATCTCCTGCTTCTTCTTGTAGTCCTTTATTGCCTCATGTAGGGCGTCTGAGGCGAGGTTACTGCAGTGCATCTTCACCGGTGGTAGGCCGTCTAAGGCGTCGGCGACACTCTGGCGTGTGATCTTATCGGCCTCGTCTACGGTTTTGCCCATGGCGAGCTCGGTCGTCATGCTGCTTGTGGCTATGGCAGCGCCGCAGCCGTAGGTCTTGAATTTGATGTCTGCTATCTTCCCGTCTTTGACCTTGATGTACATGGTCATCATGTCTCCGCAGACGGGGTTGCCGACGGTGCCTACGCCGTCGGCGTCGTTTATCTCCCCGACGTTGTGGGGGTTCCTGAAGTGTTCCATGACCTTGTCGCTGTACATTCTACTTTAGCTCCTGTGGGGTTATGCTCGACATTGCTCGTAGTCGCTTCACGATCCCCGGTAGGACTTGTATGACATAGTCTATTTCGTCCTTATTATTGGCTTTCCCGAGGCTGAATACGAGGCTGCCGTGGGCGTCCTCTGGTTTGAGGCCAGTTGCAAGTAGGCAGGCGCTTGGTTCTAGGGTCTTGGCGGCGCATGCGGAACCCGTATTGCATTGGACGCCGACGTCGTCTAGGCTTAGGGTTAGTGCCTCGCCTTCGATGTAGCTGAAGCGGACGTTGGCGTTGTTGGGTGTACGGTTTGTTGGGTGGCCATTGAGGTGGGCCTCGGGGACGGTTGTTGTTAGGCCCATGATGAGGTGGTCGCGGAGCTCGGTTAGGCGCTTCGCCTCCTCGGGGAGTTCTTGTTTTGCGAGTTCCGCGGCTTTCCCGAAGCCGACTATGCCGGGAGTGTTCTCTGTGCCGCTGCGCATTCCCTGCTCCTGGCCTCCGCCGATGATAACGGGGCGTGGGCGTATGGTCTTCTTGACGTAGAGGGCCCCGACGCCTTTGGGGCCGTTTATGTCGTTGCTGCTCAGGGTCATGAGGTCCACGTCTAGTTGTTTGACGTCTAGTGGGATCTTGCCTAGAGCGGCGGTGGCATCGGTGTGGAAATAGGCACCTCTGGCGTGGGCGATTGCCGCTGCCTCCTTTATTGGTTCGATGGTGCCTATTTCGCCGTTTGCGGCCATAACTGATACTATGACGGTTTTGTCGGTTGTGAGTTCGTTGAGTTTCTCGAGGGAGATGACGCCGTATTTGTCGACTGGGGCCTGCTCGTACTCCCAGCCTACCCTTGTGAGGTCCTTGCAGATGTTTACGGTGCTTATGTGTTCGACGGCGCTTGAGACGATTCTGTTGCCCTTGTTCTTGTAGCGGTTCGCGGTGCCTATTATTGCGAGGTTTGTGGCCTCGGTTGCGCTGGCGGTGAAGGTTATCTCGATTGGGTCAGCGTTTATGAGGGCGGCTACCTGTTCGCGTGCCTTGTTGATCGCCCTGAGGGCCTTAAAGCCCTCGCTGTGGAAGCTGCTGGGGTTCCCTACGTGTTCTGCGAAGTATGGTAGCATCTCTTGCAGGACTCTTGGGTCTACGGGTGCTCCCGAGCCGTTGTCGAGGTAGGCCTTCATGTGTTTCGCCTTTTGTTTGATTGGGGATTGGTGGATTAAAAGGGTTCAGAATTGGCGTATGCAATCCGTCTCGTCGCGCATGCGACTTCCTAGCTCGTGTAGGGTAAGGCGTGGTGAAGCTGATGCCTTTCCCCTTCTCGGTCTTAAAGGTGATCTCGCCCCCGTGGGCGTCTACGATCCCTTTGCAGAGGATGCGCGTAGATTCACTTACATATCCTACGTTTTCGGAACACTTTCCACTCAACCATACACGATCAGTAGTTCACGTGTCTGGTATTGAACTGCTTTCCAAGACTGCACGCGCGCGATGTTGAGGCAGTTATCAGAAGGAATGCCAGACTCAGGCTGAGGAGACCGTTCCCCATTGTTAACTAATTTGTATACCGCTTTTTCAGATTTGTGTTTAGGTAAATGAAAGTTGTCGAGATTGAGGATAAGTGCCACAATAGATGTAATAGCTTAGGTAGCTTGGGGACTCCACTCGGGAACCCTCCAGGGAAGATCCTTCCCCTGCAGGTAGGCTTTGATCGGCTCCTTGTACGCGAAGAGGGCAACGGAGCCCCCTGTGTGGAGGAAGAGAACGTTCTCGCTATCATCGAACTTCCTTCGCTTCACCAAGTCGATCATGGTCGCCGCCGCAGGAGCAGTGTAGACGGGATCGATGAAGATGCCCTCTGTCTCCGCGAATGTCTTAACGGCGTCGATCTTTTCCTTCGAGATGAAGCCATAGCCGCCTCCCCCGAAGTCGTTATAGACCTTCAGGTCCTCGTCGGTGATGTTCGCCTCGAGGCTCAGAACACTCCTGGCCTCCTCTATGATTAGTTTCGCCTTCGCCATATGCTCCTCTGCGGGGCTGGAGTCGTCAGCAACGCTGATGATCTTTATTCCACTATTCAGGGCCTTCGCGCCTAACACTAAACCCGCCTGGGTGCCACCGGAACCGGTGCAGTGGACCAGGTAGTCGAAGTGGACTCCCATCTGCTGGGACTGGTTCATGATCTCAAGCACAGCGTTGATGTAACCCACGGCACCGAGGATCACCGAGCCCCCGACGGGCATGTAGTAGGGCTTGTGACCCTCCCTCCTGAGACGCTCTAACTGCTCGTCGACGACTGCCCTCAAGTTCTCCGGACGGGCCACATAGATCTCAGCCCCCAGTAGTTTGTGGAGGAGGTGATTGCCATCCCACTCGGGAGGCTCCCAGCCATCTCTGGGGCCATTCTTGACGAGGACTATTCCTACTCCGAGCTTCTTACAGGCGGCTGCAGTCTGGGTACACCAGTTGCTTTGGAATCCCGCGTTGGTCACCACATAGTCGCAGCCATTTGCCAGTACATCCCCCATCAGGTACTCGAGCTTCCTAGCCTTGTTCCCACCAAAGGCGAGGCCCGTTAAGTCATCTCTCTTCACCCAGATTTTAGGGCCCCCCAGCTTTTTAGTTAGATTCGGGAGTTCCTGTATGGGTGTCGGGAGGTTGGCGAGCCTCGCACGGTGTAGAGATTCGAGTTTCATATTAGTCAAGAAGAGTCTATTCTAAGGATGTATAACACCTTTCGCGCATAAGATGAAGTCGAAGTGCGTGTGAGTCACGATCGCGTTTAAGCAGCTATGTGCATCTTCTCGTCGCGGTTGATCTCAAGTAGCTTTTGAGCATTCCCCTGATTAACCGAGATCTCGAGGTACCCCCCACCGGCAACGAGGGCTAAAAGCTCCCCAACCTGGACCGCGGAGAAGCTTCTGACATATGGCACTCTGAACATCTTAGTCCCAATAGTTAGGGTAATCTTCGAACCTGAAGTGATCCTGAGTTCACCGAGTTCATCATATGTGACATTAGTGACGAGGTTTCCGAAGCCGTCGACGTGGATGATCGAGGCCTCTAAGCCTCCATCCACATGTATCGGAGGTGAATAGGTAGGGATCCTCACATATTCATTCGTCTCAGGGCCGAAGCTTCTCGGCTGCTCCCCCCGAGATAAGAGTGCTGCGATGGGCCCGAAAGTGTCCCTACCATCGAAGACATCTGAGACCCTCTCAGGGAGAAGGCCCCTATCTGTGATCCTGTATACCTTCTTCACGCCGAGCCTCTCAGCTGCGGGCGCCAGAAGGCCATTATCGGGGCCCACCAAGTACCCCCTAGAGGTTTCGAATATGAGGCTCGACCGCTTACCCCCGACGCCGGGGTCCACTACAGCCACATGAATAGTGCCATCGGGGAAGTAGTTCACGCTACGGGCTAGATGGAAAGCTCCCTCGCGAACATCGTAGCTGTCAACAGAGTGACTAATGTCAACCAGCGTTACATCGGGGTTTATCCTTAGTATGGCTCCCTTCATTTCGGCCACATAGGAGTCTCTTAGGCCATAATCGGTGAGGAGTGTGATGACGCGCATGTCATTATCATCCGCTGAGGTCTCATAAATCTTGCATAGTTGAGTCGATGCCTTGGCGCATCGCACGTGCAAATTGTAACGAGAGATGAACCTTCTTATTCATATTCAGGCGGAGACGCACGCGCACGAACTTTCTACTTACTTAGAGGATAACTACCATACTTTCTTGCAGCATCAAACATAGCGAGAATATTCTCGGGTGGAACCTCTGGCTGAATATTATGTACGGCGCCTAGGATGTAACCTCCGGCTGGGGCTAGATCCTCTACCCTCCTCTTTACCTCGTCTCTAACGTCGTCTACTGTTCCAAAAGGCATCACCCTCTGAGTGTCGACACCTCCCAGGAATGATATTCTATCGCCAAAGTCATTTTTGAGTCTCTTTGTATCCATATCTGCCGCTGAGACTTGAACCGGAGTCAAAATGTCGACACCCATCTCTATGAGGTCGTTTATGAAGGGAACAACTGAGCCGCAGGAATGATAGCAGAGTTTTACATCTGCCTTGCTCTTGATGAACTGATACAGCTTACGATGCCTAGGCTTAATCAAACTTCGATAGATTGAGGGTCTGATCGCTGGGCCCCTTTGCTCAGCCAAATCATCGCCTACGAAGACTATTTGGATGTATTGACCCACTGAGTCGAGAAATCTGTCGAAGAAGGCCATGTGAAACTCGAGGATCTTATCCATTAACTTTTCAGCGAATGTCGGATTACGATAGAGGTCGAAGGTGAATTTTGGGTAGGACCTAAGGTACCATGATTGTTCGTAGATGGACCCTGCGAGTGACGTAGCCAGGGCGTAATCAGTTTCCTCATACAGCTTCTTCGCCTCCTTTTCTAGGCCTTCAAACCTCCCAGCGTCCGTAGGGTCTGGCCATTGGTAGTTTTCCAGGTCTTCGAGGTTTGCCTCTCGTAGAGGATGGTTGACCATATCGTACCAGTATCCTCCGGGCGGTCTCCTCGATCTGATTCCCCATTCGTCTCTGAATGAATCATCGGAGTATTCGATTGGTCTCGAGTTTTTCGGAGCCTTTGCGTAGATGAATCGAAAATCAACCCCAAGCTTCCTCAGCAAGTGCTCGTCGGGTTCAACGATTTGTTGAACTCGGTCAACTAATCGTGGGGATGTGTCGATGGTGCCTAGGTACCTGCAGAGTTTATCGTAGGCGAGCTTTGAGATCCCCGCGTGGTTTCCGCACATAATCACTGGGACTCTATCCGCCTCGCGGTGGTCGAGAACTTTTAAAACTCTCTCTCTTGAGTTCATAAGGCACCGCTCACACAGATTCTAGGTTGTTCAAAGTAGTGGTTCGTAACTATTTGAGATAAGATCCAGATCGCGCACGGGGTTAAGAATGCTAGGTATGAACTTGGTTTTCCAAGAATGTAATATACGCGACATGGTGAGTTCCGTATAGGTTCCATATACTTATCCAACCAAACCCAAAATTTTCACCGCTTACTAAACCAATTCCCACTCTAATACCCCCAATGCGCGCGCGCACGCGGAGTTCTTAATAACAATCTCATGTAAATACCTAAGATATGACCCCTCATCCAGCTACAATGTGTGATTTTAAGAAGAGAATGCTCGCAGAGAACCTTGATCTCTTTAAGTCCATCGTGTCTGAGCCGAAATACTATTGCATCAAGTGTGGCAGGGTTGCCAATAACGATAAGTGGCTCTGCAAGCCAGCTCTGTTGAAGAGTGAATAGCTCTGAGGCACAGAGCGCGATCCTTAGAATTGTTAAGAGCGCGTGGCTTAGTGAACCGCACTTCGATGAGGTTAGCGTTGATTGTCACGCGTAATTTAAATAAAGACTGAGTGATAATATTTTTTTGACAATTTATGGGTGATAAAATAAATATTATTTCGGATTATAAAGACGCTGAAATAGAATGTAAAAGATGGTTTGAGGATAAATTCCCGAAAGCTGATTACATTATCTTTAACAGGGTTGGGATGGAAAATAATGTTTGGAACCTAGAAGGGGAAGTTTCGGTTCCTCATGGATTCGGTAGCGAAAAAAAGGGATTTTATGTTAAAATAACCTCAGATGGAGATATAGTAAGTTATGAGATAATTACTGTGAAAAAATAATGTGCTCGTATTAAGCTCGCGTAACCCAAATTACTTAATCTGCCAGATATCTCGAAGTACTCGGCTATCCTCGGATTGTCCCGAGGATCCGAGGCGACAGGCTGATCCCATAGATACCCTATCTAAGTCGTATTTGGCAATCGAATATTGTCGCCGAGTCATATTATTTGGTGTGCGCGCGCATTTTTATTTTCTATCATTTATGGCTGGTTATTATGAGATTGTTTACATTGAAACCTTTGGACTTTACAGATTCTATTAATTGGGAATATAGCTTGTCATCCATTTTCGGTGTTCTGCATAATATCCAAAGATACTTGCGGTTTGGCGTGCCTACAACGGAATAATCATAGTCCTTACCCAGATTGATAATCCAATAATCACCATAGAACGGCCAGAAGAAGGTTACTTTAAGTTTCGCTCCAGAGTCCTTGTCAACCACTTTTGCCTTGCCCTTTGCCTGTTTCGCCTTGCCATCTTTTATGCATTCGTTGAGCACAGATATGCTGCCATCTTCAGATAAAGCATAAGTTGCCGTCGTATCATCGCAACCTTCTTGAAATCTGGCTGGAAGGTGTGCAATCTCATACCATTTGCCTAGATATTTTTTCAGATCTACGTGCGGCACGACTTCAAGCGTTTTGTATTCCCCTTTTGTCAAGATAAATCACGCAGCATCAAAGTAAGGCATCAATGTATGGCTTTCGGTGAACATGTGCGCTTGAGCTCAGTATAGTAGCTTGCCATCCTCAACATACTTCTTACCGTCGATGTAGAGAGTCGGCTTAAAGGATACGACATCGATATGGAGCTTCGCGATGGTGCCTGGCTCGGAGCGGCCGCCAGAGTCTCCCCAGGCGGTGTGAACGGTCCCCTCCGACATCTTTACCTCGTGGTATGGAGGGACGGTAGCAGGGATGTTCGGGGCGCCTAGAGCTGAGACGCCTTTGCGGGTGAGTGGGTTGAGGCCCACCGCAAGTTCACACATCTTGTAGATGTTCGGGTCGTCGAGGGACCCGAGAATCTTCCAGAACATCTCGCCCAACTCTCCCTCCGACTTTACGAGCACACCGTCCTTAACTGTGAACCTCGCCCTCTTTCCGGGTAGCACATCGCTGCAGACTCCTATCCAATCTACATTTATGACACCGTTGGCATCGCCGAAAAAGCCGGTGGACATGCACTCACACTGGCTCCAGCCAGCTTTTCCCTCTCCGGGCCCGAAGCCCCAGAAGTTCTTTGTGGTGCCAGTCAGCTCCTCACCGTCGGTGATGAGTCGGAACTTCTTACCCTCAGACTTGTTGAACATGTCAGCCCACTTGTGTGATCTATCGATGAGGGCAAGAGGATCGTAGTCCCTGATGTGCCAAAGGGCCTCGTTTAAGTTCTGTGGCCAACCGAAGAGGAACTTGGTGCCTCCTGCGCCTGCGTCCTTTAACTCCTGGCAGAAGGCGGGGTCCCAGTCGCAGAACCAGTAGATGTAGTTAGTAGCTTTAAGGGCAGCAGCCACGGTTCTGGGTAGTCTAATGGCCCTACCTAGTGACCAGAGCCCAACGACCTCCTTTGGGGTGTTGATCACCATGACGTGAGGCACGGCTCCTATCGCGAGGGCATGGGTGACTAGGGCGCTGTACCTAGTTGTATCTGTGTCCGCGCTTACACAGATGAGAATCTCATCCCCCGCCTTGACTTTCTTGAATTCCAGGGTCCATTGGGCTAGTTCGCTGAACAGAGTCTCTCTAAGCAAAACAACCACGGTTAGCTCCCTCAGCTTGGTGCCGATATAAGATTTTACAGAAATTCAGGGTTACATTTTTGAGGTAATTTAAACGCAAGTTACGTAGTGCACGCGTGTGCACAGATGCGTATACTTCGATCTTTACTTTTTAGCCGATACCCTTTCCACTTTTACAATTGCTCTGCTGACACCAGCAAGAGGAGGCAACAGATGTGATAGTGTTTGTTCGGCTGTGCATCGTCTAACTATTCCCTTAGAACTAGTTTCAAACCAACCATCTTTGTCTCTTTGAAAGGATTGTAGTACCCTTCCGTCTTTGTTAAGAAATTTGATTATGCATTCATTGTTCCTCATTGACTCACCAGCTCGTGCGAGTGGATTTCTTCTAGTTGTGCGTGTACCATAGCGCGCGCGCGCGCGCGCATTAGTTATTCCAATGATAGAAACCGTTGAGGGGTTAGATAATATAGATGGAATCCTCTCCGTTCCTGGAATCGACGTTCTTTTAGTGGGTCCTTCAGACCTTTCAATTAACTTGGGTATAACTCTGGATTATCTAAACCCAAAGTATGGAGAGGCATTGGATAAAATCGCTGCTGCCTGCAAGAAGGCGGGTGTGATCCCTGGCATGTACTTCATCCCGGGGGAACAAGATCCAAACATGTTCGTTGAAAGAGGATTTACATTATTCACTCTACCATGGAATAAATGGGCCGCTAAAGGTATACAGAGTGGTCTAGAAACGATTAAAAGATAAAACCCGCACGAGCACTATTGAGTGATACCCTCTTTATATTGCGCGCGCAAGACCCCCGCGTGTGCATTCTTTTAGTAGTTCGGAAATTCTTTCTGAAAATCTAGGTCAACCCATTGACCCTTTCCTCTATCGGAGAATTGAGAGTATGCCTCCCATGCACAGACGGCGTCGTGGGCAGCCAGCCCTTGAGAGTCATAGAGTGTTATTTCGTCGGGTGATATTCTTCCGAGTTTTTTCCCCGTAATTACGTCCCCTAGGTCTGGGAAAACGACGTTTTCATCTATGACGCCGGCTTTGATTGCGTAACTGAGCTTTCCCTCCAGCTTACTCTGTGCTAGCAACTCTGTGAATACTTTGGCTCTTAGGAAGATCTTCGGATCTACCTCGGGTTGGTTGCCCATGGTAGCTATGTGTGCCCCGGGTGGGACGTCTTCGTATTGTAGAACGGGTTTGTCAGCTTTTGTGCCGGTTATTATGATGTCGGTATCCTTTACTGCCTCAGCGGGGGATGGGGCCGCGTTTATTTGTACCCCGAGTTTTTCCCCCATTTCTTTAACGTAACGAGCTATGTTTTCACTGGATCTACTGTATGCTTTGACGGATTCGATCTTCATCGTTTCGCATAGTGCCCACAGGACGTGCCTAGCTACGAACCCTGTTCCGATGACTCCGACGGTTTTGGAGTCCTTCCTCGCCAGGTACTTTGCGGATAATGCCCCTGCGGCTCCTGTTCGGAAACCTGTAATGAGGTTTCCATCCATCAGGACGATGTTGTTTTTTGTGTAGTCGACGAGTAGTATGACCTGTACGCCTTTTGTTAGGAGCTTCAGGGCGAGGTAGCCTGGTTCCTTTACGATGGCGGTTCCCAGTAGTCCACCATATTCTGATCTCAGCCATATTCTTGGAAAACTCTGAACATGTCCCTCTGATGCTAAGATGTATGCTTTCTCGCAGAGATCTATGCATTTTTTCATGCTCAATGCTTCGGACACTTCTTGTTTTCCAAGCAAAAGTGTTCTCATGGGGTTTGTTCAACTTAGTAGAGGTTGCTCTGTATTGAAAAAATTTAAGGTGGAACTGGATTTGCGGGCTGTGAGGGTCAGTGCTCTCTAAACAGACTACCGAAGCCGTTGATTTTGTCATCGATGTTCATTTTTCGCAGGGTGGCCCAGAACGTCGCTTGGTTTGAGGTTATTACGGGTTTTCCCATCTTTCTCTCGAATTCATCGATTCGGGCTAGGGTTGCGAAGTTGGTGCAGGATACGAAGATTCCCTCTGCGTCGCTGCTGTCGACTTTCCTGGCGATGTACTCAAACTGGTCTATTGGCTGGCGGCCAACGTGCACGGCGGTCGGTAGTACTAGGCCCTCTATCTTCGTGACGTTCATGCCCTTCTGTTCCATGAACTTCTTCAGACGGGGGCTGGCGACCTCGTAGGGGGATCCGACAGCGATTCGTTTTAGGCCCATCGTTTTTAGGGCTTGCACTGCGGCGGTCGAGGTCACTATGCATGGGGCCCCTCCTGCATTCTGCATGCGCTGGGCTAGTTCCTCGTCCCATCCGGCGCCGCGGAAGAAGCTACCGGCGGTAAATGCGAAGGCTAGCACATCCACCTTGGCTGTGGCCAGCTCCTGCGCGGCTTTCTCGCCGTTGCTGCAGCCGACCTCGCACATGCGTACGAAGTTTTCTTCGCTGCTTATATCGACGGGCGCGTACATGCGGGCGGTGTGGGCGGTCACCCCCTTTGGAAGTAGGCTGTAGATTTCTGGTTCAGCGACGGTGTTCATCGCTGGTAGAATCATGCCTATTCTGCCTCGTTCCCCCAATTCCATGAGCATTCACTTCCTGAAGGTTTAGAGATTAAGTCGTATGTATCTGTGGTTTAATGTTTCTCATAATTGCGCGCGCGTTAGTGAGGTCTTGGGTTAAGTGCGTGAAACTATCACTTGTATCGCTGGGCGAGTATATTCGGTATGCGCGCGCCGGTGAATTTCAATACCACACATGGGTGACTTCATGAACGGTGCGAGTCTTCGAACGTCTTTTATGTACCCAGGAAGTTTTCCCAGCCTATGACTACTAAGAGCGGAGACACGGCACTGTTGATTATCGACGTTCAGAACGTCTTCTTTGACAAGGATGGCGACGACTACGCCTACTGCGGGGACGAGATCCTGTCAAGGATCAAGGGACTGATATCGCGGGCGAGGAACGCCGGTGTACCTGTCATATACGTTCAGCACGATGAGGATAAGGGTTTACCATTCGAGCCTGGGAAACCAGGCTGGCAAATAAACCCCGAAATCGCCCCCATGAAGGGGGAGCTGGTCATGCACAAGAGGACCCCCGACTCCTTCTACGGCACGACGCTCCAGGCCGAACTCGAATCACGGGGAATAAGGAAGCTCATAATCGCGGGTTTCCAGACAGAGTGGTGCATAGACACGACGGTGCGTCGCGCATACAGCCTCGAATACGAGGTCATGGTGGTCGAGGATGGCCACAGCACGTGTAACACGAGGATTTTGAAGGCGCCCCAGATTATTGCCCACCACAACTCGATCTTCGGCGGCAGGTTCGCCAAGCTCAGGAATGCAAAGGATATTGACTTCAAGTCGTCGAAGTAAATTCTCCACTTAGTCGCGTGCGCGCATAACCTTATCTTCACTTCCAACTGATAATCAGCCGTGAGTTCAATGATTGACTTGCACTTCTTCAAGGATAGCGACAGCCATAAGCCTAGTTCTTGGAGTGCTCTAATACACATTCAAGCTAGGGACGACAGGGGGAGAAGGTATCATGAATCCTGATACCTCCAAACAAGCAAAGCCCACTCAGGGAAGGCTCCAATTCATCGATTTCACACGCGGAATCATAATGGTGATCATGGCTTGGGACCATGTCGCAACCTTCTGGTGGCCCCAGCACTACGGAAGCGAAGGCCTCGGGGGATTCTTCCCATACCTAACAGCTGATCTCATACCCTTCATGTCGAGGTTCATCACCCACTTCTGCGCCCCAACATTCTTCTTCCTATCCGGGACATCGATCGCAATCTCCACCGCGAGGAGGCTTCAGAGGGGAGAGAGCCAAATGGACGTCACCATCCACCTCGTGAAGAGGGCGGGCGTATTGGTCCTCCTCATGGTATTCATCGAGGGAAACGCCTTCGGACTCAGCCCCATCTACTTCGGCGTCCTCGGCTGCTTCGCAGCCTGCTTCATAATATTCAGCGTCTTCAGGAGGCTCCCGTGGCAGGTCATACTCACGGTATCTCTAGTCATCGTTATTTTCCATCCGCTCCTCGACCTGAGCTTCCTCCCACAAGAGGGCCTCGGGCTCATGCTGAGACTCTATCTCCATGAGCCAAACCTAACAAGCTACTACCCCTTCCAGGTCCTCTACCCCATAATCCCGTGGGTCGGCGTCATGGGGCTGGGATGGTGCTTCGGCGTGCTCCTCAACCGCCTAGACAGGACTCGGATAAAGAGACTGGCGACGCCAATCGCCCTGACAGGGGTGGCCTCAATCATCGCATTTGTGGTGATCCGGTGGCTCAACGGCTACGGTAACCTGGTACCGAGGAGCGGAGACACAATCCAGGCCTGGCTGGCGGTCTCGAAGTATCCCCCGGACCTGGCTTTTCTCTCTATAACCCTCGGTGGCATGTGTCTGCTGCTGGCGCTTGGCATTCGCATAGAGGATAAGAAGTGGTTTAATGGGGGAGTAATTGGTGTTCTGCTCGTCTTTGGTCGGAACCCCCTCTTCTTCTACGTCACTCACTTGGTTCTCTACAGGGTCCGCCCATTCTACACTGTTTTGCCCCTATTCTCTATGGATCTCCCCACCATCATTGCCTTCTGGTTTTTGGGCCTCATAGTGATGTGGAGGCTGTGTCTACGATACGAGAAGTTTAAGAGGGCTCACCCAGAGTCGCTTCTCCAATATATCTAGCCAAGGTGTGTGTTTGGGGTCATAGTCTTATCCTCAGTTCCACCTGATTGTTACCCGTGAACTTGATTGATCTAAATGTGCGCGCTCATCGTTCAGACTGATCAAAGAAGCTAGGATTTTATTGACACGTCTTCTTCCTTGTCCTCAACCCACCAGACCCATGCTCCTTCCTCATTGCGTTTTGCCTTAATTGTACCGCTGAGCCTCATCAGGTTCAAGGCAACGACGCTGTCGAATAGGCAGAAATTCACTCTCTTATGAACCTCCTGCTGCAGCTCCCTCGTAGTCAGGGGCTTTTTCGCTTCCCTGAGGACTGATACTATGAGTGGTGGTCCACCTTTTGGTTCATCATTGGTTGTTGCTGTCAAGGAGTAGTCATCTTTCTCTCCTTTCATTCTACTTAAAGAAGTAGTCTCTACCTTTCAATAGACTTATCCTCACTTCCACCTGATTCTTTTCTGTGAGATTGTATTGGTCGATCTATCTGAGATTCAGGTTGTCCCTAGATATGTATGGTGGGACACAAGAAATTGGTTGAGGAACTGAGGAGAACCCTCAGAGAGGTCGCGGAGGAGAAGTCCGCCGACAAATGGATACCAGTGATAGGCGGCCTACTCTTTCCAATCACCATCGTCGTTAGCCTATTGGACCTCGCGGCTCGCAACTGGACATATAACCTACCCGTGGGGATCACCGGCGTTGCCATGCTCACGGCGGGCTTAACCCTCTACGCCGCATCCCGTAAGTTCCTCGGGAGGTTCTACTCTGAGGCCGTAAAGATCGTACCCGATCACAGGTTCATCACCGATGGTCCCTACAGGATGATCCGGCACCCAATGTATCTGAGTGAGATCGTATTCGGTCTCTCGATCCCGATGATCTTCGACAGTCTCCTCGGGTTATTCATTATGTTAGTTCCCATACCTTTGATCCTTCTCAGGATCAGGTTCGAGGAGGGTGTTCTGGTCTCAAGGTTCGGTCAGGAGTACCTTGAGTACAGTCGCAGGACCAAAAAACTGATTCCCTACATTTACTGACTCCTGACTCCTCTTACGCATTCAGAATTTTGTGAAAACATTGGTTTGGGTTTGGGGGATAAGACTATGGTTTTTTTAAAAAAAAACTGCCTTGCTCCTGATTCGAAAGCTTCGGTGCGCTTCGCGTGGCCGTTGATAAGAAGTTGTGGAAACGTAGAAAAATAGATAATGGAAAGCGCGGGCAGGTTCAGAGGAGAAAGAGGGCGCAAGTAGTATAATTAGTAGGAACACGGAGAGAAGAGGGTGGAATAGTTAAGAAAAGCCAGTCGCGCGAGCGACTCTAACTCAAGTCTTAATTAGTCGCCACGTTTACTCGAATCGACGCTTGAAATGTCCGTTGAAAACGTCGTCTATATCGGAAGCAAGCCCCTCATGAACTACTGCATAGCCGTCGTTACATCGCTACAGGAAAAAGGAGGCAGCGTCGCGGTGAAGGCGAGAGGCCGAGCCATAAGCACTGCTGTTGATGTAGTTGAGGTGACGAGGAGCAGGTTTCTTAAAGATATCACTGTTGAGGGTATAGAGATTGGGACTGAGGAGCTTAAATCTACGGATGGGCGGATGAAGAATGTCAGCTCTATAACAATCATCTTAAAAAAGTAATGATAGCGCGCGCGCCGAAAGAATAGGTCGGAAGATCTGGACCTCTTACTGAGAAGAATAGGAAACTAAGGAAACAGCGCAGACGAGAGAAAAGAGCCGGAAGAACCAAATGAAGCACGGGAAGCATGGTAGTCAGAAGTCGAAGAAAAAACGGTCAAAAGATAAAAGGAGTAAAAAGTAATGGGAAAGAAAAAGAAGGAAACTGGCGGTAAACGCTCCAAGAATCTACGAGATAAAATGTCCCGTCTGTCGGACTGGAAGAGGAAACAGAGGGGTAACATTAAGAAGTTTGTGAGTTGATGAAGAGGAAGTAGTGATGAGCAGAGAAAGCGCGTAAATGGAGCCAATTAATTGATGAAAGTGAAAGAGGATAAGAAGGGTTACAGGCTACCCACTGAGTCCGAGAAGCGTGACGATAAACTTCGTGATGCGTTGAAGACAGTTCGAGGGACGAAGAAACATTATCCATCACGATGAACCGGTATACTGAGCCTTCTCGGTTCCCCAGCATCCTTACTTCTATGCGCACGCGCTTCACAGAATTCAACTAAAATCGTCCAGGTTAGGCTTTTCCTAAAGAGCTCAGCGAACGCGCGCGTGATGAACAGATAGAGAATTCTGTGAGACCTTGAGGAATATGGGCAAGGTTGGTATACCTATACTGGATTATAACCGGAATATAATAAGGACCTGGAGAACCTCACATTGGACACGTGGAAGGGGGGAGTCCTACCTAAGTAGCTTCGACTACAACCTCCTTAAGGAAGCGCCTTTAGCCTCCTACGGAACAATCACCGACGAGAAGTTATGGGAAAATTTCACATATTTTATTAAGTGGGTTATACCAGTCGCTGAGGAAGCTGGAGTTAAGATGGCCCTTCACCCAGACGACCCACCTGTCCCCTCGATCTGCGGAATCGCCAGAATTTTCAGGAGCGTTGAGACGTTCAAAAGGATGATAGAAATAGCTCCAAGTGACTATAATGGGTTAACGTTTTGTCAGGGATGCTTCGCAGAGAGGGGGGCCGACGTAATTGAAGCCATATGCTATTTTGGCACTAGAAAGAAGATATTTCTTGTTCACTTCCGTAACGTTAGGGGAACAGTGCCTAAATTCGAGGAGTCATTCATAGATGATGGGGTGTGGACGTGTTAAAAGCGATGAAAACTTATAAAGAGGTAGGGTTTGATGGACCGATTGACCACGATCACACGCCTCACATAGACAATAATACTGAATGGGATCATAGAGGCAAAGCATATGCTATAGGGTACATGAAGGCCTTATTAGACGTAATCAACGCCATATAGTATGAAAATATTTGCATTGTGCGCGCGTATTAGAGAGAAATAGTAAGAGAGAGTGAAAGTGGGAGAGAGAAAGTGTGTGGGGGGATAAGACTATGGTGGTGATTAAGATTTATTTGTCTGGACGTCGCGCGTGCGACGCCAATAGTCTGAACATTAACGTGCGCGCGGTTTAGTTGATTTCCGACCAACGTGTTATTATTCTAATCCCCTCAACAGCGTCATGAGCTGCTGCGTCCGCGCCTATCTCCTCAGCGTACTTCTGGGTCAATGGAGCCCCCCCAATGATCACCTTGACCTCGTCCCTGAGTCCTTGTCTCTTAAACTCAAGCACTACATTCTCCATTTCACCCATGGTGGTGGTGAGTAGAGCCGACATGGCCACTATGTTAGGCTTATGCTCCTTGACGGCATTGGCAAACATGCTTGGTGAAACGTCGACGCCCAGGTCTATCACCTCGTATCTCTGAGCCTTCAGGAGGGTTACGAAGACATTTTTGCCTATGTCATGTAGGTCGCCCTTGACTGTTCCTATTACGCACTTACCGGCGCTCTTCATGGTGCCTGTCTTTAGATATGGCTCTAGGATTTTCATACCCTCCTTCATGGTCTCGCCCGCCATGATGAGCTCAGCTAGATAGTACTCGCCAGCCTCGTATTTCTCGCCAACAACCTTCATTCCCTTAGCCATGCCGCTGATTACGACCTCGTAGGCTGGGATGCCTCCCTCAACGGCTTTTTTACAGAGTTCGGGTATCGCGTCGATGTTCAGTTCAATTATGGCTTTGCTAATCTCTTCTAATAACGCCTGTTTGTCCATCTCATTGCCCCCCATATTTCTTAACTAAGTCTATTACCCGTTTATACTGCATGAAGCAGACGGTATTCGGTACGCTGTGGTCGCTATGGTAGATGTATCCACCCCCCGTCTTCGCAGCGGATACCTTCTCCCTGATCTCCTCCTCTAGTGGTCTTGGGTCCTCGAGGTTCATGAGTCTAACGTCTATACCCCCCATGTAAGCGATCTTGTCTCCGTACTCCTCCTTGAGTTCTATTAGGTCCATGCCCGCCTTCACCTCCAGTGGTTGGAGACAGTCTATCCCTTCCTCGATGAAGAAGGGTATCAGGCTCTTGACGTTACCGCAGCAATGGAGAAAGACCTGCATGTTCCTGGCGTGAAAGAAGTTGCATAGTTCCTTGAAGACCGGATGGAGCTGGTCCTCGTAGTGGCGGGGTGAGAAGAACAGTCCATGCCTATACCCTAGGTCGCAGGCGAGAAAGGCCCCGTCGAACTCGAATCCACCATCTCTCATGATGTCGCACATACCCATGACCAACCGCGCGTCGGTCCGGTACATGTCCTTGACCCACTCGGGTTCTCGTATAACCGCCTTCAGTAACCTCTCCGATGCAACATATTTCTGGAACTTGTCGTATCCCACCGTGGCGTTATATACGATGTATCGGCCACGGCTTCGCTCCTTCTGGTTCTTATGTAGATCATTGACCCAGTCAACCCTCCGATCGTTGGGCTGCAACCTTGGTTTGAGCTTCTCCCAGTCCATCCTACTCTTACACGAGTAATCGATGATCATGGGTGTGGTGGTAAAGTTCCGGTGGTTCTTCAGTACTTCACCGAAGCTGTCTCTCTCGACGATGTACTCATCATCGATTGAAAGAATCTCCTCTTTTAACTGTGGGCCCGTATCAGCAACGTAGCTAGCCATCTCGTATCCAAAGTAATCCGCTGGATCTACTCCAGATGGGAGTCCCTCATTCCTCCAACGATCTACTGTCGCCTGCCAAGGGAAGTCATGTATGGGAACATGGTCTGGTTCTCTATGTTTCAGTGTCATCTTAATTCGTTCCCGAGAATTCAAGGGAATCACTGCTTGGAAATGTTCACCAGCGATATTTCACTGTTCGCGTGTACGAGTTTGCGCCATAGGTACACTCCTTAAGGGGTGGGTAGTTGACTTAGATTCAAAGGATGTAATGAGATGTTCGACTACGACGTCGATCAGAAGATATATGAGATATTTGGCGTCAAGATCGGTGGAGTCCCTGGTCTAGCTCCGACTGTCATGGTGGGCTCAATGTTCTACAAGGGACATGGAATTATTGAGGATCCTGTGAAGGGATTATTTGATGTGGTCGAAGCGGAGAAGCAGATTAGAGACGCTGAGGAGATGACTGATAAAACTGGATTACCGAGCATGTTGGACCTCGTGGCGGAGAACCTGGAAGCTGCTTGTAGGTACATAGACTTCGTCGTCGATGCATCGAAGATGCCGATCATGCTGGATGTCGTCGCCGAGGAGGACCAACTCAACGTCCTTCAGTACGCTAGCGACATTGGAATTATGGACAGGATCATCTTCAACTCGCTCAACCCACAGACGAGTGATAGGGTATATGCAAAGATCGCTGAGGTCGGCTGCACCAGTGCCACGCTGCTTCTTCACAGCTCCCGTTATGTGCTTTCATCTAACAAGGACGTCCTACTGGACGAGATGGTTCCAAAGGCGGTGCAGGCAGGAGTCAAAAATATCCTCGTGGATACCGTCGTACTAGACATCCCCACCCTGGGCCTAGCAGTGAAGGCTATACAGCGAATAAAGGACAGATATGGTTACCCGTGTGGCTGCGGTGCCCACAACGCGGTCTCCTCCTGGAAGAATTTACGTAAAAAGTACACACCTAGCGCAGTGACCACAGCAGTGGGCGTGATAAACGCGTTACCAGTAGCCGCTGGCGCCGACTTCGTCTTCTATGGTCCGATTAGGAACGCCGAGGCAGTTTATCCATCGATCGCCATGATAGACGCGGCGTACAGCCAACTGGTTATGGAGCAAAGGATGAGACCGGGTAAAGATCATCCCCGTTATAAAATTGGATGATATGTACAACACTGAGGGTTTATCCGAGGTATAAAGCAATAGAGCAATGGAAGCTCTTTACATGGTAACTTATTTTATACAGTGATCCCATGAAATTATCAAACAATGATTGAAGACACGATGACCCCACGGGAGAGGTGGCTCTGCGTGCTTGGACGGCGGAGGCCTGATCGGCTACCGATGGATTACTGGGCCACATCGGAAGTTACCCAATCATTGATGTCACATTTCGGTTTCTCTGATCTGAGAGAGTTGTATGAGCGTCTACACATCGATGTACCCTTCAAGGCCAAGCCGAGGTACATCGGGCCAGAAATCCCGGAAAACCTAGATGTCTATGGGTGCATGTATAGAGATGTCAGTTACGGAGTTGGGACCTATAGAGAATGCATCTCACACCCCCTTAAGCAGTTCAACACGGTTGAGGAGATCGAGAGAAACTACTCCTGGCCTCACACGGACCTGTATGATTACTCAACTATCTCGGAGCAAGTAACTAATTGGTGGGATTACCCAATAGAGGGTGGTGGCTCGGAGCCCTTCCTGGACTACAAGAATCTTAGGGGACAGGAGCAGGCTTTCATCGATCTATTCCGCCACCCGGATATTGTCAACTACTGCCTCGATAAAATGTTTGAATTCTGCTACGAGAACACGAGGAAGATATACAGAGAGATCCCCGGCAAGGTCACATACAGCTATGTCGCCGAAGATCTTGGTTCTCAGACTGGACTGCTGATGCATCCAAAGATGATACGATTATTCCTCCTCCCAAGAATGAAAAAGATGATGGGCCTAGCCCATGAAAATGGTGTATACGTTTTCTTTCACAGCGATGGGGCCATCATGGAGATCATCCCGGATATGATAGAGACGGGGATAGACATATTGAATCCAATTCAGTGGAGGAGCAGAGGAATGGAGAGGGAAAAACTGAAACAGGACTTTGGTAAGAGAGTCATCTTCCATGGTGGGGTGGATAATCAGCATACTCTGCCCTTTGGTTCTGAGGAAGATGTGCATAAGGAGGTAGACGAAAACTTCCTTAAATTGGGCAGCGGAGGTGGCTACATCTTGGCCCCCTGCCATAATATCCAGCCAATTACGCCTGTGAGAAACATAATCGCGATGTATGAGAGAGGACTCCTCAGAGTAAGCTCCATATGAGCGCGAGCGTGGCGGCAACAGTAGTACTGTTTTCGCGCGTGGTTAATGATTTAGTGAAGGTACCGTTAGCTAATAGGTTCGACGTAGCGATATAAAGTCCGATATATCTACATCGCGCGTGGCGCTATCTTTCTCCCCTCGTTTAATTTTTCCCGACCGAATAATTTCTTAAGCCATAGCCGACGACTTACCCTTGCTATGAAGTTTGGATACTTCCTCCGCCCGGCCTGGAGTTACGAGGGGATGCTAGAACTCGCAAAGCACGCCGAGGAGCTAGGACTCCACGGAGCCTACATCAACGACCACGTAATCGGTCTCTTCAATGAGGCGAAGATGCCATTTCTGGAAGCTATGACGACGATGGCCGCTATAGGAGCCCAAACCCACCGGATCCGCATAGGCCATATAGTCATCATGAACAGTCTCCGCAACCCCGCATTCCTCGCGAAGACCCTCACTACCCTCGATCATATCACTGGAGGCCGCCTCGACATCATTATCGGCGCTGGGTGGAACCAAAAGGAGTATGAGGGATACGACCTGATTG
Organism: Bathyarchaeia archaeon; assembly: GCA_050014495.1. Lineage (GTDB taxonomy): Archaea > Thermoproteota > Bathyarchaeia > TCS64 > TCS64 > UBA8941. Next base: position 76,803 of record JBEKDF010000007.1, read on the forward strand.
GGAATGGTTCAGGGATGCCAAGCGCCATGGAGCGTGTCAACAGGCTTATGGAGGCTGTCCAAATAATGCAGGGCATGTTCGATGCCAACGAGTTTAGTTACGAGGGAAGGTACTGGAAGCTCAAAAGTGCCTACAACTACCCGTTGCCGATACAGAGACCTCTTGAGATACAGATCGGTGCTAGCAAGCCCCATCTTATTAGTCTGGCAGTGCGCCACGCGGATGGCTTTAACATCCGCGGCGACTTGGAGGTTTTGCGCTGGGCGAAGAGCATCTATGTCAAAGAGTTAGAGAAGCTGGGAAAGGATCCCCGAAGATTTCACTATACCGGCTTCGAGCACACCATGATTCTGTGCAAGAGCGATGTTGAGTACGATGCTGTGGCGAGGCAGCAGGCAGCCAGGTGGAAGCGGACGCCAGAATACGTTAAGGCGAACTTCTTTCTCGGGACACCGGAGGCGCTCGTCGAAAAGCTCCGCGCAGCAGATGACCTCGGCGTCGAGATGATGATCATCTATCCCCGCCCCGCGGACAAGGTATCAGAGGCGAAGACTAGGCTCTCTGAGTTTAGGGACCTAGTCGCCAACCAGCTCTAAACGGGCTGCGCGAGCAAGGGGTATTGAAGAGTAAATGGAACGGATAAGATAGTTACGTACGTATGAACGTAAGCATAATTAATGAGTGTTAGGACACAAGCGCGCGCTCTGTGGTGATTCCGCCGGGTATGTAGGCTGAGTAGTTGTCGAATGGGCTGAAACGGGGAATAATAGCTTTCACGGCGGGGTGTTTGTTTACGGCGAGGAACTCGGCTGTGGCGCCAACATAGGAGGTGCCTAAGGAGCCAACCAAGCCATTGGACTATGGCTGTTTGATGATCCAATCGACGATCTCACCCTCGTCCTTGACTTCGTCGCTTGACCAGGGATAGGGCCACACACCGCAAGAGGCGCCTGTGCCTCGTACGTCGACGAAGACGAGTGCGTAGCCTCCGCAGGTGAAGACTTCGATGGCTTCGGATTGCTTCTGGAACCACTTGAATGGGGGTCGAACGTCGTTGGCTCGCCAGTATCGTGTCTGCAATATCAGTGATGGGATCTTTGCGTCTGATGCTAGGCCTTTGGGTAGCTGTATGTCTACTGCGAGCTTTACTCCGTCGTGCATTGTTAGGTAGACTGACTTTGTTGTGAATCCTCTGTATTTTGGCTTCCAGGTTGCTTCAGCTTTACCGAAGTTGGACATCGATCGACCTCACTTTATTTTAGATGTATATTGAGGGTAAAAGTTCTTTTACGTATGATTACTAGTGTATGCACGCGCAACTTCATTCAGTTTCCTCTCCCTTCTTCCTCCATTCATACCGTGACCGAATGAATACGATGACTAGGCATAGGACGATGCCCAGAACCGAGTAGCTGCCGACGTCGTTCTCGCTTACCGGGTACTTGGTCGTGATGAGGGAGAGCACCAGGGTGAGGATGGTTAGGGCCACGGCGGTTAGGACCAGCACCAAGTTCCACCTACTTATTCTCATTCATCTTCCTCTTCATCATCCAAGTTCCAATCCTTATTTTAGTGGAACCCATTCTCCGACTTAGCCTTAACCCCAGGCTCGCCGCGACCCGAAATCAGGCGCGCATAGCACCTACATGCAAATAAAAAATCAAAAAATGCCAAATAAATCAGTTTCTAACTGTTTTGGGAGCGAGTTTAATGGGCAGCCACATATTCATCGATCTGCTTGTGCCACTCGACGGTCTCGGTGACCTGCGGTTCGGTCTCCTCCCCAAATAATAGGTCGACCATGTATTTTGGTCTCCTGCCACCGATCGCGATGGCTTTTATGCATGAGACGCAGTAGACGACGACCTCATCCTCAGGCATATCGGCGGCTCGCCTCCTCATAGCCTCCTCAACCTCTGCGAGTGGTCGGGAGGGATAAAGAGCGTCGCCACAGCATATTGTACCGGTACCTGTTCTCTTCGGCTCAACGACTTTGATATTCATCCTCTCGAGAAGGGCCCTGACCGCAATGTGTACTCGAGGTTGACTGCGTGTTGGGCAGGCGTCCTGTATGCTCATCTTCCTCCCATCGTAGTTGGGGTAGGTGAACCAGTCGCCCTCGGCTATTATCTCCCAGAGAGACTTTGTGGTAGACTCATTATAGTACGTCCTGTATCGCCTGTCGCAGCCCGGGCAGGTGTTTATGATGCATGTTCCCGTGGGGAGGGTTGGGTGGTTTCTGCAGCAGGTGTCGAGGCGTGGCATCTCGCCGAGGTTCTGGGAGAGTATTTGGTGCACCTTCTCGGATAGTTGGGGCTTGTATATGGTGAGGGCGCAGCCAGGTGCGTAGACGTACTGCAAATTGGGTCATGAGCATGCATTCGTGACGACTTATAGGGTTTTCATCGAATTCTTGCGGTCAAAGCTATCATGAATAATAACTCTAGTCGACAAACCTAGCCGCGCTCTCACATGGGAGCTTACGCGAAATGTTAATTACCGTACAAACTTCTTCTCAGATTGAAAACCATGGAAAACCTGAAAGAGGAGCTACGCGAAGAAGCCTCGAAATACGGAATGGATCTCTTCGGAGTAGCCTCTGCGCAAGATCTCAGCGAGGCTCCCGCAGGCCACAGGCTAAATGACGTACTCCCCGGAGCTAAGTCGATTATCATCCTCGGTTTGAAGATGCTCGATGCACAGACTGATCTGCTCCCACTAGAAGGAGACACCTCATCGAACTCGCCAAGGCAGGCCATGTTCAGTGGCCATAACGCCTTTCTCTCCCAGAGACTCGACGAGGCCGGGTATTTCCTGTCGAGGTTCCTGGAAAAGAAGGGGTACCACGCCTATCACCAACTCTCGTCAACAGGAGGGATAGATGGCAGATATCTAACCGGCCTAATATCCCTAAAACACGCAGCCGCCAGAGCGGGACTGGGATCCATAGGGAGAAATAGCCTACTGATAACCTCCCAGTACGGGCCCAGGGTGCGCCTCACAGGGATCATAACCGATGCAGAGATTGAACCCGATAAAGCAAACATTAGTGATCCCTGCCTGGAGTGTGGAAGATGTATCGACGAGTGCCCGGTGGGAGCCCTCCAGAACCCGGACCATGGTGAACCCTACGAGATAAATAGGTTCGCCTGCAACCAATTCCTATCTACGAGACCCACTTGCAGCATCTGCCTCAAAGTATGTCCGGTTGGGGATAAACGAGTAAGATGAGGATTATACCAAAGTAAATTTGGCGCGAGTGCATATTCACTACTGTGCGTGCTTTTTCTTATTGCCATGAGGGCAGACATATACACAGAGACCACAGTTGACATCTCCGAAGGTCTTGATCCTGTCCTCAGTGTATCCATCACAGAGTTCCGCATTAAGCCTCATATCCCTCAGCTCATCCGAATCGAAGGCTCTCCCTAGAATTGCCTTAGAAGGGCATATGTCGGTGCACCTCGTGCAGTCACCACACCTGTTCTTGATCGGACTCCCCGTTGATAGAGGTGCGTCGGTGAGAACCGTGGCTAGTCTCACCCTTGGCCCATACTCTGGTGTGATGAGGAGGCAGTTCTTACCTATCCAGCCGAGGCCAGCCAGGTTCGCTGCGACCTTATGTGAGAAGGTTGCCTCGAGTTTCCCGTTGTTCAACATCGATGAGGCAGGTATCGTGTAGGCCTGGAACCCCTTCCCCTGGATCTTTTTCGCTACCATAAACGCGGCTCTGTCGAGTGCCGCATTCACGGTTGTATAGAGCCCGCAGTAAATGGAGATCGTCCCCAGGTCGTTGTGGTTAAACAATTGATCGATGACTTGGTCGAGAAGCCTGATCCCCAGTGAGACCGCCTTCGGGAAGCTGGCCACGTATTTGCCACCTTGGTTCTCTATGTACTGCTTAGCTGGTGTGAGATCAGCTACACCGAATAGATCTACACTTAGATTCTTCGTGTAAACAACGAGCTCCTCGTCAAAACTGACCAATCAATAAACACCAGTACCATATCTTCTCTACCCCAAAATAATTACCTTTGCTGAATACGGGGCATTGTACTCCAATATCTCAGCCTTAAAAAATTGATAAATAATTGGTAGAGGCACCTTGAATTGATTCAAAATGAAGCCACTCAGTGGAGTCATAGGGCTGATCCCGACACCCCTAACGAAGAAGGGCGAGCTGGACGAGAAAGATCTTAAGAAGCTCATCGACTTCCAGTTCGAAAACGGCTGCGACGGCATGGGCGTGCTCGCCGGAGTCGGCGAAGGCTACCTCATGCGAGAGGCGGACTGGACGAAGGTCGTGAAGGCGGCCGTCGACCAGGTCAACGGCCGCGGACCACTCATAGTGGGGTGTGCCGCGATGGGAACAGGTGTAGCGGTGGATTACGTTAAGAAGGCAGCGGACATCGGAGCCGACGCCATCCTCTCCTTCAACCCAATCGGATACAGGGCCTACACAGTTGAGGAGACGTATAGGCACTTCAAAACCCAAGCGGAGGCAGCGGATGTCACCCTCGTGCCATACGCACGTGATATGGATATGATCCACCCCGAGGTCATTAAGAGGCTCGTGGACGAGGGATATGTTAAGCATATGAAGTATGGGTTCCACAGCTGCAGCATCTTGAAGCAGCTGGTCACCCTAACGGGCGATAAGCTCTACAGGTTCTGCGGAGCCGACACCTGGACCCTCCGCTACCTTCTGATCGGGTGCCACGGCATAATGACGGCCACCGCCGCGGTGTTCCCCAGGGAGAACGTAGAGCTGCTCAAACTCGTCAAAGCCGGTAAGATAAGGGATGCCAGGGAGTTGTATTACAGGGTCTTCCTCCCCTGGAATGATGCTGGCTTCTACGAGAACTGGCAGTGGGCCCATAAGTACGCTTTCAAGCTTCTAGGGCTCATGAAGTCTGATACTGTGGTGCCGCCTCAGGCGCTGGGCGAGGAGTACCATAAGGCTGAGATAGAGTCTCTCCTCAAGTACCTCGGAAAAATATAGCTGCACGTGCAGACTCAACTAATCGCAAAGCATCTCCGAGGCATACGCGCGCATCCACCTGATTGTGACCAGTGATTGCATGGTTGACCTAACTTTAGTTCAGTCAGTATCATGTATTGCATCGGCACACGCTCACATTATTCAACCTGTATTGTGATAATCTTCAAACATGCGTAGGATCAACATATAGGAAATTGTCGACGGGTCCGGACAATGTCTCGTAAATCAGCCGATGTCTCGATACTTTTCTTCATTGGCTCAACTCATTTCCTGATCCATGTTCTCAGTCAATTGCTTCCAGCAGTGTTGCCAGTCATCAGGAGTGAGATGGGTCTAACCCTTACTCAGGCGAGCCTCCTAATTTCCATCCCTCTCATGGTCGGGGTATTTGCCTATCTGCCGGTTGGCTTCATCTCAAAGAGAAATGGGACCCTCATCCTCACACTGAGCATTGTGTTGATTGCGATAGGAGGCATCATCATCCCGTCGGCTAGCAGTTTTGGGGTCATCTTGCTGGGTTTCGGGATCCTCGGATTGGGGCAGACGATGTATCATCCCCCAGCACTCAAGGTGGCGGGTGACGTTGAGTCAAAGAAACTTGGATTAACAATGGGTGTGCAGATGGCGGGGGGGAGCCTCGGCTCAGCCGTTGGTCCCATCACGCTGGGGATCATACTCCTTGTGTGGGATTGGAGGGCGGGTTTCTACATTTGGGTTCCCATAATACTGGTGGGAGCGGTTTACTCCTTCAATTTCATGAATCGAACCACGAAGCCCAGTGGCATAGACGCATCTCAGGCCTCATCAGAGATACCACGGTCCCTTCTCAACAGAGGCTTCGTGATGATTGTCATCCTCGGCGCCATAATGGAGGCTTCATCTATGATCTTGCTGACTTATGTGACGAGCTACCTGACAGGCGTCATGGGCTTGTCGGCCTCTCTTGCGAGTGTAATCTTCGGGGTTGGAGCGTTACTGGGCATAGCGGGTTGCCTCTTGGGTGGAGTCGCTGGTGATAAATTCGGGAGATACAGGTCGATCATTCTGGTCATGGTGTTGATGGGGGTCTCGGTTACGTTGATTCCAGTTTCTAGCAACCTCATCCTCGTAGCACTGTTATTTATCGTCTGGAGGGGGCTCAACTCGGCTTCTATGCCCCTGATGAACTCCCTTGTCGTTTCTCACAGCGAGCCCCAGAACAGGGCAATGGCCTTCAGCGTAAGCTTCTTGGTTTCGAACCTCGCGGATGCGATAGTTCCTGTGGCTGCATCGATAGCTATTGAGGGTCGGCTAGGAGTGATCTTCCCAATATCCGTGCTGACTTTGCTTCCAGGTATAGTACTAGCATTATACCTCGGGAGATTCGCGAAACGCGGGCGCTCAATATCTTGAGGCTGCTAAAAATAGTAATAGGCGCGCATGCGTACGAACTAGACAGCAAACTTATCTTTCAAAGCCTTGGTCGCTGCCTCCCCCCCTGAGATCCCAATCGGCGTGCCATCAGCCCTCCAGCAGGCGCCTCCGTGCATTATACCCTCCTCATCGACAAGTATTCCATTCATGCCACCGGCAACCTTTGGGACCCTCAGGACATCGTGCCCCCTCCTAGTCAGTTCATTTATGGTCTCATCGCCCAATTCGGGTTCGACGTGCAGCTTTCCCTCGATTGTGCCTGGTATACCCATCGTCCAGACTCGTGGCGCCTCAACAGCCTGCTGGATTCCCATCCCATAGTCGATTACGTTGACGAGCGCCTGGCAGATGGCTGGGAAGATCATTGTGCCCCCTGGAGAACCTATGCAGAGGAATGGTTTCCCGTCGCGTAGAACAATGGTGGGTGTCATCGAGCTTAACATCCTCTTTCCCCCTGAGACTGAGTTTGTTCTGCCGGGGTGGGGGTCGAAGAGTCCCATGCAGTTGTTAAGCAGCATCCCCGTACCCGGGACTGTGACGGCTGAGCCGAAGGTGGTGAAGAGGGTCTGTGTAGCTGCAACGATGTTGCCTTTCTCATCCATGACGGAGACGTGCGTCGTGCACTTACCTTCGTTAGCGTAGTCGGAGGGATCGCCATAGTTATATGTCTTGGCTGTGTCGCCGATCTCCTTTGCCCTTGACGCAGCGTAGTCCTTCGAGGTTAAACCTTCTACAGGGACGGGCATCCTCCAGGGGTCACCCATATACTTCTGCCTATCAGCGAAGGCTATCTTCAGCGCCTCCGCGATGAGGTGGATGTGGTCTGGGGAGCCGAAGCCGAGGCTCGAAACATCGAAGCGCTCCAATATGTTGAGCATCTGGATGATGTGGGTGCCTCCACTGCTCCCTGGCGCTATGCTCGCCACGGTATACCTATCCCTGTAATTACCGGTGACTGGGGGGACTTCCTTAACTTCGTAGCCGGTGAGATCAGACATGTCTAGGACGCCTCCGTTTTCCTTCATGTCACCCACCACCGCTTTGCCCAACTCGCCTCCATATAAGTAGCTGGATCCCTTCTTGGCCACTGTTTCCAGGGTCTCCGCATACTCGGGCATCTTCACAAGGTCCCCTGCCTTCAGGGGTGCTCCCTGCGGTAGGAATATTTTAGCCGTTTCTTCATAGAGTGCTAGGTCCTTCCTCGTGAATTCTGTGAGGTAGGCTAGGTAACTCGTGGCCTTGTAACCCTCATTGGCTAATCGGATTGCGGGGGCCATGACCTCTCTTAGGCTGAGTCTGCCTTGTCTCGTCTGGATGTGTTCCCAGCCTTTGAGGGCCCCCGGTACTGCGACGCTCAGGTGGCCGACGATGTTTCTTCGACCAACGGTCTCGAAGATGTACTGGTCGGGTCTTCTGTTCTCTACGGGCGTGTACATGTTTTCGGATGCGGCTTCGGGGGCTACCGCGTAGTTGTCTAGGGTTGTGATGTTGCCCGTCTTGCCGTCTCTAGTGATGAAGTAGCCGGCTCCGAATATGCTTACCATCATCGGTTCAACGACCGTTAAGGCGAAGAGGGATGCGATGGCTGCGTCGAAGGCGTTACCTCCACTAGCCATAATTTCGATTCCCGCTGCGCTAGCCAGGGGATGGTTGGTTACGACGACCCCCCTACTTGCGTTCACCTCGCGCTTCAAGGTCTTCAGGTACCTTTCAGGGACTTTACCTTCAGTCAAGACCATACCACGTAGTGATCTCGATATGTGGTGAAGTATGTATATGATTTACGAACGTATGTGTGCTGAGAAGTTTAGGCGACTATGACTTGGTTCTCGTGTGCTTTGCCATGTATCTAAGTTTTACAAATAAATAGTGATGCACGTGATAATATTATCCAATTTTACACCCGATTATCAGTGCTTATAATAAACAATTCACATTCCCTAGGCAGTAAATTGGACCTAAATATACACACGCAATATCTTGAGGGAAGCTGAAGACATGATGGGGAGCATGAGGACTGGCCTCAGAAATCTGATCAGGAAATTAGAGGGTGCGGGATTCAATATATGGAACCCATCTTCGGATAGTGCACTGCACCCCGGAGCCCATCGGAGTCCTCGGGACTTCTACCCTCAAGACTTGACGACCACGTTCCAGTCGATAGCGCCATTCGTGCCCTCTCCCATGGATGTCGTAAGGAAGATGCTGGAGTTGGCGGAGCTTAAGCCTGGTGAGGTGCTATTTGACCTGGGATGTGGGGACGGCCGGATCGTCCTGGTGGCGGGTAAGGATTTTGGTTCTAGGGCCGTCGGTGTTGATCTGAATGCGATGCTGATTAACCAGGCAAGGAATGAGGCTGAGAAGCTCGGCCTCGGCAAGGTGGTCCGGTTCATCGATGGGGATATGTTTGATGTGGATCTCAGTTCAGCCGACGTGGTCACGATGTACCTGCTGACGTCGGCGAATGAGAAGGTGAGGCCCAAGCTGGAGTCGGAGCTGAGGATTGGGGCTAGGGTCGTCACGCATGATTTCCCGATCATCAACTGGAGGTGTCGGAGTCGACTTAACTTCGAGGGAGAGTCCGGGAAGCATGTCCTATACCTCTATGTCTGGAGAGGCGATGAGACCTCTGTTAAACGTGATGGAACGCATCGAGTTCGGTTTGATGATTAGCAGGAACTCAATGGTCTTATCCTCACTTCCACCTGAGTGTAATCAGTGAATAGTTTTGGTTGATGCACAAACAGTCGTTGAATGCGTAAATGCGTGCGCATAATGTTCTTTAAGCAGGATCGGGTTAAAACCTCCACGTTTGGTGAACAGATATGGCGAACATTGGTACAATAAAGGAATTCGCGGAACTAGGATTCACAAGACTCGATGGCTCGTTGAAAGATCTCTCTGAGGAGCAACTTGACTGGACGAGTTGCTCACAGGCAAACACCATCAGGAACATCCTGACACACCTCATCAACGAATGGTATGTTTTTATTCCCAAGGCCATTGCAGGGGATAAAGACGCAAAGGTCAAGGGCGTAGCCGAGGGATACGTCGGAAACAAGGAACTGAGCCTCGCAAAAATATTGAAGGACCTTAAGGAAGGCGAAGACCACCTACGCTCGGAGCTTGGTAAGGTAAAGGAGGAGGACCTGGCCAAGGAGATGGAGTGGTTCATGGGTAAAAAGACCAGGGGCTTTTATCTCATGCTGGGAGTCAGTGAGATAATCCACCACGAGGGCCAGATCGCTGCGATTCGTGGAGTCGAAAAACGGATCAAGGGCCTCTAATAGACCCTATTTACCCTATTGCTCTGGCAAGACCTTGTACATTTTTTTGACGTGCGTAGTGGAGAGTGGGTGGACTGGTAGTTATCCCAAATTCACTTTGGCATAAGCCTCATCTTGCGCGCGTGTTATCGCGAGTGATCGATTATCAGAAATTATTAAATCAAAATACTCTAATCCGTCGATAAGCTTAGGAACTGTTGCTTTGACTTCAAAGTTCTTCTGATTACGCCCCGAGCCTCAAGGTCCAGCTTGACTGCCTCGGTGTACCATGAAACCGAGCCATCGAACCCAGCTGCGAGGCGATTCGAGACGCATCTAAGCAACTCTGTATGGGTCAGCTCTCCCCTAGACTTCAGACAGTGTACGATGGCGCCCTTCACATCGTCGTACTTTTCCTCACTTATCTTGAAATTCTTCTTTCCCTCTGGGTGAAGCATTTGTATCATCTTGACGGCTTTAGATTTATTCATCGAATTTGAGTATCTCTGACACAAAATAATTACATTTGGGTCGTTGTGGAAGTCTCACGCCTGCGCGCGATAGTTAGTTGGCAGTCAAGAAGCCATTTTATTTAGTGACCTCAGCCCCCACGCGAATAGGATTATCGCTAGCACGCTGATGACCGCGAATCCCTCCCCTATCTCGAGGTTCATGAAATTCCCCGCGAATAATGAGCGAGCCGCGTCAACCGCGTATGAGAACGGGTTTACTTTCGCGAGATCCTGAAGCCAGATTGGGGCAAGCGCGAGTGGAAGAATAATACCCGACAATAATGAAACAGGTAGTGTGATCGTGTTTAAAGTCGGAGCGAGGGGATCCTCTATCTTGTAGATCAGAGCGAAACCATACGACATCGAAGCCATGGTAACACCGATAATAGCATACAATAGTAGAGAGAGTAAGAAGCCCCCCAGATTCACACTCAGCCCAAAAGGAATCGCGACAAGTGTGATCAGTACGCATTGGAGGAGGAGAACGGAGGCGTCCCTCAGAACTCTCCCGAGAAGAATTGCCGGTCGACTCACAGGGGTTACTAGGAATCGCTCTATGACTCCTGTTCTAATATCATCGATAAGCGAGAACCCCACGAATGCCGAGCCGAAGAGCGCCTGCATTACTAAGAGCCCTGGTATGAAAATCTCCACTGTTCTCCCCGCTGGGATACCTGGTACACCTCCGAGGCCATTCAGGAGGGGCATGAACAAGACCAAGTATAGAAGTGGCTGAAACATGCTCACTATGATGAAGATGGGGTTACGCAACGTGTGTTGCAGGTTGCGGATAAACATCAACCTCGTGTCACGTAGCATCTTCATCACTTTCTCTCATCCTCCCTCAGGGAACGACCCGTGTACTTCAAGAAAACGTCATCCAGACTTGGTCTGGACATCGTGACGCTCTGCACCTGCAGGTCTCTTGTTTCAAGTGAACGCATAAGCTCAGGCATCGCCCTCTCCCCATCCCTCGCATACAGATAGACGGAGTTGTCCTTGGCCTGAATATTCTCGAGCTGAATATTCTCCGCTAACAGATTTTTTGCCTTATCCGCGATCTCCCCAGATGAAAAGCTAAACACGATTGTGTCTCCGCCGATGTTACTCTTCAACTCCTCCGGCGTCCCGGTCACAATTATTTTTCCGTTATCAATAATTGCTATCCTGTCGCAGAGCTTGTCAGCCTCGTCCATGTACTGAGTGGTCAAAAATATAGTTACTCCATCAGCCTTCAGTTTTCTGATCTCCTCCCAGAGGTATGCCCTGCTCTGAGGGTCGAGGCCAGACGTTGGCTCATCGAGGAGGAGCAGCCTTGGGTGATGAACCATCCCAAGTGCAACGTCTAAGCGGCGCTTCTGGCCACCAGAATACGTTGAGGCAGGTCTCTCGATGAATGAACTCATCTGAAACCGCTCCACCAACTCGGACGAGTGTTTTCTCGCTGTTGAAGCCTCTAAGCCATACAATTGAGCCTGGAGGTGAAGATTCTCGATGCCCGTTGAGCCTAAATCGGCTCCACCGGCTTGACTCACGCATCCAACGTTCTGCCTAATCTGTTCCTGCTGCTTCACCAGGTCGTAGCCAAGAACCTTTGCCTCTCCACCTGTCGGCTGCAGGAGTGTTGAGAGCATTTTCTGCGTGGTTGACTTACCGGCACCATTGGGGCCGAGGAAACCATAGATCTCACCTCGTTTCACAGCAAGATCTATGCCCTTAACCGCCTCCACCTCTTTTTTCTCGCCGCCATACTTGGAGATGAATGTCTTTTTGAGCCCCTTTGTTTCAATTATGAAATCTTCAGCCATGTTAGGTCTCCTTAGATAGGCCGATGAATTACTAACACTGGAAAATTGTTGTAATGCGCCTTCTTATTCATATCGCGTTTGTTTACGCAGCCTGCGTGTCATCCGCGTGGGTTATTTAAATAGAATCTTTACTATACTTCAAAATAGGGGAATTTAAGACGCTTGGATCCGAGATCGATGAAGCGAATAGAAAGGCTGTTGATAGTATAATTTCTGCCGAAGCCATGCTTGTGGACGTAAAGCCAGCGCGAAACGAACCATTGTTGCGCGCGCTCCTGAGAGACTTTGGCTTATTCGGAGGGATCTAGGTACATCCGGCCTGGTCCAGTCGTGAAATTGAAGATCGGTTTATCCACCCTCAGATATGTAAGAGGACAGTGTTCCACCCCCCTTGGTATGAATATCATGCAGCTCCGGGTGATAATGTGCCTCTCCCCACCCAACCAGAACTCCACCTCCCCGCAGAGGTCGTAGGGGTCAGCTGTATCGGTGCCACACATACATAGAACCTCGTCGTAGTCGTGGCTGTGGGCTTTAGCGACGGTCTTAGGGGGATCTCCATCCTTCGAGGGGAAGCTCCAAGCGGCCTCCACGTAAAATGAGCCCGGGACGACTTCGCTGTCCAGATAGAGGAGTCGACCTCCTCTCCCTTTACCTGCCCTTTGCACGGGGACGGGCGGCGACCAAGGGGTTTTAGCTATCTTCTCCTTCAGCTCGGTGACTATGTATTTCCCATACTCGGAATTTACCAATTAGAAACACTTCACCAAATTCCTCATCTGTGAGTCTTAAAATCATTTACGATACGCGTGCGGAGAGGGAGCGCGCGCATGATATGAACAACCTGTTTAACCTCTCTTAAATACGCAAGTGAAATACTATTTTGTGACTAACAGATATATTATTGTATAAAATGCCAACAAGACGGCTGATTAGCATAGTACTTCTATCATCAATCATCATATTCGTCTCACTGATGACAAACATGGCTTCACCGTCGACCCACGCATTACTAGTTCTAGAGTGGCGGAAAACATACGGGGTAGGCTCAGGGAGATCCGTTCAGGTAACACCAGATGGAGGCTACATAATCACCGGCTACACGGGCTCAGACGCGCCAGGAAGTGACTCAGACGTCTACCTCGTGAAGACAGACGCCTCAGGAAACATGCAGTGGAATAAGACATACGGTGGAGCCGAGAGGGATGAAGGTTACTCGATGCAGGTCACAGGAGACGGGGGCTACATAATCAGTGGCAGCACCCTATCATTCAGTGTGAACGGGTTACATGACGTCTACCTCGTGAAGACGGACTCCACAGGAAACATGCAGTGGCAGAAGACGTATGGTGGAAGAGGCGACGATTTTGGTTACTCGATGCAGGTAACCCCAGATGGGGGCTACATCATCGCTGGCGAAACCTTTCAATACGGGACAGGCATGGAGGACATACTCCTCGTGAAGACCGACGCATCAGGCAACGAGATGTGGAACCGAACAATCGGGGGAACCGTGGATTACTCTGGCTGGTCGGTTGATGTCACCTCTGATGGTGGCTACGTGGTCGCTGGTAACACGGGGTTGAACGAGCCAAGTCAAACTGATGTTCTCCTCGTGAAGACGAACTCTACGGGTGATGTGCAGTGGCTAAGGACCTTTGGTGGAAGAGGCAACGAGGCTGGTTTCTCGGTTCGGCAGACCTCGGATGGGGGCTACATAATTGCTGGTGTGACGGATTCATTCGGTATAGGTAGCTACAATGGTAGCTACAATGTCTACCTGGTGAAGACGGACTCCTCAGGCAAAATGCAGTGGCAGAGGACGTATGGGGGCACGCGCGCGCGCGCGCGAACACTTGGGAAAATCGCGTTCCAGGCAGATGTGCAGAAGCCTTCAGGCATCCTACCGTTCTCCTCCACGATGAATTCCTGATTATCCTCATAGACTTCGCAAGCGCCAAGTTCTCCTGCTGGGGTCACGGGACTCTTTGAGAAGACCTCCGAGGGTCTGAACCTTCTGAGAATGGTTATCCTCACTCTGCTTCTCTTAGACATACCAATTCATCCTCTGGAGTATTGGCTATAAAAATAGCGTGCGCGTGCGCAGAAGCTAGGCCATACATACACCAGTATGCGCGCGCTGAAATGTACGCGGGTGAATCACATCATTTACTCGTGCCTTCGCTGGTGAGGAAGTTCAGCACTTCTCGGTTGAAGGCGTCCCTCATTTCTACCATGAAGGTGTGCGAGCCGCCCTCGACCTTGACTAGCCTGGACCTCGGGATCCTACTCGAGATAACCTCGGAACTGACCGGCTTGATGAGCCTATCACCGGTTCCCACTATGACCAGTGTGCTGGCGGTGATCAAACGTAGTCTCTCGAGGGTGTTGTGGTTCGAGCAGGCCTCCCTCTGTCCCTCGATCCCCACAGTATCCGAGGTAGCTGTGAGCATGGACCAAACCTTGCTCAAGAGGCCGAAGGTGAATCTATATAGTGGCTTGTTGAAGGCCAGACTAAGCATGGCGTTGGCCATCTTCCCTGGGGGTAGTAGGGCCAGCTTGGCCATCTCCGGGGTGCTTCCGCTCGTCTCGTCTTGGCAGGCGTATGTGCAAGCGAGCACCAGCTTGTTGACCCTCTCCGGGTGGTTTATCACGAGCTCCTGCGCGATCATTCCGCCCATCGAGGCTCCCATTACGTTGGCCTTCTCGATTCCCAGGTTGTCCATCAGGTGTACAGTGTCCTCTGCCATCATCCTGGTGGAGTAGGGACCCTGTGGCTTATCAGATTCGCCGACCCCACGGTTGTCGAAGATAACGACGCGGTAGTGTCTCCTGAAGAATGGCGCCTGGTAGTACCAGCCTATCATGGGTGAGCTGAATCCCATTATCATTACGAGGGGCTCGCCCTTTCCCTCCACCCTGTAGTTTATGTTGATGTCTCCGAGTTTGGCCAGCGGCATGGTGATCTTATTTTTCCCTGCATTGGAGTGACTTTTCTTGGTTTCTATTTACGCGCATGCAATATGGTTCGGAGGTATCGCGAGCCATGTACACATGCGTATACATTTGTATTTGACTTGGGTAAAGTTGGTTTGGGGTCATAGTCTTATCCTCACTTCCACCTGATCCTCGAAAATTTAACCCAAATTGAATTTGGCATAAGCCTCATCCTAGTGTGCAATAATCTTATCCAAACTACTACCTGATACAAATCAAGTGATCAAGTTGGATGCTAAAAAGCAAGAGAATCCTAAAACCTTCTTATACAGAGAAACCCTTCGTCCACAATATCATTTTTCTCCTCCATTACATTGGATCAACGATCCCAACGGACTTGTTTACTACGATGGTGAATACCATTTATTCTATCAACACAACCCCATGGGCATCCGATGGGGACACATGAGTTGGGGACATGCAATAAGCACGGACCTAATTCACTGGCAGCATTTACCGCTGGCGATCCCGGAAGAAAATGGCGTGATGATTTTCTCGGGCGGCTGCGTGATAGATAAAAATAACACGGCGGGCTTTGCAGACAAACCCGGCGATGTCCTGATGGTTGCGATCTATACAGGACACACTGAAGGCAAGAATCAATCACAACATCTCGCTTACAGCAATGATAAAGGAAGATCATGGAAAAAATATGAGAAGAATCCTGTCCTTGATCTGGGCCTAAGAGATTTTCGTGATCCGCAGGTGTTCTGGTATGAGCCGGATAAGAAGTGGGTAATGTCAGTAGTGCTTGCTGTTGAAAAAAAAGTTCAATTTTATAGTTCATACAATTTGAAAGAATGGAAATATATGAGCAGCTTTGGCCCTGCGGGAGATGTTTCTGGTAACTGGGAGTGCCCTGATCTGTTTGAGGTTCCTATTAATGGCGAGCCGAGGAAAACTAAATGGGTATTGATGCATTCGCCTTCTCCATATATGCAGTATTTTATTGGTGATTTTGATGGAACGTTTTTTAAAAAATAAAAGCCCTTCCGGTAAAATTTTCAGACCAGATTATGGTCCCGATTATTATGCCGCAGTTGTTTTTAAAAATCATTCAGCGGAGGTATCTCCGGTTAGTATCGGCTGGGTAAATAACTGGAACTATGCTCGGGACATTCCAACCATGCCATGGAGAGGTGCTATGTCTTTACCACGGCTGCTCAGCTTGAATAAAGTAAATAATGAATGGCTTTTGTTACAGGAACCCGTTACTTCTGTTGAGCTACTTCGATCTGCACCTATATTAGAATTGAAAAATTTAATTGTTGAAAAAACAATAACGCTTCCTGTAAAATCACAGCAGTTTGAATTGATTTATTCTGTTGAGCCTTCCGCTGATTCAAATTTCGGAATACGATTTTTTTCGGGGGCTGGTCATGAAATGGAGTTGGACTATGATAACACATCTCAAACTCTTTACATGGATAGAAGTAAAACAAGCAATAGTTCGTTTAATAGGTCATTTGAAAAACTAGGACGTTATGAAACACATCTTACTCTAGATAATGCTCTTTTGAGTTTGAGGATATTTGTTGACAATAGCATTGTGGAAGTTTTTGCTAATGAGGGACGATCGGTGATGACTATGCAGGTTTTCCCTAATGAAGTTGATTCAGGGGTTGAACTATTCTGCAATCAAGGGAAAATCTTCATAGAGAATCTTACTCTTTGGCCGATAAAGTCTGTTTGGGAATAGATCAATCACAAAACGTTGTATTCAAAAATCTTAGTCCAAATGCGCGCGCGCATTACGCATCTATGAAAATACTCAATTTTAGCAGCTTTTATTTATCACGTATTCTATAAGTATCTAGGATCAAGTAGAAAACATGAACAACGTCAACGAGAACAGGAAGAAGGTTGTTCAGATCTTAAACTCTAATCGATACGAGATCGAAGATGTCGAAGGAGCAATTCTAGCGAGTAAATATTGTGAAAGAAGCGGTGGAGGATTAATGTGCCTTCTACTCGAAGCGAGTCCACCATTTGAGGAGATAAAGACCTGGGGGGAATATGCCGCTCATTTGGACGACAGTGACGTCAATAATGTAGTTAGTGCTCTAAACCAGAACCTTTTTGAGTTACTTGGTGGGGCACGAGTATTACAGTCGAAGTAAGAGTGGTAACTCGTCGCACGTGCACGCGCGCGCATTTGCTACACTTCATTACTTGTTGTATAGACGATGTAACCGCACTTTGAGTGTGTATTAACTGGTACTTCACATAAACGTCTTGGTGGCGCACGTGTGCGCGTGTTGTTAACTCTTCAACTCTTTCATTGCTTTCTCTCGGGATATATTGATCGTCGGTACCTTCATCTTCTCGAATTTTTTCAGGAACCTGCATATCCAGTCAACGTACTCATCCATCAAATGAAGAGAATATTCCATGGTTATCTGAGAGTAGTCCTTTGTTCCAGGTTCAATGTCGGGGTCTGCTTCAGTCATAGAACCCGTGTCTGTGACGTCCGCGGTTTTAAGTGGGAGCCTTACGACGCCGCCGTCAAACTCGGCTAGCCCTGCACTAAGAATCTTAATATCGTCGTCGAATTGCTTCGTCGGGGAAAGTATCGCGTACTCCATCTTAACAGCTTCAGGCCTTGAGGCCAGCATGAAGGCCGTCTCCGAGTATCCTGCGTGAGCCTCGAAGTTTTGGTTGAAGATCTTTCTCGAGCCCCACGATGTGAACCATTCAACTATCGCCCCGAACATGCCGAAGTCGTCCCTGGCCCTCTTCAGTGCCGATGTGATTGAGGGGGTGTTGCCTCCGTGGCCGTTTATGAAGAGGACCTTGCCTATTTTATGGCGGTTTAAGTTTGCCAGAATCTCGTAGATCACCTGTTCGTAGGTTGATTCGTCGAGTGTGATGACGCCAGGGAACTCCTTGTGGTGGCCTGAGACTCCGTAGGTTAACACGGGGAGAACCAGTGCATCCGATTTCTCGCCGACGCGTCTGGCGATCTCCCATGCCTGTATCCAGTCGGCGCCTACGCCTAGGTGTAGGCCATGCTGCTCGGTTGCACCCACTGGCACAATTGCTACCTTTGTTTTCTTTATTTTTTCTTCGGCTTCCCACCACGTCATGTTTGAAAGTTCGTAGACCATTTTTATTCTAGATAATATTATGGTGTGGAGATAAAAGAATCATTTGATATCTCTTTTAGGAAAAATGCGCGCTTGCTTGTTTAGAAATTCGTATTTTAGGACCACCTGAACGCCCCAACATAACCAAAACGAGGAAAAGCCAAAGCTCACAACACACGAGCCATCAGCCGAGAAACAGGCAGATAC
>JBEKDF010000008.1:0-89586 GCA_050014495.1 Bathyarchaeia archaeon
TATCCTTCGAGGCCCATTTCCTTCACGGCTGAGAAACCATGGGCCATCACGACTGCGGGTGCCTTCTGATTGTTCGCAATATTGTTGGGTTTGAACAGCCATCCCTTGCAGCTTAATCCGTTACTTGAGAATGTTACATTCTTTCGCAAGTTATGCCGCCTAAATGGTGATCATCCTTCAATTCTAATTTAATTCTTCGCACTCATGCCTAGTAATTTGAGATCAATTATACAATCAAAGTCGAGTATCAGGTGGAAGTGAGGATAAGACTATGGTTTTTTTTTGAGAGCTGGGTACTGACTAAAAAATCTTTAAACTGCCTACGATGCTGAAGCTGAGTGTACATCTTTCTCTCAGTTATTTTAGACCCGTAGCGAATCAGGGTCAGAATCGGTTAGGTAGCAGAGATGTCAGGGCAGATAAGAAATAGATTGCGCCAGAGGAAAAATAGGCTACAAATCGCGCATATGTAACAGAAGCTACAGCAAGACATAGGCGTCGCTATAACTAGCTAGGGGGGTTTACATCCTAAAATGTACCGTGAAACTATAACGAAAATGGGGAAAATGAGGGATGAAATAGGGCTTGTTTAAAGAGCTTCAACGATAACAATTTCGTTCTATTTAAGGAAATTGGGTTCCTTTTCTCTGCGACGGCTAATATTGCCCTTCAACATAGCGATTTGTCCTGAATGTTGAACGGCCCCTAAAAGGTATGTTGTTAACATATCTATTCTCTTCCGTGGGCCATGACCGAGGTCTATACTCGCATCCAGGTCCGCGGGCTTAAGCAAGTCAAGACCAGCTAGCACTGCAACTTTTCCCTTCTCTAGGTCATTGAAAAGCTTCGTCAGGTCATGATTAATCACGTTGTAGTCGTCAGGCCAATCGGCTGGCTTGTATTTGGTGTCTCCTTTTATCATCATTGGAAATCTAACATTCCATTCTGCGGAGAGATGTGTAAGAATCCATCTCATGTTATTAGACTCTGGCACTGGCCGCCACTCAATCTCTTTTTCTGTAATGTTTTTGAATACTCTGTCGCATTGCGCGAAGGCGTTTTCAGCCAAGAATTTCAGCATATCTTTCTTTTCAGACATTTCTACAACTCACTATACTAGATTACTGTCTAAGGTTAATAGACTTGGGTCTATAGACTCGCAGCGGAGCTGAGGAAAAGATTATGGTTTTTTTTTAGAAACTGCCCGCCCTTAACCCCTGCTTCCCTGCTTACAGCGGGCTTCGCGTTGCTGTTGATAGGAAGTCGGTAACATCTCAGATAAATGATTCAGGAAAAACTAATATTTTCAGGGGCTTGAGCCTCGTAGGCGAACTTGAAAATAAAGACTCCGACACAATTTCGTATCATCATAATGGAAACTTGAATAATGAATATGAGGTAAAAATCGGAATCCAGTTCGACGAAGATGAGATTGAAGCACTTCATCAGATCCACCAACGTCGGCGACGTGATCAGAGACGGTATCCGTAAGGCTGGTTTCCCGTGGAGGCACTACGTGCTCCGGTCATACTTTGACACTGAGATGATGCTCGCTGAGTCTAAGGGGTTGGTGCTTCGTGATTATCGTCAGTTCTGGATGGGTCATAAGGGTGACATTGAGCATCGTGCGTATATCTGGTTAGCTAGCGTACCTAGATTTTGGCTACATTGATTGTCTCAGGAGTAAAAAGGTCCTCCAACTTGAAGGGGGACTCTATGAGCCCTTGCTCCTCGGAGTAACCGATGAAAGCTTCAAGGGTCTTGCGGTTTGCATCTATACCGTAGGACCAATAGTCCTCACCCATGATCCGCGTTGTCTCCTCCAGCTCAGGTATCATCCAGGGCAGCATGTACCGGAGGGCGCTCTGCATACTCATCTCCCGGGTACAGATATCCTTGCTCTCTGCGAAGGCCTTGTATAGGGTGTAGGCGAGCCATGGGCATTCTTCGTAGATTCTACGTTTCAGGACGATGAGGTGCATTATGGGGAATATCCTTGTCCTCTGATAGTACTTAGTCTCAACCTCCCTGTAGTTGGGGAAGAGGCGGGTGACATTAGGTGACTTGTTGCGGAAGCTATTCGGCTCCCTGGCGCCGATAAGGGCATCAATCTCACCCTTGTCCAACATTTCGCTCAGGGTACCGGTCTCAGTGTGGGTGACCTGTAAGCCCTCGATAGGCTTTGTGGTAACTCTCTGCTTTCTCCCCGGCTCGTTGAGCCCGCCAGTGACCCAATGTAGATCGGTGGGCTTAACGCCGTAGTCATGCTCGAGGAAGCCTCTGATCCAGGTGTTGGCGGTCATGGTGTAGTCTGGTACGCCGACCCTTCTACCTTTCAGGTCCTCAGGATGCCTGATCCCGGAGTGACTGTTGATGAATATGGAGGAGTGACGGAAAAATCTGGATGGGAATACAGGAATTCCCACGAAGCGGTGGTCTCCCATCCCCTTGAGTATGGACATCGCGCCTAGAGAAAACTCTGAGGCATCGAACTCCCCGTGGACAGCCATCCTCCAGAAGAGCTCCTCGGGGGGCAGAGTGATATAGTTCAGGTCGACCCCCTCAGGCTGGACTTGTCCATTCGCCAGAGGCCAGGTTCGGTCGTATGGCCCACAAGCTAATGTGATCTTTACCTTCGCCATCTTTGATCACCTTATATCTTCAATTCGGTTCCCAGGTGCTTTGTACACGAACTCGCCGTTTAACATCGTCATCTCCACCTTCATGTCTTTGAGCTTCTCCGTAGGCGCAGAATACAGGTCAGTGTCCCATACCACAAGGTCAGCGTATTTCCCTTGCTCGAGTGAACCGATCCTATCCTCCATGAAGAGGTGCTTCGCATTCCATATGGTGTACGTTCTCAGGGCCTCCTGGACTGTGAGTCTCTCCTCGGGGCAGATCACGTTTCCCTCGAAGGTCTCTCGGGTCACCGCCGCCCAAAGGCCGATACTTGCTGATATGGGTCCCGACGGATAGTCGTGGCTGTTCCCCACAGGGATCCCCTTCGAGATTAAGGTCTTCAGAGGTTTGACGCAAGCGCCCCTCTCCATGCTGAGGAATCGAATGTAAATGTCGCCCTCGAAGTGGATGAAGGTCGACTGAACGTTGGCCATGACGCCGAGCTTCTTAACACGTTCTATGGCTTCAGGCGTCGGGTAGTAGATGTGGATAATCTGGTGGCGGGGGTCGGGTCGGGGGTTGAGATTCATCGCGTTCTCTATACCGTCGAGAACCCAGTCGATGGCCTTATCGCCTATCGTGTGTGCGCACGTCTGGAAACCTGCGTTGTGGAAGAGTCGGATCGCCTCCATGAGGTCCTCCTTATTCCACTTCGTGCGGCCATAGTTCTCGGGCTCCCCGACGTAGGGCTCGTAGAAGTAGCCAGTTTTCGGTACGACGCCGCCGTCTAAGCTGAGTT
The DNA here is from genome assembly GCA_050014495.1 of Bathyarchaeia archaeon. Lineage (GTDB taxonomy): Archaea > Thermoproteota > Bathyarchaeia > TCS64 > TCS64 > UBA8941. The sequence goes on from JBEKDF010000008.1 coordinate 3,419, forward strand.
TGACTCCACCGACCCTGAACATGTCGTCTCCGTAAGTGGATATATGCTGTATAGTCTCCTCCGTCTGCTGCACCGTCCTCACGAAGCCATAGAGGGCGTAGACTCTCGCGGTGAGCTCACCCCTCATCCGAGTGTTCTCGTATGCGACGAGGTCATCCGGTTCCGCTGCGCCTACCGCGGCGTCGACGACGGTCGTCATCCCCTCAGCGTTGTAGTCGTGGCAGGCCTTGACGATGGCCTCCTCCTTCCTCCTAGTTGTGACCTTAGGCATCATTTCCTCGTAGGGGTTGGCTGAGGGGAGGATCGTCAGGAATACTCCGGTGGGCTCACCGTCCTCATCCTTGTACACCTTCCCGTACTCCGGGTCAGGTGTATCCCTGCTAACCCCAGCCAATTTGAGGGCAAGACTGTTGGAGGCAACCTTCTGGTAGACCCTGCCGAGGTAAACCGGGTTATCGGGGGCCGCCCTGTCGAGGTCCCAACGATTGGGATACCTCTTCTCCTTCAGGAGATTCTCATCCCAGCCCCATCCGAATATCCATTCACCCTTCGGAGTCTCCTTGGCCTTATCCGAGACAGCGTCGACTATGTCTTGAATGGATTTGACCTTAGGGTACCATAGGTCAATCCCAAACAATGCGTTTAGGCCGTATCTGAGGAAGTGCTCATGTGATGTTATGAGCCCGGGAGTAACACATCTGCTATCTAGATTAATCAGCTTCGTCTGTTTGCCAAGGTATCGTTTTACGCCTTCGTCTGTTCCAACATAAGCGATTCTACCATATTTAACAGCAATAGCTTGAGCGATGCTGTCCTTCTCATCGACGGTGATTATCTTCCCGCCTCGAAGGATTGTATCGGCTCCGATTGTCTCTGCTATCTGTGGAAGGTCGTTAACCCAACTCATCTTTAACCAGGTTATCGGTGCCTTATTAGCCGATAATACTTTTGACATTGATCGGCGCGCGCACTTTTACTTCGGTACGCCGGGGGTGGGGTTATCGAGCAGCGCGCGCCACCATATAGTAGACAGCCTGAACCTCAGCTAGATCAACTATAAGATCTCACGGTTGAGTATCAGGTGCAAGTTTGGATAAGGTCTATGGAAAGAGGGGTCACATAACCAACCTAATATCAAGATCATTGACTTTGCCACGATTCAGAGAAAGCACACCCTCCTTCTCCTCACCGAGTAAGCCATTCATCTTGAGGGACCTCCTCATCCTACGGAGAGACTTTACCAGCGCGCGACGCTTGTCTATTCTGTAAGTTACACACGCAGCAATAAGTGAAACTTACGTGTTTATCCAAACGCTATGGGAGAACAGGATCATCATCTTGAGGCTTGGAATGAAATCTTGCCTCACTGGGTACTTGATCCTAACGTAAAAAGTTTCCTAGAGTCCGAGGGGATCGAGTTGATTATTGTCCTCGACGAGAAATTCCTAAGTGAGACTCCTATTAAACCCCTAATCATTCTCCGTGGCATGAAGTCATCAAGTGATTGCATCCAAGCCAAGGAAAACATCTTCGATAAGTGGGAGTTACTCGAATAGCATGTGCGTGTTGCTTCGTCTAGTCATGCGCGCGCGCATTCAATTTTGAATAGAGTTTTAGCATTTTTAATGGTGGCCCTCTCAACATCGTCTACGGGTAACCCCTTCAACTCTGCGAGATGCTTGAGTGTGAATAGTACGTCCGCTGGCTCCGACTGCCTGCTCTGGCTCTTGATCCAGACCGGCGAGTCTGTCTCGACTAGAATACTCTCTAGGGGCGCCTTCATCATAGCCGCTCTCAGCTCCGCACTGACCTCGATAGCTGGTGTACATGATACGAGGTAGCCAGCGTCGAGAATACCTTCGAGTATGTCCAAGGGACCACTATACCAGTGGAAGACACCCCTACCGGGGCCGTAACGGATCGCGAGGTCTAGGCAATCTCCCCAAGCTCCCCTACTGTGGATTGATACGGGTAGATCTAATTCATGAGCGAGTCGTAGCTGACTCACGTAGAACTCTCGTTGTTTCTCCTTCTGTGCGGCATCCTTTCGAACCAGTTTATGCCAGTAGTCGAGTCCGATTTCACCAACAGCCACGCATTCAGAAAAGTTGGTACGGATTGTGTCAAGTGCCGTTTCTAGGCTTTGATTGAAAAACTCTGTAGGGTGTATACCGAGAGCAGCATGGACGTACCCCCTGTATCTCCGGGAGAGCTCCAGCGTGCCCTCGCAGGTCGATATAGAGGCACTAACAGCGACTATGCCTGAAAGCCCCGCCTTCTTCGCCCTATCGACCACGGCGTCTCCTTCAGGCAGGTCTGCGAGGTGGGCGTGGGTATCTATTGGTGCCAATTTCTCGCCTACTCGCCCGACGCCCAGGTTATCATCCTACGCCAGAGCTCCGTGTAGCCTTTCCACTCAGCGAATTCCCGAGGGCACCAGTGGGGACCAATGTCGCTCATCCAGGCAACCGCTCTACCTCTCCCGTGCCCTCCTACGATAAGCAGGGGGTCGGCTTGAACCGTTGCAAGGACCTCCACTCCCTTTTTCACCCTGACCCGGTTGTATCCTAACAGATACGGCCACGTCTCCTCGAGACCATTCGTTATCACGTGCTCGGTCTTAACCACCTTTGGCTGGACGCCTTCAGGGCACTCAACACGATCGTCGTAAGGCTCAAGCTCAACCGGCAGCGCCTCTTCGACGGGGGAGCCATGATACCGCGCTGCACCGTTTATTCCCTGGTAGCTTAGGTAACCACCCGCCATGATTAAGCCGCCACCGCTCTGGACAAACTCTTCTAATAGACGTAGTCGGTTGGGGGTCCGCTCCCCGTTTACCCACGTCTTAGGATGCAGGAGGAAGGTATCGGCTCCTATGTCGCTCAAGATTATGACAGAGTAATCCTTGAGCTTCTCACCCTCAAGGGGGAAAACCGCCTGAGTCTCGTGGCCAGGCATGTGTACCCAGTCACACCAGCCATCCATTGCTCTTCTGAAATATGCCACGCCGGTATCATAGTCACCACTTACGAAGTTGTTGAAGCCCTTGTAGTGAGTCGTCACGCTGACCCAAGACTCTCCAACAAGAAGCACCTTGCCAACCAAGCAGCGCACCTAAAATGTAGAATCAACGAGTAGATAAAAAACCGAGGCTTATTGAAGCCCTAAAATCTAGAAACTGTAGATGATTAGTCCCTGATACCCTCTAGGACGCTGATTGCATTCCAGATCCTCGTCCGACTATACATGGGCATATTCGGATCCTGGCTGATGTCCTCTAGTAGGGAGATCGCGTTCGCCGCCCTTGCTCCGATACTCGGACCCTGATCCATAAGCATGTCCGACGCTTGCTTTGCGGCCCGGCGGATGTTCCTAGGGGTCGTGTTGTCGTCAGCGATCATGTTCAGGACACTCTGAGCCTGTTGAAGCTTCTTCGCATATTCCTCTTTACCAGACATAATCAACACCTCTGCAGGGCCTACCGTGGGGGCCTTGAATTGCCTCAATAGAGTCGAGGAGCGGTTAAAAAACCTTCCACTTTACCTATTCGTCATGCTCTAATAGGTAATCGGGTAGGTCTGCGACGCTGGGAAGAATCACATCAGGCTTGTTAACCTCCCAAGCCCTATCGGGACGTGGACCCGTCGCTACCCCTATGAAGTGACACTTTGCGTTAACGGCGCAGGTTGAGTCGATGTGATGGTCTCCTACTAGAAAGACTTCGTCCAAACCTAGCCCCATCATTTTAGCGGCGTGTATCATAGCCTCCGCATAAGGCTTGGGCTGGGGGGTCTCGCCTCGCCCTAGAATTAGCTCAAAATCGTCCGTCATGCCCGTCTTCTCTAGTGCCCTCACAGCGTATTCATGGTGACTCCGAGTCAGTATAGCTAGCCTGTAGCCCATCGTCTTCAGCTTGTGGATAGCCTCAGATGTACCAGGTATCATCGTCAGTGACTCAACCGCCTCAAGCTCCCCCTGGTCCATGAGGTGAGTCATCTCATCGCGCAGCCAGGCTCTCTCAGTCTCGGGCTTACCCTGTTCCTCCCAGTACTTCTCGGCGTGCTCTAGTATGGCGACAGTAGTCATCTGAGGCGTAAGGATGTCTTTCGGGGCCCCATGCTCCTCCAAGACAGCTATCATGTTCCTCTTCATCTTTGGGAAGTCAACCTCTGAGTTAACCAGGGTGCCATCAAGGTCGAATACTATACCCTTGTACCTGCCCAAGCCAATCTCCGAACCATACGAGGTAGCCAACTTAACCTTTACCATAACTTGGGAACCCTTTTCCCCTCTACCTCTTAGCATACTATTGCAAGGCTCTTGAAGGTCTCATGTAAAGAGCACAAATAGGCGAAGGTTATCAACTCAGAGAGGAGCCACATGTGCGAGCAAGGAAAAAAGATGATCTGCCTAAAACCTACACGGAATATGTGAGTCCCGATTGATGGTAAGGTGTTCGGAATGCAAATGGTCGAAGGAAATCGATCCAGAGACTCGACTCTCACTCTCACACGAGAATAAGGAGATCTTAAATCGGCTGCTTAGGTCTAGCTATCGGATTAATGAGTTTCGGTACTGCCCGCATGAGGGTTACTTGGTCTCGAACATAGGTAAGACTGCTTGTGATAACTGGGAGGAATAACTCCCAATTAGGGGAAGAAAACCAATCATGTCAATCTTTACAAGTGAAAATAAGATACGATTATGGAAAAGGTAATCATCAGGAGACGATAAACAGTAAGTTCAAGAGTCGGGGTAGTGAATGGCAGTCTGGTAAACATGGATCGCCATCTCGTGGGCGCGCATCAGCGCTTCTCTGACTACTGCCATGAGCATGGCGTAGATGATAATGAGGCTGTAATAGCGATGACGGTGGCATGCCACATCGATGACCTCCACATCATCGAGAAGCGGGGCTACAGCGCGGGGTCGCTCACCAAGGAGCCGAGTCACATCATGCAGGCGGCGGGTATCTTGAACGTCGGGAAGGGTAGTCAGCCTAGCAGGGTAGACTGGGTGAAGGTCAAGTATTACCTTAGCCTTGGAGAGAAGCTCCGGAAGTAAATCCCGGCAAGATGTTAACCCTTCATATTCACGATTTAATTATCAGGCAGGACTGTGCACGCTCAACCAGAGAAATAATCAAATGCCAATTTCCATCTAATATCGTGCGCGCGAGTCTATTTTGTCATGCGCGCGCATGTAACCAAAAAATTCGGAGAATAAAATGGAAGATTATGGATTTGTTCTATATAGAAGGAGACAACAACAGACAGCTACAAAGACTGGATAAGAGGAAGATGGAAGAAAAGAAACAATAAAATAAAGTTAGAGTTACTTTTGGTTTGGGAATAAGATTCTGGAGAAGTCGAGACCAGAAAATAGTATCTCCACACCTAAAACGAGTTTCAGACCCTTGCAGTACGTCCTCACACTCGTGCGTACGAACGAAATCACAGGTTTTTCTCGTAAAAGTAGCTGGTGTAGGTCTTCCCGTCAATCTCCTCCCTCGTCTCACGGATCCTAAAATAGCCATTCCCCTCGTATAGTTTGATTGCGGAGACCATGTGGTTCTCAGTGTCCACCAGTATCTTTCTGTATCCTTGTTTGAGGTAATACTCCTCCATATACCTGAGGAGAAGGGTCCCGTAGCCATTTCCCCTCTCAGACCTCCTGACACGGACACGACTTAGGACAGGAGTGGCTCCTTTGCTGATCCTAATACCACCCATACCAACGACCTCTGAGCCTTTCTTAACGACCCAGAAGTTACCGTCTCCCTCCATATAGGAGCCATAGATGTCGTAGATGTCTGCGTTCCATTTGTGGAGCCTGGGGTCCCCTACGAACTCGGGGAAGAACTCCTCGATGAACTCATCTTGGAGTTCTAGGGCTACCCCCTGGTCTTTTTTTCGGAATGGCCGTACCTGAACTTGTGTCCGCTTGCCCATCAGCTTTAACTCACATGTGAGGCCGATATTATACATTCGGAGAATAATGTTCATTCTGAAATACAGAAACTAGTATTTGTCGAAGAGTGACTTGTGTGGTGGAAAAATGGACCCATTTCGGTCTGTGCGGATAATCAAAGACGGTCAGAATCAACCAGATCCGCTCACAGCGATCAGTGGCATGCACGCTCGAAGCACACACCCGTTTTAGCTTATGAGACGGTTAAAAATGCGCACTCACTCTAAGGAAGGTTGGTTCAATTCAGCGAAATTGAAGAAGGAATATGGGTTCTGTGGAACGAGTGCAGGAAAAACTTAGGATACTGCCTGCTTCCTTTTCCCGAACCGGAAATTCGTGAAACGCGACGTGATTATCCTCTCCGTCGAGAAGATCCTCGCCGCCACCCATAGGACAACCACGGTGAAGACGCTGATGTAGGCTATGCTCCTCACCATGAGCCAATAGTCTCCGAGGAAGGCCGCCTTAGTCGCAAGCATGGTGTGTGTATAGGGAATAGCGAGCAGAATCCACTGTAATGTCGTGGGGAGCATGTCAATATCGCTGAACATCAATATAATGGCAGGAATAATCAAAGGAACGACGAGGACACCGGTGAGACTCTGAGCACTCCTTACACTGTCGGTGAATACGGCGAGGCTAATCGCCAAGGCGAGGGCCGAAACCAGGCTCACGAACATGACCAACCCAAGCAGGGCGTAGCCAAGCGGCTGAATCCCTATCCCAGTATTAGATAGGTTAACACTCGTAGATGTTGAAGCGAAGCTAAAAGCGGAGCTCGTATAGTAGCTGAACCCGATGAGGTAACTGATTGAACCCGCGATAGCAATGACTACGGAACCTGTCAGCTTCCCGGCTAGGATAGTGAGCCTACTCACGGGGAGAGTCATGAGGGTCTCCAGTGTTTTCTGCTCCTTCTCCAATGCGATGCTCGTCGCAGCCATCTGAATGGCGAATATGACCATCATCATCACCATGATCGGGAGCATAATGCTCTGGCTCAGTAGGAGACCAGTGATCTGGCTGGGGGAGACCTCGACGACGTTTCCCTTTATTATTGAGGCGTAGTTAAGATTGATGGGGTCGTGAATCGCAGCTGGGTTACTGCTCCCCCCCGCCGCTGTGGTCAAGCCCTTTATGAGTTCTAACGAATAGTAGTAATTGTACACGTTGATGAGGCTGCCCGCTACCTCGGCACCGGTAGCCTCAGCTATGTTAAGATTTTTCAGGTTACCATATATTTTCACGTTCCCCTTCTCCCCGTTCGTGATGTTGTAGTTATAACCACTTGGCACATAGACTAGGGCTACACTGTCTGAATCTTTGAACTTGACCAGCGCATCCTGTAGATTGCTGGCTTGTATCCTCGACACAGTGTTGTTTGTTGTAATGTACTTGATCAGGAGATCCGAGATGGGTCCACTGTCGTCACTGTAGAGGGAGAACTTCGCGCCCTTTACGCTAGTCTCGACTGCCTGCTGACTTATCTGAATACCCTGCCCCATGAGAGGATAGAGGAGGAGCGGAAGGAGAACAACGCCGAACAGTATCTTCGGGTCCCTGATGAGCTCCTTGATCTCTTTCATGATTATGCTAGTGAAGCTACCCAAGCTGAGTCGCCTCCATGAAGGCCTGCTCTAGGTTGACAGAGTTGTACCTCGCCTTCAGCTCCTCAGGCGTACCCTGTGAAATGATGATTCCCTCGTTGATGAGCGCGACTCTATGGCAGAGATACTCTACCTCAAGCATGTTGTGGCTCGAAACGATAATTGTTACACCCATCTTCTCGGCGTAGTTCTTAATCATGCCACGGACGTGGTAGGCCTGGATCACGTCGAGACCCGAGGTGGGTTCATCGAGTATGGCGAGCTTTGGCTTAATCATGAGTGCCCTCGCAATTAGGAGTCTTCTCTTCATGCCCCGACTATAGCCGTTAACCCTGTCCCTGAGGCGATCACCTAAACCGCTAATGTCCTTCCCCGCGGACACCATCGCCTCGAGAGCGGTCTTATCTTTTACATAGAATCCAGCCATGAACCGAAGGTACTCCTCACCATTGAGGTACTGGTAGGCCCCAGCGTCCTCGGGTAGATAGCTGAGTATCTCCCTCACCTTGTTCGCGTCCTTCGCAACATCGAGCCCGAAGACCTCAGCCTCCCCTGATGATGGGTTAATGAGGGTCCCAAGTATTCTCAGAGTCGTGGTCTTTCCCGCACCGTTGGGTCCGATTAGACCGAAGATCTCATTCTCCTCGACGTTAAACGTGATCCCTTTCAACGCCTCGAAGTCTCCGAAGTTCTTCCTGAGGTCGCTGACTCTAATCGCGGTCACCATCTCGCTCGTCTCTTCAAGCCTTCAACGGCGTACATGATTTAAACCTTCGGAGGTGGACCCGTAGCCTGTAATCAGGTGCTAAAACACCTTAAATGGGAAAAACTTGGAGATTAACATCGAATGTCCGCTTTATTAGCGGAGGATCCTCCCCGCTCTTGCGCCATTGTGTTTACCATGCTCAACGGAGACGACGCCGTTCACGATGACGTATTCTAAACCTCTCGGGTGTTGGATGGGATTTTCGAAGGTTGCGGTGTCCTCAATCACCTCAGGATCGAAAATTGTGATGTCCGCCACTAGACCTGGACGAAGTATACCACGGTCCGTGAGGCCATGAGTCTGAGCAGTATAGCTGGTCATCTTCCTTATCGCATCCTCTTGTCTGAGGACTCCCTCCCTGACATAGCGACCGGATACACGTGGAAAACTACCGTAGGCTCTTGGGTGAGGTTTACCGAGGACGATCCCATCGGTGCAAACCATCCCAAGCGTGCTCCTCATTATCGTCCTGACATCCCCTTCATCCATCGTGAAGGTAGCCATGGTCACCGAGTTCTCCTCCTCGAGGACGAGGTCAAGTACTGTCTCCGCGGGTTTCTTCCCAAGTTCTTCAGCTATCTGTGAGATGTACATTCCCTCGAACCGCTTGTTCTTGTTAGTCTTTACATTAGTAATGAGTACCCTGTCCCATTCATTTGGACTGCCTTCATCCCTTCCGGATTTGAGATATGAAACCAGCTTGGTCCTGGTTGGCTTATCCTTTAACCGAGTGAGCAGCTTGTCGAGCCCACCTTCGTGAGCCCAAGGGGGAAGCAGACTTCCGAGAAAGGTACTACCAGCAGTGTAAGGATACTGGTCGAAGGTCACATCGACACCAGTTCTCCTCGCCTCTTCTACTCTCCCGACCGCTTGCGGGGCTTTTCCCCAGTTTTCTCTACCATTAGCTTTGAAGTGACTGATGTGGACAGGGGCACCCGAGCCACGTCCCACACTTACCACTTCGTCTATCGAGTCTAGGAGTTTGTCCCCCTCGTTTCTCATATGGACCACGAAGACTCCACGGTGGGCAGCGACGACCTTACAGAGTTCTGTCAACTCTGATGCGTCGGAATACACGCAAGGGGGATAGATGAGGCCGGTGCTAAGGCCGATTCCACCCTCGCTCAATGATTTATCGAGCAGCTTCTTCATGTTTTCGAGTTCTGTTTTAGTGGGTTTTCGATCCTCCATCCCCATTGCAGCTAGGCGAATGTTACCGTGTCCTACAAGGGATGCGACGTTGACAGATGGTCGAGCGGATTCGAGTCGGGTGAGGTAATCACCGAAGCTCCTCCACTCCCAACCTATGTCGGGGTTTCCGTTTAGCCCCGAGAGATATCTTCGCCACATGTCGACAGTCTCATCGGTGAGGGGAGCCTCGCCAAGGCCATCCTGACCCACAATCTCGGTCGTGATGCCCTGCATGATCTTGATCCTTGCCTCAGGCTCCGAGATCAGAACCAGGTCGCCGTGGCTGTGTGCATCTATGAAACCAGGCGCAACAACGAGCCCAGATGCGTCTATCGTCTCACGGGTTTTCCCCTCTACCCTCCTTACGGCTGAGATTCTACCCTTCGTAACGGCTACGTCTCCGTTATACCAAGGGTTGCCAGCGCCGTCCACTATCTTTCCACCCTTGATTATGAGGTCATACATCTGGCTAAGCTTCCGAGTCGGTGTTTAAACGGTTTAGGGGACAGCTATTGCGCGAGAGCCTGAATGAGAGCGCGTGTTCAAGTCAAGCAGGACACAGGATGTATTATTTCTCGTCTCCCTAGTCCCTTTTAGGTTTCCTTTTCAGCTCCGTACCGCAGATGGGGCAGATATTGTCCTCCTGTTGGGAGTCGAATCTTCTCCTGCAGCCTGGACAATATATAACCCAATTCAACACCTTCTTTATCCCCTTCGTGACTTGTGAGACAAATCGTAACCCGAGTCGAGCAGCCATATTCTGGACAGAGTAGTCATCAGTCACAATTGTAGGCTCCTTCCCTTCAGATTTCAGCTGGAGCCCTAGCGAGAGCAGCCGTTTATCTGTGATGGAGAGCTTATGCGCCTCCCCCGCCAATCTTGATTTAGATTCGAGCTCATTGATCCAAATCTTCTCCGGGATCACCTCCCTCAGCCTCCCCGAGCTCTGTGCACTCTCATACCTCATTCTACCTAATTCTTCCTTAATTTCGTCCAGTACCTCGGGGACTGTGTAGTACTCCTCGTCGGAAGAGAGATTGTAGCCCTGAATGAAGGCCGAAGTATCCAGAATGACGTATCTCAAAAATAGGTCCCTCACTGCGACTGGATGTGTGTGAGCCTACTCCTCAGCCTCTCGTAGAATGGTTTGAACCTAATGAAGCGTGTCTTGTTAGTTGAGACCTCGATCTCAATGGTTGAGAGGGGCTTCAACCCGGTGTATACCTTCCCATCGACTATGGCGAGGGCATCCGCCTTGGGTTTTCGGAGCTCTACAGTGACCTTAGAGTCCAATGGAAGAGTTATGCTACGGAAGTAACTGTAGGGATTAATGGCGGTCAATATCATCGCGTCGACGCCGGGAGCGAGTATCGAGCCACCGGCTGAGAGATTGTAGGCAGTGGACCCCGTAGGCGTGGAGACGATTATTCCATCAGCCTGTATCTCGGTGAGTTGTTCCCCATTGACGAATAATCTGCATAGGATCATCTTAGAGGGTAATGAGGAGGAGATGAGAACCTCGTTGAGGGAGTCGGGGAAGTACTCCTTCATATCGAGGCAGTGACTACGCAACTTCACACAGGTCTCGAGCTCATAATTGCCAGATACTACTCTATCTATCGCGGACTCCACATCCTCCTTAGGAACCTCACACAAGAAGCCCCTCCTTCCCATGTTGACTCCAAGGAGAGGCGTATCGGGGATCTTCAGTCCCATTGCCACACGGAGAATTGTGCCATCACCGCCAACAGCGACAACGAAGTCCGCCTCCATGTCCGTGAGGTCAATGGTCTCATTCTTCATCTCGAGGGCCATAGCGGTCTCCGTCTCCACAAGGACCTCGACCCCTTGGGACTCTAGATGCTCTATTACCCTGCGGGTCACGGGGAACACGGCATCCGTGTCGATCCTTGAGACGACGCCCACTCTCATGGCTCTTCAACTGAGAAGAGCCCCGGCGTAGATTTAAAGACCCACCGCTGGAGAAAATAGCTTAAAATCGGGTTAGACGATGATTCCCGCAGCGCGTAGCTCATTTAGCTTCTCCTGCGAGTACCCTAATAAGCTCTTAAGAACTTCATCGTTGTGCTCACCGAGTATAGGGGCAGCGGTCTTGATTGTAGCCGGAGTCTTACTGTACTTGACAGGGTGCTGTGGCACGACGAACTTACCCGCCAGCTTGTGGTCGAGCGTGACAACGGTGTTCCTCGCCTTAACCTGAGGGTCCTCAAGCATATCGGGGACGTGATGTATTGGTGCACATGGGACGGAACTGGACGCGAGTGTGGTAATGGCGTCGGCGGCCGTTTGACCCTCAACCCATTTCTTGAAGACGTCGCTTCCCTCTTCGATCTCCTCGAGACCTAAGGCTCTCTTGACCCTGTCTTCCATGTCCTGGTCGGCGGCAACGAAGATGTATTTCCCATCCTTCGCCTGGAAGATACCCCAGGCACCTATGCCCTTCCTCTGCTGTCTTGTGACCCAGGGGAGCTCACCGCTAAGACTGTAGCCAGTGATAGCGACACCGCACTGTGCTATCATTACATCGAGTTGCGCAACATCGATGAGTTGTCCCTCGCCTGTCTTGTCACGGTGCCTGAGGGCACCTAGGATAGCTATGGTCGCGTAGAGACCGGGGTCGAGGTCTCCGTGATATTCGGCGGGGACAATCGGTGGGCCATTAGGGTCGATGCTGTCGCCTGTTAAGCGGATCCAGCTACTCTGGCTCTCGGCGATAGGTGCGAAGCTCGTGCGGTCCCTGAAAGGACCGTCGAGGCCGAAGCCACTAAGGCTAGCATAGATAATGTCGGGCTTAACGGCTTTGATCTGCTCGTAGCCGAGGCCGAGCTTGTCCATGGTGCCGCGTTTGAAGTTCTCGACTATGACGTCGCTCTTCTTCGCCAACTCCTTGACGATCTCAAGGACTTTGGGGTCCTTGAGGTTGAAGGCGAGGCCCTTCTTGTTCCTGTTGAAGTAGTGGAAGCTGCTGCTAGCACCTCCGTAGAGTTTGTTGCCGAGCCTGTTGATCTCGCCCCATGGGGGTTCAACCTTTAGAACCTCGGCACCCATGTCCGCGAGTATCATAGTCGCGTAGGGGCCAAAGTAGACGTGGCTGAAGTCGAGGATGCGTACACCATCAAGCATACCCTTACCCATAACGTTCACCGAATCCTGTGAAAGAAACTTGCATGACAGATAAAGTTTATGCGATCTACGCCCATGAGGTCATTCTCGTGGAGAGATGGCAGCGCACCTCCTCAAGCGAATCGAGGAATACTCCCGGGGCTAAATCGAGAGCTTCGAGAGGGGACGCAAAAAGTACAGTTTCCAGCAGGTCGTGTTCACAGGAGCCATACCATTCGTTGTGATAGTTTTCATCGCCTTCGCCATTGGGCCATACTTCTTCATCCTACCCGACACGTGAAGTAGCTAGGTTGTAGTCTCCCATATCTTGTCCCCAACATAGTGTAAGTTGTGGATTACCTTACCCTTCCTCTCAGCCATAATGGCGGATGATGGCTTCAGGGCCTTACCAATGGCGAGTGCCTTGTCATGTTTTACATCTCGAACCACTACTAGGGCACCCTCCTCGAATGGTGTCTTGATCTCCGTTATGCCAGGAGCCATAACGTCGGCTCCTTTGCAGACAAAGGGTATGGCCCCCATGTCTACAATGACAGCGGGCAGAGAGTCGACACACTTGCATCTCAGTGTCGGATAAAGATTCTTCTCAGACCTGAACAGAAGTATTTCGTCGTCTAAGAGGTAGATCTTGGAACCATCCTCGGTCTCCGCCTCCTCGACCTTTGAAAAGGTTCGTCCATTAATGTAGCTCGACGCCTCCTCGAGGAGGCTCCTTGCATCCTGCCGCCTGAGGGCACGCCTCCTTCTAACCTTAGGAGCTGATTCGCTCATCAAGACAAGTTACGTAACTGAGGTTAAGAAGCCTTACGTAACAGTGTACGAGCCTATAAGGAGATGAGGCTAATCTTCAGATAAAAGTGCACGATGAGGTATTTAAACTACCATTCACTTTTCGTTTACATGAATCAAAACTGAAAAAAAGGTGATTAAATGACAGTAGAACCCAGATTTGAGAACCCCCATCCAGCCAGGGAGAGAAGCACCACGATGGCCATGGTCGCGATACTCACCGCGTTAATCGCCATAGGTCTATCGGCATACATCTACACTAGCGAGGGCAATCAGCTCAGCACAATCAACAGTCAGACGACGACCCTAACATCGAATGTACAGCAGGCAAACGTGCAAATGATAACCTTAGAATCAAAGATCTCGGACCTAAACACAAAGATCGCGGCACTTAACGCGACTTTAGCAAGAATCATTGAAGGGGGAAACACAGGAGGAGGAACTCCACAGACCAACGGTTTAACAGCAGAGCAGATCTACAACCAGACGGCCAACAGCATCGTGCTGATAAAAGTCCACGTATCCAATGGAACAGACTCGGGAAGCGGATTCGTCTACGACACCTCGGGTAGAATTGTGACCAACAACCACGTAATAACCGGCGCCCTTAACGGAGGCATAACCGTAACATTCCTAAACGGAACAATCGTCCCCGCAACCCAAGTTGGCACAGACCCATACTCTGACGTGGCTGTCATCAAGGTAACGGCTCCTACAGCACTCCTTAAGCCACTCAAAATAGGTATTTCCTCAAAACTCATCGTAGGCGACACCGTCTACGCGGTTGGGAACCCATTTGAACTCACGGACACGATGACAGAGGGAATAATCAGCGCTGTGGGCCGGGAGCTAGATGAAGGAGCAGGATACCTGATAGTAGATGTTCTTCAGACAGATGCAGCCCTAAACCCGGGCAATAGCGGTGGCCCACTCTTCAACTCCAATGGGGAGGTCGTTGGTATGAATACAGCGGGGGCTACATCGACTTCATCAGGGGTAAACTTCGCAGTCCCCAGTGATACGATAACACGTGAGGTCCCAAGCCTCATTTCAACTGGAAGCTACAGCCACCTATACCTCGGAATAAGCGGGTACGATGTAACACCCGGCGTAGTCTCTGCGATGAATCTTCTCCAGGGAACTTATGACACACTCATAATCTCAGTCGTCCCAGGTGGACCCTCCGACAAGGCGGGTCTAAGGGGAGGAACGAATACTGCGATCGTCGACGGCGCACCTCTATCTATAGGTGGTGACGTCATAACCGGCGCAGATGGCCACCCACTCAAATTCTTCTACAACCTAATGGTATACATCGAGCGCAACAAGAAACCAGGTGACACGATAACACTGAATATTCTCAGAAATAACACTCCTTCGAACATTGTGGTAACACTCGGCGTAAGACCTCCACCAGGATGACTCTTAAATCCATGCTCCTCCTGCTCACTGCTTATTTTTAAGAATCCGCTTATGTAGTCCTAAGGGAAAGAACACCCTTTTTACAAAGCTATTCCTCATTACATCTAGATGAGCTGTTGCGACCGTGAGGTGAGTGAAAATAAATAATCAAAAAACATTCAAGATGAAGCTGTATACAACGAAACCCAGTGGGGTGACAATCTTTACCAAAGATAATTCGCCCACACCAAAGAACCTGGAGCCATTCGTGATCGGAGAAGGCCCGTACATCTATCTATGTGGTAAATGCGACCACATTTTACTAAAAAATGTCAGAATGGGTCAAGTGACTAAGGCAATCTATAAATGTCCAAAATGTGGGGCCTACAACCAGACCGAATAAAAACAACTAGTCTTAGATGAATGCGTAAACGCCACTCGATGTTCATGTATTGTTAAAGGTTTGCTCTGTTTTTGATTCGTTGATTCTTCTCCTAAATAAGAATAGAACCCCGACACCGACTGCTACAACCATTACCAAGAGAATGATGTAGGGTGTGTAGTCGATTGTCGTTGCCTGAGTCCCAGTTCCTGTAGGCGTGGTCGATGAACCACCTATCGCGTATATGTAGCCATCATAGCTGCCCACATAGACAATGCCATTAGAGCTGATCGCTGGGGAGGAGTCAATGTAGTCTCCCGCCTGGAATTTCCATTTAAGCGACCCATTGGAGCCCAATGCATAGAGGTAGTTATCGTCGCTTCCGATGTAGATGGTTCCGTCTGATGCTAAGGCGGGAGATGACTCGACATAGCTTCCAGTCTGATATTTCCACTTCAACGTGCCATTGGAGCTCAATGCATAGATGTAGTAATCATAACTTCCAAAGTAGATCGTGCCATCTTTTGCTACTGCTGGTGACGAGAACACAGAGTCCCCAGTCTGGAAATTCCACTTTAAGGTACCGTCAGGGTTGACAGCTTGTAGGTAGCCGTCGTCGCTGCCCACATAGATGGTCCCATCCGGCGCCACGGCGGGGGATGACTCGACATAGCTTCCAGTTTGATATTTCCACTTCAACGTGCCGTTGGAGTCAATTGCATAAAGATTGTAGTCAATGCTTCCAACGTAGATGGTTCCGTCTGGCGCCACAGCTGGGGAGGAGTCTATCGAGTCGCCTGTCTTGAGGCTCCACTTTAGCGAACCATTCGGATTCAATGCATATAGGGAGCCATCGTCGCTACCAACATAAACCGTGCCATTAGCGATGTTGGGCGATGACTCAACCGGAGCCCCGGTGTTGAACTTCCACTTCATCGAGCCGTCAGCATTTAGCGAGTAGGTATAGTTATCGAAGGAGCCAACATATATCGTCCCATCAGTGGCCACTGCTGGGGAGGATTCTACTGGGCCACCAGTTTCGAATTTCCACCTCAATGTGCTGTTAGAGTTCAATGCATAGATGTAGTCATCGTAGCTGCCCGCATAGACCGTACCATCAACAGCCAACGCCACTGAAGAATTGACGACGTCATTCGTCTTGTATTTCCAATTAAGGTTACCTGCTTCGACACTGGGCGTTGAGGCCATTCCAGTATGCTGTTGATCGTGTCTGAAAACGGGCCATGGAGAAATTAGTTCAGAGCCTAGAGCTTGGACCACTGACGTCTGAGCGCCTGATACACTCAATAAGATCATTGGACTCATATAGAGCACAATTAAAGCAAGGACGAAGACAGAATCCTTCAAGTTACTCAAATAACGCCGTATGGATTACCCTATAAGCATTATTTTTCGCGCGTGGCTTCAGTAACTCTGAAGGTCGCTGCCAAACACCTGCATCATGGCTCAAAAAGGGTCCAAATGCTCAAAAGCACTTAATCCGCGAGCAGGAGAGAAAAATGCTCCCATTTACGCAACTGTATACGTGTCGAGATTCTCGGGGGCGATTCCGTAAACGCCTCTCTGCTTCGAGATGACACGTGAGAGGTTCTCACACTTTGACTCTTCACCGTGGATTACGAAGACGCGCTTCGGTTGGGGGTGGAGACGTCGGACGTAGTTAACGAGCTGGCGCCAGTCGCTGTGGCCACTGAAGCCCTCAATAGTATAATTTTTCATTGCGACGTTAATTATCTCCATTTTACCGTTCTGCCCGAACATCTGAGCGCTGCCCATCCCTGACTGAATGCGCTGCCCCATCGTTCCGGCGACCTGGTAGCTTACGAAGCAAAGGGCATTGTTCTCGTCTGGGGCTAGGCGCTTGAAGTAATCGATTACTGGACCGCCTTCCATCATGCCCGCGGTGGCCATTATTATCGCTGGACCACCATTAACGATCTCTTCCCTCTTGTCCTGCTGCTTTACAACTGTGAAGTAGTCGCTTTCAAAGGGGTTGATGCCATCCCTGAGTATCTGGTCCCTAATTTCAGAGCTAAGGTATTGGGGGTAGGCGGTGTGGATGCCGGTTACCTCGCTGATCATTCCCTCGATGTATACGGGAGCCTCAGTCATCTTCCCCTCCTTCATGTATTTGTTGATCACCATCATGATCTCCTGGGCGCGCCCGACGGCGGGCACAGGGATGAGGAGCTTCCCTTTTTGGAGGGTTCTGTTGGCTATCTCTACAAAGTTTGCCTCGGTCTCCTCGCGGTCAGGTGTAACATTGTCTACGCCACCGTAGGTGCTCTCCATGATGAGAGTCTCTACTCTTGGGAACTGGATGGAGGCTGGTTGAAGCAGCTGGGTTGGGCCGTACTTGAAGTCGCCTGTGTATACGATGTTGTGTAGACCTTTCCCGATGTGGAGGTGAGCCTGTGCTGAGCCGAGGATGTGACCCGCGTTATGGAGGGTTAGGCGTACATCGGGGCTTATGTCTGTGACCTCGCCGTAGCTGAGGGGGATTGTCCTCATGATGACCTCCCTGACCTCCTCGTTACTGTAGGGTAGGTAGCGCCCCTCCTTTCCGGTGACATCTAGGTAGTCGCTCTGGAGGAGGACCATCAAGCTCGCCGTCGGCTCACTGCAGTATATTGGACCCTCGTAACCATACTTGTAGAGGTATGGGAGGAAGCCGCAGTGGTCGAGGTGGGCGTGGGTGATCACAACGGCGTCTAGCTTGCTGATGTCGAACTCTTCCGTATCTATCCTTGGGTAGGCTCCGATGGGGCTAGATGTACCTGGGTTTATGCCACAGTCTAAGAGTATTCGACTCTCCCTTGTCCTCACTAAGACGGCAGACCTGCCTACCTGTCTGGCTGCGCCTAGGAATGTGACCCTAATGTCACCCGACTGCTGATACATGGGGCGGAATATTGCCTCACCCGTCTCACGTAGGAACCTCTCTCGCTCCTTACTCTTCCCGTAGATGTATCCTCTCACCATCTTTATGGTCATGCTGGGGATCGGGGGAGATCTTACAACATTAGGGCTCCACCTAGTTCTTTTGACGATATCCAGCAGGTTCTGCCCGTTCTTTCCTATAGCGACACCTGGTTTCTCTACCTCCAGCGTCACCTCTCCAAGGCTAGGATCGAAGTTACTCTGGACAAGCCCCGCCTCAGCAAGAATCTCCTTAACTATTCTCTCCGCTTCGAGCTCATTTACGCGGACGGATGGGTCGCTACGAACCACTATTCGCTTCTTAATTATGCCAGCTATCTCGCCAACGATGTGGCTCTGTTCGACGAGTGTCTCGGGTTTCTGGGTATATATAGCAAGTCTCGGACCCTCGAACTCGATCCTTGTTATTCCAACGTCGGCGGGGATCTTCTCGAGGATCGTCTTCCTGATCTCTTCGTAACTTAGTCCTTGGGGCTTTTGCATCCCTGCATCCAACTTATGCCTTCAATAACGCTTCCTTCTCCGGGGGGGCGAGCTCCCTATACCCTCTCTTGTCGATGATGGCTATGTCGAAGCTGTCTCCGCTGTAGGTATCTCTCTTCATTGCGGAGTCAATAGCCCTAACAACGACTGGAAGCATCTCTTTGACTGATTTATCCTCCTTATACATCGCCTCAAGCACCCCATAAGCGAAGGGACTACCAGACCCTGTGGAAATCATCTTATCCTCCAAGAGGCTGCCGAAGGGGTCGAGATTGAATATATGAGGCCCAGCCTCGTCGAATCCACCGACGATCGCCTGCATGGGAAGAGGAGCGCCTGCCTCGCGGTTCTGGAATAGTATTCCGGAAACAAGGGTCGCTGCCGACTTTACAGGCATAGGACGGCCCTTCTCGAGCTCGTAGAGCCGAGTGTTTACCTTGAGTATTTCGACGATCCTCTGGGCCACGGCTACTCCGCCAGCGATGGTCATCGCGAGGTTGTCTGTTATCGGGTACACCTTTTTCGCGTGCTTACTCGCAACGTAGTTTCCAGCTGTAGCCCTGGTGTCTGTGCCTAGTATGACGCCGTCTTTACAGACGACACCAACCGTCGTTGTTCCTTTAAACGCCTCGACTTCTTTAGCCATTCACATCCTTCCCCTACTAAAACTCTTAGTGAGGGTATCCTTAGAAGGAAGACCAAGTTTAGATTCTGGGTGTGCTTTAAAAACCTTTTCCGTTGATTGAAAAAAGGTTAAACCAGAGGGGTTATAGCCAACTGTGGCACTCATTGATTTTAGCCCCCAGGGTTCCAGATGGCGTCACCCGATCAACCCAAGGCGATTCCTGTCCACCGAATAGACTTACCTAGAATAGTGCTTGTTGGAGAAGGGGTACTGGCCTCATTAAACGGCGTATGCAGGGAACTTGGCTTCCACAGGGCATTGATTGTGACTGGAAAGAATACACTGAAGGTAGCCGGTGAGAAAGTTCAGTGGATCCTCGATAGCGACGGAATCTATTCAGACCATTCAATTGTTGAGGATGCACAGCTCGAGACAGTTGGAAGAGTCATGGATGATGCCCAGCGGTCTAGGGTTGAAGTCCTCATTGGCGTAGGTGGAGGTAGGAATATCGATGTAGCCAAACTCGCTGCCGCAAAGACGGGCTGTGCCTTCATTAGCGTCCCAACTGTAGCGAGCCACGATGGAATAGCAAGCAGCCTGGCCTCCGTAAAGGGAATGGACCGTCCCTACACAGTCAAGGCGATCTCTCCCATAGCTGTCGTGATGGACAGCGGTATTATAGCAGCCTCCCCCTATAGATTCACAGCCTCTGGGTGTGGCGATGTAATAAGCAAGGCCACCGAGGTTGAGGACTGGAAGCTCGCCCACCACGACAATGGTGATTATTATGGCGCATACTCGGGGAGTCTCGCCCTCATGAGTAGCCAACTCATCATGGAGAGTGCTGAAAAGATACGACAGAACACCACTGAAACAGTAAGAGACCTTCTAGAGGCTCTCATCAGTTGTAGTACCTCGATGAGTATAGCTGGGAGCAGCCGACCATGCAGTGGCTCCGCTCATTTATTCAGTCATGCCCTAGACTTGATAATCGATAAGCCTGCGCTCCATGGCGAACAGTGCGGTGTTGGAACAATAATGATGGCAAAGCTCCATGGCCTCGATTGGATTAAGATTAAGGATAGTTTGATGACCATAGGCGCGCCTACGACCGCTGAAGGCCTCGGCATAAAGAGAGAAAAGATCATAGAGGCGCTCACGATGGCACAGAAAGTGAGACCTGAAAGATACACCATATTATCTAAGATCAAGTTGGACCGCGTCTCCGCAGAGGCCCTCGCAACCGAGACAGGGGTTATATAATTAGTCCATATCCCAAGCCGTCACAACCATTACAAACTAATCTTTATATGAAGAGAACCCACTCAAAAGCTGAGTTAGCCACAAGGGTGGACATTTTGAGCAGCGTCCAGTTGAAGGTAGCCGAAGCGAAACAGCAGAGGGATGTCGGGCGGAGCATAGCCAGGATGGACTCGGAGACTATGAAGACCCTAGGCGTCACAGTAGGTGATGTTGTGGAGATAGTCGGGAAGAAATCCACGGCGGCGAAGGCGTGGCCAGCCTACCCCGAGGACCAGGGACTAAGTCTCCTCCGTATTGATGGATTCATCAGGAAGAACTGCAATGTCAGCATAAATGAGTTCGTTCAGGTTAAGAAGGCGGAGGCCGAGTACGCCGTATCTGTCAAGCTCGCCCCAGTTGACATCAGGATCAGCGTCGACAACGACTTCGTAAGGTTCGTGAAGGACAGACTCATCGACAGACCGGCTACTCGTGGAGATACGCTGCTCATCATGATGCTTGGCCACTCAGTTCCATTCATGGTCGTCAACACGCGTCCCGCAGGCATCGTGAAGATCTCCCCAACCTCCGACATCCAGATCCTAAGTGAGCCCGTTCCTGAGATGGAGATGCCAAGCAGGACCACATACGAAGACATTGGCGGACTGAATGAGGAAATTAGGCGAATAAGAGAGATGGTTGAGCTTCCACTCAGACACCCCGAGATATTCCAGAGACTGGGCATCGACCCTCCCAAGGGTGTTCTTCTCCACGGGCCACCAGGCTGTGGTAAGACCCTCCTCGCCAGGGCTGTCGCTAATGAGTCGGACGCCAACTTCTATGCAATAAATGGTCCAGAGATAATGAGTAAGTTCTACGGAGAGTCCGAGGGCAGGCTCAGAAAGATGTTCGAGGACGCGGAGAAGAACGCTCCTAGTATCCTATTCATCGACGAGATAGATGCCATAGCACCTAAGAGGAGTGAGGTAACCGGTGAGGTTGAGAGACGTGTTGTCGCCCAGCTCCTTGCAAGTATGGATGGGCTGAAGAGCAGGGGACACATAATAGTCATTGGGGCCACTAATAGACCAGAAGCAATAGACGAGGCCCTCCGCCGCCCCGGAAGATTTGATAGGGAGATAGAGATCGCAACACCCAGCAGGGATGGGCGCCTTGAGATCTTGCAGATCCACACACGTGGCATGCCACTCGCTGAGGATGTGAACCTTCAGAAGATCTCAGAATTCACTCACGGTTACACCGGTGCAGATCTTGAAGCGCTCAGCCGTGAGGCTGCGATGAAGGCACTGCGCAGGTACCTCCCCAAGATAGATCTGGAGCAGAAGAGGATACCCCACGAGGTCCTCGACCAGATGGTGGTAACCACCGAGGATGTTATGGGGGCATTCAGGGAGGTCACACCGACTGCGATGCGTGAGGTCTACGTGGAGACGCCAAACGTCCACTGGGACGAGGTCGGTGGCCTCGATGAAGTTAAGCAGGCTCTCAAGGAGGCGGTGGAGTGGCCATTGAAGAATCCTGAGAGATTCACACGCCTCGGCATCCAACCACCCAAGGGCATACTCTTACACGGACCGCCTGGCTGCGGTAAGACCCTCCTAGCAAGAGCCGTCGCCACGGAATCGGAGGCAAACTTCATCAGCATAAGGGGCCCCGAGATATTCAGTAAGTGGGTAGGGGAATCTGAGAAGGCGATAAGGGAGACATTCAGAAAGGCACGCATGGCGGCGCCCAGCATAATCTTCTTCGACGAGTTCGATGCCATCGTCCCATCGAGGGGAGGCGGTGGAGACAACCGCGTCACCGAACGCGTAATCAGCCAGATCCTAACAGAGCTAGATGGGCTCCTAAGCCTCCAAAACATTGTTGTCATTGCGGCGACAAACCGCCCCGACATGATCGACCCCGCAATTCTACGCCCTGGGAGATTTGATAGACGCGTATACGTTCCGCCCCCAGATTATGAAGCCCGGCTCAAGATTCTCCAAATAAAGACGAAGGATATGCCTCTCGATAAAGTGAAGGTGGAGGAATTAGCGAAGAAGATGCAGGGTTACAGTGGGGCCGACATCGACTCCATCTGCCGCGAAGCCGCAATCAACGCTCTCCGTAAGGACCCTGAGACTAAGAAGGTAACCGCAGCAGACTTCGACAAGGTCATGGTTGAAATAGTTCCCTCGATAACCCCTGATACGGAGAAGTGGTACCAGGATACGAATAAACGAATCCGGGACCAACTTAAACCTCCGATGGACATAGCTTAGGTGATTAGATGGACGCGAAGCTCATACCGTCGACGATCGTTGAGGCTCTCGGGAAGAGTGGAGCGCAGGAGTTTGACGATCTCCTAAAGCAGGTGCAAAAGTACCAAAGTGGCATTAATGAAACGGAATTAGGCAAGATCCTGATGGAGATGGAGATTCAAGGCCTCGTCAGGGTCACAAAGATGGCCAAGGGTAAGAGGCGTATAGAGCTCGCGTAGGGGGTCAATTAATTGGGCGTCCAATTTGGCGACCTCGTGGAGCCCCGGAAGATCTCTCTTGACGAGTTGAAAGGGAGGTCAGTAGCATTTGACGGACACAACGTCATCTATCAGTTCCTAGCCATCATCCGTGGCCAGGGAGGAGAACCCCTCAAGGACGCGCAAGGCAACATAACTAGTCACCTCAGCGGTCTCATCTATAGGAATAGCAACCTAATGGAGGCAGGGGTAAGGGTGGTCTACTGCTTCGACGGTAAACCTCATGAGTTTAAGAGGAAAACCCTAGAGGCTCGCCACGAGGTCCGCGTAAAAGCGCGGCAGAGGTACACTAAGGCTATCGAGGAGGGAGATAAGGAGGGTGCTCGACGCTGGGGACAGCAGAGCGTCATTGCAACAACAGATATCATCGGGGACGCGAAGAGGCTGCTCACACTCATGGGCATCCCCTGGATACAGGCCCCAGGAGAAGGCGAGGCCCAAGCCGCCTATATGGCAATCAAGGGTTCAGTATGGGCTTCATCCAGCCAAGACTTCGACTCTATGCTCTTCGGTGCGCCACGTCTCGTCCGTAACCTCTCCATAACCGGTCGAAGGAAGCTCCCCCGGAAGAATGTCTACATTAAAGTCGAGCCTGAGATGTACGAGTACCAGAAACTGCTGACTGAGCTCGACCTCACAAGGGAGCAGCTCATTGATGTTGGGATTCTCATAGGGACCGACTATAACCCCGATGGCATAAGGGGGATAGGGCCGAAGACCGCTATCAAACTCATAAAGAAGCATGGTAACATCGAGGGGGCATTATCCGAGCTACCGAAGGCGGAGTTTCCACACCCCATCGACGATATTCGATCCCTATTCCTCAAGCCAGACACCACAGACGACTACAGACTCGAGTGGGGTAAACCCGACACCGCCGGGATTCTAACATACCTCTGTGGAGAGCATAACTTCAGTAGGGAAAAGGTCCTAGCAGCCATCGAGAAGATGGATAAGGGGTTCAGCAACGCCACGAAAGGCGCGGCTAGACTCGACAAATGGTTCAGTTGACATGCTTTTAGGCTACACCTTACTCTATTGAGCCATGGATCTCGACACCTTTTTCAGTAACGAGGTCAAGCCCGCACTCGGTTGTACAGAACCAGGAGCTGTGGCTCTCGCAACCTCCACCGGAGCGAAGTACATCGGGGGTAAACCTGATCGGATAAGCCTCAAGCTTTCCGCGAACATCTATAAGAACGGTGTCAACGTGGGGGTCCCCAATACTGGCGGCCTCAAGGGGAATAGCCTCGCGGCTGCGCTGGGAGCGATCGCTGGCGACCCTTCAAAGGGATTACAGTCCCTCGCCAAAGTGAAAACAAATGATATGCGAGAGGCGGAGCGCCTAGTCTCTGCGGGAGCGGTCACAGTCGAAATAGTAGATGACGTGCCAAACGTATACATCGAGGCTACCTTAAACCAGGGCAACCAAGTGGCAGCGGTTATCATTTCTGAGAGACATGATAATATCGTGGAAATCAGGGTAAATGGTGCATCAGTGTTGAGGGTGGAACAAGTTCACTCGTCATCGAGTCCAGACCTCGATTACGAAAAAGAGCTGCTGAGCTACAACATGGAGAGCCTATGGAGGATTGCAGGGGATCTTACACATGCCCAGGAGCTGCTGATGCTCGAAGGCGCTGATATGAATATGTCTGCCGCTTTGGAAGGTGTGAAAACTCCGTGGGGGTGTGGCGTAGGGTATCACTTTGGGCGATTATTCGCCGAGGATGATATACTAGGGAGGGTCAAGACGATGGCTGGGGCTGCTACTGATTTCAGAATGGGTGGTGGCCCGAGGCCCATCATGAGTAGCTCGGGTAGCGGAAACCACGGCATCACGGCAATCCTCCCAGTTGTTGTGGTATCAAAGAGCCTTGGAAAAAACGATAGAGAGCTTGCTGAGGCTCTGGCACTCAGCCACATCGTAACCAGGTACATTAAGGCCTACACAGGGATAATCACACCAACTTGCGGCTGCTCCATAGCTGCTGGCGCTGGCGCCACAGCTGCCATCGTCCGCCTCATGGGGGGTACTCCAAAGCAGGCTGAGGTCGCTGTAGCGAGTCTCATCGCATCAGTGATGGGGATGGTCTGCGACGGAGGCAAGGGGAGCTGCGCGCTCAAGGTTTCAACTGCCGCCGGAGAGGCTTACACTAGCGCCCTTCTAGCAATCTCCGGTGGAGGTGTAACCGACACACAGGGATTAATTAAACCAGACCTCAAGAACATCGCAGAAACGCTGGGGATCTTAAACAAAGAGGGATTCAGAAACCTCGACACCCTCATCCTAGATGTTATGAGACGACAAAACTGAATACTAGTACAAAATTCGAAAACCACTGTTGTCAAAAAATGTGTTTGACTGAATGCAGCACCACGCAATTATTTAATCTACCAATCTTCCCAAACTAATCCATTGGTTCTTGAGGTCAGTGACATGGAGGAGATTAGAGTTGAGGGTGCAGCTGAGGGCTACGTTGAGATTCTCCACCGATATGGGGTGGACTACATCTTCAGTTCACCCGGAACGGAGTTCGTCCCGATCTGGGAGTTCCTTGCTAAGTACAACGAGGCGGGAAAAAAGCCTCTATACATGAACACGAGGCATGAGGGACTATCAGTCTCCCTCGCTAAAGGTTACTATATGGTGACTGGTAGGCCTCAGGTTCTGATGGCACACGTCCTCACGGGGATGTTGCACGGAGCGATGGAGCTTAAGGCAGCATACACTGACCAGATTCCCCTCATGCTGCTCGTAGGAGAGGCCAGAACACACGACGAGGAGGTATATGGTGGGACGCCTGGTCCTCATTACCTCTCCTTCACAGAAGTGGGGGGGCAGCAGAGGCTCGTCCAACCCTACATGAAGTGGGTGGACACACCGGAGTCTAACGATAACATCCTCTCAACGATTGTGAGGGGCCTCGACATCGCTTCCACGGATATTAAGGGACCCGTGATGCTCTCTCTCTCACGAGAGCTACTCTTTGATAGGCGGGAGAAGATGAGGGTGCCTTACCCGAACCCAAGGCCATCGCAGGTTCAAGCAGACACTGAGGCACTGAAGAAGTTAGCGGGGATGCTAGCCAAGGCTGAGAATCCTCTCCTCTACACTCGATACCTCGGAAGGAATCATGATGCAGTAATATCTCTGGTTGAATTGGCGCAGCTCGTTGGGGCACCGGTCTTCGAGACACCAGGTTACTCGAACTTTCCTACCAACAATCCATTGCATATGGGTGCCACTATGGATAATTACCTCGCGGATGCCGACCTCGTATTAGTGATAGACGCGAATGGTTGGCCCCCGTGGTATCCTCCCAATAGTATCAGCGAGAGAAGCAAGGCAAAAATCGTCTTCATGGACCTTGATCCCCTGCAAGTGAAATATCCAGTTTACGGATATCCTGCTGACCTCCTAATAGCTGCTGATTCAAGACTCGCCCTCCCAGCACTAATAACCGAGGTTCTAAGGGTAAGGGGCCTCGGTAAAGAGGTGGAGGATCGTCAGTTACGTTGGGAGAAGGAGCACAAACGTCTCCGGGAGAAATGGAGGAATGTGGCTATATCCACAAAGGATCAGTGTCCGATAAACCCGACTTGGCTCAGCCACTGCATAAATGAGATCGTAGACAAGGAGTTCATCCTAGTCCATGAAACGATAAGCCATAGCACTATGATATTCGAGCATATTGAGCGACACCGGGTTGTGCCTGGGTCTCAGCTTGAGGCCACAGGCCCCGTTGCTCACACAGGGTTGGGTCAGGGTCTCGGCGTCGCCCTCGGTGCAAAGCTCGCCGCACCGGATAAGACCGTCATCGCCCTAGAGGGAGACGGAAGCTTCAACTACAATCCAGTTCACGCATGCCTAGGCCTCGCCCAGGAGTACACTATTCCCATCTTAACTGTGATATACGATAACCAGGGCTATGCTGCTATGAAACACCACCCACGATACTACCCGAAAGGACATGCTTTGCAAAGCGGGAGGATCTACGGCGTCTACGCGAAGCCAAAGCCCAATTACGCTAAACTATCAGAATCCTTTGGTGGCTACGGGGAAGAGGTAACGGATCCATCCGACGTCAAACCCGCATTACTCCGGGCTCTACGACAGATAAAGAAGGGCAGACACGCGTTACTCGACATGGTACTGCCCGGGTGCTAAACTCCTGAGGATACTTTAGCCAAAGGCACACCTTACTTATTGAGGAACTTCTTACTCAAGTAGGAGGATAAGATGTTGACTGAGGAACATCTAATCGAAAAGGTTGATACATCTACAACTAGAGGTCAAGGCTACAGGACGTTCCTTGATAAGATCGATGTTCATGAGAAGTGCGAAAAGTGTGGAGGCTTGCCCTACGACATCGTCTTCAACCATGATGGCGTGTTATTCAAGTTCTGCCTATACAAAATAGAAAAAGATGGGAAAATATTAGCTGAGACTGACTATGAGAAACTCTACGCGTATACTAAAAAGGATGGAACCATGATGAGCCTTAGGAAGAAGAAATCGGGGAGCCACAGCACCAGTTAATATGAAGTGACCAACATTGAAGCCAATACCGTTACCCGAACATTTAAATGCGGATTAAAAATATTGAAAATTATGACTATTTTTCAGTTGTTTTGCCGTCGTAGTGCTCCTCTTTTGCCAATGCCTCAGCTTTAATGTGCCTTACAACCTTATCCTGGTGCTCAGGTGGAGAATAAATGGTATACAGTTTCAGTTCCTTATTCTTGGAGGTGTTAACAACATTATGCTTAGCGCCAGCTGGTACGACTACCCCCATACCATCCTTAACTAAGTGCTCGACACCGTCTATGACGACCTTACCCTCCCCCTCCTCAAACCTAAAGAACTGATCAACGTCGTTGTGGGTCTCCATGCCTATCTCTTCTCCAGGTTTTAGGCACATTAGCACGAGCTGACTGTGTTTTCCAGTGTAGAGGACTCTACGAAAATCCACATTCTTCTTCGTCTCACTTTCTAAAGAAGCCACATAACCCTTCACTTTAATCACTACCAAATAATTGGTTCATTCTTCGTCTATATTTACCATTCGCACGCGCGAATAAGCTAGATTAGAAGTTATATTTTGTATAAATTAAATATTCCATAAACACTTAGAGCTAATCCTATTAAAAAAATAATAAGCATAGCTTGATTAATTGTTACTTCTAACAGTTGATCTACTCCCCCCATAAAACCAATTAGGATCAGAATTAGCCCGACTGAACTGCTTAGCATACTTCTATAGATTATCTCAGAATTCTCACTTTTCAATATAAACTTCCATCCAAGTTGTTTTTGTCTAAGCAGCAAATTTGTAAACGATGTTTGCATAGCTGGTTCCTCATTTAGAGGTGAAATTGATGATGTTGATACTGCCCCATATAATATAAGAGATAACCCGGCTAATATCGACAAAGCCATACCAATTAAATACTCTAAGGCTTGATTGTAGTATTGCTGTAGCAGAGGATTTATTGCACCACCTAATTGTCCGATTGTAAAGGTTACTTGTTGATAATTTGGGAAGTAAATTATTAACCCCATTACCCCGATGAGGACCAGAGTTAAGCCACCAAGCAATCCATCGCTTCTCATTGGGTAAGAATTGATTAAGATTAGAAATAAGTTTATTCGTGACTTGTTTCATTAAAGAACAATCGAATATTTATAAAAAATAAAGTAATTTGGGTCGGGTACATATGAAATGAATTCTATTTGAAACTTAGATTAAGAGGAAATCCGTCTCGCGTAGAGGCGGATTTTATCCAATTTCTTTTATTGCATCCTTTGTCTCTTTGGGGAAATTCTCCATTAGACTATTGATCATTTTTTGCACTATGTATGTCCTGAATCCTGCTTCATCCATTTCAGGATAATAGACCCAATGATGACCACCTTTCCCCGTTTCTTCCTCACCCTTAAGGACTCCCCTCTCTCGCTGCGCCTCGAGGAAATTAATGACGCTGGCTCGGCTTATGGTTTCACCCTCCATCGCCTGGTTTACCTTTGTCCAAGCAATTCTGCTATTCACACCCTTAGGGCTATTCCATACGACCTGCATCACCTTGAGTTGCCAGTTTCTTAGCACGGCATTGAAGCCCACTTGGTCAGTTTCGTATTCGATTCCTTTCATTCCATTCAGGCGTGTCCTCTTCTATCTTTTAACTTTTTTTCCAAATTTCATCATAATATTGTGACTTTTCAAAGAATTAGTCTTTATTTCTAGAGAAGAAGTGAATGAACTCATTTACACACACTTGGGTCAAGCGCTCTCGCGCGCTATGATTGTAAGAGCCCGCGCGCGCCTCGATATGTGGACACGCTGTATGAGGCTTAAGAGGGACGAGAAACGGCTAGGTAGTCCTCGAGGCGGCTCTCCCTGACACCTCGTTCCTTCAGCGTATCTTCAATTAGGAAGGGGCTTAGGAGACTCATCACAGTCCTTCTGGCCACCTCGACGTACTTCTTGCGATCGTACATCCCATCAGCGTCTCCTAACATGAAGGAGGGCTTAACTCGGAGGAAGGGGTTACTGCTCTCCGAGTTCACGTAGATGTAACGGGAATTCCCCTCCTCCTCGGCTCCTAATAGGGCCGCGACGACATGAGCCTGTAGGCTGCGGTATTGGGTTAGCTCCCGTAAGAGTCTCTTGGAGATCACTAACTCACTCGCGTCCACCCGACCGCGGCGCAGGTCTTCGAAGGACCTGTTTGCGATGGCGAGGGCCCGTGATAGGCCGCTCCTCAAGACGCCCTCGGAGTCGTCGGCGTCGAAGAGGGTCACCATGACTCGCTCCTGTAGGCGGTTCATGTAAGGTGGTGTGTCGTGTTTGCGGAGCTCTATCCCGCGATAGAAGAGGCTGCCATCGGTGAGCTTGCCGTAGTACCTGTTTGAGGCGCCTTGGAGGGGGTCGGTGGTCTTGCCGAGGAGGACGAGGAACCTGAAGTGTTTGTCGAGTTTGATGGGGAGTCCAGCGGCTTCAGCGATCTCTGATGCGAGCTCCTCGTAGTCAGCCTCTGTGGCGTCTCGTTTCTTGGTATATAGGGCGTCGGTGTTGCCGTAGACGATCTCGAACCCCCTGGCTAGGGCGATGTTGAGGGCCTTGACGAGGGCTTGCCGGGCCTGCCTATTTATCTCCTGAAAGACCTGGACGTTAGCGAACCTGTTGGCGTAGCAGCCGCTGTAACCATAGATGACGACTAGCATGAGTTTGAGGCTCGCCTGTCTCTGCTCGCACCAGGTCCACTCTTTGAAGCTAGGTTGGAGCAGTTTCCTCATGTGTTTGAATCTGAATCGGCGCTCGAGGGTTGGGCCGGTGAATTGGCCCATGAAGCCGGGTCGGGTCTGGTCGACGCCGTCCTCGGTGACGGTCTCGTAGCTCACGTTGTATCGGCTGATTATGCTGGGAAACATGGATTCGAAGTCGATGCAGCCGACGTTCTCGTGTAGGCCGACCAGGGGGGTGAAGAGCATGCCTCCCCTGTCGCGCTTCACCATATCCCAGGCGTTCATTGAGGAGACGTAGCCGCCTTTCATCTCGGGGACTAGTACCTTCTGCCGGTGGGCCTCGTAGCATTGGCGGCTGTCGATGGTTTTCCCCGCCTCCCAGTCACTGCTCACTCCCATGGGAGCGAGGGTAAATAGGGAGCGTTCCTGGAGACCAGCAAGACCCATGTCAGTCCAGCTGTGGTAGCCAAGGATTATCCGACCGTGTGTGAGCTCATGTTCTCTGCCGAAGCCTAGACTGAGGCCGTGCTGGGTAGCCTTCTGAATGACCCAACGTATCGAGTTGGTGTCGTCGAGGACTACGACGTCGGGGTCCTCACTCTCGAGTAGATTTTTCAGCTCCGTGAGGACGGATTCCTCGGTTCCCCTGAGGCTACTCAGGGGCATTTCGTCGGCGTCGTAGACGTCGACGGGGGTGATCGCTCCGGCGTCTGGGAGTTTTATTAGCATCGTCTTAAATGGGGGTGGTTCAACCCCATCGTCTTTGAGGGCTCTGATGCTCTTCAGGGTCCCGTTCTGTGTCTCGAACTCGCAGAGACCGGTCGGTGCCACACCCCTCTCTATGAGGTACCACTGTATGGGGGATAGGCCGATGTCGAAGACCTCCTTAACTTCGCGGAGGCTCCTCGCATACGCGATGACTTTGTCGAGGGACTGGGCGGAGTCGACCCTGACCTCCGCTACGGGCTCTAGTCGCTCCATGGAAAGTGAGGCGTATCTCTCGACGGGTTCGGCGGAGTGAACCATCTTATGCTCCTCGAGCCGGTAACAGAGGTCCTCGATGGCGAGACCGGGGGTTGGTTGGGCTACGAATCGGGGGCGGTGCCTCTCGGTGAGGTGTAGTGTCTCGCCTTCGACTGTTTTGAACCAGAGGTGGGCGTCTTTTCCCCGGATGTATGGGTCAAGCAGCCAGCCTCTGTGGGTCAAGGCTCTTCACTTCTGTTCGAGTCGGTTGAGGCGCCTCTCGATCTCGACTAGGTGAGTGCTGAGCTCCTCGGAGACTCGGCGGTCGTCTACGAGGCCGGTGAGGAGAATGAGGTCCATGAGGCTTAGGGACTCGGCGTAGCTTATGGCGCCGAGTTCGGCGCTCCACGCCTCGACTAGTCTGTCAAATGCCTCTCTCCTGCCCTGTTTGACGAGGGCTTCCCGGTACTCGCTTCGGAGCCTCGCTAGGAGGTCTTCGAAGCTCATCCTTATGGGTGGCGTTGTTCTCCCCATGGTTGATTCATCCTCGTATGTGTACTCCTTCGCGCGCTGGGTGGTGAGGGGTGACTTGAGAACGTAGGCGCGGTTGTAGATTGCCCCTCTCTCCCTTTTTCGGAGGTAGATGATGACGCCGGCGATGTGGTCGAGGTAGCTGCTCGCCTCGGGGACGGGGACAGGGCCGCTGTGGCTCTCCCTGGCGGAGGCGACGAGTGGGACCCCGGCCTCGGCGCAGATCCTCTTCATGGAGGCTATACTGCGCTGGACCTCCTCGTGTACGCGATCCCTGTTCCTCTTCCGAGCGTCGTCTCTACCGAGCTTGTATATCCCCTTCACAAGGACAAGGCGTGTGTTATCACTGGATCTGATGACCCGTTCTAGCTCCGCTGTGAGGTTCGCCTGTTGGTCGGCGGATGAGGCGACTAGGACTCGGACCCGTTTCAGGGCGTCCTCCGGCAGCTGGCCGGTGTCCTCGATTAGTTGGATTAGCGGTTCGGTGTCCATTATGATGTGTTCGACGCGGTAGTTGCCGCAGATGACGTAGACGGCTTCGGGTTTGGGATAATGGTCGGTGGGCTTGAGGCCGTTGGCGAGGAGGTGGGTGAAGAGGGTGTCCGTGAGCTCTTCCTCGCCGTAGAATAGGTAGAGGGTCTCGGCTTTGATGCCGCCGGTGAGTTCATCGAGCTGTAGACTGCTAGTGGGTATGTTTATTGCTTGTTGGCTGGATGCTAGCCGCTGGGCGTCGATGAACAGGGTCATGAAGCAAGGAAGCCACACGGACCCGGCGATTTAAAACGAACTCACCTCGTGATGGGTGGGGGGTACTCGAAGGTAGACGATATGGAGCATATCCCTCAGATATGCGTGCGACATGCGCTGTTGGCCTGCGGCAAGGATAGTTAATCCAAGGTTGATTTTACCGTGTGCGCGCACTATGCACGTTTTGGCTGGATCATAGCGATTGGGTTTCCCTCTGGGTCTCTGATCGAAGCCGTATATCCGACTCCGGGGACTTCCTGTCTACCCATAATCACCTCTCCTCCCAGCTTAACAACATCGATAAGGGCTTTGTCTATGTCTTCAACTGCTACATAGTTGACCGGGATGTTTGCATCACTTTGCTTCTTGTACATGCCACCGTTTACTCCGGGTCGAGTGAGCATTCCCTTGTCATTGGTTGGAACAGTTTCGATGGTCCAGTACTCCATGAAGTCACTTGGCGTCTTCACTATCTTCCATCCAAAGAGTTTCTCGTAGAAGGATTTGAGTTTGGTAACATTTTTCGCGGGTATTTCGAAGTGAACTATTGTTTGACTTATTTCACACCATTTGATTTCAACATACCTTTGAATTTAAACTATATAGACACATGCGCTTGCGGAGTTAGTTAGTCATAGCCATTCTTCGTTTTCATCGTTATCGGTATCCATGATCTCTAGGTAGTGCCTGACCTCAGTTAGGGCCCTCTCAGCTTCGCGTCTCTTTTTCCATCTACAGTTGAGGTGTTCAGGTTCTCCTACAAATAGCTCCAAGAATTTCTTTCCCTCCTCAGCTGGGACTAGTCCGATCTCCATGAGGTATCCGAGGTAGTCCTCGAATCTCCAGTCGGGTGATGGTGTATCCTCAGACCCTAGCTCCTTGGAGTATGCTCCGGTTAGGTCCTCTATTAGTGATCTAATTGCTTCTCTAGTGAGAAGGTAGGACGTTAGGTATTCACCTGCTTGAAATCTACTCTGTGCGAGGTCGAGGAGTAGTTTGGGTGCGTCCAGGTTCTTTGGGGCTATGTGGATCTCTATTACCTCGCTAAATGCCTCTCTGAGGTCTTTATTGAAGTTTAAGCCTAGGATCTCAGCTGAGTCCAGTATCCTAAGCATCTGAGCGGCCATTTCTGGGTCTAGTTTTGTCGCGAAGCGTGCCGCTTCCTCCACCCTTGGCATGAATTCCTCGATTATGTTTCTCGTGTACTGGGTTTCATCTATGTGTAGTAGCACGGGTTCTATGATCTTGCTTAGCTGGCTTGCGTACGATGTAATCTTCCTTAGTCTTGTTTTAGTTCCTTCTTTGTAGGCGAGTGTTTTTCCTTGGGCTGCTTCGTTTCTATCAATTATCCTTTTTGAAGCTTCGAGGATTATTTTCCTCGCCCATTTCCGGGTTTCACCGTCGTTGCGTTGAATCATATCGTAGTTGTTTATGGTCTTTAAGAGTGTACTGAGGGTAAGATTTGTTCTGGCTGATGTGCTCGCTTTTTCGAGTATAGCTTCCATTTTATTGATCCATTCGTTATCGATGCTGCGCTCTGAGGCCATGGTGAACTATGGGGTGTTCAGATTAATCATAGGTTATTTTCATGAAATGCGAAATATGAGGGTTGAATCTTGTACCAAGTGCATCTATTCAATCAGCAACGTCTTTGTTTTATGTTAAATGCCATTTATTGGGTATGGTTGTTTTCACCTCTTTACGTATAGTAGTTGTTTTATACATCGTTTTGTGCGTCGTGAGGAAACTAGTAATCAATCCTTTTTTTGGATCTAATTGATCTAAAATAAATCTTAAGACTTAACTGATATATGCAAACTAATGCATAATTATTAGATGAAATTGACGAATATATGTTCATGGTTGTCTTTGTTAACCTATGAATATACATTTAATTGAACGAGAATTGGCTGATAAGGGCGGTTAAGAGGAATATCACATTCCCTTGAGTAGGGAAGGATAATAGGGTGGGCCACATAGGTTCAAGCATCCCTTGAATCAGCGGGGAATAAAATTAGGTGGATTTCGATTTATGTTGTTGAAGGTTGAGGGTCTCAGGGACATCGAGCGAGAGATGAATCTACTTGTCACGGGTGAGCATCTCTGGGTACGCGGAATAGGAAATTTCCTCATCTATGTCGGCAAGCTTGGTGAAGCGAGCTACAGAATGTGTTTCTGCTCGGTTGAGAGGATGACGATGCGCTTCTCGGTGAAGAGGTTTGGAGTGGACGGGAGGATGAGTAAGGCAGAGGCTTTCCGGCTCGTGGAGAAGCTTGGGGCTAGGCCATGCAGAGTCGTGAATAACAAACTCGTCGACGAACTGGTTACTATTAGTGAAACCAGCGGTGGAGAGCTTGGTTACCAGGATTTCGTGAACTCTGTAAAAGGCATGGGTCTCCGAGTACAAGCAAACCCGTGAACAAATGACTAGCTAATCAGTAGAGTAATTTTTCTGTACATCATCTGAATCTGGAATGTGTTCGATACACGTTTCAGCCATACA
Organism: Bathyarchaeia archaeon; assembly: GCA_050014495.1. GTDB lineage: Archaea > Thermoproteota > Bathyarchaeia > TCS64 > TCS64 > UBA8941. The sequence goes on from JBEKDF010000008.1 coordinate 38,515, forward strand.
AAAACAAAGCAGTCTGAGTAAGAGATATATTGATTATTTCAACACACTTAATCGAGGATTATGAGCATCGTAAACGATTTGATCAGTACTCTGGGGGGAACGATCGGAGGAATACCTACTATAGTGGTACTTGCGGTTCCATTCGTCGTAGGTTTGGTAATTGGATTCCTGATTAAGAAGCTGCTTAAGATCGGAATAATCTTAGGATTAGTCGCACTAGTCGCGGTGTACTTTGGTTTTTTAAATTTGGATACTATTTCAAAGACTCTGAGCGACCTAGTCAATAAGTATGGATCCGTTTTCATGTCTTACGTCGCGGTCTTTTTCGGGATAATACCACTAGGTTTGGGCCTGATTTTAGGGGTAGCCCTGGGATTCATCTTCGGATGAACTCGAAGGATCATTCCTAAAAATCGATTCCCCGTTCGCACTAATCATTGAATCCGCTTTTAGATTCTACTCAATTCAGATAGCTCTTGCAGAGCTTTATCACGTCTATAAAGATCTGAGCCAACCATTCCTGCCCGTTGGGCTCCCCCGCAATGACATCGTGGAGCTTAGGCTTTGTCTCCTTAATCCTATCCATCCACCATGGCATGGATTTCCTAATCACGCCCTCAGGCGTATCGAGTTGGCTCTGGAATCTTGTAAGTAGGAAGCGCACACTTGAGTGACTGAAGACTCCATCGATCCTCTCCTTGTACTCTGGTTTATCGGCGTAGGCTCCTAGGGTATCGCCTCTCTTGATCATGTTTGAGACCTGCTGCTCGAGGGAGACATTCTCTTTCTTTGCAACGCCCTCGATCATGGGGAACACGACGGTGTTTAGGTAGAGTTTTGCTGATGTCTTTTTTACGTAGCCGAATATGCCGCCAGTTTCCGTGCTCTGTGTAGCATCTGACATCATTATCAAAAGACTCTTTGAGATGTCATGTTATAAACTTATTAAAAAATATTAAAAATGAAATGGGGCCTCTCACCGTTTATTTGTGGCTTAAGTACATTGATTTGATCAGTTTTTCAATAATTTTGGTTGAAACGATATGATCATCTTTAATATATAGGACATTAAGATAATAATTTAATTGTCTCATATATTTGGAATTATCTTAATTACTCCCTGCTAGGTGCTTGTAAGTTTCTGTTAACAGACGACCTTTTACCTTTTGGCGAAGTAGTTAGATTAATGGATAAATGAATAGCCGCGATCGGGTGATTAAGGCCGTGGAATATGGCAGCCCTGATCGTGTACCCAATGGTTGTTACGCGTTACCAGCGAGCTACAATAAACACCACGGCAAGTTGGAGAAAATCTTCCACCGTTATCCTAGCGACTTCCATCAATTCGTGACCAGTTGGACAACAGTGGCAAGTGATAGTATACCCTATAGGGCAGGCATCAATACGGACCCATGGGGTGTGACCTGGAGAAACCTTAACCCCGGGATCTTTGGACATGTGGTCGAGCACCCGTTGGCGGATCTTGAAAGGCTTGAAGGCTATGAGCCACCGGATCCATCCCAGCTCGTGGACTTCGGGGAGGTCGAGAGAAGCATCCGTCTGAACAACCATGATCACTATGTGCTTGGCGACTCAGAGAATTTCTTTGAGCGTCTCCACTTCCTGCATGGCTTCGAGGACACCTTAATCGACCTCGTGAGAGGCAAAAAGGAGCTTCTTAGACTCATCGACCTACTCTTCGACATCAAGATGAGGTTTATAGAACGGTGGCTCGAGTTGGACATCGACGGCATATATTTCCTGGACGACTGGGGGACAATGCAGGGGCTGATGATCAACCCGGTTCTGTGGCGTCGGGTATTCAAGCCACTATACAAGGAGATGTTTGACAAGGTACACAGATCTGGGAGGCACGTATTCTTACACAGCGACGGATACGTCCTGGACATCATCCCCGACCTCATAGAAATCGGTGTAGATGCCCTAAACATCCAAGTTAAGCTCATGGGCATCGAATTGTTGGGGGAAAGGTTCGCGGGCAAACTCTGTATCCTCGCCGACATTGACCGGCAACATATCTTACCGTTTGGCTCAATGGGGGAAGTCGAAGAACACGTGAGACACATTATTCAGGCACTAGGTTCCAGCAGCGGTGGACTCATATCCTGGGGAGAGGTAGGCCCAGACGTACCGCTGCTGAACGTGGATGCAATGTTTAGCGCATTTGAGAGGTATGGAAAATATTAAGGAAGGAGCGCGCGACGTGATCACCATTAACAGATCGGATATTCAGAAAATAATTTAATTGTCTCAAATATTCAGGATTATCGCCATAACTATTTGAGCCTTCGAATTTAACTTCGAATAAAATATCATGAGTTCAGCGTATGATCATTCGCTTCCCAGTGATTTTAGGGCATCCTTAACATCAGTCATCGGTAGGCTACAAACTCGATTTCTGCATATGTAGATGGCGGGCTTACCATTAATGCCCTGCATTGCTGCGGTATAGTCTAGGAGTGAATCGAGGCGAGGCGTTTTAAGCATGAGGAACTCGTGGGGGATATATGATCCTTGTAGAGTACCGATAATTTTAGACGTATCCGCCTGGTTTTGACCCCCTGCTATTACAACCTCATAGCTTGGCCCGATTTTGTAGTCGAGAGCGCATAAGAGAAATGTAAATGAAGTCGGGTTGGCTTCAACGAGGGGGGCAACTGCATTTAGAAGCTTCTCCGCTTTCTCCTCGAGACCCCCCTCGAGGATTCTACCGAGGCGTAAAAAATTCAGTGCCATCACTGAGTTACCCGAAGGTTTTGCTCCGTCGTGTGTATCCTTAACTCTCGGTAGTGAGCCCTCGGATGAGCGGCTCAAATAAAAGCCACCGAGATCGGGATCCCAGAATAGTTTGACTGTATCTTCGGTTAGATGATTAGCCTCTTGCAAATATTTTACGTCGAAGGTTGCTTCGTATAGCTCTATGAGTCCCCATACGAGGTAGGCGTAGTCGTCAAGAAAGGCTGGGATCGCTGCTTCTTTTTGTCTATAGCGGTGGAGGAGTGTGTTATCATTCATCTTCGTTAGGATGAAGTTTGTGGCGTCCTCGGCTGCCTTCACGTAGTTCCTCTCACCAACTACTGCTCCAGCCTTCGAGAGTGCAGCTATCATTAAGCCATTCCAATCGGTCAAGATCTTATCGTCGAGGAAGGGTCGGACTCTTTTGCTTCTCGCTTCGAGTAATTTGCATCGAATCGACATTAACCTCTTTTTAAAAGAGTCTAAATCGAGTCCGAGTTCAGCTGAGAGAATTTCATCTGAGGATGTTCGGTGTAAAACGTTAGCACCAGGTCCTTCTTTGCTGTTGCCTGCCTCAGACACGCCATAGATGTGGGCAGCGATCGCTGCCTCTTCTTCACCCAATTCCTCTTTAAGCTCTCCTAAGGTCCATGTATAGAATTTTCCCTCTACTCCTTCGCTGTCTGCATCCTCGGCTGAGTAGAATGCCCCTTCGGGAGAGGTCAGGTACCTCATTGTATAATCTGCGATGTCTCGAGCCGTAATTGCGTAATTTGGGTCATGGGTGGCTTGGTATGCCTCGGTGTAGGCGAGTAGGAGTGTTGCCTGGTCGTAGAGCATCTTCTCGAAGTGTGGGATTAGCCACAGGTTATCTGTGGAGTAGCGGTGAAAGCCACCTCCGATTTGGTCGTGGATTCCACCCCTCATCATCGCGTCGAGGGTGGCTTTGACCATGCCAAGTGAGTGAGGGTTATTTGTTCTTCGCCAGTATCTTAACAGGTATAATATGTTGTGAGGTGAGGGAAATTTCGGGGCGACCCCGAAGCCATAGTGCTGGTTGTCGTATTGTGAATCAAGTTGATTGTATGCGTCATCAAGTGTATTATTGTCTATGATCGATTTTTCTGTGATTTGGGGTATCTGTGATAGAGCGTCTACTATTGATGTTGCGTCTGAGACTATCTTGAATCGATCGCTTGTCCAGAGTTGGCGGACTCGAGGAATAAGGTCCATTAAGCCGAGCATGCCGTCGTGGCTCGTCTTTGGTAGGTAGGTTCCGGCCCAGAATGGCTCCTTCTCGGGGGTCATTATGATAGTTAGAGGCCAGCCTCCTCCGCCAGTTAGGATCTGACATGCGGTCATGTATGTAGCATCGAGGTCTGGCCGCTCCTCTCTGTCGACTTTAACGCATACGAAAGCGGTGTTGAGGGCGTGTGCCGCATCCTCGTCCTCGAAACTTTCTCGCTCCATTACATGGCACCAGTGACAGGTTGAGTAGCCTATGCTTAGGAAGACTGGGATTTCGCGTTTCCGTGCCTCCATAAAGGCCTCTTCTCCCCATGGGTGCCAGTCAACAGGATTATGTGCGTGCTGCTGGAGGTATGGGCTCTTCTCATGGATTAGGCGGTTGGGACTCTTGGCCATTGCTTGAGTTTCCCCTGTTTGATTTTTGCTTCGCCGTTATTAGCTGATTTGCTAGGGAGTTAACAGTGAATGCGGTATATCGTATTAATTATTAGCTACAGAGAAGTCAGGATGAAATTTTACGATCCTACTCGTTGATCTTGGTACTAGTTTTTAATGTGGTCTCCTAGTTGTACACGCGTAGTAAACCCAAAGGCTTTCTCAAACCTAGAGCTTAATTGTATTATCATATGAACATAGTTAATCTCCCAGAAACGGTCACCGAATTAACTCATCTCAGCGCATTCGAGCGCTTCGCAGATGGCCGACCGAGGGTACCAGACGATCTGATTGAGAGAATGAGGCTTGTTACGACCGAGGAGGCGTGGGGAGTGTTGCACGCGAAAGGATACGAGAATCAATTCGAGGGTAACTGGATCTGCACAAACCCCGATCGAATTCTCGTGGGCAGGGCGGTTACTGCATGGATGGTTCCCAGCAGACCCGACTTAAACGAGACAATTGAGAGAATCGGGAAAGCGGAGGGTAGGATAGGTGGCCAGAATTCGTGGGTCATAGATACTCTGCGTAAGGGTGATGTGATGGTCGTTGACTGCTTTGGTAAGATAAAGGAGGGGACCTTCATCGGAGACAATCTCGCAACCTCCCTTATTTCGAAGACGGGGGCAGGTGCCGTGATTGACGGGGGGATCCGCGACTATCAAGGGGTGTCAAAGCTTGAAGATGTCACAATTTTCTGCCGTGGATTGCACCCAACAGCCATCGCCGACATGACGTTGGTAGGTGTCAACACACCGATCCGCATAGGGGGCGCTACCGTATTGCCGGGGGATGTCGTCCTCGGCACAGCAACAGGCGTGATCTTCATTCCCCCGCATATGGCGAAGGAGGTCGTTGAGAGATCCGAGGATATTCGCATGCATGATCAATTTGGCAAGCTGAGACTAAGTGAGGGACGATACACCTCGGGAGAGATTGACCGAGCCTGGACGTCGCAGATTGAGGAAGATTACAAAGATTGGTTGAGGAAACTCAGGGGGAATTAAGGGAATGGTTAAGATGAGATTCTCCGAGATTTTTGGTGACTGCTACTCCACCAGAAGCCTGAGACTCTTGAAGCAGCTCGGATGCACCGATGTGATCGGTCATGGACCAGTTGATGGTGGCGAGGTTTGGGAGTATAAGGATCTAATTGAGTTGAAGAGCCGGGTCGAAGGTTTCGGTCTGAGGCTGGATGTGTTTGAGGATGGGCCGAAGATCGACAAGATCATGTTGGGGCTTCCGGGTCGGGATGAGCAGCTTGAGAATTTCTGTAAGTCCCTAGAGAACCTGGGTAGAGCCGGAATCGGGACAATAAAGCCTCAGCATATGCCACCGGGTTGGGAAGAGGTCATGACGGTATCCAATTCACCGACTAGGGGAGGTGCAGAGTCGAGAGTCTTCGACTATAAGCTAGTTGAAAACTTGCCTCCTACAGAGTTTGGGATTGTGAGCGAGGAGCAGGCCTGGGACAACCTCAGTTATTTCTTGGAGGGTGTTTTGCCCACAGCTGAGGATGCGGGGGTCCGAGTTTCCCTCCACCCAGATGACCCTCCAATTTCGCCGATACGGGGCTTCGCAAGGATCCTACGGAGCGTTAAGGCCTTCGATCGTATGCTCGAAATTTACCCCAGTGAGAATATAGGGCTACTCTTCTGCCAGGGCTGCTTTGCTGAGATGGGTGTAGATGTACCGGCGACGATCCGCCACTTTGGAAGGAGGAAAAAAATCTTTTTCGCCCACTTCAGGGATGTCTTTGGGAGTGTGCCCAAGTTCCAGGAGAGCTTTCACGGGGAGGGTCCGACTGATATGTTCGAGGCAACGAAGGCTTACTATGATGTTGGGTTTGAGGGTCCGATTAGGCCAGATCACGCCCCGAAGATGGAGGGAGATGAGCTATTCACTGATGGTAAGCCGGGCTACTACCTACTAGGTAAGATCTTCGCCCTAGGCTACATGAGAGGCCTCGCGGAGAGCATCGAAAAAACACACACAAACATTGCTTAAGATAATCTTTAAGAAAAATGGATATGTTACAATTTTAAACCGCGCGAGAGCCAATCGCTAGACCTCAGATGGATATGGTGCACGATCAACTATTTTCTTATATAAGTGGACACTCCATCAGTGTCCGATATGGCTCAAGATCAACCTCTCCTCCTAGTGGAGAATAATGAAAAAGAGGCTAGCCTGTTGAAAACTGTGTTGGAAGGCGAGGGGTTCAGCGTCGACACCGCTTACAGTGGCTGGGCTGCTGTTGAGAAGATCAAGGATAAGAAATACGCTACAGCCATCGTGGATTTCGCGCTGCCCGATATGAAGGGAGATGAGTTAGCTGAGAGATTCAGGATGGAGGACCCTAAGATGGGTATAATTCTATTAACGGGTTTCAAGCCGATGATTGATCCTAGTAGATTGAGGGGTTTCGATTACATATTTGAAAAACCTGTTAGCCCAAAGAATATTCTCGATGCCTTGAAACTAGCACGTATTCCTAAATGAGACTCTCGCCTTAGAACCTAAATTCTAGAATCTCCTTTGTAAGTGCTCTACGATTAGATTTCCTTTCAATCTATGCACATGCAATCTATGTGGTAGATTTGGATAGCTCGTGCGTTTCTACTTTGAGGTCTGAGGTGGCACAGTTCCTATAGCCATCATTCGCGCGCGCGTCTATACACACAAACAAAATAACAAAAAGGGCTAATGGGCTGTCGATATTATACGAGTTTGTTTCCACACTCGCCGCAGAACTTTGTCCCAGCTGCATTTTGCGCCCCGCATCTGGGACACTTAAGCAGGCTTAGTGGTGCTCCGCAATTATTACAGAATTTTCCTTCGCCCGCTGGCTTACCGCATTGTGGGCATATTGTTTGTCTTTTATTGATCTCGCCTGTAAAGACCTGGGTGGTATCGGCCTTACTCTTTATGTCTTCGACCATCTTCGCTGATCTGGCTGCGGCGACTTCGATGTTTTCGCGTGGGGCATCATCTGTGCAGAGGCCGACCTGCTCGTTCCAATCATTCTCACACACATATTTGTGACATTTTGGGCATCTCTGGAAGTGTCCCTTTGCCTCATTCTGGGCTACACCAAAAGCTTCCTCATGCTCCTTATGCCACTCGGGTGTCATTCCTTGGAACCTCTCACTGAGTATATCGGAGCTCTGATTCATCGTATTTCCGACACTGTAGTGACCGGTCAAGTCTGCACCTATCGATGCTACTTTCCCGACATTTCTCCAGAATCCAGCCTTTTTATACGTCTTGGATGCTATAAACTCCGTCTTATAGCCATCGTTGCAGATGTCACAGTGGAATGTGAATTGAAAACCAGCATCTGTGCTGTTATCATCAAAATTCCTGGTGAACGGTTGAAGTGGCATTTTTCTTACCTCAATGAGTTCAACGGCTTCCCGCACTTAATACATTTTTCACTAATCGGGGGCTGTTCGGTTCGGCATTTCTTATTCGGGCAAATTATGGTCAACCTTTCCCCACAGTTTTTACAATAATCCCCGAAGAATGTAGTTTTTTTGCAGTAGGGGCAGTTGACCTCGAGTAATTGACCGCAGCTACTGCAGCTCTTCTGCCCTTCTTCGATAGGGTTCTTACATTTTGGGCATCGCAGAGGTCCCACAGGATTAACTTTTCCACAGAATGGACACACGTTGTCATCGGCTGACACGAGCTTACCGCAGTACCGACACGGATGCTTGTATCCAGGCAACTAATCCTCACTCCTACCTTGTTGTTTTATTACACATTTAACGATTTGAACTTAAAGATTGGTAATTGTTCAATAGAATTTTGAAAACCCTCGAACGCGCGATCATTTAATATCATTCAGCTTTCTTCGCGTATCTAGCGTCGTCATTCTTCTCTTCTGTATTGAATCTAAGTAACGCAGTCACATCGCTCTTCCATTGATCCATGTTATAATGTATGACTCGCCCTATGAAGAGATCTCTGAGCTTCTGGAGGCTAGGAATCTCTTGAACCGCAAACTTATAGTGGATGTACTTTGGATCGCTCAACTGTTCATCCGTTAGGTAGATTGGTTCTCTCCTGAAGTTGATCTCGATCATGCATCTGTTGAGCATCTTCAGGAAAACGTCGTATTCGCTGTTCAGTTTTGAGAGATCTTTTTTAGTCGCATAATCTCCACGACTTAGTATTCGAAAGAAGTATGTGGCCCTGCCTTCGTCGACGCCGGTTGTAGCCTCGAGGGCGACCGCGTTGCCGGGCACTGAAGGGTCTTCGCTGTAAATTGGGATGAGGAACCATACATAATCCTCGACTTCGCTCTGTGTGAGGCTGCGCTTCACTCCAAGACTGATCTTGTCGTTGCGTGATAGTTCCTTTAGGAAATCATATGATTCGCTTAGACCCATTGCTCTGGCCTTTAATTCGAGTTGGGCCCAGAACTCGGGTGTAACTTTATCTATCTCGGCCTTCTCCGCAGCTCTGCCTTCTTTCAGTAGATCTGCAAGTCTTCTCTTCTTAATTGTGTCAATTTGTGGTTGTATTTCCCCGATTATCTTCTGGGTTCTCGTCGTAAGTTCGTTAATGGCTTCGGATAGGCTTCGTCTCAGATAGTCACGTTTCTCACCCATCTGAGTGAATGTTAGTCTCTCCTCTGACTCGGTTTCGACTATAAATGAATAGTCCTCCACTCTTGCATCATAGATGTAGCAGTAGGGCACCCTCAGGGGTTTATGTTTCCGTGGCAATATGAGCAAAGCGGAGTCATAAAGACGCACCTCGCAGAGGTCATTAAACACGTCTTGACCCTTGGAGGCGTAAGTTAAATTTGCCTCGATTTGTGCCACTCTTAGACCTTCATTCATTAGTAAATATTTTATGAAGAGTTCGTTTTTCATCCGGTATAGGGTTGTTAGGAAGTTCTCGTATTCGTAGCCGATCTGATTTAGAGTCACCATATGATTTGATGATAGAATCAGTTTGATGATGTAATTCTCATCAGAGATGCCCACGATATCGGTGTAAGCGATTGCAAAGTTCTCTCTACTCATCTGCTCAATTATTAGGGATGTGTCGTCAAGAGTTGCTTTGGCTTGACCCCCTGAAACTGCCTTTCCACCCTCATCGCTTAAAGTGTAGGTGACGTCGCAGCTCATCGCTTCTTTGTTATCTGGGGAATCCTGCATGGGAAAATATTATTCAGTTCAGCTTAAATCACCTGCGAGTGCACGCGGATGCCAGTTTCGAGTCACTCGAGGATGACTCTCAAGAGGCTGTGACCCTCGAACAATCAAGGGAGTGTTTGGTTGGGAATGATTGCACGTGCACATGTTTCAGCTGCTGTTAGAGCAGATACATCAACAAACCAGCCGCTAGTGGCATAAGCAAATTATCGTCGATGGGCAGGGGGAGAGCCTCAATCAAAATACCCGCTGCTGCCCCAATTATTGCGGTAATTGGATCTACAAATAACAATGCGCCAAGGAAAGCGAATACCAGGCCAATTATTGAACCCTCTACACTCTTCCCACGATTAAACGGGATCTTAGTTTTCCCAAACCTTTTGCCAAATATCGACGCAGAGCTGTCGCCGAGAGTGAGCACAGCTATTGCAGCATATCCTATCCTAGCAGGAAATATGAGTAAGCATAGTATCAAACCTAGTGCATGGAATATTGGGGATGTGTTGAACTCATTAAGCTCTGATCTATCAGCAGCTAAAAGAGTGATCTTCGAGATTATGGGGACATTGGTGCCGAGAATCCTAAGAAACTCGGCGGCAGAGTAAATGACCACCGCTATCGACAACAGTGTCGCCACTATGAGGTTATTGAACAGGTAAATACTTATGAAAGGAATTAGCAACCCACTGGTATGAATCAACTCTCGTATCAGATTACCATTTGATATTCGGTTATCATGATTCACATGACCGGTGAGTATACCCGTGATCTCTGAAAGATCTTCCTTTACTACGTAATCCGCACTTCTACTAATCACATAATCCGGGTTGAAGCCGATACTCAGCCCACAGACCTTCAGAAGCTGCAAGTTGTTATAGTCATCAGCTATGAGGGCGCAACTCTTCGAGGACAGCCCCTCATACTTTAAGATCTCATTCAGGGCCGTTATCTTACCATCCTCCTTAATCACGGACCCAGATATTTCGCCCGTGAAGACGCCATCTTTGATCTCAACTTGTATCCCCGAGGAGTAGTCTGCCCCAAGACGCTTCGCGAGATCAGCCACTAAGGTATCAGGTAGCCCCGAGCTAATCAACGCGGTCTTAAACCCCAGAGTCTTTAACTCAACAAAGAGCTGCTCGGAGCCAGGCATAAGTGGGAGACCCTTGAATACTTTTGATAATTCGTCCATCTTAGTTCCCTTAAGGTATCTGAAAATGGCTCTAAGGGAGCGCTCCAGTGAGAGCACCCCTAATGAGTATAGGAACCCGATTATAACGAATTTGATGAAAAACGTAGGGCCATGACTCTTGCTCGCCTCGAACAATAGGAAGCGCCTCTTTGGAATGAGTACTCCTTCAACATCGAAGATTACTAATTTTATAGGCAAACCCGACTCATCCTTGGTACGGTTATATCAAATCTTTAGACGTATATCATTAACACATCAAGAGGCAGTTATAAATCGAACATTCGCGCAGGTAGTGAGTAAAAGAAGTTATAAGATCCCGTAGTCGGATGCAGGTCTGAGACAAATGCGCCAGCCTTCATTATTTAGATTTAATTAGGAAAGTACGAGAGCCAGTGTCGATGGCGATAAAGTACCAAGGTTTAAAGTTGACAATAAATTAAGGATCAGAGACTGATTATTAATGAGAACACAAGCAGCCCTGATAATCTGCTTGATCCCATTACTGCTAACAGTCTCCATAACACAAACGAATGCTCAAACGGGGACACATTGGGAGAACACTTACGGAGGAGCAAAAGATGACTATGGCCACTCCGCCCAACAGACCTCAGATGGTGGATTCATCATCGCTGGGCAGACAAATTCAATCGGAGCGGGTGGCTACGAGGTTTATCTAATAAAAACTGATGCTTAGCGAAAGCTGCTGTGGCAGAAGACCTACGGGGGAGCATATGATGACACTGCCTGGTCCGTCCAATTAACAACAGATGGAGGATACATAATCACAGGCAGCACCTATTCATTCGGCGCAGGTGGTTCCGACATCTACCTCGTGAAGACAGATGCCCTCGGAAACCAGCTGTGGCAGAAGACCTTCGGAGGAACAGGTAACGATGAAGGCTACTCCGTTCAACAGACCACTGATGGCGGATACATAATTGTTGGAGTTTCTACCCAAAAAGGATCAGGCGGTTATGAAATTTATATTATAAAGACGGACTCCTCGGGGAACCTAATTTGGGAGAGAATCTATGGGGGAACAAGCGAAGATGCCGGTGACTCGGTTCAGCAGACTTCGGATGGTGGATACATAATCGCTGGATACACTAGCCCGCTCAAAGGTTATAGCACATTATCCGATGTAGGCTTTTCCGATATTTACCTGATAAAGACTGACTCCTATGGGAAGCAGTTATGGCGGAGAACCTATGAAGGAAAAGGCAATGATAAGAGCTTCTCCGTCCAACAGACCACCGATGGAGGATATACCAGCTCATTCGGCGCAGGTAATTTAGATGTCTACCTCATAAGGACGGACTCATTGGGAAATCAACTATGGCAACAGACCTATGGGGGAGCAAATGGTGATACTGGTGCTTATGTTGAACAGACCTCAGACGGAGGATATATAATCGCTGGTAGCACAAATTCATTCGGTACAGGCAACTTTGATGTTTACCTCATTAAACTGGAGGGAAATTCTGCTCTAACTCTTCCATCTAATCCGACATCACCCTTATCATCATCCTGGATAATACTCGCATCAATAATTTTCGTATCAGCGATAGTTACTGTCGTAGTTTATATATTTTCTAAAAACAAAGGCGCACATGAACCTTTAGCCAACTTATCTCTCTAAATATTTTCCATTCACATATCAGTAAGTGGTCAGCGCTTATCGAGGCACGTGTAGATGGCTCGGCTTAACTCGGCGGCGCGGTCGTCACGGCCCAGAATCATTCGATTCATAACATATCCAACTGCTAGCCGCTTCTGTGGGTCAGCGAACCCAACTGACCCACCCATGCCCTGGTGTCCGAACGCAGATTCAGGGCGAGGATCGCCATTATCGGGATCCGACAGCATGAATCCGAGGCTTCGTCTGACTGGGATCCCCAAGATAGCATCCTTACCATGGAACTGCTCGTGACGTGCGCGTTCTACACCTTCCTCAGATAATAACCGAACACCATCCGCTGAACCTCCCGAAGCAAAAGGAGCATACAGTCTAGCCAAACCACGTGCACTAGCGTGTCCATTCGAGGATGGGATCTCTGCTTCACGCCAGCGTTGTGTATTCGCAGCCCTCGGCGGCCGCGGCGGATTAAGGAACGCCCAAGCCCTCATCCTACTCCCAGTGCGGAGACTCGCGTGAAAGAAGAAGTACTCCAAGGCTCGTGGGGGAATCGTCTCCGCTGTACGGGCCTCCTCCTTAGGGGATAAACCGACAAACACATCCGCCCCGAGAGGACCTGCGATCTCCGAATGTAGAAACTTGCCAACCGACACTCCAGTGATCCGTCTTAGCACCTCACCATTAAGCCAACCGAAGGTTGCTGCATGATAGCCGCATCGTGTGCCAGGTTCCCAGAAAAGCGAGGACTGCTCCAGGTTCTCGATCATATATAACCAATCGTAGAGCGCCTTATCCGGTACCCTAACACTGGGCGCGGGTAGCCCTGCGGTGTGAGTCAGAATGTGTCTCACTAGAACACCTGACTTCCCATTCTTCCCAAACTCCGGCCAATAGCGAATCACTGGCGCATCGAAGTCGAGCAAACCCCGATCAGCTAACATGTGCATGGCGAGTGCGAGCCACCCCTTGGTGGTTGACCACACGTTTACGATGGTATCTGCCCCCCACGGTCGCAAACCCGCCGCATCCGCCGACCCACCCCACAGGTCCACGACAGACTCCCCATCAACCATCACATGAACAGCCGCGCCCACCTCGCCACGCTTCGCGAAGTTTGCCTCGAAGGCCTCACGAACCGGCTCAAAGCCTAGAGCCACCTCTCCGGCAACGGGGAACTTCATTGTAGCCATTTGATCACTTTTTCTATTCACTGATACTTGAAGACTCGCACCTATAAACTCCTAATTGAAGCACAGGAGCATTAGCCTTCAGCGTCGAGATCAATGTTACTAATACCTTAAAGTTTGACGAGGGATCCGCGCGTCATCTCATCAAGTGTGTGGATGATTCTCAACAACTTTTGGACTTAGCGGTTCGTATAGCGGAGGTCAACTCTTCTACTGCTTTCCTCATATCCGGAGCGCAGACCACAGCCGAGACAACCGCAATCACGTCAGCTCCAGCAGATATTACCTCATCTATGTTTCCGAGGTTAATTCCACCAATCGCAACTATGGGGATATTCACCGACTCAGCAATCTCCTTAAGTCCATAAAGTCCTGTTGGAAGCGGTGTATCGGCCTTAGTCAGAGTAGCGAAGACAGGGGAAGCAGCGATGTAACTTGCACCGTCCTTTTCAGCTTTAATTGCTTCAGTAACGGTGGAGACTGAGGCGCCTACGATTTTGTTAGGACCCATTAGCCGTCGCGTCAATTCCACCGGCATGTCTTCTTGTCCCACGTGGACACCTTCTGCACCTAGAGCGAGGGCGATATCCACTCGGTTGTTCACAATAAAATCTATGCCAGCCTCCGCAGTTATGGATCTCAGAACTTTCCCAATGGTTATCATATCCCGATCTATCATCTGCTTCTCCCTGAATTGTACTACCTTGGTTCCTCCAGCTATGGCTGCTTTGACCTCATCGATATGTGTACGTCCAGGGTAGAATCTACCATCAGTAACTAGGTAAAGATCCCAATCGGAGATCATTTCATTCCTTCTCTATGGGCGTTCCAAGTATCGCACCTTGGCACCCTTATGAATCTGCTCGGATGTCAGGTTGTAAAGGCTATCAAAAAGTGAGACCTTGAAGCTACCCGGTCCCACCGCCTTCGGGGCAGCGAGTTCAGCTGCCAACCCAAAACATGTTAGTCCAGCTGTAGCAGCTAGAACATAATCACTCTCAACGGCGGCGAAGGCAGCAATAACAGTAGTCGACATGCATCCAGTGCCCGTCAAGGTTTTAAGCATTAGATGTTTGTTGTCGACCGCAGATACTCGCTTTCCATCAGATATGAAGTCCCGCGCCCCAGTTATGACGGCTGTCAGTCCGTATCTGTTGGCTAAGGTTTTGGTGGCGATTGCTGGATCTCCCACCTCTTTCACGCTATCTACGCCTTTGACTACTCCCCCCAGACCCGTAAGTGCACCAATCTCCCCAGAGTTACCTCTCACAATTGCGATGTGTAGCTCCCTGAGGAGTCGGAGGCTACTATCGGTGCGAAGTTTAGTAGCTCCCGCTCCTACAGGGTCCAAAATAATTGGGATACCCAACTCGTTTGCTCTCCTGCCAGCGGAAAGCATTGACTCGACCAGCTCGGGAGTCAGTGTACCAATATTCAGAACCAAAGCCCCGGCTGCACTCACCATCTCAGCAACCTCTTCCTTAGCGTGAGACATTACTGGTTGGCCACCTATGTGTAGGGTAACATTGGCTGTATCATTCATAACAACCATGTTTGTTATGTGATGAATGAGAGGCCTCCTGTTGCGTAGCCGCATCAATAGTTCTGAGGTGGTTTTAACGAGGTCCTCCGATCTATCTTCCAATGACATCCACTTGAAATAAGGCGCCTGCATTTTAAGTTTAATCACACACACCACGCCGCTAAGCGCGTGAAGTGTTTGTCAAGAGGTCACCGAGGAGAAACCCAACCCCTAGAGTACAGCCCTTCTATAGTCGAGCCCAAGCTCAGCTAGAGCTTCTCCAATATCTTCTTCTGCCACTCGACCATCGCATCTATTTCCTCTTCGGTGTTGTAGAAGTGAGGGCTGACGCGTATGCCACCATAACCTCCCTGCATCTTGAGGGTCGGCCCTTGGATGGCTCGCTGCTTCCGGTTCCTCATCTCTGCTACGCTTCGTTGGTCACGTTCGTAACTGCCCGTTGTGTACATGGTAAGGGCGTGTCGCTTAGAATTGAGGACCCCATCCTCTTCCTCCCGGGGCGTTCTTATGGTGCACCCGATGTCCTCTAACCCGTCTGAGATGTAGTTCCCTAGGTGCATTAGTCTCTCCTCTATGTTATTTCGCCCAAGCTCATTCAGGTATTTTAACGCGGCATGCCACCCCCAGATCTGGTCAGTCGCCGTCGTTCCCATGTCGAAGCGCTGAGCCGTCTTAGGTGGGGGAAGATCATAGCTATCAACAGGGTCGTGGTCACGCGCACCAAAGGGAAACTTGGCGAAGCCGTCCACTCCGGGACCCCGATCTATGTTTATATAACTGAAGTAACTTGACTCGAGTTTCTCACAGTGCTCCTTCTTTGCATAGAAGAGCCCAGCCTCGAGGGGCCCACATTGCCACTTATAGCTGCCGCTGACGAGGAAATCGACAGTATCCTTGTGAACATTGATTACCTTAGCTCCCACGGTCTGTATGGCGTCGTCTACAACTAGGGCGCCGTGCGGATGCGCTATTTCACAGACCTGCATAATGTCGTATGTAGCGCCGGAGCCGACGCTCGTCCGGTTAATGCAAACGAGCTTCGTGTGGTCGTCCACCGCATTCTCCATCTCGCTGCGGAGAATACGCCCGTTCACATTCCTGATCTTATGTATCTCGACACCCTTCTTGCGTAGACTAAGCCAAGTATGGCCGCTACTCGGGTACTCCTGGTCAGTGATTACGACATTATCCCCGCGGCTCCATCCGATGCTATAGTCGATGATGTCCTTGACGGTGTTGAGCCCCTGGACGACTCGGCTGATATGACAGACCTCGTCAGGATCTGCGCCGATGAGCTTCGCGGCTTCCCGGTTGGCAAGGACAGCTTTCTCGCTGAACCATGCATGGTCAACGCCGCCCAACGTCGAAGCATAACGGCGTCTACTCCAGTATTCGATTATGGCATCGTAAACTACGAGGCTAAAGGCACCCGCTCCAGCAGCTCCTAAGTAGATCACCTCATCGAGGTGGGGAAAATTGCGCCTTACCTTCTCAACGTTGATGCCCATGTTATCATCTTAAACTTCGTGATTTAAGAGTGAGACGCTATTCTTCGGAGTGTTACCTCGATCCGCTCGATATCCGAATCCCTATTCCAGAATCCAACACTAATTCGGACGCAGTGCGGCAGAGTGGCTTCGATGACACGTGTGAAGATCAGTTCGTCGCGGAGTTTCTCGACCACGGTCTTCGGTTCGATGCCGTTTACTGTAAAGCTGAGGAGACTCCGCTGGTTACGGCCGGATAAGACCTGGACGCCTGAGATGCCTGAGACGCGGTCCCAGAGGTCCTGATATAACTCTAGAGTGTGGCGAAGTATGAAGAGGAGGCCAACATCATCCATTATCCAGTTGACTGCAGCGGTCCCGCCCTCGATGACAGGGAGAGGCCGGGTGCTCACCTCATAACGCTGCGCTGTCGGTGACAACGCGATCTTCTCGCTCGCACCATGGTCAGCGCTACTAAATACTCCGCTGTAGGTGGGTTTCACGTGCTCCATTGCCTCTTTCCGTACGTATAAGGCGCCTCCTCCGTCGGGGCCACAAAGGAACTTATGGCGGCTCATAGCGTAGCCATCGACACCTAGACTATGTACGTCCACTTGACTTGTGCCGACGGCCTGGATTCCATCAGCGAGGAGGAGGGCACCTGTATCGTGGGCCGCTCGGCTGATGGTGGAGAGGTCTACGCGTCCGCCGGTGGCGAAGTTAACGTCGCTGATGAGGAGCATACGCGTTCTCGGGTTCACCGCTTCGCAGAAATGTTTAGTGGGGTCGTGCTCACCGTAATGCTGGTCGATGACATTGAGCTTGACTCCGTGACGCTCGCAGAGGATCTTCATAGGGATTGATGCAGCGGGGTTCTCGAGGCTTCCTGTGAGGATCTCATCACCAGGCTTCCAGTCGATCCCCCACATAAATATGTTCATGGCGGTAGTACTGGAATCGCATAGTGCGACCTCCTCGGGCTGACAGGAGAGAAACCTGCCGAGAACCTTCTTAGCGTCCTTAACCACGGAGTCATATCTTCCGAGGCCTCCCATGGTCTTCATTAATTCAGGGTCGTCACCGCGACTCGCTGCCTCCTCCAGGTAGCCCTTTGAGATGGCTCTCCTCGCTGCTTCGCATAGGGGTCCCCAACTCCCCGCGTTCACCGCGATCAGTTCGTTCCTCAGGTGAAGCTGCTTACGGATCTTTTCGAGATCGCTCATTGAACCAGAGCTCAAATACAACTGCTTAACACTTCCTAAGATACGCGAGCACTTTGAGTACTATGCTATATCTACTAAGGATGAACCATTTGGGGAGCAGCTCTTAGCTCCGCAAACTATTTGTAACATTAATATCTGGGATTAACGTCGAAAATTTTATATCCCAAACCAAGGAGACTACAACCGCTTCAGAAAGCCCTCATCAAAATCACGTACGTTCTAGAATTAATTACTGAATGCAATAATTACATGTGCGAAATATTCAATTGTATTAGTTTTAACTTAGCACATAATCTATATGAATAAAGGATCATCTTACTAAGCATGAACGACATCGACGAGAACAAGAAAAAGGCTCTTCAAGTTTTAAAGTCTCATGAGTATGAAATCGATGAGTTTGAGGAAACCATTTTAGGGAGTAAGTATTGCGAGAGAGACAAGGGAGGAGTGATGTGCCTTTTAATAGAAGTGACTCCACTTTATAATGAGATTAGAGTGTGGGGTGAGTATGCGTCGTATCATATCGACAGTAATCTTAGTAAACTAATCAGCGCTTTAAATAAAGATCTAATTGAGTTAATCAGTTGAGCGCATGATTTAAAGGCGACGCATACGCGCGCGAGCTCTGTGAAGGCAAAGGGAGTCGGGAGGAGCATCCTTTATTCAGTAAGCGTACCGTGGAGGCATATAGTGACACAATCGATTTCAAATACAAGAAAGAGTCTTGGACGACCTTCATCATAAAGCTGGGCTCGTGACTCGTAAATCTAAAAAGTGACTATGAATTGGTATAGTAAACGCATAGTTTACCAAATTATATTGAGCATGGGGGCCATAGGCCCCATTGTCCTCTGGTTGCTGATGCGGCATCCAGTTGTTTCCTGTGGCCAGCTCTACCAAGCTGGTTGAATCAGGTGTTGACTAAATAATATTTAAGGTATATCGATTACCAACTCATAAATCAGATCGAGGAGCTTGCACGACTAAGCTAGGCGATTGTATTTCTTCAAAGCGGATCGAAGTCGGTCATGTGGAATAGCATACACCTTGTTGCCATTTATCCCTACCATAGTCTCAGCTGCTACTAGCGCGTTCACGATCGCCTCCTCAGTCGCTTGAACAGTTGCAAGGAAGAGGTCACTCATCAACTCATTGGGGAGCATCCTTACATCCTTGACCTCGGTATCACTGTAGACGCGTGGATTCGACGTCGAGAATGCGATGAATATGTCACCTGACCCGTTTCCACCCACACCACCGACCCTGGCCACACCCATTGAGGCCCGCCTCGCCAACCGCTTAAGCTGGTGGGGAAGTAGAGGCGCATCCGTAGCAATCACTACGATTATCGAGCCTTGCTCGTTAGGCGCCTGGGTGATATGTTCCTCGGGCATGAGGTCTGGGATCTCCTGACCCACGGGTACACCAGTTATCGTTAGGAGCGACCTGAGTCCATAGTTAGCTTGGACCAAAACCCCAACAACATACTCGTGTAAGCCTATAGTTGATACTCTCGAAGATGTACCGATTCCGCCCTTAAATTGGTGGCAAATCATTCCAGTGCCACCGCCGACATTTCCCTCCGCAATGAGACCAGTAGACGAGGTCTCAATCGCTTCAAAGGCGTGCTCCTTCTTCACATGGAAGCCATTGATGTCGTTCAACAGACCATCGTACGTCTCAGCAACGACTGGAAGCGACCACGGATCCCCCAACGATGAACCCTTCTTTCTCTGCATCCACTCGATCACAGCATCGTGGACGACACCAACGCTGTGAGTGTTGGTAATCATAATTGGCCCGGAGAGGAATCCGGACTCATCCACCCAGGTAGTTCCAGTCATCTCCCCGTTCCCGTTTAGGCAGGCCCACCCTGCGAATACAGGGTCATTCGCCTCGCCTCGGTGAAGAACAGCGGTGACACCGGTCCTCACCATGTTAACGCTAACATTGAGCCCACCATCCCCCTCGATGATGGTTGAGTGCCCGACAGTAACACCCTCCACATCGGTGATCGCGTTACACCTACCTGTTACTCCCAGGAAGGGAACTCCGAGATCCCTGGCTCTCGGCTTAACCCTTGAAGAACTCATAGAGGAAAAATGAATTCGACAGAATAAAAAACCTTGAACTGAGTTACAATCGTGCATGATGTTACTCGAACAGCTTAATATCCGAGGGAATATGCTTCAAGATCACATAAGGGAAGATGATTGTCCCGAAAGATAACCGCCGTGCCAATCGGTGAAAAATGGTGCAGAAGATGTATCAACTCTAGAAAGCCCTGCCATAAGGCCGAGGGAAATTGGTGCTACAGATTCGACCCGACAAGTCCTTTGGCTAGAAAGCATCTCAGGGAACGTTCGGGTTTAGAGTGAGTAGCGCAACTAATATTCGCGCGTTCAACAGAGTAATTAGATAAAAAAACAAGTGTGCATTTTAGTTGGTGATTGAATTGGTGCTATCACCGATACATTTTGCTCCATCGATCGCTGCTGCCATATTAACCATAATCTTGGTCTTCACCAAGCGCGACAGGGGTCACAAGACCCTAGCCTATGGAATGGTGTTCTTCGCAGCGATTGGGTTCGCGGGATTCATTTTCGGTGACTGGACCCAACTCCTCGGATTTAGCTTTCACTCGTTACACGCGTGGGTAGGATTACTTACTCTCTCGACCTCTGTGACCGCTTTTCTTCTCAAAACCGTGCATAGGGGACCTCACTGTCTAATTGGAAGAATTGCTGGAATACTAGCTCTGATCTCGTTGGTTATGGGATTAGTGATTCTGCTAGGTTTAGTACCTGGGACTTTGGCTAGCCAATTGACTCTCCAAGTATCAGCCTCAAGCCACCTCCCGGAAGTTGAGGCGCACCAATTCATGAACACGACACTCGTACCCATCTCAAGCCAGGGTAATAACGCGATAATTGGAACTCAATACATTGATCAAGACAATTACACACTAGTGGTCGATGGCCTAGTTGACAAACAACTCACGCTATCATACAACGACTTACTAAACCTCCCAGCCTACTCGGAGGTCGCCTATATGCCATGCGTAGAAGGCTGGGGCTTCAACGCGAAGTGGACCGGCTTCCGAGTCATCGACATACTAGACCAAGCAGGGATCTCCATTGCAGGTAACTACGCGGTTTTCTACTGCAAAGACGGTTACTCAACGGGCCTCCCACTCACATACCTACGGGACAACCACATCCTTCTCGCCTACGGGCTAAACGACGTCACGCTCCCCGCGGATAGAGGATTCCCGCTTCAACTCGTCGCTGAGAGCAAGTACGGCTACAAATGGGCAAAGTGGATCGTCAGAATCGAGGTCGTGAGAGGCGAGTATTTAGGATATTGGGAGACCCGCGGCTATACTGACTCTGCGGATGTGGGAACCTTCCCCTATGGCTAGATATGACGCAGCGTGCAAGAATCCATCATGCCAAAAAGTGTGCGCGCGACTCCTGCTAACTCACTAGCTAAGAATCTCATCTGTACTATTTTGATGTGGAAATGGAGAAAGGGATACTCGTATGGGAGAAAATGTAAGGAGATAAATTGCTCAGCTTTGTGGTTCACAGTCCCTATTTAGTGAGCCTGCAGCGCAATGAACCGAGCCACTGTTCCTCGGACCAACTAGGCTCGGTATATCGACCTCAACAACCTCCACGCCCATACTCTCAAGCCACTTAGTCGCCTTTGGCTCACCGACTGGGACAAGGATCTTCATCGGCTCGAGAACGACCCCCGTCTCAGGCCCAACTGGCATACCTTGATCCACCCTGCAGAGATCATCGGGTGGAACCACGAACCTCCAATCCATCTCGCTTCTGAGCCAATCAAGCGTGTACTTGTCCAGCCACTTCGGATTAGCAACCGAAGTGTGCCTGTCGATCATGCAATAATGTGTAAGCTGTGGTCGGGGACCATACCCTGGGAGGATCCTCACATCCACCTCAGGGTCCTGCATGTGGATGATTCGCTTGAGTTGTTCATGGCCCCAATCATTCGCCCTCCAGACCCCGGGTTTCCTGGTGTTTGCCCTCGGGTAGTGAACCGCGGCGAAGAGGTGCTTCTCGTCAAGCCACCCGATGTTTCCACCCTCAGCCATCCCCCTGCCCGTGATCATGCCAGTGACTGGACACCCAACACTTGCTAGGGTCTGATAGGTCGGGAGCTCCTCACCCCTCCTAATGTTGTCGTACATCCTCAGTATTATTTGGCCGTAGACCGCTGGGTGGCAGACATCGTCGGTATATATCGCTTTGACCTGGTAGGGTGGATCATTAGGGTCAGGCTTCCTCTCAACGACCTCGACCCCTTCATCCCTGTACACCTTCACGAGCCTCTCATAATCCCTTGTCAGTTCGGTGAGGTCCTCTGGCTTGTAGCTCATCCTCCAACTTGAGAGACTTGAGTCGTGTGGTGCCCACGGCGTGGGTTTCCCAACGCTCAGAAACTCCTTCCCCGGTCTATGCAGAAGCACAGTGCGAAGCTTCCCAATAGTCGTGTTCGCCTTCCACTTCCTCCCCCAGACCCTTGGCATCTCCTCCTCGAATTCTGAGAGTATCTGCGGGTGATACTTCATGTATTGCTCATGTAGCGTCATACCAGTTTTTTCCCTGAATTCATCTATCTCATCCATGAATTAGACCAAATAAACAGGTGTTAGTTAGATTATAAATTACCTGAGTCACAGCGTGATATTCCCGAAAAACTATGACATGATTTAGAAAAGGATACAAGCCAAAGGGGACAGAGTACCAATTTCACTGTGAGAAAACATATCTGGACTTGAAAACAATAAAGTGGGATCACCATGCCCTGGGTCGACTCGAACGGAGCGAATATCTGGTATAAAGTAAAGGGAAAAGGGACGCCACTCCTTCTCTGCAACGGTTGGGGAGGTAGCAGTGACAGTTGGAGCTCCGACATGGTCAGTCTCCTCGCAGAAAAGCATATGGTGGTGTTATTAGACAACCGAGGCACTGGGAGAAGTGACAAGCCGAATAATCCCTACACCATGGAGATTATGGTAGAGGACTCTAACCAAGTGCTAACCAAGCTGAACTTGGGACTCGCTCACGTGCTCGGCTTCAGCATGGGTGGCATGATCGCTCAGGCACTCGCCATATACCACCCCGAAAGCGTCAGAAGCCTAATCCTATGTGCTACGAGCCCCGGCGCTGCAAACAGTATACCCATCACACGAGAGGCGTCACATGAACTCGCCAGAGTGAGTGACGAGAGGATACCCAAGCACGACCAAGTTAAAGCCCTCATTTACCTCCTATACCCCAGAGAATACATCGAGCCACGCCTAGAGGAGCTGATCAATGAGGAGAGCTACGATACCAACCCTACGCCGGTGTATGCGCTAAAAAGCCAGAGCGCTGCGACAGCCACTTTTGACTCCTACGACAGGCTTCAAGAGTTAAAGATCCCTGCCCTCATTCTAACAGGGGGCAACGACCGACTCATCCCACCGGATAATAGCCGACTCCTCGCTGAGAGGATCCCCGGAGGTGAGCTTCATATCCTTCCGGGCCTCGGACACGGCTTCCTTAAGCAGGCGACCGCCCAAGTTGTGGATCTAATACTCGAATTCACATCGAGAGTTGACAAACAGCAGTAATTAACAACAGTACCCACACGCGCGCCGTACGCGTTGCAAGCTCGCCTTGTTTAGAAGATACTAAATATACCTCTTTTTAGGCACCGAGACAATGATTACACGATGGAGCCTCCTAGAAAAAAACACCAACCCAACACAACAACGAAGATACTATTTGGCACAAGTGGTTGGAGGGGAAAAATAGACAAAGACTTCACATTACCCAACGTTCAACGCGCTGCACAAGGCGTCTCCGAATACTACAACAAGAAAATCAAGAAAGGCAAGATACTGATAGGATACGACCCCAGAGGATCCAATCAAGACTTCGCAAAAGAAACAGCCTCAATCCTAGCAGCAAACCACGTCCCGGTAGACATAATCCTAGAGGAACCCACACCCACACCGGTTCTAGCATATTTGGCGAACTCAAGTGAAGAAATCACCGGTGTAATAAACCTCACAGCCTCTCACAACAAATTCACAGACGATGGCTTCAAATTCTCACCCCACCACGGAGGCGCTGCAGACAAGGAGACGACAGACCTCATCTCCCAATACGCTAACGAATCCACAAAAGTCCGAAGAGAAACATATGAAAACGCAAAGTCGACGGGCATAATCAGAGAAATCCAACTACAAGAAATCCTAGAAAAATATGTAGACGAATACATCATCCCCACATTAAAGAGAATCAATGCCTGGGAAGCAATAATAGCTCACGTGAAATCGGATCCAAAATTCAAACTTGTCCTAGACCCCATGCAGGGAACAACAGCTAAGTACCTTGAGGCTCTCTATGGGAGAATCGAGATCGAAGCAGAGAGAACATTCATCAAAATTCTCCACACGAATAATAATGATCCACTATTCGCGGCAGTGAACGGAGCGCCAAACCCAACCGAACCAGATAACGTAAAAGAATTGATAACCATAGTATCAAAGGACATTGAGACACTCGGAATTGCAACCGACGGAGATGGGGACAGGCTTGGCTTAATTGACTTCGGAGGAAAACCGATCCAAGGAAACGACGTAATAGCCATGCTGACCCACTTCCTCGCGAATAAGAAACTCAGAGGAGTTGTGGGTAAAACCATAGCTACAAGCAACTTCGTAGAAGCTGTCGCAAAACACTCTGGGTTGGAGATTCTTGAGACCCCAGTTGGCTTCAAATGGTTTGTTGAAAAAGTAACAAAAGAAGGAATCAGTTTCCTGATAGCTGGAGAAGAATCAGCACACATAGGCACTGGGCCATTCATGACATCTTGGGACGATGGCATAACAACAGGCGTACTATGTCTTTGGATGGTCGCGGAAACCGGTAAAAGCCTATCCCAATATAAGGAGGAGATCGAGGCAATAATAGGGAGATGCTACCTCTACAACAGGGAAAACATCGAATTAACCAGCGATTTAAGGGATAAAGCAACTGAGCTTTTAAAAAGAGTCAAACTCGAACAGACCCGAGGAACGTATATAGAGGAAATGTCAATTTACAAGTTCCTTGCATCTCTACATACCTCACAGAGAATAGAGTCGATACTCGCAATAGATGGCCTAAAGATCATATTCGAGTCTGGTGACTGGCTATGTATAAGGCTCTCAGGAACGGAGAATGTAGCCAGAGTCTACACAGAAGTAACAGACCCTGATAGAAGGGAACTCATCCAATTTATCAGCAAAGCTCTTTTAGGCATAAAACCCGAGGCGGAGCTATCAAACCTCATCCAGGCCTCAGAGAAAAGTAGGTCAGATATACCAGAAATTAATTCATATAGAGAAATCGGATTCGAGGGTGATAGCCAACGCCTAGGTTGGGTCATCCCCCCAGCCTGGGAGAAAATCGAGGAGAGATTAAACAGCTTCAACGATTTATACGCAGTCAGAGGGAAAAATAACTTTGTCTTCTCGGGTATGGGTGGCTCAATCAACACCATCAAAGCGATAGCTAAGATCCACAACAAACAAACCAGTGCAAAAATTTATACAATCGACAGCCTCGACCCGGCGGCCCTGAAAGAACTATTATCACAAATTGATTCCTTATCAGAGACTCTAGTTATCGGAATCTCAAAATCAGGAACCACAAAAGAAACACAGGACATATTGAAGGCTCTGAGAGAAAAATTCGAATCACTAGGACTCGATCCACAAAACCACTTCCTATGGCTCACCGATCTCAGCCAAGGCAGAAAATCGATCGATAACAGTGGCTGGGAAAGCATACAAACCCTCCCAATTCAAATAGACGGCAAAACTGATATTGGTGGCAGATTCACAGCACCACATACAGCTATCTTTCTAATCCCGTTATACCTAGTTCTCAACAAGGACCTTACAAAATTAAACATCATCTGGAATGAATACCTCCGACTCAGAGAAGCACTCCTCGAATCCGCAGCGAAGAAAGCTTACTCTCTAGTCAAGAAAGAAGCACAGTACTTTGCTATAATACTCGACGAACAAATCACTCAAGCCCTCGAAACCTGGATAACACAGCTAATCCAGGAATCCCTGGGCTCAAAAATCTCCAACTATAACCCAAAAACGATCGTATTGACAAGAGGAAAGGAGATCCCCCCTGAATTCGAACCAGTGAGCTTCGATTTCGACACAACAAACGTTGATGTGAAAACCATGCTGAGCATGCATCTGCCACAAGTCTTCACAGCTATCTTCGCCTTCGAGAAGGGAATAAACTTCGTTACACAGCCAGACGTGGAAATTTACAAGAGGGAAATGAACCTCATCGACCCACAGAAACTACCCAATAACGAACAGGTTACATACACCGAACTCTTGGCAGAGGTAAGTAATCACCTTAAAAATAAGCCAAAAAAAAGATTCCTCGAAGTAGTTTGTTACTGGCATCTTAGAAACGAATTTAAAAATCTACTGAGTAATCAATTGAAAAACGCCTTCCCAGAACTGGAAACCCTCGTATTCACCGGAAGCGATTGGAACCACCACTCGTATCAAGCGGCGAGCAGAAACGAGGACACCCTATTCATAATCCTAACCAAAAATAAATACGAGCCCCATGTAGAAGGAGTCTCAGATTCTACCCTCACAAACAACATTAACAGTATCCAGAAAATAGCTTACGCAACATATCAGACACTACAGGACAAGGCGCTTCTTCTCAAGATTAATGAGTATGATTTCATCCCTGAAAATCAAATCTAAATCCAAAAATTACTCCATATGAGACTGGGTCGTTGGCCAAAACCTTTACAGTTAAATAGACAAAAACTGTTCAATTATACATGCGTAAACCAACTAGAGAAGAGTCAGCTCAAATTTTAAAAGAACAACCCCCAGAGAGAGCCTTCTACTTCAACAATGATGTGGGAGCACCCACGGGCATATCTGCAAAAAGTCTAGCCGGATTCGTAGACTCCATAAAAACAATAGATACAGCTTCCCTCGAATTCCACATGAGTAGAGGAGACTTTGAGAAATGGGTAGCAATGCTCGGAGACGAGACTCTATCACAACAGATCGTAAATCTCCGAAGAGACGCATTCCATGGTGATAAGATGCGGAAACGCCTACTACAAATATCGAGACTCAGACTCGGATACCTAAAAAAACTCGCGGAAGCCTCAGAAACCAAACCCGCCTAATACAAAGTTCCATTTACATAACTTAATTAGTCAAACACCACAAACTACCAATCAATGAGCGGAAGAGAGCATACACCACACCAAATCTTACTGATTGCGCTTCATAACTCCGGTGCAATAATTGGTAAACCTGGGAAAACAATCGACGAACTGATAAAACTAACAAACATAAACAAAGAGGAACTAGAAACAATCATTTCCAATCAGATTATCTCAGGCTACCTAGAATGTACAACAGACCAAACAGGGATAAAACACTACAACTTAACAGGTCGAGGCATAATCCGAGTCTCTTCCCTATACACGTGAGGAAAGAGATTGAAGATTATTACCCCAGTTATACTATCCTGGGAATATCCTCCAAGAATTATAGGCGATATGGCGCGTCACGTTGAGAGCCTTGCATTAGGACTCAATAAGGCCAATATACAAACAAAAGTAGTCACATGCCATAACTCCTCATACAAATACGAGAGACGATCAAATCTCCTCGAGTTATACTGGGCATCAAATCCAGTCGAGCCACAAATCTCCGTAATCACTTGGTGCTTAACACTAAACTCGGAGATAGAACGATTAGTCTCAGACATATATTATGATAGAAAGGGAGATGTCGACCTCTTAGATGTCCACGACTGGCATTTCGTATCAGCAGGCACAAACCTGAAGAGAGCCCTTGGTATCCCATTCGTCTTCACAATACACAGCCTCGAAGATCAGAGATCTCCCGATCCCTCATCACCCCTAAGTTCATGCATCAAAGGCCTAGAGAGGATGGGGGCCAACGAATCTGATCTAGTGATCACAAAATCGGATTCGATGAAAAAAGAGATCATGAAGATACATGAGATATCACAAAATAAAATAATCGTTGTCTCCCCAACCGAAAAAGAATGGATCAAAAAAATCATAATGTCGTATAGGAAAATAATACCAGACGAGCGAGGGTAAAGACTTGCTAACCCCCAACGTTCTGATGTTAGCTTGGGAGTATCCTCCCAGAATTATTGGGGGTCTTGCACCACATGTATACGAATTATCAAGAGCCCTTGTAAAGAAGAAGATCGAGGTCCATGTAGCCACCTGTGACTTCCCAGGAGCAAAATCATACGAAGAGGTAGACGGAGTAATCGTACACCGAATCGACTCCTACAGTAGCCCCACACCCGATTTTGCAACATGGGTCGCGATGATGAACGTCAATCTCCAGAGGGAAATAGCCAGGATAATCACCTCAAACGACATCAACTTACTTCATGCGCATGACTGGCTTGTAGCGAGCGCCTCAATTGGTCTTAAACACATGTTCCGCATACCACTCGTCGCAACCATCCACTCCACTGAGTACGGAAGAAGAAATGGTGTCCATAATGACTACCAGAGGATGATAAGTTCAACAGAGGGTTGGCTAACTAGAGAGGCTTGGCGAATAATCTGCTGCAGTAGGTACATGGCCAATGAAATCCACTCAATACTAACCATTCCTGAGACAAGGATCGATATTATCCCCAATGGAATCAACACGGCGTTATACAAGACACCTATCAACCTCGAGGAGTTGAGATCAGGATTCGCTCAGCCCTACGAGAAACTAGTCCTATTCGTCGGTAGACTCGTCCAAGAGAAAGGAGTATCAACAATTGTAGAGGCTGCACCACTCCTTCAAGGACTAAACATAAAGATAATCATCGTAGGTGAAGGCTACCTTAAAGAGGAGTTGATAAGACGCGTGAACGAACTCGGCTTATCGGATAAGGTGTTTGTGACAGGTTTCCTCGATGGAGAAACAATCAGAGGACTATTCAGAGTAGCTGATGTCTGTCTCATCCCATCCATCTACGAGCCCTTCGGAATAGTGGCATTAGAGGCTATGGCTGGTGGTTCACCTATTGTAACCTCAGGATCAGGAGGACTGGGAGAGATTCTTGACCATGACCGAACTGCTATATTTGTATATACAAATCCAGAGTCATTAGCCTGGGGAATAAGGAAGATGTTGACCGACCAGAAATACGCTGATAATCTAAGAAAAGAGGCTTCTAAACGAGTCAAATCATATGAATGGGGTGCCATAGCGACAAGTACAATAGGCACCTACATGAGAACGATGCTCGAGTACAATGAGGGTAAATGGAAACCATTTTAACCCTTGAGATATCTATCCAACAGAAACGGACAACATAAAATAACGAAATAACTAGTTTTGGTGATGAAATGAGGATCGCTTTATTCGTTTGGGAATACCCTCCAACCATTGCAGGTGGCCTAGGAACCTATGCCCAGTACATGGCCCCAGGCCTTGTGAAGAAAGGACACGAAGTATCTGTCTTTACATTAAATAGGGGAAGGCTTCCAACCCATGAGATTATCGACGGAGTTGACGTCAATCGACCCCTGATCTCGGATACTAGCAACGTCTTATCATTAATCGCTGACCACAGCCTCAGAAGGTGGGGGTCTGGGCTCAGGTTCTTCAGCGACATCATGATGTACAACACACTTTCAGCCTCAAAGCTACTCAACGAACTCATCATCGAGCAGGGATGCAAATTCGACATGGTTTCATTCCACGACTGGTTAAGCGGCATCGCCGGCCTTATGGTAAAGCAGAACTCGGATCTACCCTGCGTCTTCCATGTACACTCTACAGAGTGGGGCAGAACCAACGGTAGAGGTTCAGAGGTAGTCTCCAGCATCGAGAAAGCATCCTCAGATAACGCTGACCAAGTTGTGACTGTGAGCAATGCGATGAAGCACGATCTGATTACGCATGGGTGGAATGGGGATAAGATCAACGTTATCTGGAATGGGGTTGACCCATCAAAATACGATCCATCCAGATTTACCAAGAAAGATGCTCAGACAATTCGAAGAAAATACCAAATAAATGAAGACGAAAGCATGGTGCTATTCGTCGGTAGACTAACCCAAATAAAAGGAGCCATGGAGCTCATCAATTCGATGGTAGAGGTCCAGAAAAGGTCACCGAAAGCCAAACTAGTGATACTGGGCATCGGTGAGCAGGAGAACGAGATCCAGTACCAAGTCAACAACCTTGGCTTGACTAACAATGTAAAACTCCAATTCGAGTTCTTATCAGAAGAAGAGAGGATACAACACTACGCAGCATCCGACGTCTGCGTCTTCCCATCAACATATGAGCCATTCGGAATCGTGAGCCTCGAGGCGATGGCCATGGCTAAACCAGTGGTCGTCGGAGCACGAGGCGTGGTTGGATTCGCCGAACAAGTCTTACCGAACGGTCCGGAAAAATGTGGCATCCACGTCAACGGGGGAGACCCAATAGACATCGCATGGGGAATAAATGAGGTTCTCAGTGACAAAGAAGAAGCAAAAGTGTGGGGACAGAATGGTAGGAGGAGAGTTCTCGAATGTTTCACATGGGACAGAGCTGTCTCAGAAACGCTAAAGATCTATCAGAACGTTATACACTAACAACCGATCTAATCTTAAAGGCCACATCCTCTGGCCTCGTTTCAACCACCACCTCGTCGTGAAGCCTCTCCATAAACCCTGTATCAGCTGTATAGATTGGCTTAACATCGGGTCTTGAGATCATTCTTAAGTGGACACTGAAATCTCGTAGCTGAGAGTCAAGTGGCCCGGAGAACAGGGACAGATTGAAACCCTGCACACCGAGGGCGCTGTAACCCCGCAGTAAGGCCGACAAACCCTCCGATAAGTCTCCAAGCATAGCCTCACTCATATCAAAAACGTTGGGGGCATCCACGACGCCTGTCACATCATTATTCCCAAGTCCACAGAAGCTCGTGTACCAATTGGAGACGCCAAACTTCGCAATGAAACGCTCCGCCTTCTCTTCCTCAACCTCAACAATATCACGCCAGTAACTTATGCCATGCTTATCGTGGAAAATTCTAGATGCCTCCAATTCATCGTACACGTAACGAGTAGGCTCCTCGTCAGCGATCACTTGGAGGTGTGGGTGTAGCATGCTGGCTGCAGCCGTTGGAAGATGGTTCCAGTTTATGGAGCAGAACTTGACCCGTGGGTACTTCACCCTCACTGCTCTGACGTACCTGATCGACGCCTCAAGCCCGTTTTTAATATGCAATGCATCGAACTTTTCAAGTGGGAGGAAATGCTCCGCAGTTAACACGACCACCGCATGATGTTGGGCGAATGCGAAGAGATTCGGGAAAGCAACGGCTTCACCGACCCTCAACCTGCCTCCCAGGATAAGGCTCTCAGGAAACATGGGGGTATTTGCCTCCAAGTGATCAGGGCAAAAAGGACAACTCTTCCGAGAAGACTCAACTAGCTCTAAAACCGATGAGTCACCAGCCCTAACTTTAGGCCTATTAGCCCTCTCGCTATTGATCCTACACCACCTATCAAGAAGCGTGTCCTTCCTACGCTCAACCAGCTGAACCTGTGGCTTGAACCCCGTGGAGGGGGTCAGAATCGTTGTTTCCTTTATGCTGCTCTCAAATCTCACATAGTGTTTCATGCCGCGTATGCCTCTTTAGCCACATTTAAATCCTCAGAAATGACCCTCAGGAGCTCCCCGACGCTCCAAGCCTGGGTGATGCAGCCACGCGGACGATGTGGGGCATCGCCGTCGAAGACCTCAGATACATTACCTAGACCAGCCTCGCTTAGATGCTGATCAAAGGCGTGCAAGATATGGCGAATCATCACCGAATTAGGACTCCAACCCAGCTTCACGTAAGCCGATATGAAGGGTCCAACTAGCCAGGCCCAGACTGTGCCATTATGGTACGCAGTATCACGGTCGCTCGAGCTTCCTGAGCAGACCCCACAGTATCTGGGATCACTGGGTGACAGACTCCTCAACCCATAAAGCGTCAGAAGATTTCTCTCAACATTTTTGAAGACACTACCCCACCTTTCGCGCCATAGAACGGGGAAAGGGAGGCTTATGGCAAAGATCTGGTTTGGCCTAATCGAAGGGTCTCCCCTTTCATCATCGACACAGTCGTAGAGGTAGCTACAATCATTATACCAGAACACCTCGTTGAAGCTGCTCTGAATGTTTGACGCCAATGCACTGTAGGGTTCAGGTTCCTCACCGAGCCTTTTTGATAGCTCTTCGACGGATCTGAGTGCATTATACCAGAGAGCGTTCACCTCAACGCATTTATCCCTCCTTGGGGTAACTGGGGCACCGTCTACTCTAGCATCCATCCAAGTTAGGCAGTGCTCACCTGATTTTGCCTCCAGTAAGAAGTCTTCAGCCATCTTGCTATAATCGGTTCCGCGTCGATACCACTCTATGATTTCCACGAGCTTCGGGTAAATCTCTCTGAGGAATCGTAGATCAGAGGTGTATTCGAAATACTTGTAAGCGGAGTAGATTAGCCAGAGCGATGTATCTATCGACGCATAGTGAGCGCTCTCATTTTCAAAGTATACTGGGACAAGGCCATTCTTCGATTTGTTCAAAAATCTCCTAATAACGTTCTTAGCCTCATCGAATCTCCCAGTTGTTAACAATAAACCGGGTAAGGCGATAGCTGCGTCTCTCCCCCACTCACCGAACCAATGATAGCCAGCAATAATCGTGCTCGTTCCATCAGGTAGCTTCACGGTGAACTGATCCGAAGAATGGATCAGCCAATCAAGTAGGTGATTGCCACTCGATTGAATTAGCTTAGTTTTAGAGGCTTCATCCAAAGCCGCTTCATTAGTGAGATTAGGGATATCGAATGAGGCCACTATGCTGAAAATATTTTTGTCCCTTAGGGTTGTTTTGAAGATGCCTGGGCTGAAGTGGTCGTCTCGATCAGGAAGGCCTCTCTCAGTTTCTAGGTCATAAACCATATTTCTGTACCAATTCTCTGAGGACTCATACTCGCCACTACTTATCAGGTAAAGACTCCTCGTATCGAAGTTGGACGCTAAACAGACTCCACCCGAAACCGGATTTTGTGAGAAGGTTAGTCCTGTATTCTCTCTTGTTCTTGAGTGAAAGTCTCTGCAATTGACG
Source organism: Bathyarchaeia archaeon (assembly GCA_050014495.1). GTDB lineage: Archaea > Thermoproteota > Bathyarchaeia > TCS64 > TCS64 > UBA8941. The sequence continues at coordinate 71,635 of JBEKDF010000008.1, forward strand.
AGGGGACGAACCGTAAGGTTGACACTGCAAAGCGCGTCGGACTTGTATGAGATGATCGATGTGTTCCGCCCAGCTAGCATACTAATCGTCTTCTCTAGGGTGACTTCACCAATCCGGTAAATGTACCTCGGCGAGGGATCTAGGCGGAACTCAACGATGTACTTGTTTCCATCAGGGTATATTGTATTAGGATACTTGTTCACTGAAAGAGAGTAACTCTTCCCCTCGATGCTGATCGACTCCTCAAGTTTGGAGAGGACAAGTAGTCGTCGAAGGTTTGGGGGAAGACTTGCCACCAATAACCCATGATAACCTCGAGTGTTAGCCCCAATGATTGTTGAGGAGGCATAACCACCCAAACCATTCGTAATTATCCACTCCTTATCCATCGCCTTAGAGTAATTAGCGATAAAATCACGCCCGAAGACAATGGGCTCGGTGCTCATGAATATCCCATTTTCCTGAGGCTCATTTTCTGGAACGTTATATGACTCTGAATAACCTTTCTAAGCTCGAGCACGTGTGCCTTACCCTCTAGGTCTGATTCGTTAACTTTCCTTACCTTATCAGCCAGCACCTTATCCCGGAGACTCAGCTCAAACCAATTTTCAAAATCGCCCCTACTGCGATGAAACTCGATGCTCCCCTGAGGCACCTTCGCCAGGAGATTATGGAAGCCTACTAAGCTCAGCACACTTAACCCAGTACTCCCACTTTTCCCCTCAAAAGTCTGGAACTCAAATTGCTCGTTTGCTGCAAAGGTCTCGATCTTCAACCTGTTCTCGAAGTCCATAAGAATGGCTATAGAGGTTAAAAACGAGTCAATCGGCTTCGCGTAGGGGCTGAAGTAGGAGTGTACAACCCCCGGTCCTCCCCCAGCAGTGAACATGTAATAGAGGTGATCACTAATCTGCAAGTACCTCCAAATATCTGTGAACTTTTTATCATCGGCCTCTCTAACCAACATCTCAATATCTCTAACCCCCTCGAAAAAGGCCCATTGCATATCGTTACCAATCCAGCTGTCAGTTGATCGCTCAATATCCGCCCAAGATACTGTCTTCGATTCAGGGACGTCTAATAAACCAACAGGCTTATGATCTTCTACAACCCTCGAAGGCGTAGACATCCTTAGATTCCCCTTTTTGAGAATCTCTCCGGGGAGCCTTCTGAGGAAATCATGTATCCCCGTCTCGGGCCAATGATGCTCGCCGAAGGTCTCGTAGTCTAGGAAAATGCACACGTACTGACCGTCAGCTGATGCAAGCCAACCCGCATACTTTTCAGCGGTTAGTGGCCATTCGCTCCATGTCTTAGTCGAGAACCTGAAGCCAACGTCGTCTGTTAGCTTATAATTACGCAGTATCACTCGGAGCTCTTTACAACCGTTTGCGCTGAGAAGTCGATTTGGGGAGCTAGAACCAATGATCCGGTCAGCGCCTTCTGTGCATATACCGTTGAACCCCAATTGCTCAACTAACTTTGCTACCTCATTATTGTAGATTAGCTCAGTGTTTTCGAAAACTTTTGGAGAGTGCCCGAGTAATTCATTCACTGTATTCCTGTGCTTGTTAACCTGAGCGATGAACTCATCCTTTCTTGGGTAAAGACTCGAAAGAGAATGGTAATATGTCTGTCCTAGGAACTCTACCCTCCCTGTTTCGGAGAGTTGCTTGAAACTATCCAGGACATCCTTATTGAACCTCTCACATTGCTCAAGAAAGACACCAGATATGCTGAAGGCGACTTTAACTTCTTTTTTCTCGTGCTTGAACTGGTCAATTTGCTCTAAAAGTATGGAATTCGACGGTAAGTAGCATTTAGCGCTGGCCCGCTTGAAAATCTCCCCATCCGTAAAATGATCAAAGTAATATTCGAATAGTTCATCATCAGAGCGTTTTTGAAATTCCCGTTTGCCCCAGAAAAAATCTCGCTTAAATCTATAGGGCTGATGCACCTCAAACAATAGCAGGATGTCAACCAAGGAGCAACGTTACCTTCCCTATGTAGTGATTTAATTGGGTGTTGGTCGTGTATAAAATGGTACACGAAAAATCGCTGTTTGTATGCGCAAACAACATTTTCCAACTTCGTGCGCACGGCTGTGTCTCTGATAATGATAGTGTCTAGCTCAAGTCCTAGGAAGTCACTCTATCCATAAAGAGCCTGTTGAATCTTCTCCAGTCACAGTCTACAGTCAAGTCAGTATTCGGTTCCTTGGGCACAGTGTGCCTTACGGATAACCCATAAGCTACCGTCTGGCCAGCAGTCAATCGCCCCTGAGTCTCGACGTCGACAAAACATCTTCTACTCTTCATAATGCTGGGGTCGATGACCGCACCGACGGTAAGGGCGTCCCCCACCTGAAGGCCGCCGTTCCAATCAGTATGGAGGCTTACGAGATACTTGAACCATGGGTCGAAGTCTTTGAAGCAGTAACGGGTAGCTGGGTTCGCCTCCCTCACACGACCCCATTCCTCCCCCGAGAGCACGGGCTGGTAGTAGGTCTCGAGGCCAACCATCGTGATGTGCATGCCCGAGTTGAAGAAGATCTTAGCGGCGAGGGGATCCCCCCAGATGTTGAACTCGGCGACTGGAGTAATATTACCTGGGACAAGGACAGCTCCACCCATCGTGTAGACATCCTTCACCTTCCTAGCTAACCCCGGCTCCCTGAGAAGCGCGGAGGCTACATTCGTCAGCGCCCCCAGAGTAACGAGGGTCACCTCACCGGGGTTCTCATTGATCGTCCTAATCATGAGGCTGGCGCCATCCTCCTTAACCGGACTGATCCCCGGTTTCCTTAAGGCTCTCGTGGAGCCCCTCCCCCCAGTCTTCCATATCTTCAGAATGTTTCGCCTCTCCTCCGCTAGGTCCTGCGACATCGAGACTTTGAGCCCTTCTCCGACGGGAATATCCCCCCGGCCAAGAAGCTCAACCGCATTCAAGACATCGTCAGTGGAGTCGCGTAGACTTCGTATACCACTAAGCGTCGTAATAGCTTCCACACTCAGATCCTTAGACTTCAGTGCAAGAACAAGGGCCATAAAGTCATCAAATTCACCGTCGGTGTCAACGAGAATCTTCTTCATGGACATTAATACGTTCTTGACTTAATCGATTTTACGCCTCTAGACCTTACCTTCATTCCAAAACATCCTATATACAGTAAATTCGCGCATGTGAGCCTCTCAACGCAAACGTCCTCAAGTACTATGATCGTCGAATTGTTATACCAAATCAGCTGAGAATTCTTCGATTGAACATGAGTGTATGGCCAGACTCCAAGAGGATGGCTGTCGTCCTGAGCTTCGACCTCGACGCAGAGTCGTTATGGATCCCCCGCGACCCGAAAAACATCGAGAGACCCGTGACAATGTCGCAGGGAGAGTACGGCCCTAGGGTAGGTGTGCCAAGGATCCTAAAGCTCCTTAAGAGCTACGACATCATGGCCTCGTTCTTCGTGACGGGATGGGCCATGGAGCATTACCCAGAGACAGTGGAGGACATCGTAGCCCACGGACACGAGATCGGCCACCACGGATACTACCATGAGTGGCCAGACACCCTCAACCTAGAGGAGGAGAAAACAATCCTAGCGAAGGGGACCTCCCTTATTAAAGAATTCGTACCCGAGGGCCCCGTAGGCTACAGGTCACCTGCCTGGGAGTTCAGCCCCAACACCCTCAGACTCCTAGTCGAGAACCACTTCAAGTACACGAGCAACATGATGAACAGCGACCTCCCCTATCTACACAAGCTCGATGGGAGGGAGACAACCCTAGTCGAGGTCCCAGTCAGCTGGATAATGGACGACGCCCCATACTACCTCTACAGCACACGCCTCATTGGCAGGAACATAACTGACCCATCTAACGTCTACTCAATATGGGAGCAGGAGTACACAGGCTTTTACGAGGAGGGCCTCTGCTTCGTCCTCACAATGCACCCACAGCTAACAGGTCGCCCCTCAAGGATCAAGGCGCTTGAGAGACTCATAAGGCGGATGCGGGAAGACCCTGGAGTCTGGTTAGCCACGGGTAGGGACGTAGCTGAACACTGGCTAAGAAAAACCCATAAGAATCCTGATTGAGAAACTACTCTTACCAATTACCACCCTTAACTATTTTGGCTACCCTAGCCACCTTCTCACCCAAGCCTTTGGCAGACCTCAACCCGAGCTCATCCTCCGCCACTGCGTCGAGGATCCGGCTCCTCTTCGGGTGGGTAACAGACCCACCACCATAGTAACAGCCCGGTGTCTCCACAGGCCCAGAGCCCACAACAATCATGTCATGCACTAGGAAGTAGCAGTGAATCATCTGTATGGAGGTCTCCTGACCACCGTTCCTGTTATATCCGACTGATATCGCTCCACCCACCTTATTAGAAAGCCCCCCACCGTAACCCGTCCTAGCATACCTAACGAATGGCTCAGTTCTATCGAGCAGCGTCTTAAGCTGCCCACTGATCCCACCAAAATAAACTGGGCTCCCTATGATGATCCCATCACTCCTCGCTAGCCTCGGGTAGACCTCATCCATATCATCCTCGAAACTCGGGCAGGCGCGAGTCCCAGCCTTCTCATCGAAACACCTGAAACAGGCGATACATGGATGGATCTTGAGGTTAGCGATCTGTATCAACTCGGTCTCCACATTACCGACCTCCTCCGCCGACCTCAGGGCCTCACTAACCAGCAACTCAGTGTTCCCCTTACGTGGACTACCGACGATCCCGAGCACCTTGACAGGTTCCCTAGTTTCAACCATAACCGTAACCCCAATCAGCTTTAACGATGATATGCCGACTACATAATATAACACCAGTTGAGGTTAGCAGAAACATGGATCGGACATCGCATCTAACAAGCTTCGTCAATGGCGCGTCAGCCTCTAACCTACTGAGGGACATGATCAGAGCTGCCAGCGTAAACCCCCCCGGCGGAGAGCGGGAATGCGCTGAGGTCGTCTACGAGAAGTTGAAGGAACTCGGCCTCGACGTGAAGCTAGTCGAGAAGACCCCTGGAAGAACCAATGTCGTCGCCACCCTCCACGGAAAAACTGGGACACCGAAGCTGCTATACAATGGCCACATAGACGTGGTTCCACCCGGCAACGGATGGAGCCACGACCCATTCAGAGCCGAGGTTATCGACGGGAAGATGTATGGCAGAGGAGCCGCCGACATGAAATCAGGAGTCGCCTCGATGGTCGCGTCGATAGAGGCTATTGTCAACTCAGGCACCAATCTAAATGGTGACCTCATCATCACAGCTGTGGCAGACGAGGAAACCGGAAGCATCCACGGTACACGCCACCTCATCGAGAGTGGCCTTAAGGCAGACATGGCGGTAGTATCCGAGCCCACTAATCTGAGGGTAGAGATAGCGAACAAGGGCATATTGTGGGCTGAGATAACCACACACGGAAGCGGCGCCCACGCGTCGAGGCCCCACCTAGGTGTCAACGCGATCGATAAGATGCGCGACATTATGGAGGCACTGAGAGGCGTCAGACTCGAAGGCAGGAACGAGCTCTTCGATGTGCCCCAGCCCGTGCTCAGCGTCACCACAATAAGAGGGGGAACAAAGATCAACGTGATCCCCGACCAATGCAGCATCGAGATTGACAGACGACTCCTACCGGGTGAGTTGCCTGACCTTGCTCTACGAGACATAACCGACGCCATCGAAAAGGCGAAGTTCAAAGACCCTGAGCTCAAGACGAGTATCAAGGTGCTGGAAGAATGGCCACCCATGGAGACTTCACCCGATGAACGAATCGTAAAGAGCCTCGTTCAGGCCGTCCACTCCGTAACAGGGCTTAAGCCAGGACTCTACGGGAAGGCTGCAGGGACCGACGCATCCTGGCTCGTCCGCGACGCAAAGATACCGACCCCCCTATTCGGACCAGGTGACCCCCGACTATCTCATACCCCCGACGAAAACGTCAACCTCGAGAAAGTCACAATCGCTGCGAAGGTCTTCGCAACCCTAGCAGCACAGGTCCTTGGTGCGCGTGACGAGGAATCGAGTTAAAACGAGCAGACACACGTAGTATTAGAGGTGAAGACGATGTCTGAACATGATGTCAAGATTACGGTTCTGAAGAAGATCAGGACGGGTGAGATCCTCAAGGAGTACGGGGCCTCAACCGTTGAAGCCGAGTGCCCCGCAATGAAGGAGGGGACCGAGTTTATCTCAAAGGCAGGTAGGATCCCAGAGGGGTTCTGCGGTTGGGCCTGGGCGGATATTCAGAGAGATATTTCTGTACTCGCCTTCGGCGGTGATTTCCCCTGGATCAAGAAGAAGGGCACAATGATCAGCTGCTGCACCGATGGGCTTCGCCCAGTTATCTTCAAACTGGAGCGAGTTTGATCAGATCATCCGAGTGCATTATTCATGCAAATTCATATGCTAAAAGCGCGAATCTTGAACAGGGAATAGTTTACTTGTATTCTCCACTCATTGAGATGCCTACGAGGAAATGAGGCTCATCTACCTTCCTATAAGTGAATATGTGCTTCAGACCTCGTGGAATGTAGATGCCAGAAGTCTTATTTATTATGTGGATCTCCTCCTCGTCGCCCAGTTTAATTTCAATCTCGGCTCCGAGGTGTTGTATGTCGTGGGGGTTCGTCCCCATGAATAGTATAATCTCGTCGTGTGGGTGAGCATGGAACTTGAGCCAGGGGTTAGGGTCGGGGATGGTGTGTATCCCGGAGATGAAAACGTGCTGAGGCACTCCCTTGATCAATGAGTCCTCGATGTAGGTGTGGCTCATAGTCCTCCCCTTGACCCTCTGCCCCTCAGGTAGGACGCCGTTGGCGAGCCTCTGAACGTGTGGTGTATCTATGATGTATTTCCCATACTTAGATTCAATCATATCTTCATCACACAAGAGCCTAGAGCCGATACTCACTGTACTCGTACTCGCATGGGTTTCCGCATGTCGCGTACATTACCTTGTCCTCTGGAACCATTATCACGGATGAGACCGTCATCGATCTAGCGTACATCGGCATCTCCTCATTCTGGTGCCCACAGATGGAGTGAGGATAGTTGTTGTGATCAGACATGAGCTCCATCATCTTCTGCGGCGTGAGGTCCCCATGATACTTCTCAATGAGCCGGTTCAACCTCTGAACCCTCACATATGTACTCCCCCTGACCTCAGGGATCGCGTTGTCTCCCACCTTAAACCTCGCATCGACGTAGTGGTTACCGTGAACGAGAACATCATTGGTAGGTTGCTCGACGTTGAAGCTCGTGGGATGAGTCTCAATGCTGAAGATGTCACCCTCAGAGCTAGCAAGCATGTAGTGAAGCATACTCCGACCATGTGTACATAACACACTCAGTGCGTCTCCCACCCTCTTCTGCCTCATTACCTTAGGCATCAAGCAGCAGCAGGGTACATCCAGACGCTGCTCAGTAGTCGGACTCAAGACGACATTTAACACGATCCCCAACCCCGCAGAGGTCAACGTCAGCTCTCCTCCTCCCCAGAAGACGAGGGAGAGCTCCTTAGACCCGTCACTCCGCTTAACCCTAACCATATCCAGTGACACCCCTGGGAGGACATCGAAATTCTGCCCAACAATCGCCTTCCCATCTCGCGTAGCCTTACCAGTCACCGCGAAAGAGGTACAGAGTGTAGTCAAATGCTTGTAGTAGAATCGTAGCTCGAACCAGCACCTCAGCGCGAACACCTCATCGAAGCTTACCCCCGCGCCGTCCGCTTGTCCCCTAAGCTGCTGGATCAACTCAGGGTCGAACTTCTCAACTACTGGGAGATATTTCCTCGTGTTCATGAGAAGTTCCTCCTTCGAAGCCCCATCACCCGCGGCTACACGGGCCACGAGTGTCTCTATAGATCTAACGATGTTTCCCTTTGCCGACTCCCCGTACTGTTTGCCAATCTCGTAGGGGGTACCGCTGCACTCTATGACTTCAAGCATCTGTACCTTCTTCATTTATAGTCACCGGATGAATCAACCACTATTTTTCCAGTCTCTTTGGAGACCCATATAACACTTGTCGGAAACTGGCGACTCTTATTTAGTTGTAAATAAGTGGTTCAAATTTCCCTGATAATTTAAATACTGACAAGCCTCGACGCGCTCGCACTAGACGTATCAATGCTTATGCATTAACATCCTCTGCCTTTGGTCGACCCTTTACGCCAAAGCCATCGAGCATCTTAATAAAGTCCTCCGAGAGGTTACCCAAGTCTAGTGAATTATCTACAGTTGCCTTTTTCGGTGTAAAGGTCGGCTCATAACCATAGGCGATCGCCTCAGTCGGTTGAGCTGTCCTCGTGGGTGCTTCCTTTAATGGAGGCTCGGGGAAAGCGTTGTCGAGGCTACTCTCGATCGTTCTCGATACCTCCTTCAGTATCGCGAGGCTCTCCGGGCTCGTGGCGCCGAATACCTCATCTAGGGCCGGTTCTTTGAAGCCGATGGTTGCCTGTTGGAGAGTATCTCCCGCTAACTTAGCAAGCTGCTCTAACCCCGAGGTAAACTCTGGGGAAATACCCTTGATGTCACTCACAACCTCTCTTATGGCCTCTGAGACCGGGTCCATTTGAATGGCATTGTATAGGTCGAGTAGACTCTCCATCCTAATTGAGATACACTCCAGCGCCAACTGGCTCTGGGAAAAGACACGTTTTAAGTGGCGAACCCTAACCAACTCATTAGCATACATGTTGGCCCTCAAGGTGTCTTTCTTGTAGAGGGCGTTCCGAATCATACCAAAGAGCTCTTTCTCACGCTCGCTTAGTTTACCGCATGACTGCTCAAATTTAATGTTCTGCTGTCGAAGTTCGCTGAGTGACTCCTGTGAGACGAGCAGAGTGTGGCGCGTGCTCATGTTATCCAAAAAGTGTCATCTCCCTAGTGTTAAGGTTTTGAGTCTTCTCCCCTGACAGATTGGCCCGTCGTTTCACCTGGCAGTGGGGGGAAGCCATTACTTATCTTCGACTCAGCTACAAACTGGGCCTCACCGAGTATCTTCGATGCATCATCATTCACCGCCTCAAAGTTGATGGGACCCATAGTCACAACCCCAACGTTGGCTACCATTCCACTCAACAGATCACCTAGATCACCCATCCCCTTCTCCGTCTGAGGATTGATCGAGGCGATGCCCAACTTGAGGTCATTCATAGTTTCGACGACGGGCAGCAGCGACGCTGCGACATCCCCCAGCTCCGTCGATGTCCTCATCCGCAAAGCGATCTGTTCGAGAGCCAGCTTCGTCTGTAGGAGCATTCTCTCGATCTTCCGGATCTCTGCGACCTCGTTTGCATAGATGCTAGCTCTCTTGTCATCATGTACCTTGTAGGATTCGACTGCCTTATCAAAAAGTGCCTTATCATGCTCCTGGAACCGAGAATATGCTTGGTCAAGGCGCTGATTCTCCAGCTCTATCCTTCTAATCGATTCCATGAGCTTCGTTTTAAGAGGGTCCGATGGCTTGATTGTTCCCACCACTTTATCGTATGTAGATGGGTCGTCCTTCTTCCCCCACTTTTTAGCGAAACTCATAGAATAACCCTTACCAAATTAAGAGCAAAATGAAGGGTATCAAAATGTTGATTCGCTTATGTAAATATCCGCGAAATTTTTGATTTTTTTTTACTTCAACTTTGCATGTAGATGTCCTTAGACGTAAGTAGATATTTCATGAAAGCATCGAGAAGACATTATTATATGAACCAAATTTACATGTTTGTTAATCTTGTCCCACGACCTTTTAATAAAGTGCCACTATTATTCATGCGAAACAATCGAGTACACGGTGATTTGCGCGCGAAATATAAGTTAAGATGTTAGCGCTAGGGTGAATAAGGAAATAATACAAAATCGGATTAGTCTTATCATTTAATGAGACCACGGACACCACATTACGATGTGGAAAGCCAGTACCTTTTAAGGAAAAGTGGTGTAGCCTTCTTCAGGTGATTATTTGGCGAAGGCGCTGTCAAACCTGAGGGTACTGGATCTATCACAGCATCTCGCTGGGCCATTTTGCACCATGCTTCTAGCGGACATGGGGGCTGAGGTTATAAAAGTAGAGCCACCATGGGGAGACGAGTCTAGGACTAGCGCTGGTTACGCAAAGCTGCAGGGTCAGAGCACCTACTTCATGTTTCCAAACAGAAATAAGAGGAGCATAGCTCTTGACCTCAAAAAGGAGAAAGGGGTGGAAGTTCTAAAAAGACTTACGAGGATCTCAGACGTCATCGTGGAAAACTTCAGACCAGGCGTGATGGATAGACTTGGCATAGGATACGACGCGCTATCCAAAGAGAACTCAGGCATAATCTATGCATCCATCTCCGGCTTCGGCCAGACTGGACCATATGCCTCTAGGCCCTCCTACGATATTGTGAGTCAAGCCGCGAGCAGCTGGATGTGGCTAAACAGCCGCGAACCCCGCGGTCTTGGCAGTAAAGCGTCACTCATACCTAGCTGCCTCGCCGGTAGCCCTGGAGACTCTATTCCGGGAACCTTCCTCGCCTTAGGTATCCTCGCCGCACTCAATAATAAGAATATCACGGGTAAAGGTCAAAGGATCGACGTCGCACAAACAGACGCCCTAATGACCATTGCAGGGTTTGCGTTCACACAGTTCCTCCTAGCTGGAATTACCGCTGATGAGAGGTCTCAACAGCCATCAACATCCATCCACGGAGTCTATGAGGCCAAGGATGGATTCATTGTTGTCAGGGCTACAGCTGAAAAGGACCTGAAGGCACTGGCCGAAGTCGTTGGTATGGAATCTGATGAATTACTGCAATCACCCATAAAGTTAGCTGAATGGTTCAAGTTAAGAACAAGAGACGAGATATCCAAGCTACTTAGTGAAAGGATCCCTTGCTCACCCGTCAGAACGGACGAAGAGGTCATAAGAGACCCATTTGTGAAGGAAAGGCGGATTATAATAGAGAAACCTCACCCGTTAGGCTTCACCTATAGATCAGTTGCGACTGGGATCCAGTTCTCGGAAACCCCCGTGTCAGTCGAAACCCTTCCACCGCTTTTGGGTCAACACACAGCAGAGATTTTGAAACTAATCGGTTACAGAGAAGATGAGGTAGAACAGTTGATACACGAGAAAGTAGCATTCAGCCAAGACTTTGTCTGATTCAACTAAAAGCCATTAAATCCTCATCACATCAACCATAGCAACGAAAAGGCATGGTCGCGGCACATTACACAGACATGAGTAGGTTCGTCAGAAGGTCCTCAATGACGTTTCCCATTAATGTCTCCAGATTCACACAAAAGGCGTACACTAGAGGGGCTGACTGCTACGTCATGGACCTCGAGGACTCGGTCCCTGAAGCAGAAAAGGAATCTGCTCGAGCACTAATTAAAGACTCCATCCCCTTAGTTGGCAAGGGTGGCTCAGACGTATCAGTAAGGATTAATCGCCCCATCAGTCAGGCCGTGAAGGACCTTGAGGCCTCGATTTGGCCTGGCCTAACCTGTGTCTCACTCCCTAAGGTCGAATCAGCGGAGGAGGTCAAGGTAAGGGAGGAAGTGGTATTAGAGCTCGAGAAGCGCCGAGGCATACCCATTGGGAATATACAGATTGCCGTCACCGTCGAGAGTGCCTTAGGGGTGATAAAAGCTTACGAGATAGCCTGCTCTAGCCCAAGGATAGTTACTCTAAGTGTAGGGGCTGAGGACCTAACCCGTGAAATGGGTATTCGCACAACAAGCGAAGGAATGGAGCTATGGTTTGCAAATTCGAAGATTCTGATTGACGCCTACGCAGCTGGCATTCAACCAATGGGGCTCATCGGCGTCGAGCCCTTCAGCTGGGGTGAGCCGGATAAGATCTTTGAGGCCGCCGTCGCCTCAAGAAAATTGGGTTTTAGGGGAGCAGGAATAATCCATCCCGCACCAATCATCCAGCTTAACAAAGGCTACTCCATTCCAGAGGAAGAGTTGTCGTACATGAGAAGAGCCCTGAAGGCTTTCGAGGATGGAGTATCCAGAGGCACGGCATCGGTTGAACTCGAAGGCAGGATGATCGACATCGCGACGGCTGAAAGATGCAAATCAATCATCGAGCGCGCAGAAGCAATAGCTGCGATGGATGAGAAAAAGAATGAGGCACTCAAAAAAACTGATGAACTTGAAGAAGAGCTAAGGAACTCTATAAGAAAATCCGAAAAACAAAACTAAACCTTCTTGCAGTTAAAATCTTACAAAGTAGAAAAATTTGGCTTTACGAATCTATACACACTGATTAGGAAGGGAGTAGTTCACTTAGCCAATTCTTTCTCTTTACGCTTCTTTCTTTTCTCCTCTCTCTCCTTCTTAGTCAATGGTTTCGACTTTGCGTTGTGCATACCCAATTCAATCACCTGATATAACAATCGAAGGTTTGTAGATAAAACCTTTCAAGAGAGATTTTTTCATTGCACGAGCTGTCAAGATAAGGTTATTCTAGCTGTGGATGAATTTCGGGACAGGCCGGCGCGCATACTATCGTCCGCCATCAACAGGCGTGACGTGCTTCTCACCGAGGACTCACTCATCCACGCCCTGACCACGGATGAGGTCTATGGGAGGCTGGTTGGGGAGATCAACCCCGAGTTCGTGGTCTCATCCCACAAGGCTCTGCCAGGCTTGATGTGAAGCATCTAGGCGATGCGAGTGGGACAACTATAGCCAGCACGGCTATGACTTCCTCGGCATAACAGACCATGCGCACTTGCATACGCCTATTAATTCATCTCGCGAACGGCGTGTGTTTGTGTTAAGTGGATTTGTTAAGCGTGTAAGGTTGATTGGTGACTCTGTTAATGGATGTTAGTGGTGTTAGCGGTGTTGTCAAGTTTGTTAAGTGTGTAAAGTCGCGGTTTCGGAGATGTGGACATCTCCATAGGCTGGGACGTGTGGGGACGTGGGGTTCGGGGAGTTTAATGAAACCTGTTTGACGCATGGGCAGGTCATGTTTTGGCTTAACATGTGTCGTCTAGGGGTCTGCGGGGCTTAACGGGTGGGTTACGAGGTTAACAGGCGGCTTCTGGGGTTCACAGGTCTCGTCTGTGGTTTACACCGGCTGTGGTGGGTTAACGTTGGCGGTGGTCGCTGCTTGTTGGGTTCACGATGTGGGATTGGTCTTCTCAGTGGGTGGTTCGGGTTAACGATGGTTTGTTACCTTCTATTTTGCTTAACGGTGATTTTGTCAACGATTATATGGTTGAAGCGTCGAGGTTTTTCTTGAGCCGTGTATGCCGCCCCTTGATAAGAGCAGAGTGCTTGGGATGCTGTTCAGGGGGTACTCCGCTCGGGAGGTGGCGAAGAAGTTTGGCGTAAGCAACGTCACGGTCTCGAAGACGTTGAGGGATTTCGTCTCGGAGGCTGAGGGGGCTAACAGTGTTTTGGCTGCTGCTGAAAAGCATGGGATAGAGGAGCAGGTGAGGCAACTCATCGCGATCGGTGGGGTGGTGGAGGAGACTAAGGTCGACGCATCTAGGGCGGGTCTGGGGCTTAGAATCGTCAAGGCCGTTGAGGGGTTCGGCGTGGATCCTGATGGGGTCCCAGGCTTCATCGAGGCTGTGAACAAGGAGGCCTCTGATCAGCACCTCTCGGCGGAGACGTTCGTGAAGGTGGTGAAGGGAATTCACGGCATGAAGGTCGATGGGATGAGCGACTACGTCGCCTTCGAGAAGTCTGTCGAGGCTAAGCATGGTGAGTTCGAGAGGCTCGATGATCAGGTCTACGAGTACGAGGGGAAGGCCGAAGCGGCTAAGGCGCAGATGGATGAGGCGGTTAATAAGAAGAACACCACCTTGGAGGAACTCGATGATTATGTCGCCCTCAGGGACCGCCTGACGCCACATGGCCTCGACCTCCGCGATGTGGATAAGGCGGAGAAATGCCTCCTTAACATCAAGGAGCAGGGTAGTGATCCCGTCGCCGTGGTCGCAGTTTATTCGCGGGACGCTGAACTCTCGAAAAAGGTTAAGGATATGGAGCTGAGAGTCGGGTATCTGTCGAAGTCGGAGTTAATCGCGGGGAATAAGCTGAACGAGACGAACAAAGAACTGGAGTCGAAGACGGAGCTAGCTGAAAGGGTTAGGGAGGCGGAGGCCCTAGGTCTCAGGCCTTCCCAACTTGGCTTATTTGTTGAGAAGGCCCGTGAGGTGGGGGCTAGACATGGCCTGGGGATGAAGGAGTCGATTAGTCGTCTCGAAGCGGATCTAAGGGAGAACTGGGAGCCGAAGCTGGGCTTCGAGAATAATAAAACGAAGCTGGTTGCTGAGCTGGATCAGTGGGATGAGAGGGTCGAGCTCGCCGAGGAGAGGGAGAGGGTTATTCTTGAGAAGGTCAGGGCTCGTGAGGGGTCGTTCAAGGAACTCGAGGAGCTTAGAAAGCATGTGAGTGCGAGTGAGCTCGTCGAGTTCAGGCGCGTCATCGTTGACAGTGGACAGAATGTGCCATCGTTCCGAGGTGAGGTTGAGAGGCTAGGGAGCGTAACTGCTGCGGTTGATGCCGCGAGGCTGAGGAAGGAGGCAGATGTCGCTAAGCTTGAGACCAGGGTAAAGACTCTGGGTGCTCAGGTCGAGCAGCTGAATAATACGAAGACCCAGCTGGAGGCGAAGATCCTCACACTCAATTCGAACGCCATCGAGGCCATCACCAAAGCCTCAAACACCATGGAGGATATGGCCAAGGGTTTGAAGGAGGACTTCGAGAACCCTGAAACGGGTTTCAGAGCGACGATGCAGACCATAAAGACTTATGCTACGGCGGAGATGAACCAATCAATAGCTGTTCAGCGTGAGAGCTTCGAGCAGAGTATAAGCAAGTTCAAGAAATTCATTGAACGTTCCACCGCTGAAGTAAAGCAGCTGAGAAATAGCAGCTGGAACACAGGAGAACTCATCGGCTACAACGTCCACCTTTTAACCCTCGCGAAGATCGTAGCCGGCGAACCCGTGGAGAGGATGCAGACGTTAGTAACCATGCAGATGACGGTCAATGCCTTCGCGGATTACCTCGCCAAACTAGACTTGGCTAAATACTGTCCAAGCTGTATGAAGTTTATTGATGAGCTTAGAGGCCAGATGGCTTGACTGAGTATAATCATAGACTTCGAGAGATGATACAGGTCAAGGAGTCACTGAATTCTATCGCGTCGAAGACCAAAGATGTATTTGATGCCAAGATGAGGGCGACGGTGAAGGGTCTACTCGACGACCACTACGCCCTGGAGGGTCTTACGGTCGAGGATGCTGAAGGGATGAGGGCTCATATGCGGGTCGTTGAGGTCAGTGGCCAAATCGCAGATAAGTTACTTGGCGTGGATGGGAGCAATTTCAGGCAAACACACAGGAGCAAGATGGATTGGGATTATGATAGGCCAAGAAGGGTCTTAGAATATGTCAAGAAGATAGCAGACATCATCCCCGCTGAATACCTCACTAAGCTAATAAGTGATTCTCAAAGACTCACTGCAGAGGAGCTCATAAGTCGCTATGAAGCTGTGAAAGGCGAGGCGAAGCAGAGCGACTACAGCGGCCAGCCAAGTGGAATCGACCCAAAAGCATTCAGAATCATAGCAAGAATACGTAGGAAACAAGGTAATAATTAGGTAGATGCACGAGCAGGCGAGGAGGACCCGGTCAATCAGGATCCAGACCTATGTCGAGAAACTCGCCGACATATTCCCCGCCGAGTACCTTACCCACCTGCTGATCACCAGCCAGACCCACAACACCGAGGAACTCATAAGGATCTATGAGGCCGATAAGGCGCGCGCGATCAGGCTCATGATTGAGGCTTTGTCCTCCTCGGATACCTCTTTTGAGTTCCTTAACCGCTCCAACGCTGAAGCTATATCTGGTCGGTCTTGTAGATGTCATCCTTTCTCGTGTCTCCTACACCCATAAGAAAAATACTTGAGGGAATTGAACTCGGAGTTTGGTGCTCCCGCCGGGATTTGAACCCGGGATCTCGGACTCGAGAGGCCCATATCCTTGACCGGACTAGACGACAGGAGCGCGCCAAATAGTCTAACTGGACCCCAATAAAAACGTTAACCCATTAAAAATTAAAGATCTAGGTGCTGTTCACATGCGTGCTTTCTGCTCCTTCCCCTCTCTCTAACACTATTATATAAAAAAAGCAAGCGAATTATGAAAAAATAAAGTCTGCCAAGCTATTATCGCGCGCGCATATGGACACCAAAATCACATACTTAATTGGTGTGATAGTAGGCGCTGGAATTGGGTTTCTTGTAATGAACTATCAGGTGACCGATTTAAGGGGGAAGCTATCTGATTCCCAAATGCAATATGTAACCCTACTATAACTACTGGGCCCTAAAAGGACAAACTATTACTAACTTTACTCTCTACAACATCAATACAACCAATGGTAGCTACAGTACAACGTTCACTGGCTCACTTAACGACATAATTGCCTTCTTTGCTAGCTGATCAATTATAAATAGCATATACTATCATAAAAGTGGAATTGGGATATTTAAAAAATATATAGGATTAAAAGAAAAATATGAGACGATCTTAATAAAAGGGGATAATAATTAAGCACTAGAAAATAGACTACTCAATTATCATAATGGCTTAATCTTCATTAACTGAAGAAATTATTTGCTCGCAAAGATAACGATAATGTTTAGGATCAATGTCCTTCTGAACATAACCATTAGCTCCCGCGGCCCTGGCTAATTCCTCCACTTCCTCGCTACCTCGCCCCGTGTAGATGATGATCGGTACATCACTGAGCTCACGGACCCGACGGGTTAGTACTATTCCATCCATCTCCTCCATCTGGTAGTCGGAGACGACACAGTCATAATTGTCCACTTTCAGGGCGCGAACTGCCTCCGAGGGGACGGAGACGGACTCAACCTTTATGTTCGGGTCACACTCTTCGAGGAAGAGCTTTGTGAATATGAGTTGATTCAAGTCATCATCGACGTGAAGCACTCGGAGTTGGGTATGTCTTCGGTGGGATTGGATTCTTTGCTTCATCTTTGCCGCCCCCTTGAAATTAGTTCCAGTAGTTGCAGCATGTGGTTTGTCGCTGATCATTTCATCGACTCCGACGTATTCGATGATGTTCGATGAGGTAAACGGACCTTGAAGGTGGTGCCCTTCCCCACCTCAGACTCAACCTCTATCGTCCCACCGTGAACCTCAGCAGCCTTCTGACTGTATGCGAGACCGAGGCCGAGACCCTTTGACTTGGTCGTATAGAAAGGTCTGAAGAGGTTAGGTAAGCGCTCCCGTGGTATCCCAACCCCAGTATCTGTTACGAGTATGGTGAAATAATTCCCATCATCCTTCGTTTCAACGGTGAGTCGCCCGCCATTCGGCATCGCCTCGAGCGCGTTCCTCACCAGATTCTCCAGGATCCTCCTCACCTTCAGTGGATCAATCTCCACAATTTTGAGGGTGGGTTCGAGACGCATATCGACCGCCACGTTCTCATCCATAGGCGTCTGTTTGATTATATCGGTTATCATTCCGGGGAGATCCGTGGCTTCTAATTTGAGCGGTGTCTCTCTTGTTTGATGCCTGAGCTCCTCAAGCATGGCTAAGGCTCGGTCAACCGACGAATCGATGGAGTTTAGCATATCATCGGACCTTTCAGGCTGACGACGCATAAGGTAGGAAGCATTCTTTATTGATTGTAAGGGACTTCTAAGATCATGGCCAACCATACTCGCCATTCTCCCCGCAGCTGCGAACTGCTGTGCTTCGAGAAGCTCCTGAGTTCTATTCTCTACCTGCTGCTCTAGGTCAACCGTGTGTCTCTTTATCTGTTCCTGTGTCTCTTTTAGAGAAGTAACATCCTTCTCAATGGCGAGTGACGCTGGCTTCCCCTCGAAATATATTCGTGATGCATCCACCTCAATGTCAATAGTTGAACCATCCCGTTTCAGAAGTTTAA
>JBEKDF010000009.1:0-86849 GCA_050014495.1 Bathyarchaeia archaeon
AGTATTGTTGCGTAGGTGGTTTCCTTGTGGACGTCTAGTCCACAGACGACGGCGCTCATGGTTTGACCTGAGCGCCGCGCCGATAAAGTCTTCATACATCATCGCGCGCATGAGGACCTCGTCTGTGTTGGGTCTTCGTCCCCTCGGGGTGTCGTTGGTGTACATGGCCTTGATTATGGGTCTGAAGGCTTCCCAGTCGATGGCTTGG
Source organism: Bathyarchaeia archaeon (assembly GCA_050014495.1). GTDB lineage: Archaea > Thermoproteota > Bathyarchaeia > TCS64 > TCS64 > UBA8941. Next base: position 209 of record JBEKDF010000009.1, read on the forward strand.
CCTATTTTGGCGAGTCTGTCTCCTTTTCCTTTGACTTTTTCGTAGAGTTTTCTGAGGAGGTAGCTGTCGAAGGACTCCATGTGTGTGAAGTCGTTGGGGGTGATCTAAATAGTTAACCGAGGGGGAAAAGAGAGGTAAATCCGAATTCTCTATACTATATAATGTATGCCACACCTGTTTTTCGCAAAAAAAGTTATTTTCAAAAAATCTTAGGTATGATATCTTTGATGGGATAGATCACAAATAAAGCGATTAGATCACAGTGAATCGTCAATCCTACGCAAATTGTCCACGATACCGGGTGCGGCTTCCAGACCCTCCACACGCCTTCTTAACCAAATTTTCCGATACTCCTGTACTAATAAAAATTGACGCACTACCATGATTCCGGAGTCTAACTCAATCCTATCTCTCCTTGTTTTTCTGAGCTTGATGAGCTTGGATGGGCCTCACCATAGCCATGCTTCTGGTCACGCAAGCGGACCTAAATTATTCGAGGCTCTTGAACGAATAAACCCAAGGAAAATATTGCCGATACATATTGAGAATGCGGTTCTATTTCAGAATAGGTTTAGCCAAAATATCCTTGTTGAGTTCGGTAAGAGAATCAGTATCTAACTTCATTTCCACACGCATTAGCTGTACTTCGTAATAGAATTTTTTCAAGTATTTTCTACCTGTTTGCACGGAGCCTGAAACTCAAAGTATCATCAGTTTCTTACTACTGAGGAGGTCGTTGATTCCCAGTGATCTGAAGGCTATAGATAGTGCAACGATTGGCGAGAATCTGGTTTACTTTCACGATGATGAATCCGGAGGTGATCTCGCTGCTAAGATGAAGGAGCCTGGATTCAGTCAGATTCCGATAAAAAATAGAACCAATGGGAATTGGATCGGCAACGTGACAGATTTCGCACGTGCGACCATTACTGAATAATTTGTGAATGACGCTTAGAACCTCTTAAATGGAGAAAGGCCTTGAAATACTTAGTAAATAATAAATGTTCATGGTAAGATGAAGATGTGGGATGTTATCTCTAAAGGACTCTTGGATAAAGGCTGCAATCGAACACAGGACGCTAACCATTAGATATCATTCCGGACGTACAAAAGGAGAATACACCGTCCGTGAAGTTGAACCTGATTACTATGGTTATGATGTTACAGGGAAAAATAACGGTTGCTGGGGTCTTTGCCGTCTTCGAGGTGATGTAAGGTGCTTCAAGGAAGACTCAATAATCGATTGGCATTATACTGGCAATACCTACTCTCCCAACCCGTTAGGAAGATGGCAAGAACTAATACCCATCTATAAAGCGAGAAAACTTGATCAAACGCATTGGTAAAGATTAAACGATCATTTTTTTATGCAAGGCATCTATTTTTTCAATAATATCTTCAAAATGAGGAAATTTCAAACATCTACCATATGCAATTTCTGTGAACCGTGCCCACATCTCTGGATTTTTTCTAATTCTATCATCGTCACAATCAAGTTCTTTTTCAATTTCCTCCCAGATGCTCTCAAAAACCTCCGTCGTCAAAATTCTATCAAGTTCTGTTTCTAAATTATGATCATTATACGCCCACTCATCGAAAACCTTCTGAGCGGGTAGCGTTGTTTCCCTGCTTTGTACTAGCTTTAATATCTTTCTATTCTGAAGATCATAAGTACTATCTTTATCAAAAATGAGATAATTAGGAATTTTAAGACCGTCAAAAATTATTTTGGAGTTAATTACTCCGCCCTTGCCTCCGGTAGTTAGAATTGCAATCGAATACTTATTCCAGTTCTTTTCTTTCAGCTCTTGTAGCTTCCAAAGCACACCCAAATCGGATTGTCCCTCAACAAGCACGATAAAATCAGCAAAGAAACCTTCGTTCATAATTGTATTCATGAGAGGAATTGAACGCACTCTAAAATTAGCAACAGGATCACGATAGGTGCGACCTTCACAGACTTCACTAAATCTAGCTCCGGCCTGGTCTATCGAAAAAGAGTGAATATTAATAGTTGGAGCAGCTTCTTCTTGTTTTATCTTTCGACATACTCTTAGATCGTCAAAACGTTCTAACCCAACGAAGAATGGGGAGTGAGTCGTGTAAATAACTTGAGTGTGAGGCTGCTCGTCCTCTTGGTCTCTTTTTGCTAGTTTGAGTAGGATATCCGAAAAGTATCTACATCGAGCAGGATGCAAGTATAATTCAGGTTCTTCTATAGCTAATATTGTATCAATACGTACAGGTACTTGCCCTTCTTCGGCTTCTTCCTCTGAAATCTTCGCTTTAATAATAGTCAAATATTCTAAAGGTGTAAGAATAATTGCTCTTTGCAGCCCATGCCCTTTATGCGATACATCGCTTTCAAAATTGTCCTCAAACACTGTTCGTGAAACGGTGGGAAGATTGATTTCTGGTGGCACCGGTTCATTCCAATTCAAACGAATTTCTGAACCTGGAGAATACCTTTCCAAAACTGTTGAAATATCCTTCGAAAGGTCTTCAAGTCCACCGAGGTTTTGTGGGCTGTACTTATTAATTATTGAACGAGTTACAACTTCTTTAAATTCTCGTAGGTCTACTCTTTGTTCAATTTTTTCAAGAACTATCAAATCTAATAATTGATCAATCGCACTTCTGTTACCTTCCGTTTCTTCTGAGGCTTCTTTTACTGCTGGTAAGAAAATCAATTTAGTATACTTATCAAGGATACCCCCACCGACATTTCTTGCACCCAAGAAGGTACCTTTTGTTTGAAATACTTGTAGCTTTTCGGGGTGATCTTTTTCGTATTGTTCCATCAACTCATCGACTACGCGCTCACTTGATGCTCTTCCTGTGAGCCCAGTCAAGGTAACACTTTCTACAAGTTGGGTGAAAGCTCTTCTTTTTTCTATAGCTCCTATAGTATTACGTATCTGCACAAATTCTGGTACTTGTTTTTTATAAGAATAATATTCTTCTACCGATTTTGAAGTTTCATCATTCCAATGTATTATTTTCTTTATAGTTAATTTATCGTCTTGAATATATGATCTAAATTCATCTATCTCTTTATTTGTAAAATTATTAAATTCAATTTCAATTTCTATAGGCTCTTCAGCATTACCATTATAGAAATCATCTATTTTTGTATTTGCTTCTGGTGTATAAAAATTATTTATCGCTTGAAGTATTGATGATTTTCCACTATTATTTCTTCCTATGAATATTACTATATTTTTGAACAAAGTTGACACGTTTTTTAACGAACGGTAATTTTTTATTATAATTTTTTCAATTTTCATCTTAATTGAAGGGCTATTCAATCCATTTTTAAATTTTATGTAATAAAAGAGTCAGTTTCCAATATATTAGCTAAGAATTGTGCGTAAAGTTTTCCAGCTTTTTATGATTTAATCTGTATGGCTGTCGGATCGATCATTCGAATTAAATTAGAAGAATAGGATAAGATCAGTGCCTCAAACCCAAACCACTACTCTCCCCTACTCTGCCCCATTCTCCTAGCTACTCTCTCTCCCCTCCCCACCCCCTTACACAACAAACAAACACACGCGAACGAAGAACTTTTAGATGGGCTGGCTTCAAATAATCAAACTCAGCTCTATACAATATCCATTAATAGAAGTGAATTAAATTTTATTTGCAATTTTTCGTGCTAAATTGTTAAAAGTATTTTGAGTGATATTAAAAGAGATTCTTGGGGCTGACTTGTGAGGAAGATTTGAATTGAATTACATTGGTGAGTTTGTCGACGAAATAAGATCTCGTAAATTACATTTTCAATCAATTTTAGGCTTAACTAAAGATCGAAGTAGGCTGGAGGAGACCCTAAGAGAGGGCATCATGGACCACTGGTCAATTCTTCCTGATCGAGCTTTTTGTTTTAGTCGTGAATTTGCTGTTGACAGCAGTAGCGCGATGAGGAGTCTCTCGAATGGCATTGAACTCTACATCACGCGGAGCATGATGATAGGTAACGATGGGTCCAGAAGAAAAGGCGTAAAGTTTGAAATGATAAAAGCCCCACCCGCAGCCATGATTTCCCTAAATTTCGAAAGAATGCTTAGGGATTTGATCGAAGTTGAAGCAGTACTCAATAATGTTGAGAGTTTAAAGGATGGAGACATCGTTCTCGTGGATGGTAATCTGTACGGTCGTCTCACTCACCTCGTGGAAGAGCTCCCTCTAGAGAATTGGCGTCACCTTCCTTTGCTTATCTTCGAGAGACTTCAGAACCTCTTCATCAAATGCAGAGAAAAGAAGGTGATGCTAGTAGGCGTCTCTAAATTCAGCCGCACACGTGTACTGTGTAGCGCCCTTCTCAATGAAAAGGGCGTAAACATTACTGATCCCTTGTTCCTTGATACCGAGATAATAAATAGGTTCAAACAGGGCGTTCCCGGTCACTCAACCCCGCTTCTCTTGGGCGAGTACGCTCTCGAGCGGGCTGAGGAGATGAGAATCGACCCGGAGAGCTACAGAAAACGGTATTTTAGGAACATTCCGGAGTCACAGGTTGAATGGGCGGTTAAGACGATCCGCGGAGTATCTGAAGCCCCCGCTATTGCCATGTTCCACATGACGCCTACCTTAGGGGAGCAGCCACTTAGGGTCGACATACCCGCTAGCTGCCTCGGGATCGACGCCAAGATAATGGATGTAAGACCCTACAAGTTCGTCGATCCATCTATTGTCGAACCCGTCGTGAAGCAGCTGCTCTCAGGGTATGGAGGACGGGAGGTCTACAACGCCCTCCTCTGGGCAACCGATCATGAGGTTCGTCTGGGTGAGGAGGCTGTCGACACCATCTACAGGCAGGTCATAGGTGATGAGCTGGGGATCCAGGTTGAGTACGATAGGAGTTCTAGGAGGTTCCATGGATGAGTGCGAGAAAAGTAGGTTACATCGCCGGAGAGGTTGAGACCGGAAGCTTCTGGTTTGTAAGCGACTTAGAGGACTTTCCTCCCAGACACGAGTATCTAATAATCCCGCATGTTAGAGAGCGCAGCAGCTCCGGGTTCAAAGATGTTGAGGTACTTGCCCAGGTCAGTAGAATAGCGAACTACTCAGACATCTTGGGTGAGCGCCTCAGTCTTCAAGAGCTTGAAACCATAATCAGCCGCTACAGTGGAAATACCAAGGTCTACGGCGAGGCGAGTATCCTCGGCTACATGAGCGAGAGCGGCGAGGTGTTGATGCCACGCAGCGCAGCCATCCCAGGGCAGGAGGTATTCGTAGCCCCCACGGAGACACTGGAGCGCTTCTTCGCCCGAGACGTCAAGTCTGGGATACCAATAGGTAATCTGATTACACGTGATGAGGTGAGAGTAGTAATCGACCCGAACGGCTTCAGGAGACACGTTGCAATAATTGCCCAGACGGGCGCCGGCAAGAGCTATCTCGTTGGCTTGATGCTTGAGCGCCTCCTTCCCCTCGGTGCAACGATAATCGTCTTCGACCCCAACAGCGACTACGTGATGATGAGGAGAGATTCGGGTGGGAACCCAACAAAGATAGCAGATGACGTGGTAATATATCGCCCCCCAGGAATATCGGGCAGACGCCACTCGGATGAGGAGATCGGCGGCTCGGAGAGCTACACCATTGACTTCAGTTCCCTCGGCTCCGAGGGAATCCAGGACGTCGCCGGCATCTCCTCACAGTGGACCCACATAATAAAGGCCATAGAATCTGCCCTTCAAGGCCTACAGGGCTATTACGAGCCAAGGCAGCTAATTGAAGCGCTGACGAATCTGAGCAACGATGACCAATATCCCGAACAGCGAGCAGCGGGAAACGCGCTATCATACATAAAACGTCTTCAAAAGTACCCAATCTGGGGTAACAAGGATATCCCGATTACGGACCTCATACGTCCGATGCACATGAGCATCATAGACCTAGCTGGCCTCCAGAGGCGCGTATCCGCCTACATCGTCTCAAAGACCCTGGAAGACATCTGGTCCCGAGCAGTCACCGGAGACCTCGACTTCCCAATATTCGTGGTGTTGGAGGAGGCCCACAACTTCGCACCCGCATCAGGAGGCGACAGGGCTGCATCAAGCGCAATAATCGAGCGAATAGCCGCCGAAGGGAGGAAATTCGGGATATTCTTAACAGTCATAACTCAGCGCCCGAACAAGATCAACAGCAACGTTCTGAGCCAGTGCAACAGCCAGATAATAATGAGGCTTACCAACCCGGATGACATGAGCGCGGTACGAAGAAGCAGCGAGGGATTGAGCGAGGAGCTATTCCAGGATCTGCCAGGGCTCAATCGTGGCGAGGCAATCATCGTGGGAGAGCTAACAAAGGTGCCTACCATGGTCAAGGTTACTGGGAGGCAGAGCGGAGAAGGCGGAAGCGACATAGATATCGTTGGTGCCTTAGAACGCGCCCGTGGGAAGCATAAATTCGATATGCACGCCGAGGAAAAACCCGATCAAAAAGACTCTGAATACCGCACGAAGTGGTGAAGATGAGTCTTAAAATAGTCTTAACAGGTGACAACCACCTCAATTATTATAATCAGAAACTAGGATCGAGGCTTGCGAAGCGTCGAGAGTACATTGGGCGCAACTGGAGACGAACCATAGACTACGCTATCGAGCACGAGGCCGACCTCTACCTACATACGGGTGACCTATTCGACCAGATCAGCCCGAGGAACCCTCCGCGTGCAAGCGTCGTTGAGGGTTTCAGGGAGTTGATCGACGCTGGCGTCCAGCCATTCATAATAGCTGGGAACCACGAGGCCCCCGGGAGCACGAGCGACGGCCTCTCCCCCCACGCAGTGCTCCATGAAGCTGCCCTCGCAACCGTATTTGAGGACACTCTCAAACCCGAGCAGAAGATCATCGAAGTGAATGGTATACGGGTCTCAATCACGGGCATGTCATACAATCAGAGGCTAGGCCCCGGTAAAGATCCGCTCCAAGGTATCACACTTCCAGCCGGGGCCGATTACAACATCGCAATGCTGCACTATTCACTGGATAAGGTCACTTCAACTATCTGGGAGGAGCCAAGACTCGAGTTATCAAGCCTCGAGGAGAACCCCGCCATCCAATTGTATGCGATGGGTCACATTCACGCGCACATTCACACAATGGTCGGCGACTCACTTGTCCTGTACCCAGGAGGCACTGAGCACTTCGACTTTGGTGAGGCTGAAAACTCCACAGGCTTCTGCGAAATCGTGTTCAGCGGTGGCAAGACCCGCTTCGAGTACATTCCGCTGGATTCCCAGCCGATGCATCAGCTGAAACAGCACACAAGCAGCTTGCCACAAGGAAACCCAAGCGACGAACTGCTAAAACGTGTAGAGAAGGCAAGTGATCCCAATGGTCTTCTTCAACTGATCCTAGAGGGCGAGGTCCCATTCGACGAGTATACACGTATAGATTTTACATCGCTCTTCGATCGAGGCAACAGTGCCAACTTCTACTTTGAGTACGTTGACCGCATAAAGCCTCAAGTGGAGGGACTGGAGCTCGAAAAGGCCAGCGGGTTACATCCACGGGGCGAGCTCACGACCGTGGGGATGAAAGCTGTGGAGAACGCGGCTGATGAGGAGAAACAAGTTTGGGAGAGAGCGCTCGAGCTGGCTCTGGCAAGCTACGATAAATGCCAGGAAGGAACCTGATCGTGTTCAAACTCGTCAGCCTTAGGACCCTGGGTTTCAAGCGCCTGGAGCTCGAGGAGCCTCTGATGTTCCCGGATGGCAGGGTGCTGATCTATGGCAGGAACGAGAGTGGAAAGTCCACGGTCATGGAGGCCATCCATTATGCACTGTACGGATATCCTCTTTACCCAACTAAAAAGGCGTCTAACGAGGATGTGATCCGCTATGGAAGAAACGAAGTTCTGGTCGAGCTGGCCTTCACAATTGATCAGAATCAGTACATCGTCAGGCGCATAATCAAGACAAAGGGTGCCAACACACACGAGCTACGTATACAGCGCCCAGAGAGTGGCCTCGAACGAATCATGGGCGCCCGCCGAGTAAACGAAGCGATTATCGAGAACCTTCATGGACTCGATAGCGAGGCACTACTCAACAGCTGCCTAGTTGAGCAGAAGGAGTTAGGCAAACTCGAGTCCGGAAACAAGAATGAACGCATCAAAGCCATGACTAACCTCCTCAACATCGAGGCATTCGTTGAGGCCCGTGATGACATTAAGGGCGAACAGAGGGATCTTGAGCGGGAAAACTATTCCACAAAAGAGCGTCTCGCTGAAGCTGAAAGTGCCAAGACGGCGTATGAGGACGCCGAAAAAAGGAAGATAGACGCAGAGAGCCGAGTCGATTCGATTAAATCAGAGCTCGACCAATCTGAGGCCCGTATCCAAGAATTAGACAAAATCCTTTCATCATTAGAGATCGCTAGAAACCTCGCCAACAAATCAGAGACCAAACGAATAGAGATCAAAGGAATAGACGATGCGATTCAAAGAATAAAAGCCAGTCTCGAAGAAGCGAGAAACGCATCGCTAAGAGCTGAGAAACTCGAAGCTCAGCTACCCGTCGTTAGGAATCGTGCCGAGCAAGCGCAGAAGAAAACAGAGGACCTCGATAGGCTCCTGAGACTCGAGTCCCAGCTCAGAGAAACCCGACAAAAACAAGTCGGAGTAAAGAACCGTATAGGTGACGCCTCTGAAAAAGCAGAGGAGGCGCAGAAAGCAAAGGAAAAAGTAGAGGAACTCGTACCGAGAATCACTGACTACGACCCCGCAAACTCTGCAAACACTCTTTTACCAACACTAGACTCGTTCGATCGGCGAATCACAAACCTAAAGGCCGACGTGGAACGCGCCAGGGAAGCTGAACAGGCAGCAGAAAAACACCTATCAGCCCTCAAGGGCTCGGAGGAAAAACTCGGTGAATTGGAAAAGAGTTCCTCTGAACTAAATAGAAGTAAAGCGAAGGCAGCGCAAACAAGGATCATCGGTATAGTAATGGCGATAACAGGCGTTGTGATAGCAGTTGCTGCTATAATCATTCCTATAATAGCGGTAATTGGAGTACCCCTAGTCTTAGCCGGGGCAGTGCTATTCCTGAGGAACAGCACCTCGAAATTCGACTCAGGTATTTCGAGCCTCCAAGTGGAGAGAAACGCTCTGCTGGGCGATCAGCAGCGAATCGGTGACTATACCGAGTCATTTGAGAAGGCGCAGGCCTCAGAAAAAGTTGGTCTTGATGAACTTGGCAAAAGTGAACGAGAGTTAAGTGAAAAGCTCAGCACTCTGCCTACTAGACCAAGAGACTACGCATCAGTCGTAAAAAGCGATGGCGATTTTTCCGCTTTAAGGAGTCAGGTCACCGAGGACCTCCAAATGCTAACTCGACTAAAAACTGAGATGGAAAAAGCGAATGAAATCTCAGCAGAGCTTGACGAGCGATTAGTAGCACTGGAAACCTTGAAAGAAGAATCCAGTGGCTATGAATTAGGATTAGATTCCATCCAGGAGAAGATAAACAAATACAATGAATCCGGCGTAGAGGCATTAAAAGAAAAACAGATCAAAGAAGAAAGGGATGAGGCCAACGAAAATCTAACTCGTATTATCGAGGAGATCCGCGGGAAAAGGGAAACCGCATCAAAAATACAAAACATCGAGGCCGAGTTAAAACAAAGTCAAGAAGCTAATCAAACCGCAACCGCTGAATTAACCAATCTGGAAGCTGAACGTGAACGCACCCTTGCTGAGAGCGGCGCAGATCCTAAAGATGAGGAAGAACTTGAGAGAGAAGACGAAGAGCTGATGAAACGCTGCTCGAGTCTCGAAACCGAACAGGAGATCATGACAAAGCAGATAGACGAATCCTTCGAAACCATGGAGAACAATAAGCAACTACGTGAAGAGCATCCCTTACTCGAATCAAGATACACCACAGAGAAATTCGAGTTGGATGCGATGACTAGAGCCATAAAACTACTCGACATCACACGCGACAGTATCATGTCCGGGGTGAAAAAGAGCGTCGAGGCGCACATGGCCCAGTTCCTCCCGACTCTCACCGAGAACCGGTACAACATGGCGAGAATAGATGAAGAAGAGTACCAGATCGAAGCTTACGATAGGGAAGCGAAGACATGGAGGAGAAAGGGCGTCTTCAGCGGCGGAACACAGGATCAGTTCAGCCTGGCCCTGCGCCTCGCCTTTGCACTCAGTACAATACCGGAGACCCGCGGTGCACGCCCAGGCTTCATCTTCCTCGATGAGCCATTAAGCAGCTTCGATTCGCAGCGCCGAGAGGGTTTCATAAACTTGTTAAAGAACGAGTTGAGCCAAAGCTTTCCCCAGATAATAGTCATAAGCCACATAGAGCAGCTACAGGAGGAGTTTCCAAACCTCATTCAACTCGACTCGGGAAGAGTAATATAGTCCTCGCAAATACAGGACGCGCGCGCGCAAATCTAAGAATGGCGATATTAGACTGGAGAAAACTCAGAAACATGGTTTCAACGACATTACAACCCTTCATGCTAGAATTTCCCCTCCTTCAGATCCAATTATGAGTGGCACAGATGTAGTTCTAAAAGGCGTAACTGACAAAGATATTGAAGAAGCAAAAAAACTATTTCTCCGATTCTCTAGCGAGAAAACACTTGAAAAAACCCAATACGGGGAGCTACTAAGTAAAACCGGTAAAATTGGTTTAATCTATATAAATGGAGTAAAAGTAGCGGAGGAGGAGAATTTCCTCTTCAGTTATAACATTATCTCATTAACCAATGCAATAAGAAAGGCTCTAAACCGGGAAAGGACAAATGTCGGGCGCACCGCTTATTCCTCTCGTATTAAAAACATCCTACTCTCCTGCAAAGAAGGACACGTTGCAGAGTTTCTAATGAAGGACCTTCAGGAATACTCGTCGGGGTTGATGCATGATGAATTAAAATGGATCGACATTCAGGAGCATGCAGTAAAGATTCTAAACACAGAGGGAAAACATGTCTTTCTAACCTCTTCAGAGATAATGAGCCATGGAAATATTGTAAATGAAGCAAGGGACATGGGTTATAAAATAATAACGATTCCTGAAAGTTTGAGGGATAAAATTCAGGGAGAACAGGATCTTCACGGAAAACCAATCGTGGACGTCTTGCAGTTTAGCGACGATTACAATAAGAGTTTTAAATTCAAATTTATTGAAATATCCGAACTGAATAATAATGAAAAACATATTTTTGAGTTGAGAAATAAAATCTTCAACTTAATTGGAGGCCGTCCCAGACAAATTATTGATATTAAAATCTCTGAAACTATGCGGAAGAACTTCATGGGTGAAGACGACACTGATGGTGTATGGGAAAATGGAGTGATTATTCTCAAGAGAAATCAGCTTCGATCATTAGATTATTTCTCGGCGACCCTTCTTCACGAAACAGCGCACGCTATCAGCGGTGCTCCTGATTCTTCGCGGCTCTTTGAACAGACACTTAGTGAAATATTAGGTCGTGTGACAGTTCAAGCCCTAAAGTGAAGCGATTTTTCATGTACCTATATCGGCCAAAAAAAAGTATTCAAATTCAAGGTTCGATTTCTTTAGATTCTCCAGCGGAACTTTGTACCTCATTTTAGAGCAGGAGATTGCTGAAAATACTTCGACAGTCTCGCCTGAGAGAACTTGATTATAAGAAGATTCGTAGTAACCTTGTTTTCTGACTCAGCAACTAAACAAGCTAGACAACGAACACACCAAAACACCGACAAACCCAACATAAGAAGCAGAACCGACACCGAAAAACACCAAAAACAAGCCGCGGCACCACCCCAAAACCATAAAAACCTCCCCAGAGAGCCCCAACCATCCTCCCCCCAAACCGGATCCATGGCCGACGCTATCAGACAACACCCAGACCACACAGCTGCAGCAAATTAAAACAGAAACAGCTGAAAACCATCTTAACCCGAACCCTGGGAAGCGACGTAACCAGCACCCGCCCGCCGTCGAACACCCGTTTGATCACCGCAAACGTCCTCTCAATCGGACGCCGCTTCAACCCGATCCGCCGGTTACGCGCCTTATCCGCCTCACAGAGCGGGTGACCGCGAACCCCACGCCTCATCGATGCATCCCACCCACGCGGCTCCACGCCGAAGTACCCTTTATCCCGATACACGACCTCACCGGGGAGACTCAGATCCACCCTGCTGTCATGCACCGAGGCCGAAGTCGCCTCAACGGCTCGAACCAACCCGTACTCGAGATCAGTCTTAACGTGCAGCTTGTACCCGAAGAACGACTCCTTCAGCCTCTTCGCCCACGTCCCGTCCTTGCTCCGGCGGGTCAAGGACTCCAAAACCGTCGGGAAGGACCTCGCGAGGCTGCTAAGGGTCGAGGAGCTCCAGAACATCTACACAAACGCGAAAAGCTGCGAGAACATGCTAGAAGGGAAGGTCACCGCCTGGCTCAGTGAAAAGGCGAATGTGGAAACTCAGATCAGGGACAGGAAACTAGAGAAGGTGGCCATCTATATCGGTTTGCAGAAGAAGCTGAATGCATCGAAAGGGAGACTGACGAAGAGAGGCGATGAATTAGAAAGGCAAAGGAAGGCTAGAAAGTCAAAAAGGAAAGAGATCGAGAAAAAGGCAAGCGCGCTTCTATCAGATTCTTAAGTAATTAACAGCAAAATAGCCACGGCTTCCGAAACCTAAAAAGGGAACCAACTCACTACAGAGCAGGTAGAAAACCATTTGAAAGCCACCCTGAACCGTGAAATAAATTCCCCCATAATGGACGTTCTAATAACAGTTATTGATGGTAGCCCGGCGGAGACCTCTGGCTAGCCATTTTTTCTATAAATTTTTAACTTTTTAATGATTAAAATATCAACTTGGTTACTAATTAGTGAATTAGTCTAATATCAAATCAATTTCTTCTTCTATTTGAGGTATGTGATACAAATTATCCTTTATATCAAAATAATCAACTTGAATGCGTATCTTATTCTGATTTCTAATGTACTGCTCAACTTCTGGTGAATCATTACTAGGATAATGATAAACAGATCCTGCAGGTATTCTTAGAAAAGAATAATTACTATGAAGAGATCTAAGTGGAATTTTATTATTTTCATGATCAATAACATAAATAACTCCTTTGACAGCTGGACCTAGACCTATATTTTCGATAAAAATACCCGGTATAAAAATCTGTTCATTTGTTATTCCACCGAGACCGATAGCTAATCTCTGTCTTTGTGCTATTGAGGAAGGTCTTAAGAATATTCTCGGTTGAACGAGTGTTTTACTCCATTCTTCCATCGTTTTTCTTGATAATTGGTTGCCTTTATAGATCAAAAACGCGCATATTGCAGATGCCATAGCAGAAAGAGCAGCTATAATTTGGAAAATAATAGTGAGGTCCATCAATTCAATCATTATTTTACTATACATAAAAAACTATGTTAACGTAAGTTACGCTTATTCCTTAAAACTCTGAAGGCTGATTGAGGGTTCTTGAGAGGGAAAGTGATCCATGTATATCTCACTAAGCCTCTAGTTGACCTTGTTTTAGAGGCCGTGAAGCCTCTAGGCATCAGTAAAAGTGAATTCATCAGGTACGCGGTCATCGAACACCTCATCAAGACGGGCTACATCAAGACACCTCAATCCGTGAGGAACCCTCGACCTCGAGGTGAATAGGATAGCTAGGAAGGCTGTCAAGGTTTATCTCCCTCCTCAGCTCGGCCTCGCCCTGGAGGTGGCCAGCAAGGATCTCGGGATTAGTGAGGAGGAGATCATGAGGTGGGCCTTCACGGAGTTTGCGATCTCAAGAGGCCGCTTGGCTCAGAGTCACCTGGACCCCGCAGAGCTTTCAGATCGCCCTATTCAAAGGGCAAAGGATCAGTCCATAATCAACGCTTTAAAAGCAGCAAGAGATCAGGCCTGACTGACTGAAAGCATGAGGAGTTTAGAGATCCTACAGCCATTAGATTAGAGCTCCTGGTCCTTGGTGTCGGGCCTGAGCTCCAGGGACTATGAGAACCTCGGCATCAGTGATCGAGATGTCCTGAACTTCCTCATGAATTAAGCTTTGAGTAGCGAGGACCTCAAGGTCGATTAGGCCGCGCGCGCATGTTAAAAAAGAATTGATAGTTTTGATGCTTATTCCCAGGTGTGCGCTCTTACCAGGTTCAAAGTTTCCTTTTTGACTACGTTGCATGTAGTAGTTGAAGCTACTCCCTCAGTGAACCTGATCTCCAACGCAATTTCGCTAAGTTTTTCCTTTTCCTCAGCCTGGGCCACAACGTAGAAGTCGTATGGTCCGAAAAGGATGTCGGCATCGATCACACCTTTGATACTCTTGAACTTGTCTAGAGTTTCCAGCGGGAATGACCGAGCCAAACTTCCGAGGATGACCGCTTTTTCCATATCAATACTCACTTTATTAATTGTCCATATTTTTTATATAAACCTATCCAAACATCAATTATGAAAGAAAAATATTGGTCATATGCACGTTATATTTGTCTTTCGTTGTTCATATCGCGCACGAGTGATTTCTGGGTAGGATGGATTAAATGCGTCCTAGTTCAAGTATGATTTGATGGGGAATTCCGGCGCGAATCATGTGTAGGGTTTTATGAGTGCCTCTCAGGGCTCACACTGATCAGGTACTACCACACGCGGATCGGGAGATTCTCTCCGACGGTGAAAGGTGAGAGGATCCTCAGTGAAGTCTTGGCGGAGGAGGTTCAGCGTTGACGGTGAGGCGCGGCAAGTGGAAGGCTCGACGTGTGGTTATGGGGAGGAGCCTGAGGCCTGTGGAGTTGGGCTCCGTGAAGACCAGTCAAGAGGTTTTACGCGCTGCTGAGCTGGGCATCGACCTTGAGTATGTTTCAGATAAGAACCTGTTACGCGGCTACATCAGCCTGATTAGTCATGGCCAGATCATGCAGATCCCTCCCGCTATTCGCGGAAAATTGGCGCGGGCGGATCTGATCACTTACCAGTGTCGTGGCAGAAACAGCGTCTTAACGCAGCGAGGCAAACAAATGCTCCGCGAGATCGAGGAGGAGAAGAAGAAGGAGGTACCGTGAACGAGGAAACAGTTTCATGGTACTGTTTTAGAACCTCCTCGTGAATGTGATCAGAGATAATCGGTTTTGAATCCTAAACCCTGAAACCTTAAACAGTTTCACGATATACAGTTCAGGGATGAATTGTAGTTTATACAATTGTACAACTGTATAACTGTACTCATTCTATACAACTGGCGAATACAATACAGGGATGAACAGTTTTTGAACCCTGAAATTAACCCTGAACCAGTTTCATGTTTTCAGGGAAAAGACGCCTAAACCGTGTTTAAGAGCTCCCCTGAAACAGTATCAAACTGGCTGAATCTCCCAAAAATACAATCATCTCACCAAACGAACCTGAAAAACGGGGTATTCCAGTTTCTACAGGTTACAGGATACAATTTCGTGAAACCCCCAAATCGCCTATTCTGAAACCGTACTAATACCCTGCTCATTAGCGCCTGCTAATGAACATGCGATGAAAAGGCCCTCGGGCTACCTTGAATAAATGCTTAGTCTCCGGGGGCCCCGAACAAATCTCATGCCAACCAGAATGAGGTGTCAAGCAGATCCAGGAGCTTCCCAGGATCCCTCTAAGTCTTGAAGTGCCAGGTCAAGATGTCCAATTTCAGTTGGATAACTATCCCCGAGTTCCCTCTCCAATTCTTTAATTTTTTTAATAGCATCTTTACTCATACTTAGATCAGAAAATAATGATCTTAATTCGTTGATGTCTTTAGGATTTAATGATTGGTTAATAATATGTCTCTTCAAGGGAGCCAATAGTCCATTTTCGTTAGTAGCGTATCTTGATGAAATACTCGTCCATTCTCTACCTGTTTCAATTTGTTTAAGAGCACAATACATAGACAATATTCCCATCCATTTGATTAATGACTCTAACAATTTTTTAGAGTTTGATTCATTCATAGATTCTTTTTTTATCTCTTCATTTATTTTAGATGTTAATTCAAATTCTGCATTAAATAACGATAAACTTGAAACTTTATATTTTTTACTATCAATGTCTTTTTCAACCTCATGCTTTTTAATTAACGCATCTAGTTCTTTTGATAGTGTCTCCTTGCTTCCAATTTCAATTTTTAATGCTCTATGCAGTTCGTTAAATCCAAGTGAAACATGATTTTTTAGAGTATGGAATATCAATTCTTGTCTTTCTTCATCTCTTGGATCAGGCCCTCGTTTAATATACATTGTACTACTGGTACATAATTCCGAACCGATTATAAAGGTTTACGCTAAACGACACCCATGGACGAACAAACAGAGTTAGAATCCATCGTTATGGCTACTCGAGTAACTCCCGGAGATTATGAGCTTCTCAAGAAGGTTTGTGTTGCTCGGGGTGAGAACTTCAGCACTTTTTTAAGGAGATCTCTAAGAGGTGAGCTCGCCAGGCTTTCATATTATTCTCCCGAGGTCAAGAAGGCCCTCGGCGTCAAGATTGAAGAAATTGGAGGTGTCTAAGAGTGAAAGCCGACTGCCCGAACTGTAGACTGAGGGCCGTCGAACCCTCGAAGAGTTGGAAGATGACCGGGAAAGGCGGGATCGTACTCTCGACACATCAATTCCGATGTCCAACATGCGGCTTCAAGTGGCGGTCCTACTCATGAAGCAGGTCAGAAAAGGTGCAGTAATCAGGTCCGCCAACCTGGTCAACTCGTTCACCGACTCATACGCTGGTAAGAGCCCTTCTTCGACACAACAAGCCAGAATAGTGGCCTCCGGTTTCACTTATTATTATGGCCATGATCCATCAAAGTGGATTCAGGACGATATTTACGGTTACCTCAAGAGAAACGAGGGGCTGAGTCGAAGCACTCAGTATTGCTACTCGGTGATCCTTAGAGCCCTTCTCAGGTTCTGCCACAGAGAAGACCTAGCTAAACTGGTAAAACCGCCTAGAAGGATCAGCGCCGGCAAGAAATACCCCACCGATGATCAAGTGGACAAGCTTTTCAATGTGGCCGAGACGCTCTTGGAGAAATGCGTAGTCCAGGGCCTCTCACACACGGGCGTGAGAGTCGGTGAGCTCGTCCATCTCGAGGTGGATGACTTTGATTTCGAAAAACGTCAGATAAGTATCTGCGCGAAGAATGGATGGATCCCCAAGGAGTATAAGGAGAGGAACGTGCCCGTCGACACCAAGACCGCTTCAATGGTGAAGGAGCACATAGGCGATAGAACGACAGGCAAAATCTTCCCCTACTCAGAGACTTGGATACGTAGGCTCATCAACGATTTATCTGAGAGGGCTGGATTAAGCGAGCTCCATATCACCCCACACTCGTTACGACATGGCTACGCTGTCCACGCATTGAAACACGGTATGGATCTCCGTAGCCTTCAGAAGATCCTCGGGCACGCCGATCTGGCCACGACAGCTACTTATCTCCAGCTGACTGACCGAGACGTCGCCGAAGCATACGACAAGGTCTTCGAGAAGGGAGCCGAGGCATGATCTGCCCGAACTGTGACAAGCGGGCTCAGAGATCAGCCTTCTACACAGGAAACAAGGATCCTGCAGGCGATGAGGTCTACAAATGCTCCCGGTGCGGCCACAGCTTCACCGAGAACGACCAAATAGAATGTAGCCGAGTCAAAAAACCGGAGGCATCACAATGAGCGACGGCGGTAAGATAGTTACCAAGGCCGATGATGTCGTGAAGTGGATCCAGGAAGGTGAGACCTGGATTAAGCGAGGCCGAGAGATGTTCAGCGCTGGCTTCACGTCTAAGACCACTGAAGCGGCACCAAGAGCAGCCGCCTTCGACGAGACGCTTCTAAACGGCGTCGAATGGATGCCAGGCAAGTACGGCGAGTATGTCTTCTCGCAAGACTACAAGGATCTCTATATCGCGGTCCAGGACGCCGGCGGCAAGGTCGATATGGGCGACTTCACCGTTAGCATCGGCAAAAACGAGGACTACATCAACAAGAACCCGAAGAAACGAGCCGACCCAGCCCCAGCGCCCACGCAGGGCGGCGGCTACCAGGGCCAGATGAAGGACCCCGAGGGGGCTCCCACCCAGGCGCAGCTCAGCTTCCTCGGGAAGCTGGGAGTCGCCGGCTTCAGCGGCACCAAGAAGCAGGCCAGCGACCTCATCGAAGAAAAGCTGAGTGAGAAGAGAAAATGAAAACCGTCCTCGTCACCAACAAGGAGTTCGAGACCATCCCAGGCTATACTACCGGGGTCGATGTCGCCACCTGGAAGGGCAAGATAGACACCATACTCTACCGACTCAAGGACAACCCTAAGGTCCAGGTGGTCCGCAAGGCCTGGCTCACCGAGGACGACTCCGAGATGCTCCTCCTCGAGCTCAAGGTCATCGTCGGCAGAAGCAACGTCCAGCGCCACCTCAGCTTCAAGCTTGAGCCCGTCATGATCCAGCGCGAGGTCCTCGACAAGCACCGGAACAGGCACCTAGTCACCGAGGATAAGACCAGCTGGAGGCTCTTCTACGAGCTCCTCAGCCAGAAGCTCGCAGCAGCCCGCCTAGGCCTCACTGAGATCCAGTACGAATTCATGCCCTACATCAGCATGAGCCTACCCGGAGGCGGCCAGGGCACCCTTGCCGATATCCTTGACATCACCCTCGAGGCCGACAGGCTCAGCAGCCTAGGCCAGATCGAGGACAAGCGCGAACGCAGGGTAGTAGACGCGGAGGTGATGATCAAATGAAGATGATCACGCATCCCAAGCCTGATCTGGTGCTCGAGATGACCGCCGAGGAGGCCACGGCCTTCATTGACGATAGTAAGGGTCTCGTGGTTAGGCAGGCGGCGAAGAACGGCGCGGCCATAACATGGCTACTGACTCAGGGCCACTGGATCATGATAAACCCGCCGAGTAAAGAGGAGGAACAATCACGTCACGGACAAGAGGATCCTTAGAAGTCTTCAGCTCCGGCTACGCCAGGGCCCAGATCAAGATTACGGCAGACAGAGAGAAGTCCGTAGCCATCGTCCGCGAGATGATCCTCAGCCGACTAACCGTCAACTATAGTGTAAGTCCGATCAAGGAGAGTCAGCCGCCTGGGCCACGAGGCTTTCACTGCTTTATCAATCTTGAGCTGCCGGAGGCCTCACGGCCATGACTGGCGAAGAAAAAAACATTTCATTTCTTACTCCCACCCCCGGCGCATATAGTTTAGAGGAGGCCAAGCAGCGAGGCTTAGCCTGGAAGGAAGCCCAGAAGCGGGCCACGGAGCTCATGGACCTAGACTTCGTGAAGCGGGTTATCAGTGAGACCGTTAAGCACGACGAGGAGGCGAAGCTGATCACCTTCTTCGCTATGGTCCTGAACTACACCTATGAGGACCAGCAAGGGATAATATTCAGCGCCCCTAGCTCCACGGGTAAAAGCTGGATAGCACTTGAGATAGCCAAATTCTTCCCAAAGGAGGACGTTGACAGCAAGGGCTACACCTCACGCCGAGCCTTCTTCCATATGAATCAGGACCTACAGACTGCAGACGGAAAACCCCTCGAGAAAAGGGCCGACTACCTTAGGCAGAAAATGGAGGGTTGGGAGGGCTCAAACCCCAAGCCCCACGCCCCCGACACAAGCGACAAGACACCCGAGGCTGTCAGACTCAGGAAAGTCGCCTCAGACTGGAAGGAAAAGCGCAAAGAGGAGTACAGGAAACATCGAGACACCTACGACGCCCTAGATAAGGTCTACATCGTCGACCTCGCCCAGAGGATCTTAATATGGAAGGACATGCCCGACGACGGGGTCCTTCAACCCCTACGCAGCCTCATGAGCCATGACGAGAAGGAGCTAATCGCGGATATTACGGATAAGTCACAGTCGGGCTCAAACCTCACGAAGAGGGTTAAGCTCCTAGGATACCCCACCGTGATCTTCTGTCAAGCAGGCTTCAGCCCCGACGATCAGGAGCGCACACGCAACTTTATTGTAAGCCCGGACATGGATCAGGAGAAGCTCAGCGACAGCCTAGGCCTCCAAGCCGAGACCCTCAGAAACAGGCCCGGTTTCCAGCAGAGACTCGATACACAGATAGAGCGAATGGCGCTTAAGGCGAGAATCGAGGCAATCAAGGCCGAGAATATTCAGCAAATAATGATAGAGGAGTCTGACATAAACAACGCCCTCAAATGGTATAAACGGGGCAAAGATGGCAGACCCCGCGACCTCACCCCCAGAGACCAGCGGGACTGGCCTCGCCTAATCGCCATGGCGAAGGGCCACGCCCTCTTCAACTTATTTCAGAGGAAACGGACCCCCGAAGGCTACGTTATCGCTACGACCGAGGACCTCGAGGTCGCGAAGACTATTCTCGGCAGGATCGTGGAAGCGAACCGCCTCGGGATGCCTCCATACGTCTATGATTGGTGGGCTGAGGACCTGAGTAAAACATTCGAGGCCCAGCCCTACGGATTAACCAAAAACGAGTTTAACGCCAGCTACTTCGGCAGATTCAAGACTAGACTCGGCGACAAGGCACGCAAGAACTTGATCAAGTCCCTCGAGGAGACGGGCCTGATTGAGGAGCGCACCGACCCCGACGACAAGAGGACCACCAAACTATATGCAACGGGGGTAGGAGTAAGAAATGAAATAAATATTTCTCAGGAGAGCCCAAAACTCCAGGATTTTATTGGTAAGTCAGGTACACTCTTACAGGAAGATACGCCAGCGTCGCCCGGACTGAAGCCAGAGGAGAAGATAGAGAGGGCTCCGGAGCTCTCCGGGGGTCCCTCGCCTGAAAAGGATGGGCTAAAGGAACAGCCACCCGAGCCAGAGGGTCCCGAGGAAGTCGTCCCCGTCACCGTTGAGGCCGAGGACCCTAAGCCCCGCGTCACCCTTGAGGAGAGGTTTAGGCAGATTACGAAGATCTTCGAGGAATCCCACAACCAGGCCAGCACCGACTACATCGCGTCGAGGCTCGGTGTCACCTCAGAGGAGATGGAGAAGCTACTGAGGGCTATGACGCCTCATGTCTTCACGGTCCCAGGCTCGGACCTATGGAGGTTCAGCCCGTGACTCAGGTTAATTGCTTCATGGTGGATTGTCGGCACCGATTCAGGGAAGTATGCCAGAAGCCCGCGGTCGAGGTGGATAAGTCGGGGCGCTGCGTCAGCTTCGACCGCATACCGGGCTACCTCATGGGGCATGGGTACGACGCCAGATTCAAGAAGTCGGAGGGAGGAACCGCGCCGTGACTGAAAGGCTGTTCAGGTTCTTGGTTGAGAGGTCCATATGGAAGCGTGGCCACGTCCTGGCCCTGAAAACTGAGTGGAGAAAGATCTATTGCTCAGATATCGAGTCGACCAAGCACTACGCTGAGGAACTGAGGACATACCACGGCTTCAGGATCCTAAGCGAGGTCATGGAGGCGTCCGAGAAATGAGCACCATCCGCGTCGGAAAATGGGACGTCCCCGCCGACCTCTTCAACGATTACATCCGCTTTTCGATAATGGCGAATACCTACCTCGACCCCGAGGCCGAGATCCCGACTCACTCGGATTATGAGCGGGCGCTGAGGTGGAAACTATGCGTCCAAGAAGTGATGAGGGTCCACCGGGCGATATGCGCCGCGATCGGGGTGCCTTACTCAGAGAACACCGACGACGAGTTTTACATGGCTTTCCACCGAGAGGTCAATAAACAAACTAAGCTCAAGGGAGGCACTGCATATTGAGCCTCGTCGATGAGCACCTCGCCCAACGCGAGGAGAACCGCAGAACCCGAGTCCCCGGCGTCGTCTACGTCACCGATATCGTCAAGCCCTGCCAGCGCGGCGCCTACTACACCGCCATACTCAACAAGGCCGCCTCCCCCGAATCCCTCCGCATCTTCGAGGCCGGAAACCTAATCGAGGACTGGTGGATCAACGCCGTCCTCAGTGGCCGCAAGGACCTCCATGTAGTCGCCACCCAGCTCCCGGCCCGTTACGTTGATGAGGCCGGCGCCTTCGAGATCCACGGCCGAGTCGACGCCCTAATCCAGCATGGCGACCGAGCCCTCGTGGTCCACGAGGTCAAAAGCCAGAGAACCGCTTCCTGGCTCCGCGAACCGAAGCCAGAGCATGTTGAGCAGCTCCAGTTCTACCTCGCCGCCCTCGGCCTCGACTGGGGCCAAGTCGACTACCTCGACAAGACCATCCTCCTCCAGGGCCGCGACGTGAAGGCCCGACCAGGCAAAGGCGGAACCGTCGACAAGAGCTTCCCCGTCCAGCGCGATACACGGGTCTTCGCGGAGCTCGTCCGCCGCGGCCGCCTCCTCGCCGAGGCCATCAGGGCCGGGAAACCACCCGCGAAGGCTGAGTGCTGGATGTGTCAAGGATATTGTGACTACGCGGCTGAATGCCGCGCCGAGGATGGTGAAGGGCCGCTAAATGCGGGACTCAACGTCGTCGAGGAGACATCGCCTTGACGAAGAAGAACCGCCGCGCGCGCGTCCCCAGACCACTACCTCCGATCATCAAGCCGGGCTGCCCGAAGTGCGCCGAGAACAAGGCTGCGGGCCTCACTCACTGCCTCAGGTGCGGCGCAGACCTCAAAAGGTGGATGCCATGAAAATCATCGATGTCATCGTGCCCGAGATCGAGGGTCAACTCGCTAAAGAGCTGCACAAATCACCAACGATGATCCGATTCTACGCCTGTAGAATGACCCTTGAACTTGAACTTGGTCGGCAGATGACACCTGAGGAGCAACACGAACTCGCAAAATATGTCTATGAGATCCACAGGAGGGCCCGCTGATGCCTCAGATCCTTGACGACCTAGACGAGTTGGCGCCGCGGAGGTGTGATTGAAGTCCTTGCAGGCCTACTCCCCTAAGCTGGTTCGAGTCCGATACATGGATCACGTTCTATTCAGATATGTTGATCCACGGACAGTGGGGCCAGTTCTGAGGGAGGCGGTGGGTTGGATAATCGCCCAGGACGATGAGGCTGTGACCATCCTCTTCGACAGGGCCCTGGAGCTCCAGGAGCGTGAGAAGCCTGATCTGGCCTCAGGGCTCAGGATCCTGAGGAGCTGCATAAAGGAGATCGAAGAAATTGGTTGATCAATCTTCTTTTCTAAAAGACACACTAGACTTTTCGACATCGACAGAGGCCGTCAATTCTTCCTGTCCTTCAATTTTTAGGATTTTTACAGCTGCGCTTGGAATAGTCACTAAGAAACTGCCCCTTTGTCGTTTCTGTACTTTGACTTTTCCCACGTCTATTTCGACCATATTCGCTACCGCTTTATCTACCACAGAGTTAAATATAAGCCTTCATAAATTATGTGGTAGATATGGCGGTAGAATCAACGGTTGGTAATGATGTATGATGAAACTCCTGTTAGATGAGAACTGCTCGAACTTGGGACCAGCCCTCAAGGAGTTG
This sequence comes from Bathyarchaeia archaeon, assembly GCA_050014495.1. Lineage (GTDB taxonomy): Archaea > Thermoproteota > Bathyarchaeia > TCS64 > TCS64 > UBA8941. The sequence continues at coordinate 23,635 of JBEKDF010000009.1, forward strand.
GGTTGGAGCGTCTACACCGTTCCTGAGGTGATAGACCGGCCAGCTGGCTGTAAGAGCGTTACGGATGACAGGATCCTGGAGTTCGCTAAAGCCGAGAAGTACGTGATCATCACGAAGGACCAGGGACTCAAGGACCAATGCCAGAATGCTGAAGTCCCCTATGTCGGTTTAGGAGGTGTCGAGGAGGAGGCCGGTATCGTCGACCGGAAACTCAGGAAGGTAGTAGCCTGGAAGAGGTACCTCTAGAATGGCCGAGTCCAAACAATTCAAAGAGATCACACTTACCCACAGCTCCCGAGGCAGGAAGCTGAGTAGGCCAATCACATTCAGGATCATAATTGCTAGGAGCCCTGGAGAAAAGGCTGTCCAGGACTACGTGATCGAGTCTTTATCCATAAAAATGCCGAGTCTGATCCCCTTCGTCTTCGAGAATAGCACCGTGGTGAATCGAGCCAAGGATCTTAAATTCCACTACATTGGGAGCCCCGCGACACTCTACCAGGACGTATATGGAGTCTATCGATTCAGTAAGTGGATAGGCCAGTCACCTGATGAGCTCTTCAAGGGATGCCTGAACAGGAAAGGTAAGCCTGATCCATCTAGACTAGACGAGCTCAAGAGACGTCTCGACGACTTCATGTGTGATCTCAAGGCGGGAAATACCGCTCCGAGTACCGTGGCCAACTACGTGAAGGGAGTAAAAGGCCTCTTCAAGTCGAACGGTGTCCCTCTTGAATTACCTTTCAGGATCAGTCGTAAGAAAGCGGAGCCGGATCATTCTCCGACCCCTGAGGAGCTTCAGCAAGTTCTTGACATCGCTGCTCCAAGAGAGAGGGCGATCGTGAGCTTCCTAGCTCTAACTGGAGTCCGGGAGGGAACCCTTGTGAGACTCAAGTATCGACACGTTCAGCAAGATCTCGAGGCCAGAGTTTCACCCATCCACATTCACGTTGAGGTCGATATCACAAAGGGCGAGTATGGCGCCTTCGATACCTTCCTGGCCGGTGAGGGTGTCGAGTACCTGAAGGCCTACCTTCAATCCAGGAGGGCAGGAACAGAGAAGATCCCATCCGAGGAGATCATGCCAGACTCGCCCCTCTTCAGCTGGGCCTCATGCGGAAGGCCTCTCACAGAGTCAAGGATCCACGCCCTGGTGAGTCGCCTATACCTGAGGGCCGGGATCATCTCAAAGGCCGATAAAGGTAGAAGGTACAGGGTCAGGCCTCACAGCCTGAGGAAGTACTTCAGGACCCAGCTCGCAGCTCTATCAATCCCCACCGATCACGTTGAGTACATGATGGGCCACGTGATGAGCACCTACAATGACGTTCAGAGCCTGGGTATCGAGAAGCTAAGAAATGAGTACGCCACAGCTGGACTCAGCATCAGGCCGAGGACCAGAGCCAGTAAGATCGAGATGGTCAAGTCGATGCTTGAGTCCATAGGGGTGTCACCTGAGGAGATGAGAGCAGCTCTAGTTAAGCCAAACAGGACCGTGATCGGCCTGGAGGATGGAGAGGCAGTTCAGCTTAAGGCTCTCCAGGGTGTCATGAAGAGAGCTCTCCTTAAGGAACTTGGTATAAATTCATGGCTAGAGAGTGGTAGCCCGGCGGAGATTCGAACTCCGGTCTAAGGGTCCAAAGCCCTCCATCCTTGTCCACTAGACGACCGGGCTCCAGCATCCAATACCACGCATGACTCTATTAAGGCTTAACCGAAGGGGCTAAACCCAAATACCTCATCCACGTCCCTAGTGACTGAATTAAATGGAGTTGACCTCAAAGATGCGTGCTGGGCTTAGAGCCCGGGCGCACGGCCTTGACCCTGTGGTCCAGATTGGTAAGTTTGGTGTAACCCCTGAGGCGCTAGCAAATATAGATAAAGCATTATCTGACCATGAGCTAATAAAAATTAAGTTCATAGGATTCAAGGAAGCACGCATCGAGCTATCATCTGAGATAGCTGGTGCAACCGGTTCTATTCTCATCGATGTAATAGGTAACGTCGCCATTTTATATCGAGTTAATCCCAGAGTGTCCGATTAAATGACACCGCTTTTTGTATTATTCCCAAATTTCCACTTGAAGCTACGCAGATAACTTCGGCTTACTCTTCTCATGGATCCTTGATGTATTAGTGATCGCAGCCTACTCATTCCTAAACTCTTACTTTATGTTTAACCCCTTCTACATTTTCATTCCCTTCATGGTCTCCCTAGAGAATGAGAAGAATTACTAGTCCTCGTTGAACGTAGTGAGAAAAAATACACGTTTTAAGACTAGAACTACTCTACAATCCATTATTTAGGTTTAAGTTTCTGTTCCTTTTCCTTTTTCTGAGTTCTTGTAAGCCGTGAAAACCCTGAATCCACTACCCCTGGATGTGACTTCGATATTCCCGAAAGTTTCCTCAATTATCCTTGATAGTGTTCTTCCACCCTTATTCGATTGAACGACTAGCTGAAAGGCTCCACCATCCACAAGGTGATTGCGGGCATTAACTATCATGGGCTTAACGGTTGTGTCTATTCCTGCGGAAATGGGTGGGTTGGTGACTATAAGGTCAAATTTAAGTTTATTAACTGGCTTGTAAAGACTGCCCAGTCTCACAGTGGCCTTCACGCCATTGCGCCTCACATTAGCCTCAGCGAGAGAAGCCGCACGCATGTTTACATCTGTCAACCAGACTTCGAGGGAAGGATTGAGTCTCGCTGCAACTATTCCTACGACACCATAGCCGCAGCCAAGATCGAGAGCCCTCCCTTCCTTAGGCAGTTTCATGGCCTCGATGAGGAGACGTGTCCCCGAATCTACGCGCTTGTGACTAAATACTCCTGAGTTCGTCTCGAACTCGAAATCAAGGCCTTTAAGCTTAGTTTTTATGAGACCTCTCTTATCAGGGGAGGTTGGGTTCTCGGAGAAGTAGTACTCGGACACGCTTACCACGTTTTAGGATAGGTACCTCTGATCATGATGACACGCTCGGGTATTGCAGCGATGCCATGCTCCTCCTTGAGTATTGTCTCGGTATTCATTTCCGCCTTCATTAGGGCGACGGCCTCATTACGCTGCGTCATTACAGCTATGAGACTCTTTGGCTCTATTCCGGATTCTAAGCGGAGTATACCGGGGACAGCGAGTTGAGCCCCCGTGCAGAGTGCCTCGACTGCGGAGTCCCTAACCCAGACATGGGGCAGGAGCGCGAGTGCCTCCTCGACCGGGTGAAGTATATTCATCAGTGGAGCCTCATTTCCTTCTCTGTATTGGTCCATCGCATCTGCGATATCGTAGAGAGTGACTGCTTGAGACTCAGTGAATGGGCCACTACGAATACGACGGAGCTCCTGCATGTGGGCGCCACAGCCAAGTACCTCACCAACGTCACTACAAAGTTTCCTGATATATGTCCCACTCTGGCAGGCGACCTTGAAGAGCCAGTTCCTGCCGTCGCCCTCAAGATAATCTATCCTATAGATATATCGTGTGCGGAGGCGTCTGCTCACAGCAGAACGGAGGGGCGGCCTTTGGTAGATCTCACCCTCGAACTGCTTCAGCGTTTCTACAAGGTGTTTCTCTTCTATATCCTCATGAGTACGCATTATGGCTACATACTCCTTCCCCGAGTCAAGGAGTGCCTGCACACACTTCGTGGAGTCCTCAAGGGTAACAGGAAGAACACCTGTAACTTTGGGATCGAGAGTGCCCCCATGACCAACGTGGTCGAGTTCCATCAACTTCTTAACCCAAGCTACAACCTCATGGCTCGTAGGACCAGGTACTTTGTCGACGATAACAACGCCTCGTTTGAGCATCTGCTGGAGATTCCTCTCTTCGGTTGGAATGCCAAGGCTGGTATTGGGCTCCTCTTCAGCGCGTGTGTAGATGGTCCGTTTTATCTCCCAGGCAGGTTGCTCCGGCATGACTTATCCCCACGTGAATCCATGCCCAGGTCTATAAGCATGGCGCATCTTGAGTAGATGGTCAGTACGAACGCGAAAACTTCACTAATTGTACCAGTTTATTCGTTCATTACTTAATTTCTAAAATATAATATAAAAATAACTGCCAATCTCTTCATTGTTGTCTACTTTCACATAACAAAGTTCCCCTCTTATTAGGGATGGTTTATTTCTATGTGAAGAATGGATGTGTTAAGCAGTCGTTAACTCAACGGTGTATGAATGGTCCAAACCCAAAAAGCGTCGGTCGACGCTGTCCGTAGGCTTCAGCTAGAGAAACAAGGGATAGGCGAGCTACCAAAGAGTACGACAAAGAAGAGGATAGAAGAAACCCTAGGACGCCTCGGCTGTGTTCAGATAGATACGATAAATGTCGTGGAGCGTGCCCATTATCTTACCCTTTGGAGTAGGCTAGGACAGTATAAAAAGAGTGATCTGTACTCCCTCGCTTACGAGGATAGACTTGTTTTCGAGGGGTGGGGTCACGCCATGTGTTATATGCCCATGGACCATTGGAGGTTTCTAATCGCTGCTAACCAGGATAGAGCTAAAAACAGGGTCTTACACACAGGCTGGTTCAGCCAAGTTGATCCGAACATAGTCGACTTAGTCCTGAACAGGGTCAGAAGGGAGGGACCGTTGGGGAGCTCCGCCTTTGAGGGGAAGAAGCCGATAGGAGGCTGGTGGGGATGGAAACCTGCGAAGCGAGCCCTCGAGGCTCTATTCAGCTCAGGCGACCTCATGGTGACACGTCGAGATGGCTTTCAGAGAATATACGATCTCACTGAAAGGGTGCTCCCAAGTTGGGTGGACACCTCCGAGCCTACTGAGGATGAGCGGACCAAGTTCTTCGTAACTCGAACACTCGCCTCACTCGGTGCCACAAAACCCGTCGATATTAAATCCTATTATCAAACATGGTGCGTCAAGCTTGGGTTGACCACTAAGCAGATTAAAGCACTCCTTGACGGACTCGTGGAAAAGGATCTCGCTACAAAGGTGAGCATCGAAGGAATCCGGACACCGTACTACTGCCTCGTCGAAGATGCGGTTAGGTTGGATGAGCTGGATAGAGACTGGAGCTACGGAGATGTACACCTAATAAACTACTTCGACAGCCTCCTCTGGCATTCCGATAGGCTTGTAACACTCTTCGGATTCGAGCGTGTACTCGAAGTCTATCTGAAACCCGAGGACCGAAAATTTGGCTACTTCACAATCCCCATACTCTATGGGGACAAGCTTATTGGGCGCCTGGACCCGAAATTGGAAAGAAAGGAGAAGAAGCTTATTTTAAGGGGCCTTTGGTATGAGGCTGGCTTCAAGCCAGACGAAGTTTACAATAACGAGTTCGACAAGACGTTAAACGACTTCGCTCGTTTTAATGGTGCAGAGAAGATTGAGTGGCAGTTGAAAAAAGTGCCTACTTCTGCTTGATTGTGCGGGTAGTGAGTTTGGGCTCACCACGGATAACCTTGACCATCTCAACGGCTTCTTTCACAGCTTCATCCTCGCCATCGAGGAGGAATATCTTGGCCCCCTCAGCTCCGTCAATTCCTCCGCCGCCGATTGGGACAACATCGACTCCGAAGAGCTCCTTGAATGCCTCCATTTCGGTGATTATATAACCGCCTATGACCATTATTCCACACTTTACGTCTAGAGCAGTATCAATCTTCATGATGCCCATTCTATTAACAGCGTCTGTAAGGTTGATTGGTACGAGCTTCTCTAGGCCCGCGGCGATTATTGTTGTTATACCGTTACTTGTGAGGTAACCCCAGGCTGCTCCTATCGTGCCCCCACCGATTCCTCCGAGGAGGATACCAGCCTGACCAAAGGGATCGATAGCGTTGGCGCCCTTGATGAAGACATCACCCGGCCCCATCTCCTTGAGAATGTCGGGGAGTTCGGGTACCTTAACTGTCTTCACCTTTCCCTTCTGGATGACCGTGTGGTCACCGCGTCCTTTTGCCTCAGTTATTTGAAGCCCATCCTTAGTGACGACACCAGCAGTAAACATCCCCTTTTCCTTAATCTCCTTCCCCAGGAGTTCCTCGAGAACATAGGCGTTAGTCGTGCTCGTGGCAATTATGACCGTGCCATTCTCCTTTGCGAGTTTGACGATCTCCATGTGACCTATCGCTTTAGCGATGAGTCTCTTCCCTTCTGAGGGGGTGAGAACTACCTCAGCTAACAAGTTTAATCCTCCGATTCTTATGGTAGCCTCCGAGGGTTCTGTTTAAAAACTTAGCTAAACTAAGGAGGGTTTAACGGCAGCTATAAACCGCTATGACTAGGTAAAGGACTCATAATACGTAATTCGAATAATAATATCACATATTACGGTGATGGACTGGACGGAATCGTAGGCTTATTGATGAATACTGGAAATGACACTCCTGACCTTTGGGGTTTTTAACTGGTGCTTGTAAAGTAGTGCAGGATACAACACATTAGCGTTATACTACGCTTTCCTCCGAGAGGGCCTCAGCGAAGATCTCACCGAAATTTGTAAGGCTGATGACCTTCATTTTGCTCCCCTTCTCAGCATCTATAAGCCCCTTCATCTCGAGCTTAGTCACTATGCGACTGAACTTGTTACGGAGTGTACTTGATGCTGCTTTATTACCAAACCAACGAATTATATCGCTGATGGATTCCGCCTCGCCACCATTCTCACGTAATAAAATAAGGAGTTTTTTCTCCCTCTCCCACTCCTTCTCCTCGTGCTTTGTATTAGGCTCGAGGCGATAGCCGGGAAGCTGTATCTCCTTGGGTTCCTTGCTGCTTTGATTGCGGGCGTTCTCGAACCACTTCTCAAATTGGGGATCTCCGACCTTACCAGTGACGTACCAAGCAGATTTCTCTGGTGGAACACTATAAACTCGGGCGTTTCTGAACATTAAAGCAACGGTAAGTGCGACCCCCTGCGAAATATCGGTTGTACTTGTGACATCGATGAGAACCTCCTCACCACTGGCCCTCGCCTTGCTAACGACGCCGTAGATCGCCTTGAATGCACTCCTATGATCCATGGGATCAAAGCCCAGCATCTCGGGATCGAGAATTTCGAGTTTATCGCGGAGCTCCTCAGCGTTTTTCTGGCTCATATAGCTAAAGACTGCGGTCTCGTCGGTGGCCTTAGCGTTACTGTATAGAAGATATAGCTTGGTTATGCCGTGGTGTTTGCTCCAATAACGGATACCATCGAAGGGTCGGCGGAAGTGTGTGCCCACTAGACAGACTATGATTGTCATATTACACCCGGCTTTCTTTGAATCTTTTACGGAATGTAACCTTGTATGATTCAATATATAAACTATTGTAGATATTTGGTAAAATATATATATTATTATATATATTTGGGACAATCCTATATTATAAAGGATAAAAGCGAATTGTCCCCAAATTCGTTATTCGGAGTATTATGAATTAAACGATTACGTTCTTATAGCCCACGAGTCTTGCATGCTACTATCTAGCTTAGCGATCTCCATCGGTGATGTTTGGAATGAGTGCATCGAACTCCGTCGCGAGGGTTTTCTCCCTTCCTAATTGCAAAAAATGTGAGCAGTTAAAGGAGTGGATGAAGGAGTGTCATGTGCCCTTCGAAGCGAAGTGGTTTGACACGGAGGCACAGACAGAGTTTGTAATGAGAAACATGTTCGGGAACCCACCTATACTCGAGGTGGGGAAGCGATGTGTGTCGTCGGAGGAGATGTTTCCCGGCGGGGTGCTAAGCGAGGGCATAGTGAGGGATTTGCTGAATGTTAAAGAGGGGTAGGGATCTTCCCGAGGGGCAGACGTTCATAGACCAGTTCTACAAGTCGGAGCGCCTCTACAAGGGAATGCCAATGGTGCGCACCACCGACGGTTACCTTGTAGAGTGGAACAAGGCGAGAATAGTGGAACAGCTCGTGAGGGAAACTGAGCTCGCGGAAACGATGTTCGGGATAAAACCCATTAGCATTATGAGGGCTGAGAAGCTGAGTCAGGAGGTTGAGAAGCGTATTAGGCTCATTAAGCCTAAGGTCGTCTCGGGCCCTATGGTTAGGGAAATCACGAATAATGTCCTACTCGAGTGGAGCGAGTCCGAGAACGCGCCAGAGCTCCAAGTGTACAGGAATATACTGACACGTGTCGGTGTCCCCGTTGTGGATGCATACGAGATCGATACTGGCTCTGGATTTGAGGCGAAGGAGAACGCTAACCTCCAGCCTAACCCGGAGACGGTGCATAAGAAGAAGGCGGACAGACTCTCTAAGGAGCAGTACCTGCTGCTAATGGACCCTACGCTGGCGACGGCTCACCACCAGGGTGACATCCATATACATACACTGGAGTATTTTGGTTCCCGACCCTTCTGCCAGGACTGGGACCTCAGGTACTTCCTCTATTACGGTCTTATCCCTGATGGTAGTGGGTTCAGGAGCAGTGTGGCTGGTCCAGCAAAGCAACCTGAGGTGGCGATACTCCACAGCGTGAAGGTATTGGCCGCTGGGCAGACGAACTTTAGTGGCGGCCAGGGCTTCATGTACTATACGATGTTCCTCGCGCCTTTCCTCAGGGGGCTACCCTACGAGAGGGTGAAGCAGCTCGCCCAGATGATGTTCTATGAGTTGACACAGACATATGTGACGCGTGGAGGGCAGCTTGTATTCAGTAATATCCAGTTGCCGATGGGTGTGCCGAAGATCTGGCAGAATGTTCCCGTCGTAATGAAGGGACGCGTAGGTCCGGACACATACGGGAGCTACGAGGATGAGGTGCAGACCTTCTTCCGTGCTATCACGGAGGTGGCACTTGAGGGGGACTACTGGGGGAAACCCTTCAACTTCCCGAAGAACGAGAACTATGTCTCACCCGAGTTCTTCAAGCCAGAGTACGATGACCTCTGGATGCTCGTCCACGAGTCTGTGAGCAAGTTTGGGGCACCCTACTTCGACAACATGCTTCCAACATACCGTGGCTACGGTAACGGCATAAGCTGCTACCAATGCTGCGCTTACCAATTCGCGAACACGCCAGAGACTGACCCCAAGTTCAATGAGAAGCTATACTTTGAGGGTGGTCAGCATTTCAGCATGGGCGGATGGCAGGTCGTGAGCCTAAACATGCCTAGGCTGGCCTACCGCGCCAACGGTGACTACGATAAGCTTCTGGAAGCGGCGCAGGAGAACATGCGGATGGCCGTAGACGTCTTCAAGACGAAGCAGCACTGGATGAAAAAGTCCCTCGCCAATAATATGGTGCCATTCGCGACACAGACACCCAGAGATCCACACACGGGTGAGCTGGGGCCGCCAGCCGTTGACTTCTCCGAGCTCGTGAATGTCATAGGCGTCGTGGGAGTCAACGAAATGGTTCAGCACTTCACGGGTAAGCAGCTCCATGAGGACCCGGACTCTGTGCGCCTCGCTATACGGCTCCTGCTCGACATGGAGAAGTATAGGAAGGGACTCGAGATGAGGAACGGGTTCAAGATAATGTTGGCGCGTACACCAGCTGAATCGACAGCACAAACCTTCGCTATCAGTGACCTCGTCTCTCCCACCTACAAGAAGTACGCCATCAACACAGTTAAGGGAGACCTGGAAGGGGCAGCAGCGCTGGTGAAGGGAAAGAGAGACCTCCCAGTATACTACAGCAATGGTACACACACCTATGTAGGGGCGAAAATACCCCTGGGGACGAAGATCGACATCGAGCATAAATTCTTCCCAATATTAAGTGGCGGGAACATCTTCCACGCCTGGCTCGGCGAGGCGTGCAGCGATCCGGAGGCACTCTACAAGCTGACTCAGCGCATCTGCAGGAACAGCCAGATCGGATACTTCAGCTACACAAAGGACTTGACGGTGTGTAGTAAGTGTGCTAGCACGTCGCCGGGAATGCTGAAGATGTGTCCATCATGTGGTTCCGAGAACGTGCGCTGGTGGAGTAGAATCACCGGCTACTACACGGATGTGACTGGGTGGAACGAGGGCAAGCGCCAGGAACTCATGGACCGCTACCGCGTCACCATCTAAATTTTTGAATAGTTTTATTTTTGCAATATCATACGCGCAAAAAAGCAACCTATAATCCCCCAACTTTTATTCCCCAGAATCCAATCAGAACACCATGAGTAAAAGAAGCAAACGCGAGGCAGAGATACTTCTAAGTCTCGTCAATGCACGATACGGAGACCGCGTCACAGCTGAGGAGCTGGAAGAGATCCAAAAGGGAATCGACTCTATTCTCGATTCCTCTGAAGCTATGCATATCGTCAAGCTCGAGAACGGAGACGAGCCGTATCAATTCTTCAAGCCATACGGTGAAGAGAAATGAAGAGCCCCATCTACACTCCCATTTCTGAACTCTCTAAACAGATTAAGAAAGGGAGGATCTCCCCTGTCGAACTTACTGAGACCTTCCTAAACCGCCTCGAGACCATCGGCTCACGTCTCAACGCAGTGGTAACCCTAACACGGGGTCTCGCCCTCAAACAAGCGCGTAATGCCGAGAAGGAGATAGATGAGGGCATCCATCGTGGACCCTTACATGGTATTCCTTGGGGTGCCAAAGATCTCCTCTCCACGCAAGGCATACCTACCACTTGGGGTGCAGAGCCCTTCCGAACCAGAATAATCGACACAGACGCAACAGTTGTTAAGAGGCTCCGAGACGCTGGTAGCATTCTATGCGCCAAGCTCGCTATGATAGAGTTTGCTGGAGGCATGGGTTACCGCCAACCCAACGCTAGTCTAACAGGCCCTCCACGTAATCCTTGGAACATCGACACTTGGGCAGGTGGATCATCAAGTGGCTCAGGCGCTGCCGTCGCAGCGGGTCTTATTTCCTTCGCCATAGGCAGCGAGACTTGGGGCAGTATCCTCAGTCCAGCCAATAACTGTGGTGTCGCTGGTCTCCGCCCAACTTATGGACGTGTCAGCCGTCATGGGGCTATGGCTCTCTGCTGGACCCTTGATAAGATCGGCCCTATCGCCCAGACTGCCAACGATTGTGGAATAATCCTACAAGCCATCGCTGGACCCGACTCGGAAGATTCCACCACGATTCAGAGGCAGTGGAAATACAACCCACGCCCATTAAAGCAGAGGCCTCATCTCGCTGTCCTCAGGGGGGTAGTCGATGACGCTAACCAGGATGTGAGGGATAATTTTGACAATGCCCTCAAGACCATACGAGGATTCGCAGATGTCGAGGAGATAGACCTCCCATACCTCCCGTATGAGGCAATAACACGCACAATCCTCAACGCGGAAGCTGCGAGCTCCTTTGAAGACCTTGTCGACTCCGGTCTAACTCAGCGTTTAACCGCCCCCGAGGACCATTGGGGACCCTACGCCAGATCCATCCTCCTTGCTACCGACTATATCCGGGCCATGCGCCTACGCGGAAAGATGGTTAGAACTGTGACTGAGGTGATGAAACCCTTCAACGCCCTTGTTGCTCCAAGCGCAAAGAAACCCGCCACACCTATTTGGGAGGAGTTCCGGAAGGTTGCTCCTGGTACTACCAAGGACGTGATGGGCGCAATAGGCAATGGATGCGGCTTACCGGCCATCAGTGTCCCAGATGGCTTTACAAGCCTCGGCCTACCTACAGGCATCCAATTTATGGGCAATCCCTACGAAGAAAACACAATCCTCGCCATAGCACGAGCCTACCAAAGCATGACCAACTGGTATACCCGCCACCCACCTGACACTGAGCCCTGAAACTGAACCCAAGAGTTTGCGAATTCAAATAATATGCTTCCCATAATTCGGGAATGAGCATCAAAAATAGTTATCTAATTCGAAGGCTTATCGGCTACTCGATCGAGGCTATTGCGGTTGGCATTTTAGTTGCAGTCTCTGCAGTAATGGTTATATTCAGTAGACACCAGGCCCACCTTTTTTACCACAGAGGCAGGAAACAAACACCATGGCCACATCGGAGCTAACACTGAAATACTTTTTTTTCTATATAGCCTCCTTTGTAGTTATACTCCTTGGCTTCTACTTGGTCCCCTCCGGGTACATTGAGGCTCTGACTGCAGAGACATCGGCATTGGCACTAGCTTTGTTCGGACACGTTGTTAGTTGGGGGCAATTTGAAGGTCAAACAACCCTCACACTAATCGGACAAAATGTTGTCACCGTCTCAATCGTGCGTGAGTGTACGGCATTGAACGTGCTCGGTGTTATGGTGGGGCTAATACTCCCCCTCAGGACGAGTTGGATCAAACGACTCTCTGGAGTCGCCCTTTCCGGTGTAGTCCTCTTTGTACTAAATATACCGAGAATAGCCCTTACCGTCTACCTCACCGCTTACGATACATGGCCTTTCACCCTGATTGCGGGACGAAGCCTTGAAACCTATCATTACCCAATAAGCTTCGCTTTTGGTGTAATTGGCGTCGCTTTGACTATCCTAATGGTTGTTAAATGGACTACGCCGGAGTTGGCTGAAACTCTGCTTGGAATTGTTGATAAAGTCCTTGGACTTGTTAAGTCGCTCATTGGCCTAGTTTCTCAAGACTCAACTTGATCCAGGTCTTGCTTGTGCGCATCGCGCGTGCTCAATCGACCCTGGATCTTAGAATAATCAGTCGAGTCCCGAGTTCCCCATAGTGGACGAGACAGCCTCATTCAGCATGCTCATCCACGAGCCGACTATTGTGCCGTTCATAGATATTTTCTCCTTAACCCTGTTTAACATCGCTGACTCGATAGTAGGATTCGGAATATCCGATATTACACCTGTTAGTTAAATGAAATGATGAGAGATCCGTTTCGTGAAAAATAGGGTTTTACTCTTCTTCCTTCTTCTTCTTAACGGGCTTCTTTGCCTCGACTTCCTCATCCTTACGGATGCTTATGGCGATTGTGGAGACGTTCCTCTTCCCGCCGTCCTGCCCCTCGAGCTCCTCGGTTCCGATCTCTATCTCCGGCTTGCTCAACCCCGCAATGAAGCGGTTTCTGCAGACCTCAGTTACGTCAACTGCCGTACTTATCGCCTGACCTCTCGCCTTGAGTACTACGCCGTCCGCTCCCTTCTGGTTGAAGGCTGTCAGAACCGCCATTACGTAGGTCATTACAGGTTTACTGCCGATGTAGATTATGCTGTCCTCTGTCATTCTGGATCAAATAAACGATACCGCATTGCTTAAAAAAGTATAGACTCCCTGATTGGTGACTCATGAGGATTAATCTATGCTGAGTAGCTGGTCGAGCAGAAGATGGTCGTGGGAAGCTGGACTCCTCCAACCCTCCTTATAATTAAAATCATACTCCCTTGTATAATCACGAACGAAGCATATCGTCGGATCGCCCTTCACACTACCCCTCTTAAAATCCACCTCATAATCATTCATCAGGTCGCATACCTCCCACTGATCCCTAAACATCGAATCGGAGACAACAAGAGGGATCTTTGAGTAACCTGAGGCGTTCAGCACTCGCCTCCTCCTCTTACCATATTGATAAAGGTCTTCGCCACTCCTAATAGAGATGGGGTGATGCTCCCAAAACACCTTGCCCAGAGGGAAAAAGTCGAAATTATATCTCCCGATTTGGTATTCATGGTTCATCTCTTTTGGGGTTAAGCCCAGCCACTGCAGATACCTGAAACACTGGACCTCCTGATAGCTCACGAACCTTTCCCCCCAGATAACGTAACCAGTGTCGTCTCTGAGTATTTTCATATGATCACCACCGAAAGTATTTCGGAGGCGCGAGGAGCGAGGAGAATAGTGTGTATGAAGAGGTACTGGGCGTTCTCGCTCAGCTTCAGGGTGGTATATCCTCCCGCCTTAAACAGATCTAGGGATCATTGGAGATAACATTTACCTATTCTCGGAAAGGCTGTTATTGTGAAAAAAACTAATAAAGAAATTCGGTGGCTTCGTAATAACTTTAAATGGAGTGTATAAACTGGATATTGTTTAGATATAAGGAGACGTTCTTGATTAGTATGTGTCAATTATAAGGGATAGAACTTAGGCACAGCATAATACTTGTCACAGGGGTGCATCATAAGTCTAAATACTTTACACGCAGATGTTAACTCTGCCCAAGCAACAGCGACCGGGGATCGAAAAGGCGTGAAGAATCCCGGAGCTGACTCGGAACGGTGGGCCTAAAGGCTCTAGGGGCTTAGGCTTCAAGAGACCTCACCGTGAAGAGGAGAAATGCTTGGGCACCTTATTTCTTCGAAAATCATCTCACTGAAAGTATCTACACTGTGTCGTCCTCAGCACTGACGTAAACATGACTTGCTTCTTCGCTAATTGACGAAAATCCATCCTTTACACATGTGATACGAAGACAATAAGAGAGTACAAGGTTATGCGTCACTAGTAATCGTTAAAGCCAGTATATCCACCCTTAGACCCATGTCGATTGAAGCAAAGTTAAAGAAGCTAGGACTCGAGCTACCCTCCCCTCCCAACTACAAGGGTAACTACATCGGTGCTAAGTGGGCTAATAACATAGCATTCAGTTGCGGACAGGGTCCATTCGATAAGACGAAGAGAGGCATGGTGGGTAAGGAGCTCACTCTCGATGAGGGCTACAAGGCAGCCCAGGAGGTTGGCCTCAACTGCCTCTCACAATTAAAAAGGCAGCTCGGGAGCCTCGATAGGATCAAGCAGATCCTCCAAGTTATTGGCTTTGTCAATAGCGCTGACGGATTTATGGATCAGCCAAAAGTTCTTAATGGCTTCACAGATCTTCTCGTGAATCTTTACGGTGATCCCGAGGGGAAGCCAGCGAGAGCAGCGATCCCACTCCATCACCCTGGGTGGGTTGCAGTCGAGGCGTGGATGGTTGTTGAGCTCAAGGAGTAGACTTTTTTTCCTCTTCTCTTATCCTTCCACTTAGATGGTTGAACCCTAACTCGGCATCGGCCAAGAGATTCTTCAACCTTTTTATGCGCCATCCAATCCTTGCCTTAATGAAGGCATAAGCGTCGGGATAGTCACTTTTACGAGGGCAATCCTCTGACCCTGGGATACCTGCTAAATTCTGGGGGAGATCTACTGCAAAAATTTTCTCCAGTTCGTCCACGGGGTCGTGTGTCTCTCTGTAGATATCATTAAGTTTGTCCATACACACACGGCAGGACCCGATGTGTTCTAGTTGTCTGACCTCAGACTCGATGCTCACCATGAAGCCGATGTAATCTGCTTCCATATGAAGAAGCCATAGGGGTTCACACTCTTCGGAGAGGGCTGAGAACCTAATACGCCGCATCGATTCACTAGCCATACCCTAATCAGACTCGAGTTATCTTAAAATCGCTGCGAAAAGGATTAAATCGGGGAAAAGTCCTTAAATGAGAAGTCTTCAGCAAGCCCTGATCCGAATGAGCCTCGAAGATGTCCTCAAGCTGATTGATGAGTCGAAGAAGTTCCTAGAGCCCTATAGGATTTATGGGCAGATGATAATGGATGGAATCGCTCAGCTAGAAAGCCTCGAAAAACTAGTCAAGGAGGAGAAGATCCCAGAGGCATATGCGTTGAGTTGTTCGATGTGCGAGCAGATCACCCAATATCGGTCTTTCGTTCCCCAATTAGCGGATAATATGGAGAGAGTTAGGGAGATTCTAAAAAGTAGTTGCTGAAAGCAGTTTATGAGTTAACGCCTTCTCATGAAAGCATTCACGACGATGGCAAGTCCAACGATGATAATAAAGGAAGGCCAGATCTTGTCCCAGATACGCGCGCGCGATGAAGTTCATAAGATGGCTTAAAAAGTTTCGTACAAGCGCCACAAATGGTCTCGTGATCGTCTACCCATAGGTCGCACGCGCCTGATCTCCAATGACAGATATGCTTCAGCTACTGTAAAACGGGTTAACTCGTGATAGATTATGAGACTAGGCACGCTTATCGATCTTGACGCCCCCTCGGGGGCCTATCGTGGCCTTAGCATGGCGGAGAGCCCAGCAGCTTATGACTATGCCTACCGGGAGAGACGCAGGGTGCCTTGCAGCCAACTCTATATGGAGGTCGAGGGCGGTCGGCCCCTCACCGAGACCCATTGCACCTATACCGAGTTCATTCACCTTACCCAGAAGCTCCTCCTCTATAGATGCTAGCTTTGGGTCTGGGTTCCTCACTTTGAATGGTTTTAGTAGCGCCTTCTTCGCGAGGAGCATGCATAGGTCCTCACTTCCGCCGATGCCGACCCCGATGAAGTAGGGTGGGCACCCCTGTGACCCAGCCGCAGCGACGGCCTCAATCACGAACTGTTTGACGCCTTTCATCCCTAAGCCTGGTTTAAGCATTCGATGATTTGCGACATTGCTGCTCCCCCCACCCTTCGGCATGGCGATGAGCTCTAGTTCGTTGCCGGGGACCAATTCCCAGTTGATTATTGGTACGAAGGCGCCTGTGTTATCGTTTGTGTTTCCCTTAAGCATGTCCACTGCGTTGGGTCGGATGGGGATCTCCTCGGTGGCCCGTCTAGTGGCTTTGACAAGTATCTCCTTGAGCTCAGATTTGAGTGGAAACTTGTCTCCCACCTTGACCATGAAGGCGACGACGCCGGTATCTTGGCACATGGGCCAGCTATTCTTTCTTGCGAGTGAGGCGTCGTCCAGTATACTCTTGAGCTGAGCTTTCCCGGTTATACCCTTTGTACCCTTCATGAGCCTCTCCATTTCCTTGATATATTCGACTGGAAGTTCGGTGGCAGCTATCCTGAGAAGCTCCACTGCTGTGTCTTCTACGATGATGTTAAGCATTCATTTCATCTCCGAGATGATCCTGTCCCTATTGGCGTTCACCTTCATGCCTACATCTTGAGTTAGATTACCACCGTGGGAATCTATAGCCACTATAAGGGGTCCAAAGTTCTCTGTTTCATAGACCCAAAGGCACTCAGGCATGCCAAGCTCCTCCAACCAGAAGACATCTTTAACCTTCTTAATTCCCTTGGCTGCGAGTAGGGCAGCACCTCCCGTGAAGGCGGTATAGACGCAACCGAACTTTTGGCACGCCTTCGAGGTCCTCTCACCCATGCCACCCTTGCCGATTAGGACTGCGGGTCGGAAGGCTTCTATAAATCTGTCCTCGAATAGTTCCATCCTTGTGCTAGTCGTGGGGCCAGCAGCTACTACCTCCCACTCCTTTCCTCTCTTCCTCATTATGGGACCGCAGTGGAAGACTCCTACTCCTTTAAAGTCTACAGGGGTCTTCTTCCCCTGCTCAAATAATTCAAGGGCCTTACTATGTGCCTCGTCCCGTGCGGTTATCACTATACCCGTGATGTAAATTATGTCCCCGATATTGAGCTTCCTAAGCTCCGCTTCAGGGACTGGTGTCTTGAGGTGATACTCCAAACCCCTTCTCACTCATTTGAACAGGTCTCAACAGCGATTTAAAACCTGAGGAATTCCATGTTAGACTGGACAAAATTACCGTGTGTTTTCATCTATAATCTAAGTGGCGCTTAGAAAAAAAGTGAGTATTATCCTTGAATCACCCAAGGCTTCAAGAGATACTAAAGATCTCGTGCTACCCTAACAGTTAGCAGAACCCAAATTAATACCACATTTTCCAGAGGAAGCTGATCCCGGGCGTTTCTGAGAAAAGGTATAATATATACAGCGTTATAACTTCTGAGATGTCTTCGGAAAAACAGGGGTTCATTATCCACCCCTCCCCTGATAACAAGGTTTTTCGAGACCGGATTAAGGAGCTGAGCGGAGAAAAGGTCGAACTCTGCTTCCAATGCGGTGCCTGTAGCTCGGGATGTCCATTGACCCAGGAGATGGATTACCTCCCCAGCAAGGTGATTAGGCTGGTGCAGCTTGGCCTCGATGAAGCGCTGGACTCTAAGACCATATGGGTCTGCACGAGCTGCTTCAACTGCGAGGTCAGGTGTCCCCGCGGCATAGACATCGCCAACGTAATGGAGTCGCTCCGCCAACTAGTACTGAGGAAAAAGTACGATCGTGTGACCCTCGACCAGCTAAGTGACGAGCAATTGAAGGAGCTGCCCCAGGTCGCAATCATCAGTAGTCTGAGGAAACTAACTGCGTGATCAAGTCATGAATGTTGCATACTATCCGGGCTGCACGTTGAAGACAACAGCTAAGGAGTTTGACATAAGTACGAGGGCCTCAGCCAAAGCGCTGGGCATTAACCTCGTGGAGCTCCCACGCTGGAACTGCTGCGGTACCGTCCATGCCCTCGCGAAGGATGACGTTATGCACCACCTAGCGCCTCTGAGAAATCTCCTCCGGGTTGAGGAGGCTCAACAGAGCGGCATAGTTGACGAAAAACGTGTCATTGCCCTGTGCGCGATGTGCTACAACACATTGAAGCGGAGCAACCAGGCCTTTAACGCCGATTCGGACAAAGCAGGGAAGGTCAAGGAGAGCATGAATAACGAGGCGAACGTCTACAGCGGACAGGTCGAGGTGGAGCACTTACTTGAGTTCCTTCGCACATATGGTTGGGACAAGGTACAGTCCCACGTCTCCAAGCCTCTGAACGGGTTGAAGGTTGCCCCATATTATGGATGCCTACTCTTAAGACCCCGAGGCATAGGAATAGACGACGCAGACAACCCACGTGTCTTCGAGGATCTGCTAAAGGCACTAGGAGCAGAAGTAATAGATTTTGGCTATAAACAGAAGTGCTGCGGCAGCTACCACACCGTCCACATGGTAGATGTGGTAGCAGATCTCAGTAACAGGATTCTGACGCAGGCTCAGTCTGCTGGCGCGGATCTTGTCGCCACAGCATGCCCACTATGCGAGTTCAACCTCGGCAACAGGCAGACTGAGGTAGCCAAGAAGTATTCTAAGTTCCAAGGTATTCCAATTGTTTATTTTACCCAGCTGATGGCTCTCGCCTTCGGCCTCGGGGAGGATGATACGGCGCTCGGGATGAATAAGCCCGACCCGAGGCCTTTGCTCAGGGAGAAAGGGTTGATTTAGAATGACTGAGAACGGTAACAAGATGGTCACCATCTATGTGATGGGCAAGAAGCAGAAAGTACCTGCGGACCTAACTATTATGAAGGCTATGGAGTACGCTGGCCACCAGTTTAGGAGAGGTGCCGGTTGCAGGGGCGGCTTCTGTGGTGCTTGCGCAACTGTATACAGGAAGAAGGGGAGCTACAAGCTCCAGGGAGCTTTAGCCTGCCAGAAGATAGTCGAGGATGGGATGATTATAGCCCAAATACCATTCAGCCCACAAGAGAAGGTGACCTATAAGATCAACGAGCTAAAGGCTGAGGCGAACACCTTCCTCGAATATTACCCCGAGATCGCTAGGTGTCTAGCCTGCAACACGTGCACGAAGGCTTGTCCACAGGATATTATGGTTATGGACTACGTCCAATCAGCTCTGCGCGGCGACGTCACCCAGGCCGCGAAGCTGAGCTTTGACTGCCTCGGATGCGGACTCTGCGCCATGAGGTGCCCCGCTGAGATCGTTCCCTACAATATTGGGCAATTAGCACGTCGCCTCGAGTCCAAGTATATCGAGGGACCCACCGAGCACGTCCTCAAGAGGTGCGAGGAGGTGAAAGAGGGTAAGTTCGACGCCGAGATCGAGGAGATGATGAAGATGGACAAGGCAACACTCTCTAAGAAGTACAATACGAGGGAGATGAAGATCAAATGAGTGGCTACATTTCAGGCTACCCAGAGTATATGCAGGATTCCATCAGGAAAGTCGCCGAGAAGAGGGGCAGCAACCTCTCGTCACATGGCATCAATGCGATGACAGCTGAGGAGAGGCAATCCATCCTCGAGCACTTTCACCCCGACTGGAAGCCCAACATGAAGCGTCCGATAGCCATGGGGCCGAGTAAAGGGATGATGGTCCCCAACGAGGTTGCGGATATCCTTGAGGCCCACCCACTCATAAAACCTAGTGACATAGACCTCAACCACATAGACTACGATGTCGAAGTTCTTATCATCGGAGCAGGTGGGGCAGGCTTAAGCGCTGCGCTACTTGCGCAGGAGAACGGAGTGCCCGTAGACCAGATACTAATGATCCAGAAACTCAGACTGGGAGACGCAAACTCGAAGATGAGCCAGGGGGGAATCCAGGCAGCCGACTCTTCAATTGACAGCCCCTCGATCCACTACTTGGATGTCATTGGTGGCGGTCACTATGCGAATAAGCCGGACTTAGTTGAGGCCCTCGTTAAGGATGCCCCCGATGTGATCAAATGGCACGAAGAACTAGGCGTGATGTACGATAAGAATCCCGATGGTTCTTTGCTCGAGATTGCAGGGGGCGGCACCAGCAGGAGGCGAATGCATAGCTGCAAGGACTACACTGGCTTGGAGATTACCCGTGTACTCGTGGACGAATTCATTAACCGTGGAATAAGCAACATCGAATTTACGAGTGCAGTCGACTTCATAATGGATAGTAAGAACCAAGTCGCAGGGGCTGTCTTGTTCGATATGGAGACCGAGGAGTACCGTGTCGCGAGGGCTAAGTCGACGATTCTAGCAACTGGTGGCTTTGGCAGGTTGCACATCCAGGGTTTCGCGACGACGAATCATTACGGTGCAACGGGCGACGGTATCGTCATGGCTTACCGCACAGGCGCAATTTTGAGGGATCTTGACTCAACACAGTACCACCCAACAGGCGCTGCTTACCCGGAGCAGATTGTTGGTCAGCTGGCCACGGAGAAACTCCGTGGTAGAGGCGCTCTCCCCGTCAATAAGAATGGCGAACTATTCGTCTACCACTTGGAACCACGTGATATCGAATCCTCAAGCTACATCAGGGAGTGCTACGAGAGGGATAACGGGATAATTACTCCGACAGGGATGCGTGCTGTCTGGCTCGACACACCGATGATCGAGATAGTAACGGGTCCAGGCACAATCGAGCGCGAGTTCGCCGCTATGTTCCGTAACTTCAAAAAATTCGGCATAGATATCAGAAAGGAGCCTATACTTGTCTTCCCCACTCTTCACTACCAGAATGGTGGAGTTGAGATTAATCCCAACACCGAGACCAGTGTCCCCGGACTATTCTGCGCTGGTGAGGTCTGCGGTGGTGTACACGGTAAAAACAGGCTCATGGGAAACAGTCAACTAGACCTCTATGTCTTCGGACGTAGAGCGGGTAAGGCAGCTGCGGAGCACGCTAAGAATGCTTCCGTGGGCAAGCTCACCCTCGCTCACTTAGACCGCTATGAAAGGTGGCTCGCGAAGGCTGGTGTCAAAACGGATCGGAAATCCCCGATCCTTCTCCCCGAGTACAGGGGAAAGAAGACGCTCGAACATAAATTGAACATACTGTAGGGATCTGAATGACTGAAACACCTAGAATCGGCGTCTGGCTCTGCGAGTGTGGTGGGAATATAGGCGACGTAGTCGAGACTGATCGCGTCGTCGAGGAGCTCAAGTCCGAAGCTGCCTTCGTGAAGAAGGAGAGATACCTCTGCAGTAAACCGAGCGTTGACGCAATCAAGGAGGCTGTCGAGAAGCAGCACCTGGACAGAGTAGTCCTCGCCTGCTGTACACCTAAGATGCATAGGGAGACATTTCTGAGTAACCTCGCGGAGAAGGGAGTCAACCCCGCCTTCTTGGAGATGGTAAATGTCCGTGAGCAGTGCAGCTGGGTCCATAAAGAAGACCACGAGGGTGCGACTCTGAAGACTTTAGACCTTATTAGGGGTGCGGTGGCGCGGGCAAAGGAGTCTGTGGCACTGGAGTCGAAGAGGATGAAGGTTATCCCCGAGGCCCTCGTAATCGGAGGAGGCGTCGCAGGTATCACTACAAGCCTTCGCCTCAGCGAGTTCGGCATGAATGTGCATCTCGTTGAGAAACGTCCCAGTATCGGTGGCCACATGATCCAATACCCGAAGGTCTTCCCGACGCTCGATTGTAGCCAATGCATACTTACACCGAAGATGGCGTCAGTAAGCCAGAGCAGGAACATTGACTTAATCACATATGCTGAAGTTGAGGAGGTCTCTGGTATCCCCGGTGATTTCAAGGCTAAGATAAGACTCAACCCACGGGGCGTAGATGTATCAAAGTGCATCGGGTGCGGTGCCTGTAGTAGGGTCTGCCCGACGAAGGTGCCCGCTGAACACGACCAAGACCTTGGCGTCAGGAAGGCGGCATATATACCCTTCCCACAGAGTGTTCCCAGCGTCTATACCATCGACTTCGAGCACTGTATCCACTGCGGGGCCTGCGCGAAGGTTTGCCCACGGCAATGTATTGATCTTGACGATACCGGTTCCTCTAAGGAGCTGAAGGTGGGTGCCATTGTGATGGCAACTGGATTCGAGCTCTACGATCTCTCTGGGCTCATACAGTATGGCTACGGACGTTACCCAAACGTTGTGACTAGCCTCGAGATGGAGAGGATACTTGACGTCAACGGGCCGACGGGGAGCCAACTCATCGTCCCGAAGACCGGTAGGCAGGTTAAGACCGTGACTTTCGTCCTCTGCGCCGGAAGTAGAGACACTGAGGTAGGACGCAGTTACTGTAGTAGAGTCTGCTGCCTTTACAGTATGAAGCAGGCCCAGCTCCTGAGAGACCGTGGCGTCGACGTTTGGATTCACTATATAGATATCAGGTCACCAGGTCGTCGCTACGAGGAGTTCTACAGGACTACACAGGAGAAGGGCGCGATGTTTGTGAAGGGGAAGGTGGCTGAGATTGTCCCAGACGGGGAGCAGGTGCTCGTGCGCAGCGAGGACATGATGCTTAATAAGATGCTTGAGTATTCGAGCGACCTTGTTGTCCTGGCTCCACCGATGGTAACGACCCCTGAGACCCTGAAGCTCGCTGAGATGCTGCGTGTGCCTGTTGATGAGGATCAGTTTGTATTGGAGAGGCATCCGAAGCTCGACCCGGTGTCCACGAAGAGAGACGGAATCTTCGCGGCAGGCACGGTTGTTGGTCCAAAGGATATCCAGTCAACAACGGCGGAGGCGGAGGGGGCGGCGATGAAGGTGGTTAACTTCCTCCATGTGGACAGGGTCATCGAACCTAACAAGGTGTTCCTTGCACACCCGGAGCTGTGCGATGGTTGTGCTAAGTGTGTGGGTTCTTGCCCCGAGTCTGCGATTACCCTCTCAGATGGGAAAGCGTTGGTGAACGAGATAATGTGCACGGGCTGTGGTGCCTGTGTGCCATCTTGTCCTAGGAATGCCTTGGATCAGCAAGGCTTGAGTGAGACTCAGATCAAGGCTCAGATAAGAGGGGCCCTCGAGGGATCGAAAGCTGAGCTTAAGATACTCACATTCGTCGAGAAGGAGGTAGCGTACACAGCGGTCGACCTCGCCGGGCTGGCGAGGCTACCCTACCCAAGCAGCATCAGGATCATCCCGATGCCCTCACTTGCGAGGCTGAAGCTGGAGCACCTACTCCAAGCCTTCGCCTACGGGGCGGATGGGGTGATGCTTCTCGAGGCACCATCTCATGAAGGTCCATATGGTCATGCTCATGTGCTGGCGGAGGAGAGAGCCGATGAGTACAGGTGGGCACTTGAGGATCATGGCGTGGATAGTAGTAGGATGTGGTTCAGCAGGGTCTATGTTCCCGACTGGAGGAAGCTAGAGAGGGTCTTCAAGACCTTCAACGACATCATTGCTGGGGAGGGCCCGATAGGAGAAGATGCTAGGAAAAAGCTCCGCGAGGAGCTCCAATAACCCCTCATTCAAGAGTTCTAAACTCTATAATTCAAAATTATACACGTGGAGATGTTTCTTAGGATGTGGAATTAGAAGTCAATTAGCTCGTTGTTTCATTGCTTTTGAAATGATCGTCGCGCGTACGAACGACTTAGGCGTGGCTTAAGAAGTCCTTTCGCCCACCGTCAACAACTAGAACCTGCCCTGTGACGAAGCTAGACTCATCAGAGGCAAGGAAAAGAACCGCATTTGCGATGTCCTGAGGTTCCCCAATACGCCTCATTGCTGCCATTCCCGCCTTTAGCTTCTGCAGCTCCTCTGTTTTCTCTCTAGTCGAACGACTTGTCATATCTGTGCGCGTCCATCCAGGCGCCACACTGTTCACGTTGATACCGTGGGGGCCGAGATCCTGTGCAGCGACCGTCGTCATCGCTATTAGGGCGGCTTTGGCGCAACAATAGGCGAGTTCCCCAACTGGGGCACCTCCGAGCCCTGAGATGCTAGAGATATTAATTATTTTGCCCGACTTCTGCTCCACCATCATCTTCGATGCTATCTGGGTGCAGTTAAATGGGCCCTTGAAATTTACAGCGATGACTCTATCCCAATCTTCTTCGGAGGTATCAAGTGTTGTCCCGCCAGTGCCTATTCCTGCGTTATTTACCAGAATATCCACCCTCCCGAACTCGGCCAGGACCTTGTTAAACATTCTCTGAGCCTCTGTCCTCTTAGATACGTCGGCTTTGACGGCGATAGCTCTCCTCCCCATTGCCTTTATATTTTTAACAACTTCTTTCGCGTCATTTACGGACTTTACATAGTTCACGACGATGTCCGCCCCCTCTCGGGCGAATGTCTCTGCGATTGCTTTACCTATCCCACGGGAAGCACCCGTGATAACTGCTACCTTTCCATCGAGCTTCATGGTGCAGACTCGCCACAGTGGGAGATTAAACTTTCCAGAATCTATTGAGTAGCCTTTATCGCGTCTGCAAAAGTCTTTAGTTTCTCTTTATAATCCCCTATCTCGACTTCCGTCTCCTTTATCTCTAATGTTACAATGGGTGCGCCCGTGATTTTGGCCATATTCTCGAAGGTTGATCCTGGTGAACTCTGGTAAGTACAGAAGTATGCTACATTGCGGATCTTACTCTTTGCCTGAATCAGGTAGCTTCGTATGGGGCTCGCCATGTTCCAAGCCCAAATAGGCGTACCAATGACAACGACATCGTAGTAGGATGGGTCCATTTTTAGCGCTTCTATTACGGGAGTTGCTCCGCTCATCGCCTCCCTCCCCGAGGTCAGCCACCCCATAGGTCCTGCACGACTCTTTGCTTCAGTAATAGCCTCTATATCAGCGGAAAGCAGAGTACTAAGCTCATCAGCGAGCTTTTTCGTCGTCCCTGTTCGGGAGAAGTATGTGATAAGAGTCTTCATGAGATCCACGTTTATGAGCTTAAATAAAAAATCGACTAAACTTCAGGTTAATGAGAGCTGATAAAAAAAGTAGTCATCTACAGAAGATCCTCTAATGTTGATTCTCCCATATTATTACAGAGATAATTCAGCTATCAACCGCAATGTGGACCCAATGAATGACCAGAATTGTTTGTGACTACACCTCAATCTACTCGCGTAAGTGTTATCCTTACAATGTATCCCTATTTACCTATGCCAGTCACAAAGGAAGAGCTTCTCAAGGAAGCCCAGAAGTGGAGTAAGATCGCTCCACCCTACCATGCCTTCTACCACGGAAAGGTCGAGGTCATGCCCAAATGCGCTATTAGGACCCTACAGGACTTCAGCATCTGGTACACCCCTGGTGTAGCCCAGGTTTGCAAGGACATAGAGAAGGACAAGGAGCTTGCCTTCGAGGGGACGAGCAAGTGGAACTATGTCGCCGTCGTCAGCGACGGCACAAGAGTACTCGGACTCGGCGATATCGGCGCCCAGGCCGGAATGCCCGTGATGGAGGGCAAGGCTCTTATCTTCAAGTATCTGGGCGGAGTCGATGCCTTTCCCATATGCCTTAGCACAAAGGACCCGGAGGAGATAATTCAGGCTGTTAAGTGGATAGAGCCAACCTTCGGCGGGATTAACCTTGAGGATTTCTCGAGCCCCAAATGCTTCTACATCCTAGAGAGACTCAGGAAGGAGATGCCCATCCCCGTCTGGCACGATGACCAGCAGGGTACCGCAGCGGTGATACTTGCCGCTACCTATAACGCATTAAAGATGGTGGGTAAGAAACTCAACACCGCGAAGATAAGTATAGTCGGCGTCGGAGCGGCTAATACTCGTACCTACTATGTCCTCAAGTCAGCGGGGGCAAACCCGAAGAACATCCTCATGGCTGACTCCACTGGTATCCTCAGCCGGACTAGGAAGGACCTTGAGGGCAGCTACAAATGGGAAATTGCTAAGGAGACCAACCCAGACGGCTTGGAGGGTGGTATTAAGGAGGCCCTCGAAGGAGCCGACATCCTTATCGCTGCTAGTAAGTCTGGCCCAGACGTCATTAAGAAGGAGGACATAAAGGGAATGGCATCGAACGCCATAGTATTCGCCTGCGCTAACCCCATTCCGGAGATCTGGCCATGGGAGGCTTCGGAGGGTGGTGCAAAGGTCGTTGCAACAGGGCGCAGCGACTTCCCTAACCAGGTAAACAACAGCCTCGTCTTCCCCGCTATATTCCGCGGAGCACTCGATGTCCGAGCCAAGACGATAACCGACGAGATGTGCATAGCCTCAGCTACGGCCCTCGCCAAGTTCGCCGAGGATAAGGGACTTACTGAGAAATATATAATTCCCAGCATGGATGAGTGGGAGATCTATCCCCTTCAGGCTACCGAGGTAGCGTTGAAGTGCATAGAGCAGGGCCTTGCACGCAAGAAAGCTAGTAGGGCAGAGATTTACGACGGTGCAGCCGCCATAATCGAAAGGACGCAGAAGATCGTGAAACTACTGATGGCGCAGGGCTTTATTCCTTCTCCGCCCCCTGAGCCTAAGTGATCCTCATTTTTTCAAAATAGCGGCATTCACGAAAATAATGGGCTGTCTAGATTCTGTTCAGCCTCTTGAGAAGCGGGGTAACATCCACTCTCCTTAAGTCCAGACCTAATTCCTCGGGCTTCACACCCATGGAGAGACCGAGGACATCGACAAAGTGTATAACTGGTATACCATATTCCTTTCCCTTCGATTCCTTGAGCTTGATCTGCCCGACTTCAAGCTGCATCATGCAAAAGGGACACGTCGCCACGATCGCGTCCGCCCCAGACTCTTTCACGTCGTCGAGGATGGTCTCAGCAAGCTTGAGCCCTGCTTCCTCCGACACCTTCCCGAAGAAGGAGCCACACCCGATGCAGCACGCTGTCTTCTCATGGTAATCTATGCTTGTCGCCCCAGTCGACTCGATAAGTCTGTCGAGTTTCTGAGGGAACTCCGCGTCGTCGAAGCCTGAATACCTCTGAGGGAGGAAGAGGTGACAACCGTAGAAGGGAGCGGCTCTCAGACCGGTTAGGGGCTTTACACTAAGTTCCCTCAGCCCATCGGGGCTATAGTCCTTGTAGAGGGACGTAACAACGTGCTCTATCCTTACTTTTCCCTTATACTCTCTCCCCACTTCCCCCAGTAATTTATTCACATCCTCCTTTATCTCGGGGTTGTGATCTAGAAGGTACTTTGCCCTCGAGAGGTTTCCGAAGCAGCTGGAGCAGAGGGTCATTAGGGGAAGGTCTTCCTGCTCTGCTATGGCGAGGTTCCTACTGGTGAGTGCCAACCCCCTCTCGTAATCCACGCTGTGGACGAGGCAAGCAGGCATGCAGCAGTTGAAGTCATCCCTCTGACGAAGATTCACGTCGAGCCTCTTGAAGACCGCCCTCATTGCCATTTCGTAGCCGAGTTCCCTAACCGATGCGACGCATCCAGGAAATAGTAGGTACTCTGTCAAGCGTCCAATCTCCTGAGAAGATCTTCGCCAAATATCTTCCTCTGCTCTTCTATCGCCTTCGGAGAGATCGTAGCCCCTATGGGAGGTAACCCATATTCACCCCTCCACTCGTCGAAGTCGTTCGGAACCGAAACCGACCGCCCTGACCTCATTATCTCACGCATGATCGCCTTAGGATTCTCGGGTATTCTGCCCTCTTTTGACGCAAGGTTCCTCGTCAGGAGGAATATCTCGGTGGGCTGGATCCCCTGTGGGCACCTCTCAGTACACCGGTAACACCATGCACACAGCCACAGTTCCTCGCTCTTCAGAAGCTCAGGTAGGTTTTGGGAGACCCTCTGAAGGAGCCTCCTTGGGTTATACATCC
This sequence comes from Bathyarchaeia archaeon, assembly GCA_050014495.1. GTDB lineage: Archaea > Thermoproteota > Bathyarchaeia > TCS64 > TCS64 > UBA8941. Next base: position 51,549 of record JBEKDF010000009.1, read on the forward strand.
CAGGCAGCGCCTTCGCCATGGGGCAACTCCCCGTGCAGCTACCGCAGTCTTGGCAGTAGCTCAGCTTCTTTTCGTCTAAAAGACGAGCGAGCAGATCCTTTGTATTAACCATGTTATCCGATCCAGAAACCGGTCTATCTCAATCCAGTAATTACAGTATATTAAATATTTACTTCAAGTGTGGATGGATGCCGTTTACTCAACTATTAATGAGTTTTCTCTGAGGTTACGGGACCATTAGATATCAATAAAGGGTATATACTGGCGTTAGAAAGGGTAGTGGAATAGCTCCCCTTGAGAAGCAGCTAGAGGCGTGTTTGTTGACTCAAAGAAAACCCAAGATGATGGATAAGGTGAACGCGGAGACCTGTGATCAGTGTGGTAAATGCCCGTCATCGTGCCCGGTCACAGTACGCATCGAGGGCTTCAATCCTCGCCAGATCATTGCGAAGGTCGCCTTGGGTAAAGAGGCTGAGCTGATGAAGAGCCAGGTTTTATGGACCTGCACTAGCTGTCTCAAATGTAAGGAGCGTTGCCCTGAGGAGATCTCCCCTTACGACGTTATACTAGCTCTGCGCCGTATAGCTATCAATCTGGAGTTACCTCACCCTGAGGGATACGACGAGTCAGTGAAAGCCGTGGTTGAAACTGGCGTCGTTCAGCAACCTCAGCTTGTTCGAACTCGTAACAAGGAGAGGAAGGATAGGAAGTCTATGGGACTTCCACCTGCGGAGAAGCCAAGGGACATGACTATGTACACCAAGACTCTCCGAGGCATTCTTGAGGAAGATGAACTTTGAAGTACGCTCTCTATTTGGGGTGTACTGTCCAGACCGAACAGTACGGATACGAGGCCTCTGTGAGGGCGACTATGCCTAGGCTGGACGTAGAACTCGTGGGCATGGTCGGGGTAAGTTGTTGTGGGTTCCCACCATTTAGTAGTGTCAATGAATTAGCCTGGTTGTACTCATCTGCTAGGAATATTGCTATAGCCGAGGAGATGGGCCTCCCACTACTAACCTTATGCAACGGTTGCCATCTCTCTTTCACGGAGACTATACACAAGCTGGGGAACTCCCCAGAATTGAAGGTGAAGGTTAATGAGAAACTTGCCGGAGAGGGACTTAGATATGATGGTAAGGTTAAACTCGTTCATATCTTTGAGCTCTTACACGATGAAGTTGGGAAAGATAAGATCACGGCCGCTTTAACGAATCCCTTGAAGGGATTCAGGTTCGCAGCGCAGCCGGGCTGCCACTCTATAAGGCCAAGCAGAGTCGGTAGACCTGACAACCCTGAGAACCCGAAGAAGCTTGATGAACTCATAACCTGGCTCGGGGCTGAGGCCGGTGACTACCCTGAGAAAAACGACTGCTGCGGCAGCTCTCTAGCAGTATCAGCCGGGAAGGTCGTCCTCGATATAGCTGGGGAGAAACTCAAAGCAGTCAAACGCCGCGGCTTCGACGGCCTTGTAACGACCTGCCCATTCTGTTTCAAAGTCTACGACAACAAGCAGCGAGCCATCCAGGCGATGGGGGGCAAGGAGATAGATATGCCCGTCTTCTACTATACTCAGTTACTCGGCCTCGCCATTGGCCTTAAACAGGAGGAGTTGGGAATCGATCTAAATCAGAGCCCGGTCGACGAGTTGCTCATAAGGATAGGAGGAGCATAGGTTGAAGCCAGTACTCGTCATAGGTGGCGGAATCGCTGGTATACAAGCAAGCCTAGACCTCGCAGATAGGGGCACAAAGGTCCATCTAATTGAGAAGACCCCGAGTATTGGTGGCGTCATGGCGCAGCTTGATAAAACCTTCCCCACTATGGACTGTAGTATCTGCATACTAGCCCCGAAGATGATAGAGTGCTACAGGCACCCCAATATCACCATCCACTCTGAAAGCGAGGTCGTTAACCTCGAAGGCGCAGTTGGCGACTTTAGAGTTAAAATCCTCGAACACCCACGAAGCGTAGACGCGAAGAAGTGCACGGGATGTGGCCTTTGTAGTGAAAAGTGCCCCGTCAAACGTCCCAGCAGCTTCCAGGCTGGCCTTGGACAGCGTAAGGCGATCTACCTTGCCTTTCCTCAAGCCGTCCCCCTCATAGCCACAATCGATCGCGACGCCTGCCTCTGGTTCACAAAGGGATTATGCAGAACATGTGAGAAGGTCTGTCCCTCCAAAGCGGTGGACTATGAGCAAAAGGAGAACTTAATCGAACTAAACGTCTCTAGCGTAATCACTGCGACTGGCTTCGAGCAGTACAATCCAAAAGACATTGGCGAATATGGCTACGGGCGCTACAAGAACGTTCTGACTGCTTTGGAATTCGAGCGCCTCGTGTGCGCTTCAGGGCCCACCGGTGGTGTCCTAAGCAGACCCAGTGATGGGAAAGTGAGCCACAACACAGCCTTCATCCAATGCGTCGGGAGCCGAACCCAGACCGTCGGTTACTCCTATTGCAGTGCTTTCTGTTGCATGTATGCCACTAAGGAGGCTGTCCTCATCAAGGAGCATGAGCCAAGTAGTCACGTCACAATATTTTACATGGATCTAAAGACCTTCGGAAAGGGATTCCAGGGCTTCGTCGATCGCGCCCAAAGCCACTGGGGTGTCCAGTATATCAGAGGCCGTCCAGGTGAAATAAGGGAGGATCCAGTTACAAAGAACCTAACAATCCTTTATGAGAACACGGAGATCGGCAAGGTCGAGCGTATCGAGGTCGACATGGTAATCCTCTGCACAGCCGCTGTCCCACACAGAGAAAACAAGGAGCTCGCTCAGGTCCTCGGTGTCGAGCTGGATGAATATGGCTTTTTCGAGGTGGGAGACCCCGTCTCCTCGCCAGTCGAAACAGGCAAACCAGGTGTTTACGTCTGCGGTAGTTGCCACGGTCCAAGAGACATTCCCGAATCAGTAGCCGAGGCGAGCGCAACCGCGGCGAAGGCTTCTGAGAACATCGTACTTTCGGAGGTAGGACAATGACTTCAGCTCCCAGAATCGGGGTCTTTGTCTGTCGCTGCGGTATAAATATCGCCGCTTATGTGGATGTCCCCGCAGTCGTTGAGTACGCAAAGACACTCCCTGGCGTCACCTATGCAGAGGAAAACATGTATACATGCAGCAGCGATGGCCTAAACAAAATAAAGGAAGCGATCAAGAAGTACGGTCTAGAACGTATTGTCGTCGCCTCATGCACTCCTCGAACACACGAGCCCCTATTCCAGGCCACCTGCGAGGAGTCAGGGGTGAACAAATACCTTTTCGAAATGGCAAATATACGGGACCAGTGTAGTTGGGTTCACCAGAAAGAGCCAGAGAAAGCGACTGAGAAAGCAAAAGACCTAATTAGGATGGCTGTTGCAAAAGCTGCTCTCCTCGAGTCAGGCGATGAACCTGAAATCGATGTTACCCCGAGCACCCTCGTCATAGGTGGTGGGGTCTCCGGCATGCGGGCAGCCCTCAGCATCGCAGACCAAGGATTCAATGTCACTATCGTGGAAAAGGAGTCCACCCTCGGAGGTAAGCTGCGGGGATTCGACAGCCTCTTCCCACACAAGCAGAAAGCCTCAGAGGTTCTCATGCCATTAATTACAAGGGTATCCACTCACCCTAGGATCCGGGTTCTGACCAAGAGCACTGTAAAATCTGTCTACGGCTTCCTTGGGAACTTTGACATAGGTGTTGAGACTCGTCAAGGAGTTGAGGTTCTAAAGGTTGGTACAATAATCGTCGCCGTTGGCGCAGACATACTAAAGCCAAAGGGTCTATACTTGTATGGTGAAGACCCACGCGTTGTCACTCAGAGCGAGCTTGAGCAACTTCTTCACAAGGGTGAAGTTGACGCTAAAATTGTTGTAATGATCCAGTGCGCAGGCTCACGCAATGAGGAGCACCCCTACTGTAGCCGGATATGTTGTAATGAGGCCGTGAAAAACGCCATTAATATCACTGAGAAGGAGAGCGATGTCTACATACTCTACCGTGACCTCCAAACCTATGGCATCCACTACTCGCGCCTCGAGCAGGAGGCCAAGAGAAAAGGCGTTAAGTTCCTAAAATATCAGGCGGAGAGACCGCCGTTGGTCACCTCAGAGCCTGATGGGCTCAAGGTGAGTCTATACAGTCCGACAGTGAACGAGGCCGTGGAGCTTAGACCCGATATGCTTGTCCTTAGTACCCCACTAGTGCCTGTGGCTGACGCTAAAGAGCTTAGCCAGTTGCTGAAGGTCCCTCTCGACTCAAATGGCTTCTTCATGGAGGCGCATGTTAAGCTTCGCCCAATAGATTTCGCTACTGATGGTATCTTCATCTGCGGCACTGCCCACAGCCCGAAGGACATTGGAGAGAGTGTCGCGCAGGCACTGGGCGTGGCGAGCAGGGCCTCAATACCCATGGCTAAGAAGAGGGTACGCACTGCGGCCATCATGAGCCAGGTGGACCAGACGCGATGCAGTGGTTGCGGCACTTGCCTAGATGTCTGCCCATACAACGCATTGAAGAAAAACGATAAGGGCCTCGCCGAGACCATCGCCGCCGTCTGCAAAGGTTGCGGAGTATGCGGTGCAACGTGTCCTGAGAAGGCGATAACTATGCACCACTTTACAGACGCACAGATAGAAGCACAGGGCCTAGCCGCCCTAGAGGAGGACTAGATATGAGCACATTCGAGCCAAATATAGTTGGCTTCTTATGCAATTGGTGCAGCTACGCTGGAGCAGACCTAGCCGGCGTCAGTCGAATCCAGTACCCCACTAACCTGCGCATCATCAAAGTCATGTGTAGTGGGCGTGTCGAGCCTGGGATGGTCCTCGAATTCCTCGAAGCAGGCGCTGACGGGATCATGGTGACAGGCTGCCACATAGGCGACTGCCACTACATTACCGGGAACCTCCACACGAAGCGGAAATTCGCCCTTCTCCAGAAGCTATTAGCAAAGACAGGTCTCGAGCCCCAGCGCATAAGGCTCGAATGGAACAGCGCCTCTGAAGGACAGCGCTTCGCCAATCTCGTCAAAGAGTTCACCGAACAAGTACGCGACATCGGCCCGACACCCCTAAAAGCACCGAAACCAGACGCTGCGAAGCTCCTTAACCTCCGAGCTGCGAAGGCAGCAGCGGATGCCTTCAGGCTCCGCGCCCTTGTTGGTAAGGAAGAGAAGCTCGTGACCACAGGCAACGTCTACGGTGAGAAGATCACTCAGGATGAGTTCACGAAGACGATGGATAGCGCCGTCGAGACTGAGTTCCAGGTCCACCGTATACACATTCTACTTCAGGAGAGGTCGAGGTCTGTGAAGGACTTAGCAAATCAGCTCAGTTTGCAGCCTAGGACCGTACTCGGGTATATGGTTGCTCTTAGGCAGAGAGGCTGGGTCGACGTCAAGGAGACCGTGGAGGGAACACCCCTCTACGCGGCGCAGTGAGGCGATTATTTATGAAGAAAACAGGCAGTGTAATGGTCGTCGGCGGAGGCATAGCGGGTATTCAAGCTGCTTTGGACCTCGCTGACTCCGGCTTCAAGGTCTACATAGTTGAGCGGGAGCCGAGCATCGGTGGAGTCATGACGCAGCTAGATAAGACATTCCCCACGAACGACTGCGCAATGTGCATACTCGCCCCCAAGCTTGTAAGTGCAGGGCGCCATCCAAATATACAGCTCCTAACCTACAGCGAGATCAAGTCGCTCCAAGGCAAGGAAGGCAACTTTACCGCGACCATTCTCAAGAAGGCGCGCCATGTTGACCCTGCCAAATGCAAGGGTTGTGGCGACTGCGCCACCAAGTGCCCAACATCCGCCATAGACACATACAATGCTAACCTCAACGACCGCAAAGCAGTGTACATACGCTTCAGCCAGGCCGTCCCACTTACATATGCGATCGACAAAGACAAATGCCTCGGCTGCGGCATATGCAGCGAAGTCTGCAAGGCCGATGCCATAAAATACGACGACGTCGACGAGGAGTTGAAACTCAATGTCGGCTCCGTCATACTCGCCCCCGGCTTCGAGGCATTTGACCCCTCAAAGCTCAGCGAGCTAGGCTACGGCAGATATCCGAACGTAGTTAGCAGCATTGAGTTCGAGCGTATACTCAGCGCCACAGGGCCCTACCGGGGAGTCGTCCTTCGTCCGAGCGATGGCGACATGCCCAAGAAGGTCGCATTCCTCCAGTGCGTGGGTAGCCGAGACGCCCGTGTTGGCAACCCTTACTGCAGCGGTGTCTGCTGCATGTACGCTATAAAGGAGGCCGTCATCGCACAAGAGCATAATCCCGGCCTCGAGGCTAGCGTCTTCTTCATGGACATACGCGCCTTCGGCAAGGAATTTGACGACTACTATACACGCGCTGAGCACGAGCACGGAATCAAATTCATCAGGAGCCGCGTTGGCCACATCGAGCAGGACCCGGATACCGATAGCCTCAACCTGACTTACGAAGAGGGTGGCGAGGTCAAGCAGAATCGCTACGACATGGTGGTCCTGGGTGTGGGTCTCAACCCGCCGAAGAGCGCGGAGCAGCTCAGTAAGGCGATAGGCTTCACACTCAACAAATATGGGTTCGCAGAGACCAAGCTCTTCAGCCCGCTGGAGACGAGCAGGAAGGGTGTCTACGTCTGCGGGGCATTCAGTAGCCCGAAGGACATCCCCGACAGCGTCGCACAGGCAAGTGGCGCAGCCGCGAAAGCAGCTAAGGCGATCTCCAGTGTTCGTGGGACGCAGGTTAATCCCATTATGTTCCCAACGGAGCGCGACATCGCCAACGAGGAGCCACGCGTCGGCGTCTTCGTCTGCTGGTGCGGGATAAACATTGGCGGCGTAGTCAACGTCCCGAGCGTCGCGGCATATGCGAAGAAGCTCCCCCACGTAGCATATGCAGAGGAGAACCTCTACACATGCAGCCAGGACACACAGGACAGGATCAAGAACACCATCATTGAGTACAAGCTCAACCGCGTTGTCGTCGCCTCATGCACCCCAAGGACACATGAGCCACTCTTTAGAGCCACCCTAAGGGAGGCGGGCCTCAACGAGTATCTCTTCGAGATGGCGAACATACGCGATCAGTGCAGCTGGGTACACATGCACGAGAAGGAAGCCGCAACAAAAAAAGCTGAGGACCTTATCAGGATGGCGGTCGCCAAAGCGAGCCTCCTCCAACCACTTGAGAAGCATAAGATACACGTCACACCAGGAGCACTCATCGTCGGCGGTGGCGTAAGCGGTATGACTGTCGCCCTCGAAATCGCAGACCAGGGCTACGAGGTCCACCTCGTTGAGAAGGAAGCTGAGCTAGGCGGTAACATGAAGAGGATTAAGTTCCTCCCATCGGGGGAAGATCCTGCCGCGGAGCTGGCTAAGCTCGAGGCGCGAGTAAGGAAAAACCCTAATATCCGGCTCTACACGGGAACGCAGGTCGTAGAGATAGACGGCTACGTCGGCAACTTCGAGACTACCCTTGTCAGTACAGAGAAGGAGACACAGATCAAGCACGGCGTAGTGATCGTAGCCACCGGCGGGGTGGAATACACGCCAAAGGAGTACGAATATGGCAAGCACCCCGACGTCATGACTCAATTCCAGTTAGAGGAAAGGCTCCACGGAGGCTACAAGCCCAACACAGTAGTTATGATCCAGTGCGTAGGCAGCCGTAATGAGGAGCACCCGAACTGCAGCCGTGTTTGCTGCACCGGCGCTGTTAACAACGCCCTAAAGGTCAAGGAGGCAAACCCCGCAGCAGACATCTACATCCTCTACAAGGACATGAGGACATACGGCTTCAAGGAGGACTACTACCGGGCCGCTGCAAACAAAGGTGTCATATTCATCAGATACGACGACGGGCACAAGCCCGAGGTCCTAGCTCAAGGTGGCCTCAAGGTGAAGGTACTCGATCTCGTCCTAATGGAGAACGTGGTCATCGAGCCCGACGCCCTCGTGCTCAGCGCGGGTGTACTACCCGCCGCTGACAATAAGCGCCTCGCGGGGATGCTCAAGGTACCTATCAGCAAGGACGGCTTCTTCCTAGAGGCACATATGAAGTTGCGCCCCCTTGACTTCGCGACGGAGGGCGTCTACCTCTGCGGTTTAGCACACGGCCCAAAGACCATCGATGAGTGCATAAGTCAGGCCAGTGGCGCCGCTGCGAGGGCGCTGACCATCCTAAGCCACGACGAGATCGAGGCCGAGGGCGCCATTGCCAGCGTCGATGAGGATGCCTGCAGCGGCTGCCAGATGTGCGCCGCCGTCTGCGAGTTCAAGGCGATAGAGATGGTGAAGAAAGGCGACAAGATACACAGCCACGTCATCGCCGAGGTCTGCAAGGGTTGCGGAGTCTGCGCAGCCACTTGCCCGAGTGGGGCAATCACGGTCGGGCACTTCACAGATCTTGAGATACTTAGCCAGGTGAAGGCCGCCTTAGAGGAGGCGAAGCAATGAGCGAATACGAGCCCAAGCTAGTCGGCTTCCTCTGCAACTGGTGCAGCTACGCTGGCGCAGACCTCGCCGGAGTCAGCAGGTTCCAGTACCCGACTAGCCTGCGTATAATACGAGTCATGTGCAGCGGCAGGGTCCACCCCGCACACATATTGGAAGCTTTCAAGGATGGTGCCGACGGCGTCTTAGTCGCAGGGTGTCACACCCCAAGCGACTGCCACTATATCTCGGGAAACTTCAAGGCGCAGCGGCGTGTGGCCATGGTCAAAAAGCTCATGGAGCAGCTTGGCATCGACCCAGAGAGGCTTCGCCTCGAGTGGATAAGCGCAGCCGAGGGAGAAAAATTCGCGAAGACCATAAGGGAGATGACAGAGGACCTGAAGAAGCTTGGTCCGAGCCCGGTCGTTAAGTCCCTTAGGAAGGCTGACTGACATGGAACAATCTGAGATAAGGATCACCACCGAGGGGAAAGAGTTCAGGAACGAGGTGATGGCGACCCACGGCGCGGACAAGTTGATGCTGTGCTATCAGTGCGGCACGTGCAGCAGCGACTGCCCGGTAGCTAAAAGAGTCCCTGAGTTCCGCCCACGTAACATCGCTCGCTTAGCCATCTATGGGCAGAAGAACCGCCTCCTCGACGGCGACCTCGTCTGGCTATGCGCTGGTTGCTACACCTGCTACGAGAGGTGCCCCCAGAAGGTGCACGTTAGCGAGATAGTATCCGCCCTCAGGCAGCTAGCCCTAAGGGAGGGTAAGCTGCATCCCACAATCAAGTCTATAGTCACAAGCATCCCTAGGCTCGGATACATCAGCGAAATCGGTGAGTTTGAGAACGAGATGCGAGGCGAGGACGGGCTACCACCCGCACCCACTCCCGCCACAGAGGAGATCAAAGCTATAATGAAGAAGACCGGCATCCTCAGCCGCGTCGGGGGCGAGTAGAGATGGAGTACGCCTTCTTCGTCGGATGCACCGTGTTGAGTAGGTTACCCGGCTACGAGAAGTCCGCACGCAAGGTAGCGGAGAAGCTGGGTGTCGAGCTCGTCGACATGCCCGGCTCAAGCTGCTGCGGTACAACTTATATGGAGACCCTGGACCGTAAGACGGCCCTCGCCCTCGCAGCACGTAACATCGCGATAGCGGAGGAGATGGGCCTTGACATAGTCACTGTATGCAATGGCTGCACCGAGAACCTCACAAAGACAAACAAGACGCTCAAGGAGGACCCTACGCTCCGAGCCGAGGTCAATGAGATACTCAAGGATACCGGCAAACAGTTCAAGGGCACCGTCAACGTCAAACACTATGTTAGGATGCTCAAGGAGGATGTCGGCCTCGACAAGGTCAAGGCAGCATCCGTGAAGCCATTCAAGGGCCTCAGAGTGGGTGCCCACTACGGTTGCCACCTCCTAAAGCCTAGCGACGAGATGCTCTTCGAGGACCCTAACGACCCAAAGGTGCTCGATGACCTGATCCACGTCACTGGTGCGGAGAGCATCGACTACCCGGGCAAGACTGAGTGTTGCGCCGGCCCTGTGATGGGCATCAGGGAGAAGGTTACGTGGGATGTCGGTATGGGAAAGGTCGAGACCGTCAAGAGGTACGCCGACGCCATGACGACCTGCTGCCCATTCTGCTACATAACATATGAGAGATGCCAGTTCATGACTGAGAACAATCCAGGCCTCCCAGTCGTCCACATCACCCAGCTACTCGGCCTCGCAATGGGCCTCTCAGCTGAAGAGGTTGGGTTGAGCTCAAACAAGGTGGATGCCAGCGTGCTTCTGGCGAAGCAGGAGACATAACAATGGAGAAGCTCAAGTTCGGGTTCTACTGGGCAGCAAGTTGCGGAGGCTGCGAGATCGCCGTCCTGGACATCGACGAGAAGATACTCGATGTGATGCAGATCGCAGACATCGTCTTCTGGCCCGTAGCCATGGATGTGAAGTATAAAGACGTCGAGGCCATGGCGGACGGCTACATGGATGTCTGCTTCTTCAACGGGGGCATACGCAACTCGGAGCAAGAACACCTAGCGAAGATGCTGCGCAAGAAGTCGAAGTACATCGTTGCTTTCGGCGTTTGCGCCCAGCTAGGCGGAGTCCCCGGTCTCGCAAACCTCAGCAACAGGAAAGATATCTTCGAAAGGGTATATCACACAACGGAGTCGACGGACAACATCGCAAATACGGAGCCGCAGACCAAGCACACACTCCCCGAGGGTAGCTCCGAGATACCTGTCTTTCAGGAGACCGTCAAACCCCTAGACCATGTCATATCCGTCGACTACTATCTCCCCGGTTGCCCGCCGCCACCTAAACTCATCTTCAACGCAATCGACGCCATCGCGAAGGGCCAACTACCCAAGAAGGGCAGTATTCTCGCCCCTGAGCTCGCCGTCTGCGATGAATGCCCCAGGAAGAAGGAGGAGAAGAAGATATCCTCCATCAAGAGGATCATCGACTTCACACCCGAGCCAGAGAAGTGTCTGCTAGAGCAGGGACTCGTCTGCATGGGCCCAGCCACACGTGGGGGATGCGACGCGAAGTGCCTCGGCGCGAACATGCCCTGCACAGGCTGCGGAGGAGCATGCCCAGGAGCCATAGAGCAGGGATCAGCCATGATCAGCGCCCTCTCTACTGTTCTCGGCATCGACGACGAGAAAGGCGAGGGCTACGATGTAGACGCCGTAGTGGCGCAGCTGAAGGATCCCGTCGGGACCTTCTACAAGTACGCGTTACCAGCTTCAATTATAGGTAGGAGAATCAAAAAATGAAGACCATAACAATCGACCCCATCACGCGGCTAGAGGGCCATGGAAAGATCAGCATCTTCCTCAATGACCAGGGCAATGTGGAGAACGCCTACCTACAGATTCCAGAGCTTCGCGGCTTTGAGAAGTTCTGTGAAGGTCGCAGAGCGGAGGATATGCCAATAATCACTCCCCGTATCTGCGGAGTCTGCCCCGTAGCCCACCATTACGCTGCAACTAAGGCACTGGACGCCTGCTTTAACGTCGAGCCAACCGAGACGGCGAAGAAGCTCAGGGAGCTGATGTATACTGGCTACATCATCTACGACCACACTCTCCACTTCTACTTCCTGGGAGGTCCAGACTTCGTCGTTGGCCCAGATGCTCCCCCCTCGGAGAGGAATATCTTCGGTGTCCTCAAGCGGGTAGGTCTCGACGTCGGCAGGGATGTGATAAAGCACCGTGCGTACGGACAGAGGATAACCGAGATCATCGGTGGGAAGGCGACTCACCCAACTTGTGGAGTCCCCGGCGGCATAAGTAAGGGACTCACCGAAGAGGAGAGAAACAAGATCGAGGAAATGGCGCGGAGCAGTGTGGAGTTCGCGAAATTCACACTCAGCGTCTTCAATGACATAGTGCTCAAGAATAAGCAGTATGTTGACATGATCTTCAGCGACCCCTACCGCTTAGATGCCTACAACATGGGCCTAGTTGACGAAAATAACCACGTCAACTTCTATGATGGTGACATCAGAGTAACCGATCAGCAGGGTGAGGAGCTCGAACGATTCAAGGCTGCCGACTATCTCGACCATATCGCCGAGCGTGTCGAGTCGTGGACCTACAGCAAGTTCACTTACCTTAAGAAGGTGGGGTGGAGGGGGCTCACAGCGGGGCCGGAGAGTGGTATATACCGCGTCGGTCCATTGGGTAGGCTCAACGCGTCAGAGGGCATGGCAACGCCGCTGGCGAATGCGGAGTACAAGAGGATGTACGAGACTCTAGGCGGTAAGCCAGTCCAATCGACCCTCGCATTCCACTGGGCCCGCCTAGTGGAACTTCTATACGCAGCTGAGCGCTCCCTCGAGCTCAGTACCGACCCATCGATAACAAAGTCCGACCTTCGTAACCCCATAGGGAAGCCCGGCGAAGGCATCGGGGTCGTCGAGGCCGCTCGCGGCACACTCTTCCACCACTACAAGCTCGACGATGACGCGATGGTGAAGAAGGCGAACCTCATAGTGGCAACCACGAACAACTACGCTGACATCTGCTGTAGCGTCCGCGATGCCGCCAAGGGACTAATCAAGGGAGGCGAGGTGAACGACGGCCTCCTTAACAGAGTGGAGATGGCGTTCCGCGCATACGATCCCTGCTTCGGCTGCAGTACTCACAGCCTACCTGGTGAGGGGCCTCTCTCAGTCGAGGTCATCGGCGCAGACGGAAGCCTCGTAAAGAGTCTCAATAGGTACTAATTTTTTTTGGCTCCGACTACCTCAAAGCGAAGAAGTCGACGGTGAAAGAGGCTCATCTTTACGAGGCATCCGACAAGGTATAGAAGTTAGCGCAAGCATGAATGTGAGACAAGACCTTTAGAGGCGGACGGGTTTGATTTCTATTCATGAGAACCCTGGTCATCGGAGTTGGCAACCTTCTGAGGACCGATGACGGGGTTGGAATCCACATAATCAAGGAGCTAAACGAGTTACACCCAGATGTTGACACCGTCGACGCTGCTATGGGGAGTGTGGAGATACTAGAAGCCATGAAAGGATATGACCGTGTCATCATCGTCGATGCTATCGAGACAGGTGCAGAGGCGGGCACAATCTTTAGTGTTAACATCACACAAGGTGAGGATCCCCCCAAGATCACGTACAGCCACGGCACTGATCTGATTACTATTTTACGCCTCGGACACCAGCTCTACGGCGAAGAGATGCCCAAGGAGATCATTCTCCTCGCCATAGAAGCTCAAGACACAACCACCATCGGAGACGAACTCACAGAAAAGGTGCAGAGCGCGGTCAAAAAAACAATCAAAACCATACTCACTCTTCTAACGACGAATCGATAGATGATTGATAGAGCTATTTGGAACCTATCCGTATATCAAGAAGCTCGGATACAACCTTTGAAAGTTTTTAATGTTGTGAAGAATACTTCTAAAACATTATTAACCCTACCACTCCTCCCTTTAAGTATGGTCAAGCTAGAAGGATTCAATTTTCCCGAAGACCTCTACTATCACCGCGAGCATATGTGGGTCAAAGTCGAGGGTGACAAGGTGCGTGTTGGTTACAACGACTGGGCCCAAAAGGCGGCAGGTAAGCTACTTAGCCTCAAGACGAAGCGACCAGGCGCCCCTGTCGAGATGGGGAAAACACTCGGCAGCATCGAGTCCGGTAAGTGGGTCGGCAGCCTCAAGGTCCCCGTAAGCGGTGAACTAGTGCAGCTGAACGAAGATGTCCTTAAGACCCCTAACCTCATCAACAGCGACCCCTACGGAAAGGGTTGGGTTGCTATAATTAAGCCCTCCAAGCTTCAGGACGAGCTAAAGACTCTGATCAGTGGAAAAGACACCGCTGGTCTAGAGGCTTGGCTCAAGGAAGAGCGGGCCAAGGCGAAGCAATAGGCGGATGAGACTATAGAGAACTGGCGCCTCATCGATATGGGCCACCCCGAACCCCTAATAGCTCAGACCTTCTATGAATCCGTCGCCGAGGCAGTGGAGAAGGGATCAAGCCCTAATACCCTCATCATGCTCCAGCCTGGAGCGCCGTACGCTTGCGTCGGATATCATCAGGACATTGAGAAAGAGATAGATCTCGAATACTGCCGTAGCATTGGTCTCCCAATCATTCGAAGGAGCCAGGGTGGGGGTGCAACCTATCTAGACGGTAACCAGGTTTTTTATCAAATAGTAGCCAAAAATACAGAGGCATATCCCCCCACTGTCGATGCGATGTTTAAAAAGCTGTTAGCGGTCACAGTCGAGACCTACAGACGTCTCGGTGTTCCTGCAGAGTTTAAACCGCTGAACGATGTAGTCGTCAAAGGTAAAAAGATCAGTGGAAATGGTGCCAGCATGAATGGGTCGACTTCCATCTTGGTCGGCAATATCATCCTCGATATGAACTACGACATGATGGCCCGCGTACTCAGGGTCCCCGACGAGAAGTTCCGTGACAAAATGGCTAAAAGTATGAGGGAGTGGGTGAGCAGCCTTAAGCGCGAGTTGCCTAACCCGCCAGACGGGGAGGAGGTCAAACGAGTCTACACCAAAACCTTCCAAGATCTCCTAGGGGTCCAGCTAACCAATGCGGAGCCAACTGCGGAGGAGTGGCGGATCTACGATACTGAGACCAAGCCGCGAAACCAGAGTCGTGAATGGCTCTACATGGAGGCCCCCTATTCTACGCGCAAACCCGGCAGGGCAGTGAAGATAGCCCACGAGGTCAAGATCGTTGAATCGGATTATAAAGCGGGTAAACTCATCCGTGTGAGAGCTGAGATGAAGGGTGAAGAGATACTCGACTTAAGGATAACCGGTGATTTCTTCTCGATTCCTAAGGAGGCTATATTCCACCTTGAGGAAGTCCTACGGGGCATTCATTTAGACGAAGCGTTACTCCGTTCGGAGATAGGACAATTCTATGCGAAGGAGAAACCTGAGATCCCCGGTGTAAGCCCAGAGGACATGGTCCAGGCCATATTGAAGATCAAAACAATGCTCTGATCTCAGCTGTGGAGCTTGATTCGAGCCTCGGCGGAATCCAATTTCTGCAGTGCTTCCCTAATTCTTTCTAGTCTTTCCGAGTGACGCTTCTCTTGCTCTGTTAGACTTTTCTTCCTATTTGCAATCATCTTTCTTACCGATTCCGGGGCTGGTCCACCAGTCGTGCTTCTCCCCAGCAGGTTTTGGTTAAGATCGAGAGCCGAGGTCAATTCCTCGATTGAGACGTCGATCCTCCTACCAATAATCTTCTCGGAGGCTTTTGCTATCATTTCTGGGCCTATCTCTTCCGCATTCTTTTCCTCCTCTAATGCCTTTATTACAACTTCTACGATGATATCGTGTGCTTGGCGGAAGCTGATGCCATGGTTTCTCACGAGGGTGTCAGCGAGGTCGGTTGCTGTGGTGAAGCCCTTTCTTAGGTTCTTAAGCATCACGTCCCTCTTCGGGGTGAGAGTTGCAACGGCTCCCGCCATCACCTTCGTACTTCCCACGGCCGTGTCTAGAGCCACAGGTTCGAGTAGTATCCTGTCGACGGTATTCGTGTATGTGACACCCTTGACTGAGGCTACCGTAGAGACTAGGTTTCCAATCGACTCAGCTGAGTAACTCTTAATGTATTCAAACTCAAGGGGATTCTTCTTTTGTGGCATGATGCTGCTCGTCCCTGCGTATGCCTCGTCGATGTCGATCATGTTGTACTCGTCACTGCTCCAGATCTGGAGATCCTCTGAGAGGCGCCCGATCTGCGTCAGATGGATTGCGATGGCTGAAGCAAGCTCGATGACGTAGTCGATGGTGGCTACTGCGTCGGTACTGTTCTCACAAAGGCCATCGAAACCTAGGTACTCCCTCATCTTCTCCCGGTTGACGTCCCAGCTTGTCCCAGCGAGGGCAGCAGCCCCCATGGTGCTCAGGTTCGTTCGATTGTAGACACCCTCAAGCCGCTCCACAGTGCGTGCGGCTGCTTCTACGTGGGCGAGGATGTAGTGAGCGAGCGTCACGGGTTGAGCTTGTCTGATGTGTGTGTAGCCCGGCATGAGTGTCTCGACATTATCCTCCGCTTTCCCGATGAGTAGTCTCTGGAAATCGATGACTGCTCCTATGAGTCTCTCCGTCTGGTCCCTATAATAGATGCGGCGCTGGGCATGTCCCATATCGTTTCGACTCCTGCCGATGTGCATCTTTCCACCGACCTCACCCACTAGTTTGATGAGCGCGGTCTCCGTGGACATGTAACCGACGAGGGAGGCGTCCATTGTAGCCGCTTTCTCAACGGCATTGATCCCCTCGAGGATCCTACTAGTCTCCTCAGCTGTGATTATTTTCTGCTCCTCTAGCATGATGGTGTGGGCGCGGTGAATGAGGACTTGACCATAGTAGCTGGCTACATCGAAGCTCTGGGGGTTTCGCCTCCCCTTGTTGAGTTCCGTGATCGACTCCGCCTCGGTTTTCTTCGCTCTGCCGAACCTCTCCCAGTCCGTCTTCGGATGCTCACCCATAGTAATCAAGTAGAAAACCTCGCAACCACGGTTTAAAACAGCGCGTTGAGGGTTAGTCTTAAAGGCTACAATCTCACTTCGCTCATATAATGCCCTACGATTTCAACTATGACCTATCTGGTATACCAAGATCCTTCTTTAGGGAGCTGGTCAGGGTCGCGGAGCAGAGGCAGCTACATAAGAGGCTGGGGATGAGGGCGAGGACCCTGGCTAAGACCTTTAAGCTGAGCGAGGCGACGGGACTCGATGTCCAAAATCTCCTAACGATAATCGAGGATCTCGTCGACGTCCAGATACTAAACGCTAGGCAGAGAGATACATTTGCTAAGACTGAGAGGAGGGCGCTCTTCCTCCCACACTGCTCGAGGAAACACATGGACGGGAGCTGCAAGGCCCAATTTGATGCGACCGTTCCGTCTTACAGCTGTGCTCATTGTTCCAGTGACTGTCTCGTGAGTAAGGCCACAACACTGGGGGAGGAGAAAGGGTACGCCGTCTTTGTGGTTCCGGGTGGCTCCTGCATACCCGGTATCATCAAGAAGAGCAGCTTCGAAGGCATCGTTGGTGTCGCGTGCGGTCAGGAGTTGATTCCAGCGTACGAGATGACGAAGAGAGTGGGGCTACCGACTCAGGCAGTCCCCCTGATCAAGAATGGCTGCGCCAACACTGTCTTCAGCTACCAGGTTCTCGAGGGCACACTCTAGGTCCAAAAAAGTTACTAACCATCAGTATCTCCTTATAGCCGATATTTATGTTAGCTGAGAAGAAGTTTCGGGTCGGGGATGCTACCATCAACTACGCTGAGGGGCCAAAGGTGGGACCCCCCGATGGTTCTAACGCATGGTCTAACGGATAGATGGCAGTACTATCTGCCGGTGATGCCGTGGCTTATTATGAGGTGGCATACCTATGCCCTAGACTTTCGGGGGCATGGGCGCTCGAGTCGGACTCCCCCTTACAGGTACCGTGATCACATCTATGACACAATTGCATTCATAGATGGTTGTGTCCAGGAACCCGTTGTTCTCTTTGGTTCCTCTATGGGTGGGATGGTAGCCCTAATGGTCGCTGCGAGTCGGCCCGACCTCGTCAAGGCGGTCATCTTCGGGGACTCGAGTGTTAAGACAGATAGGACGCGGGAGGTGATGCGAGACTTTCATAGCTATTGGGAGGGGTGGAAGAGGCTCGCCGGCTTTCAGGGCCAATTCAGTGAGTTCGTTAGGCTCGTCTCGGAGATGCCTGTCAGCGTACCTGGGCAGGGAAAGCGCACATATGGTGAGGGCCTCGACTCCATCGCCATCATGAATAAGGCTAACTACCTCAGGTGCCTCGACCCGGCAGTTCTCACCGATTGGGCTGCGGGTGCCGAGGATGATGAGGCATTTAGGAGGGTCATAGATGGGTACGAGCATGAGCGTCTCAGGGACATCAAGTGCCCAGTCCTCCTCATTCAAGGTAACCCGAAGAAGGGTGGTATCTTCACCGATGAGGCCGTCGACTATGCGAAGGCGAATATTAAGGACAGCTACCACATCTATATACCGGAGTACGACCATAACCTCGGCCTGTACAATTGGGACACGGGGAAGCTCCTACAGGCTATCAGCGTCTTCTTAGAGTCACTAAGATGAATGACCCAAAGCTTATTTCAACCTCTAGATTCTCATCTCATTCGGTCCTATCCTTGGAGTTCATGGATGTTGTTAGGAAGAGGAGAAGTGTCAGGAAGTACAAGCCAACCCCAGTACCGAAGGCTGATATCGAGTACGTGCTCGAGGCGGCGAGGCTCGCGCCATCGTGGGGAAACAGGCAGTGTTGGAGGTACATAGTAGTTACCGACGAAGCGACTAGAAAAAAGATCACTATGACGGATTGGGCAGCGAATGCACCCGTCGTCATCGTAGGATGTGGAGACCCGTCGAAGGCTGGGAACAGGGATGGGAAGCCATACTATATGCTCGACATGGGAATAAGCATGGAGCATCTCTGCCTCGCCGCGGCTGAAAGGGGTCTAGGCACCTGCTGGCTCGGTGGACAAATTGATGAGGGGATAGTCAAGAAGGAGCTCGGCATCCCGGATAGCCACAGGGTCGTCGCTCTCACACCCCTCGGCTACCCCGACGAATCACCAGCAGTCAAGGAGCGGAAGCCGATGGCTGACATGGTCTCCTGGGAGAAGTGGTGACAGCGTTCCCACCGCGCAGAACGATTTATCTACGTGGCGTCTATCAATCCCAATAATCTAGCGGCCCGCTACTCGGGCCGGTGGGGATCACACCATGCCTGATGTAAGCGGTTGGGTAAACGAGCTCGAGAAATTCATCTTCCAGAGGATGACTACGTCTGGAATTGTGGGTCTTAGTATAGCCACGATTAAGGACGGGGTGGTCAATTACCAGAGGGGCTTTGGGTTCCGGGACTTCGAGAAGGGTACAAGCGCAACGCCTGAGACTATCTACTGCATAGGGAGTGTGACAAAGAGCTTCACTGCCCTCGCGGTGATGCAGCTCTGCGAGGCTGGGAAGCTGAGTTTGGATGACCCCATCGAGAAGTGGCTTTCCTTCATGGAGAGGCCAATGGGTGAGAAGATACTCATCAGGCATCTACTGAGTCATACTAGTGGACTATCTGCTCTAGGCTACGCTGAGGCAACACTCGCCGCCATAACTGAGACACCCGACATCTGGTTACCTATCTCAAATTCTCGCGACCTACTGGTCTTCATGAGGGGAGCGGAGGAGTGGGCGATATCTAAGCCCGGAGAGAGGCACGCGTACCTAAACGAGGGATATATTCTTCTGGGGGCGCTGATAGAGGAGACCTCTGGACAGAGCTACGCAGACTACGTCAAAGAGAAGATTCTGTTACCCCTCCATATGTACAGGAGTAGCTTCACCGAAGACGACGTCAAGGACGATGAAGACCTCGCTGTCCCATATGTGACCAATAGGAACGGGGGGAAGGTTGCGACGAGGTACCCTTATGGGCAGATGATAAGCGATGGGGGGCTCATGAGTAACGCCCTCGATATGGCGAATTATTTGAGAATGCTGCTAGGACTCGGCGCCTTCGATGGGCACAGGCTCGCGAGCGAGGAGTCGATAGGGGAGCTGATGTCGCCGAAGATCAGGATGCTTGACGAGCCCATAGAGGGGGAGGAATGGAGGTACTATGGCTACGGGCTTAGGATCAAGGATGGCTTCCTTGGGCACCGCCTCGTTCAGCACAGCGGAAGCGTATTTGGCTCAAGCGCCTACATTAACTTCGTTCCTGATCTTGGTTGCGGTGTCGCTATCCTGGCGAACGGCGGCTACTACCTCGAGGACATCGGTGAATATGCTGTGGCCCTCTTGATGGGGAGGAGTCCGCTGGAGATCACTAGCTTCAGAAGGGGGAGGATATTGGATGGACTCACGGGGGCTTACAAGACCTTCAAGGATACTTCCTCGTATAGAGTGGTGAGGAGTGGAGGAATTTTGCAGCTGGAGCAGAGGTGGGGTGAGAGGACGTTCACCACGCCTATGATCCCAGTGGACATCGAGGGGGAGACGAAGTCTTTCAGGACTTTTGGGGTCGACACCACGACGCCAGCGCTCTTCGTTTCACGAGGAGGGGAGACGTACCTCGTATATGAGAGGACTCTAGCTAAGAGGATCGAGGGTTAACAGACACGTTTTGATTGCGTATAAATTATTAGAGAAAATTGACCTGCTTCCAGGCCTTTATTTTTTTGTTCATCTGGTAGCTGTTTTATTCCTCGACGATGTCAACTTTCCTTGGTCTAATTGATTGTGGATATGCATGCTCACGTCTTCACTAGGGAGGCACTAGCGGGGCTGGATAAGAAGTATAGACGGTACGCTCCTCAACTCATGGTTGAGGGGGGGAAGTACCTCATAGTAACGGGGGAGAGGTCGAGTGGCCCTATGGATCAGATGTTGGGGTTCAGCGATGTGGATGGGCGGCTCAAGGCCATGGATGGGGCGGGAGTTGATGTTCAGGTCGTGTCGGTCACACCGGGAAACTTCTGCTATGATGTACCTCTCGAGGCAGCCAAGGCGATCGCAGTGGCACAGAACGATGCGATTGCTGATATGGTGGAGGATTACCCGAGCAGGTTTGTGGGATGCGCTACGGTGCCCCTCCAAGACCCCGAGGCAGCGGTGAGAGAGCTGGATCGTTGTGTTCGTGACCTGGGATTCAAGAGCGTCGAGATCGGGTCGAATGTGGCGGGTAGAAATCTAGACTCGCCTGAGTTGATGCCTTTCTACGCGGAGGCGGAGAGACTAGAGACGCCTATTGTGGTTCACCCTATTAATAATGCTGGGGCTGATCGGATGGGGAGGTACTATCTCGGTAATATAGTTGGAAATCCGTTGGAGACGACCCTCGCAATTGGGAGTGTGGTTTTGGGTGGTGTCCTTGAGAGGTTTAGGATGCTGACGTTCTGTTGGGGGCATGGTGGGGGCTTCTGGCCTTACCAGATCGGGCGTTTTGACCATGGTTATGATGTGCGCCTTGAGTCGAAGGCGAATATACCAAAACCTCCAAGCAGATACTCCTCACGGATGTATTACGATACAATAACCCATTCGGAGGGTGCCCTGAAGTACCTCATCTCCTCCATGGGGGCTGGTAACGTCCTCTATGGCACTGACTTCCCATGGGATATGGGGGACTACGATGCGATCCCGATGATAAGGGGGATGAGAGGAGTCGAGGCTGAGGACAAGGCTATGATACTCGGCGAAACTAGCGCAAGACTCTTCAGGATTAGGCTGTAAACTTCTATCAGTATTATTAGGCGGCGTCTCCTGTTATCCACTGATCGAATTGAAGTTTTACCTCACAGGGCTCGGTAACCTCGCCGAGAACCAAGAATACATAACAAAGTCGATTGTAGCAGCGGATCGCCTCGGCTTCGACGGAGCTCTTATGCCTGACCATTACATGTGGGGCGACGAGATAGGGCACAGTATGAAGAACCCCTACAACACTCTGGAGACTTGGACAACCCTAAGCTACCTCGCTGGGAAGACTGAACACATTTGCCTAGGGACGCTCGTGACCCCTCTGGGACTTAGGCACCCAGGTATGCTTGCTAAGATGTTAGCGACACTGGACAATTTATCTGGCGGGAGGGTTGTCCTCGGCGTTGGAGCGGGGTGGAGTCAGGTCGAGTTCAAGGGTTACAGCAGCTGGCTCGAACCCGCTGAGAGGGTGGGAAAGACCGTGGAAGCGCTTAATGTGATCCTTGCTCTTTGGTCGGAGGATAGTGTCACACACCACGGTAAGTTTTACGATCTCGAAGGCGCGGTGTTATCACCCAAGCCCATTCAGAGGCCACACCCGAGGCTGCTCTTTGGGAGTCAGGGCAAGAGGATGCTGAGGATGACGGGTCGTTATGGTGACATCTACTTTGTGCCGCCTTGGGCACAAGCGAAGTCTATGGAGATTATCGCGGAGGTGAGGACGGCTGCGGAGGAGGCGAGTCGGAAGGTCCCTGCATTGATGCTGGGCATCATGGACTCGAGAGCGTATAGTGCATCCGAGTACGCGAACGGTGTGGAGGAGGCGGCGAAGATTGGAGCAGAATATTATGCCATCGCCTTCCCTAGGGAAGACCCGACTGCGATGAGCAGGTTCTCCAACGAGGTTATGCGATCCTATCAATGACGACCCGTTGAGTCATGGGTTGCGAATCGCTTGTATGTTATCACTCGTCGTCACGCGCGTCTAATGGTCTCCATGACGAGCGCGCAGTCTAGCCACACTTTTCTAAGTGATACATTAAGATCCTGACCATCATATACATGCGAAAGCGAACGGGTTCAAATAACACGAAATGAGTCAATTACAGGGTATTAGAAATGGTTGATTCCAAGGTTCTGAATGTCATCAAGCAGCGTCGTAGCATCAGGGACTATTCTGATCAGGAGATCGAGCAGGAGAAGCTCGACATCATACTTGAATCCGCTCGGCTTGCTCCCTCGGCAACTAACGCCCAGGACTGGTTCTTCTACATCGTTAAGAGTAGGGAGACTAGGGAGAAGATAGCTGCGTCTGAGCCACTCATGGCTAACCAGTTTCTGCGGAAGGCTCCGATCGTGATCGTTGGCTGCGAGAGGTCTCAGGGGGTGGTCGGTGCAGCCACTGGAGCGGTGCTCAAGGTGATGGGCGCACGCGACAGAGGCTGGGCTGATGTGGATGTTACTATTGCTCTCGAACACATGGTTTTGACGGCGACGGATCTTGGTATCGGCAGCTGTTGGGTGGGGATGTTTGATGGTCGTAGGGTATCGGGGATTCTTGACTTACCTGGGGATCAGCATATCGTTGCTTTGCTGGCTTTAGGGTATCCCGCTGCTCCGTCTACTGGTGACTCTATTGGTGGAGTTAGGGGGAGCTCGAGGGTGAGTTTGAAGGATATCACGAAGATAATCTAGAGTTTAATGAGAAGATGTGCTCCATAGTCTAACTCTTTCGCTGGCGTGGTCAAATTGATAATAATGAACGCGTTGATTCTACTATTCACACGCGATAATTATTAGAGGACTAGGGGAAGTAGTCGATCCTCACTTCTCTAGCTCTCTTATCTAATTCATTTAGCTCCTCTCTGGTTAGCTGTATGTCGGCTGAGTATGCGTTCTCCTCAGCCTGAGACGCGTTCTTCGCTCCGGGTATTGGTATAACGATGGGGTTCGAGGAAAGCCAACTGAGTGCTACTTGTCCATTCGTTATTTGGTGTTTCTGGGCTATTTCCGAGAGAGAAGAGTTGAGCTTCTCCACCTGCTCGATGTTCTTTGGCAAGAAGAGTCTGTTGGAGCCCCTAGGGTCACCGCTTGGGACGATGTCTCTTCTGTATTTGCCAGTCAATGCGCCCTGCGCGAGTGGGCTCCATGCCATTATCGAGATTCCCTCCCTCTTACAGTAGGGAAGTACCTCCTCCTCGATGTTCCTCTGAAGCATGTTGTATCTCACCTGGTTGGAGACGATGTCTGTTCTTGAGAGGTATGAGCGTGCCTCTTCTAGGTCCCTGATAGCGAAGTTGCTGACTCCGATCGCCCTGATCCTCCCCTCCATGTAGAGCTTCTCGAGTGCCCTCATAGTGTCTCTCATGGGGATCTGCTCCCATGGGTCGGGCCAGTGAACCTGATAGAGATCGATCTCTTTGACGCCTAGCCTTGCGGCGCTAGCTAGACACGCTCTCTGAAGTTCATCGTACCTGAGGTGCGCATCCTTGACCTTTGACGCTATCACGAACTCCTCGCGTCCTATCTCCTTCAAGGCGCGGCCGAGGACCTCCTCGCTGTGCCCGTTTCCATAGGCCTCAGCCGTGTCGATGAGGTTGACGCCTAGCTCATGGGATCGTTGTATCGCTTTGATTATGGCTTCGTCATCGCCCTTCCACTCAGCGCTTGCCTGCCAGACGCCTAATCCGATTTTAGAGACTTTGATGCCGCTTTTTCCTAGGAATGTGTATTCCATAATTCCGTTACTCCTTCAGATTGGTTCCGATTAATCCTCTAATAGAATCGATTTTAAACGTTTCATATGAGAATGATGGGCGCGCGCACGCAGAGGAGGTTCTAGCTAAGATTAAGGAGCTAAAAAAGTGACTTCGATGTGATGAGTTTTTAATTATGTAATAAGGGTAGCACGATCTATTGTGTGATGAGATACAATACGGATCCTCATTTTGTTGGTTATGAGGTTCTAAAGAACAGGCAGAGAAAACAATTGGAATCCTTCGAGGAGTGGACGATCAATAGGCGTTGGAGCAGCTTCCACACCAACCACTACGATTGGTGGATGTTCCCAATCGATGAGCCAAGCAGATACGGCTACGCTTGGACAGTTTATGATGGCGACATTGCTGAGCTCGTGAAGGATGAGGCCTATATCCGTAACTATCTCCGTGGAGTAGAGTTGCTCGCCCTCTCCTGGGGATGGAACCTGGCGAATGGGTTGTATGTAACAAATTTTGATGAGGATCAGGTCTGGCAGGATTGGCCGATTAGGCTTTATAAGGCGTCGAAGTCTCTGAAGCTGTTCGGTTTCGACCGCCTCTTCGAGTCACTGAGGACTTATGCGAACGATTTAATGAATAAAGGTGAAAGTTTTGAGTATAATGGAAGGGACCTCAGCCTCCTATTCCGATGATCCGCGTCGATAGATAGGTTGTAAACGTTCCCAGAACGCCAGACTAGATCATTGTAAATCAATATAAATTGACCAATGTCACTCAATCGAGTGACTGAGTTATGAACAGCGATAACTTGAGTTTGGAGGAAGTACTCAGGGTAGCTAGGAATGCCTTCGTGGAGAGGAAGCTGGGGGATATTGTTGTTGCCTCAACGAGGGGGGACACGGGTTTGGCTGCGGCCCGCATCTTCGATGGTACCAAGGCGAACCTCGTCGTGGTGGGTCACAGCGTAGGATTCAAAGAGCCTAATCTGAACAGCTTCAGCCAGGAGGCGAGGAGGGAGATTGAGGCGCTGGGTGGGAAAGTTCTCCAGAGCACGATGCCATTCCACTCCATTAATGATGCTATCCGGGTTAAGTCGGGGACCTCGATCGAGACTCTGATAGCTGACACCCTTCGAATGATGGGTCAGGGGACCAAGGTCTGTGTTGAGATTGTTGCGATGGCCTGTGATAATGGCTTGTTGGAGAGTGGAAGGAGTGTACTCGCCATAGCGGGCACGGGGACGGGTGCGGACACCGTTTTGGTCATAAGGTCCGCTAACAGTAAGCGGCTCTTCGATATTAGGGTATTAGATGTTGTAGCAAAGCCTGAGAAGATATGAAATGATGAACTATGCATGCGCGCAGTCGTGTTATGTACCTGAGGATCAGTACATGTTCGGGCCCGAGATTATGGTGGCGCCTGTGCTTGAGTTGGGGGCTCGGAGTCGATGTGTCTACCTTCCCTCTGGTGTTAGGTGGCGTGAGGGTGATACGGGGTTTGTTCGTGAGGGGGGTGTGTGGATTGATGTCGCTGCGCCACTGGATATGATCCACCATTTTTACAGGTTGTAAACTCGCATGCACGACTTTTAGAAATTGAAGAATCCATCGAAACTCATTTTTGTTTATTATGCTCGCTCGTTTTGTTAGTTCTAGGTGAGTAAGCTTGGCGAGCAAACTGGACTTCTACGATGTCTTAGGGGTTGGGCCTGAAGCGTCCCAAGATGAGATAAAACGTGCATTCCGTAAGCTCGCCTTCAAATATCACCCCGATAGGAACAAGATGCCTAACGCGGAAGAGAAATTCAAGGAAGCGTCAGAGGCTTATGCCATTCTATCCGACCCCGAAAAGAGGCGGGAGTATGATGCCCGAGGCTTCGAGGGGATTAAGGAGCAGTATAAGCCAGAAGACATCTTCAACCGCGGGACATTCCGAGACACTTTTTCAGAGTTTGGCTTCAATGTTGAGGATATCTTTACAAGAATTTTTGGTGGAGGTTTCGCGTCTCAGGGGGCACGTTCCGAGGCTACACGTGGTCGAGACTTGGATGCCCAGGTGGAGATCACCTTACAGCAAGCGGTATCTGGTACCGAGTTAGAGGTCACGCTGCCGAGGCTAAAGGGATGCAGCAGGTGCGGTGGGTCAGGCGTCGAACCGGGTAGTCATTCGGTGACGTGCCCAAAGTGTAAGGGCGCTGGGAGAGTTGAGTATGAAGCTGCATCAGGCTCAGGGCATGTGGTCGTTTTATGTGATCGGTGCAATGGTAGAGGGGTGGTTCCCGGGAGGCCATGTAAGACTTGTGGGGGGAATGGGCTTGAGGAGAGGCGCGTGAGGCTTCAAGTTAAGGTGCCACCCGGGATCGATAGTGGCGACCACTTAATTCTTAGAGGGCAAGGTGATGATGGGCAGTATGGCGGCCCACCTGGAGACTTCTATGTGACGATTAGGATCAAGTCTCATCCATACCTAACCCGGAGGGGAGTGGATCTCATATATGAGGCGACTATCAATGTTGCCCAGGCTATTTTAGGAATCGAGGTTAAGGTTCCGACGTTGACGAGTGAGAAGATGATTCGAGTTCCTCCTGGGACGCAGAGTGGCACCACCCTTCGGCTGAGGGGGGAGGGAGCAAGCAGTGCTCTGGGAAGAGGAGACGAGCTCGTTCACATCAACGTCAAGATTCCTGAGAAGCTGACTTCCAAGGTGCAGGATCTTGTGGAGAAGCTCTCAAAGGAGCTCGAGGCAGAGGACCATTTTAGGCGTAAATGACAGGACGTGCTTCTGATAATTATCTATTCAGGCCACTTCATTGCTTCGCATACATTTCGTTGTTTTGGGAGAGCAGGCATAAAGTTGGCGTATATGTGCGTGCGTTCGAGCAAGCCTCGATTTCGAGTACGTACCTGTCCTTTTCTCCCTCATTTTTATTCTCTAATAGTTCTGGAATGTGCTGGTGGTGGGAAGTCCTATAAACTCTGGTGACGTTGCCTTCAACGTTTCGGTGCGTTCTATGAAGTACAGGAAGTTTGGAAAGCTCGATTGGAGGCCGTCTGCGTTGGGGTTCGGGGCGATGAGGCTACCAATCCTTGATGGTGATCCGGCTAAGATCAACGAGCCTCTGGCGATTGAGATGATTCGATACGCCATCGATCATGGCGTCAACTATGTTGACTCGGCGTATATGTACCACCGCGGGAACAGC
Organism: Bathyarchaeia archaeon; assembly: GCA_050014495.1. Taxonomy (GTDB): domain Archaea; phylum Thermoproteota; class Bathyarchaeia; order TCS64; family TCS64; genus UBA8941. The sequence goes on from JBEKDF010000009.1 coordinate 78,650, forward strand.
GAGATAGTTGTGGGGAAGGCGTTGAGGGATGGCTATAGGGAGAGGGTGAAGCTCGCCACGAAGCTCCCATGCCAGATGGTGAATACCGCGGAGGACTTCGACAGGTTCCTTGGGGAGCAGCTGAAGAAGCTTCAGACCGATAAGATCGATTTCTACCTTCTCCACGGTCTGAGGAAAACGAATTGGCCCAAGGTCAGGGATCTCGGCGTCGTGAAGTGGGCGGAGGGGAAGTTGGATGAGGGTGTTATCGGTAACCTGGGATTCAGTTTCCACGACGAGCTGCCCCTCTTCAAGGAGATTGTGGATGTCCGGCCCTGGACTTTCTGCCAGATCCACTACAACTACATGGATAAGAACTACCAGGCTGGGGTTGAGGGGCTGCATTACGCTGCTGATAGGGGGATCGGGGTCGTGATAATGGAGCCCATCGCGGGTGGTCGCCTCGCAATCAACCCTCCGGAAGCTATAAAGAAGCTCTGGAGGGAGGGCCATCATCGTTGGAAGCCGGCTGAGTGGGCGTTACAATGGGTCTGGGATCAGCCAGAAGTATCGCTTGTCCTCAGTGGGATGAGCAACCTGGAGCAGGTTGTCGAGAACGTGAGGTCCGCGGGTCGCAGTGGCATCGGGAGTCTGACGCCGGAGGATCATGGTCTGCTTGAGAGGATTGCGTCGAAGTACAGGGAGATAGGATACGTTGGGTGTACGGGATGCGGTTACTGTCAGCCTTGTCCGAGTGGCGTCGCGATCCCCGAGATATTCGGCTTCTTTAACGAGTATTACATGAGGGATAGGGATGATTCGGTGAAGCAGAGGTATAAGGAGTCGATCAAGCCGGAGAATGCGCCTAAGAACTGTATAAGATGTGGTAAGTGTGAGGAGCTGTGTCCGCAGCATCTACCGATTCGGGACCTGCTCAGGGGTGCGGGGGACACCTTCGAAAGGTAGCGAACCTGCTAAATTTACATTTATGCCCGGCTCGATTTGCGTGAGCACTACTGTATTACACTACTAATGGGCTGTCAGATGTTTTCGGGTATGGCTTTGGACTCAACCTTGAGACGTGTATAGGTGGCTCCTTCTTGGGCGATGCCTTCACCTGTATTACACTCTCAGTGTCTGTTGCTGATGACTGCTCATGACTGTCGGTGACTGTCGATGACGGTGACAGCTGATGATGACTGTCGATGACTGCTGATGACTTAGTGTCGACATCTACTGTACCATGGCGCGGCATGGGGATTACGATATCCTTTACCTCCTCGTCCATGAATTCATCATTATTATCATTAACAGCATTGTAATGACATCATCAGCATCACTGTCATCCATTGTCACGCCTTGCTCCGCAGAAACTGTCTATGGTGTACGCTACTGCTGTATTACACCCTCGCGTTGAATGGCCATCAGCAGAGCTTTGGGCTTACTTTTGACCAGAGGCGTCGGTAGCTCCTTCTTGAGCACAACCTTCGGCTGTAATACAGTAGCCTGTAATACATAAACCGAAGGTTCCCGTTGTTGCTTTGCCGAAGACATCCGTTGCTTTGCTGAAGGTTTTTTCAAAGGCTCCCGTTGTTGATTACCGTTAGAAGACGCCCGTTGATTACCATTGACGCCCGTTGATGCCCGTTGTAAAGTGTGGTTTGCTTGTATAGTAGGGCTCTGACCAGCAGGTACGCCTTCTTCAACATCATCATCCATGGAACTAACTTCCGCTTCTGTAGTTACGGTCACCCTATTACAATGCAGTAACTCCTGTACGGGCTTCTACTAGTCAAGCAGACTTCGGGAGAGTACCGGCTCCATTCGCACATGTATTCACGTACGCTTACCTTCATCGCGTTCTGATTTCTCCAAGAGTTCCTTTAGATCCTTCTCGTATTTATCCCAGAATTTTCTAGTTTCAGGAGACAGTTTATTTCTTCTGTACAATTCTCTTATTTCCGTTGGTGGCAGGCCTCTGAGTTCCTCCGGAAAAGGAGGTGAAGGTTCCTTCAATCCTCCAATGTTTCTATACTCCATTTTAGTGGGACCATTAATTATTTCTTTTTTCTCAACCGCGTTCATGAGTGCTTCTCTTATTACCTCGGTGACATTGATGTCCAGGTATTTGATTTTCTCTTTCAACTCAACTGGGATTCTGGCGGTGACGATGGCTGATTTAGTCAACTGTATTACACCCCTTCTGACACAGTTTAAGTAGCGGCCGTAATACACTTGTAAGGTTTATCCCTGTGTGCCTGCTGGTCGCGTACGCAGGAGGACTGTAATACGCCTCTAGCCCTTATGACTGTAATAAATGCAGGTTCATATTTTTAGCCTGTATACAGGGTTAATGTTGAATATACGCACAGAACCACACTACTAGTACCATCCACTGTATTCCCACTAACATCTGCGGAGGTGGTTGCCCTGTTTTTTGAGATGTGGTCGTCTGTTGTCTCTACTGGTGGAGATGACTGTATTACACCTGCGCATGAATAACCTGATTATTTTTTAATAGGCTAGCCTAATATGGTGTGATGAGCCACCTGTATACACATGTTAGTAACTGAGTGAATTCTACGACTGATAATTGGTACATGCAAAAAATTGACTTTGGATATCTTTATTCCAAGAGTTCACAAAAAAGGGAAAAATTGTGTTTACTACGCGTCTTTTACTTCTTCTCTAGATAGGCGATGTTGTTGACTACCGATACCTCTATCTGGTTACCCATGTCCCTTGCATCGATCCTCTTTTTCAACTGAGTGCGGATATAGTTCGCGTCCTTCTCTTTTATGTCAACTTTCACTAGTTTAGACTTGCTATTGCAGAACTGGTCGATTATCGGATCGTACTTACTTCCCTTTCTGTACCTTCTACTGGGTTTCTTTTCAACATCAACTAACTTGAATGATACATCAGCCATATTTATTCACTCATATGATGAGTCATCATATAGTTAATAAATTTATTCTATAATCCAATTTAATATTTGGTATAGTTACTCTCTTCATATAAGAGTAACTACATTTATCCCATTTACTTCATCTTCCTCCGGATCTTCCTGCCATATGCGATCTTCGTATTGATTATAGGATCCCCGGATTCCCTCTCCTTCAGATAACCCACAGACTTATACAGATTTTACAGAGTTTATCCGTGGGGTAGGAAGAGGGAAACTACTCTCATGTTCGATTCCCTAACTACTTTACCCATCTTTTAACACCAAAGAGACCATTGTCTCTAACAGAATGGTGCTATTTGTGGTTTTTAAGATAAACTAGAACCATGCAAAAATGTTCTAAAGATGCGTGTGATTCCTCATTTTGCGCGCGCGCATGTTATTCTGGCTCAGTCTCTTGACGATCATTTGTACTTGTTGGCTTGTTGAAAAATGTCTTGTTCATTAAATTAGTGATATGCGTAATTATTGGTATGATCGTGATGTTGGTTAGACCCAGAATCAGGTAACCCAAAGCATTAGTAAATTGTGCATTTTGCTTTTCTTGTAGATAATCTAAGGATTTAATATGCACAATATCAGGGAATGAAAAATTGACGGCATTTTCAGAAAATGCTAAGTCACTCAATACTGTAACGTTTACTCCATAGGCGCCTTCGTGAGTAAACACCATGTAGACCTTCGTCGAATATGGCGTTGTTTTATTTGTGTTCACATTAAGATAGGCATTATAGTCCCAGCTATTGGTCCAAGCCCACTGTTCCTCCATAGTCCAACAATCAGGAAATCTGACCATTACCGATGCGGTTTCGTTACCTTGGAGTAAGTTTGGTTGAACTCTAATGTCCGCTGTAATAACGTCTCCAATTACGAAAGCCTGTGTAGGAGTAAAGGTAATTTGTATTTTTCCAACTGATGCGCCTGCTTTTGGAGTCAGTTCCGCAACAAATGGTGAGCTTAAATCTGGTTGGGGTTTAGAAATAGAGCTCTTTTTCTCGCTGAACACAGTATGGGATTCAAGTTGGACCTAAACGACGAGAGTTCTGAAGGAGTATATTCGCTCTCCTCGACCGTGGGGACTCCGTTTCCGATGTAGCTGATAAGCTGAAGATTGATCTGACTCTGGCTTGGGCTCTAGGAGGAGACCGGACCTCTGGCTGGTCACCAGATAAAATTGCAGAAATACCGTCGGTATCGTCGGCGACGGGGCTCCGCCGTGAGCCGGGGGTCCTCCTCGTCGCGTCCACGTGACGGAAGCGCCTGTAGAGGTAGGGGCTCTGAAGCCTCGTACCCATCGAGGGCTATGGGCGGCGACCGGTCTCTCCTGACGTGCCGCACCGGGTGCAGCGCCAAGCCCCGCCGGTCCACTCGAAGAGCCAACGCCCATGGCAGCCCCCGCACAGGATCTCCCTCAGCCACCCGGCCCACCGGCAGCCAGGGCAGCGGGCCCGGTACTCGACGACGTGGAGGCCGTCGACGCGGCGGAGGATCAGCTCCCCGCCACAGGCGGGGCAGGCGGGCGACGTCGAGGTGTCCACCTCACCCCTCCACCTGTGCCCCGGCCCCGATGACTTGGTCAACCTCCAGGCCCCGCCTTTCCCACGTCCTGACACCGTCTTGACGGGTCCTCGGGCGCCCAGATGGGACCTCCGGTTCAAGGATGTCCTTGAGCCCCCTGTAGTGGTTCCTGATGGTGACCTCGGTGACGCCGGCTGCGTCTGTGATCATCTTCTGGGTTCTCTTCTCGTTCATCATCTGGCAGGCGATGTAGAGGGCCGCGGCGGCGAGCCCCATAGGGCCCTTGCCCGCCGTGGTCTTGAGCTTCCCCGCCCTCCTGAGTATCTCGACCGCCTTCTGCTGGGTCTTCTCGCCCACGCCGACCTTGGTGGCTATCTTAGGGACCCCTAGCTGGGCGTCGGGGATGGGCATCTGCATGCTCAGCTCCCTGAGTATGAGCCTGTAGCAGCGGGCGATGTCCTTCTTGTCTATTGTGCTTACCCTGGTTATCTCCCGTAGGGTCCTCGGAGTCTGGGTCATCCTGCACGCGGCGTACAGGGCGGCCGCGGCGATGGTGGATATGCTCCGCCCCCGGACTAGGCCCTGGTTGAGGGCCTTACGGTAGATGATGGCTGCCTTCTCCTTTATCGTCGGCGGTATGTGGAGCTTATCCGATAGCCTGTCGAGCTCCGCCATCGCCTGTGCGAGGTTCCGGTCCGTGGAGCTGTGGACGCTGGACCTTACCTGCCACTTCCTGAGCCTGAGCATCTGGAGCCTCGTGTTGAGGGGAGTGTTCCTGCCGTAGGCGTCCTTGTCGACGTGGCCTATGACGGTGGCGAGGCCATTATCGTGGACGGCGAAGCTGAGGGGGGGCGCCGACCCTGTTACGGGTCTCCTCTTCGCCGGGTGTGAAGGCCCTCCACTCCGGGCCGAGGCTGATCGTGGACTCGCGTAGGACTAGGCCGCACGCGCCGCAGATCACCTCCCCGGTACCTCCGTCGTAGACGATGTTCCCGCCGCCGCACTCCGGGCAGACATCATCTTCGACGGGGATGCCCCTCTCCTTCGATATAATCGTCCTTCCTCTCACTCCCTAGATCTGATTCGTCCTGGAATCCGGGGCTTCACCCCTGGATCCAGGTTCCTTAGGCCCCGGTTCTCCTCCCTTCTCATGGGTCTCACCTCCTCCCGGCTCGGGTTCTGGCCCCTCGAACCAGACGATGAGGAGGCCCTCTTCGGCGTTGAAGTAGGTTCGGCCTGTGATGCCCTTCTCTGCGAGCGTGGCCAGGGCCTCGTCGATAGCCTCGGGCCTGTTAGTAGCGCCTATGACTATGACGTGGCCCCTGCTCTTCAAGCCATCCATGCTAGCGAGGAGCTGGGCGACGACGCGGCGCTCAACCTCTCCGGTGACCTCGCTCCTTTTCGGCGCGATGGCGTCTATCTCGTCGATGAACAGGATGCTGGGAGCGTTCTTCTCGGCGTTCTCGAACATCTTCCTTAGATTGCCTTCGGACTCGCCGTAGAACTTGCTCATGATCTCGGGGCCGTTTATCGCGTAGAAGTTGGCGTCTGACTCGTTAGCGACTGCGCGGACCAGGAGCGTCTTACCACAACCGGGCGGGCCGTGGAGCAGCACACCCTTCGGCGGGTCTATGCCTAGGCGCTGGAATATCTCCGGGTGCCTCAGCGGCAGCTCCACCATCTCCCTTATGCGCCGGATCTCCTCTTTCAGGCCGCCGATGTCCTCATATGTGGTCCGGCTCGTCATCTCCATCTCGGGAACCGGTTCGCCTAAAATCTGAATCTCCGAGGTAGGAGAGATCTTGACGATCCCAGCTGGCCGCGTGTTGACTACCAAGAAGGGCACCGAGTGGCCGAGCATCATGATGAGCAGCGTGTCGCCACGCATCGCGGGGCGGTCGATGAGGCGGTCCTTCACGAAGCGTATGAAGTCGTTGTCCACGCTTATCCTGATGTCAACCGGCGAGAGCTTCACCGAGGCGGCGTACTCCGCCTCGGCCCTCTTGACGTCGACGAACTCGTTGATGCTCACGTTGCAGTTCTTCCGGATGAAGCCGTCGATGCGCAGGAGGCTGAGTCCCTGGTCCTCTGGGTAAGCTGGCCAAGCCTTCGCCGCGGTGGACTTCTTGCCGACGATCTCGACGACATCGCCTACGGTGACACCGAGGGTCTTCATCGTCTCAGAGTCCATGCGCGCGATGCTTCGGCCGACGTCTCTCTGCTGCTTCGCTTCGGCTACTTTCAACTTTATGCTGCTCAAAGGGTCCACCTGGAGGTGTTTCTCGGCTTTCAAGCTAGGTCTTAATCAATATAAGATTTAGTTTGTTATCCGTCTTTATGAGTGTGTACGCATCCTTGTTTTTCATCACGTCACGCGCTCCTATGAAAACATTTCCAGAGCACACGGTGCCCGGGCAGCATCCACTTAGTTCCGCTGGCCATCATACGCTCTCTTACCCATGTTCTTAAGTTTTCTCTCCGTCAACCCCCTATCCTCGCCCCTGTAAGGCTCCTCACTCACCAGCATGAAGAACATGATCCGAGCCATCTCGCGAGCCACAGCCACCACGGCGCACCCAGCGGCCCTACGCCTCGACACCCACTCATACAGCCCACGGAACCGGGGATCATACCGCACAGCAGCCTGAGCAGACTCCACCATCGCCCACCTCAGCCTCTTGTTACCCGGACCGGAGACCCCTCCGATTCGGGTCCTCTCCCAGGACTGGTGGACCGAGGGCGCTAGTCCCATCCACGACGCGAAGGCCTTGTCGTTATGGAACCTGCCGATGTCGCCGGCTTCGGAGAGGATCAGCGCCGCGGTGAAGTAGCCGACACCCGTCATCACGCGCGCGCCTTAAGGTAACTGATTGATTCTCTTAGCTTCTCGATCTTTACCCTAACGAAGATCCGTTTATCGCGAGGGGTCTTTATCTCAAGGACATTCTCCTTGCCTATGGTTTCCTTTAGCCTCTCGACGGTTCTCAAGTTCTCCTCAGAGTAGCTCATATCATTCACCCTAGTACCCTGCACTCACCAACAACTTGACAACACCATCGAGCGCGCGCTGGCTCGTCCCTAAAATAGGCACACACCCAACAATCCTTCAATGAAATGAGCAAAACCATCAGACAAACGACTCAACCACAAATCAACCAGCCAAACCAAACCCACAGCCAGCATAGCAACCCCCAGAAAATGAACGAATCCACGCAGACAGACAGAGCACCCACTAACCACACCACCACGCAGACCCGAGACCAAGCCCTCACACGTTGAAGTCGGAGACAACGCCTTATCCGGCCTACCCATGTTCTCCGCCGCCTCCCTGTTCAACACAAGGCACAGCACACTCAGCAACGCGTAGACCCCAACGTATAGCAGACCCCTCACCCTATTCACCGTCAACCCGAACTGGGTCTTCACGAAGGCAAACGAGGCCTCCACCGCCGGACGCCTACGGTACACTTCCACCAGATCCTCCGGGCCATGAGTTCGGAACAACCTGTCCACACGCAGCACTTCCTCACCCCGCCTCTGGTTGGCCATGTAGGGGATCACCGCGTGCTCAACGAGGCCCCTGACCTTAGCGCTGCTGTACTGGCTGTCCGCGATCAGGCTCCTGAGCCTAGCCCCAGCCTTCCCAAGCACCATTCGGGTCCTCTCCACCAGCGATGACGCGTGCCTCTTCTCGTTCTCGTTCGCCGGAGCCAGCACGCTGGCAAGCGGCAGGATGCG
>JBEKDF010000010.1:0-84093 GCA_050014495.1 Bathyarchaeia archaeon
GACAGGAGGGTTCAGGATTGAAGAGGTTATCGAGCTCGACCCCTTCGAAGTGGATCATGCGTTGGCACTAGCTAACCTCGTCTGAGTAGAGTCGAGGCGTATTCTTTTTACAGGTTCCCAGCTGTGGCGAACAATACTAGGCCAACTACTATGCTCTCTGAACCATGCCTTGAGCCAATCTATCGCCCTTTCGTCGCTCGGATAGCCAGAGTTGAAGTCTCCGTACTCCTCTCGGAGAGTAGCGATTATTGTGTCTCTTCTCACTTTCGCTAGGATGGACGCCGCAGACACTACGGGATAAGTAGAGTCTGCTTTATGCTCACTTATCAGTCGTGGCTTGGCAGGGAGAAGTCGTAGGATCGTCTTGCCATATCTTGCCTCATCCACGTCTGAGGCATCGACGTATACTTCCTCTGGATCGAGTTCTCTTATTACCCTCGCCATCGCGGCGGCTTCGAGATAGTTAAGCCTCTTCAACTTGATGCCACGGTTTACGACTGAATCAATTGAACCAGGTTGGAGGTCGAAATAGCTGATACGTGTGGCGAGTACCTCGATCTCGGGTGCGAGCTCCTCCCGCCTCTTGGCGGTAAGCTGCTTAGAATCTTTGACTCCGATCTCTACGAGGGCCTCTATATGATTCGATGGAAACAAGGCGCCCGCTACAATTAGTGGACCGATGACGCTGCCCCTGCCCGCCTCGTCGACTCCTGCGACCCTCATGGCTGAGAGATAGGTCAACTTCGATAAAAGGCTGGCCAGTCGAGATAGGGGAGACCTATTCTGTGACCATCTAAACATAAAGGTCTTCGACTTTAATCTCCCTTGTCCTTAACCAATATTAAAACACTCAAATTGTTCAACATGTCAGCTAAGCTGGTCCACATGAATATAGGAAACTATTGGCGGGTGCCAAGAGGTTGGGGTTGGCCAGATATTAGAGGATCCTCTTTACTCCTCGTCCATAGTCTTGAGCTCGGTTATGCCCAGCATCTCGAAGTCTAGTGGGAAGATGGGGCGTCTAATCTTGCTAAACTTAAAGCCACTTAGGCGCGGCGAAGTCAGGCCGGGTGTATCGAGTTCGATAATCTCTTTGGCGATTGGCTCGTGGCTGGCTCGGTAGTGAACGCTCGACTTCACGACTATGAACTTCGCCTCGGTCGGTTCTATCCCCTGACTGCGATAGAGTTGGAGGTCTAGCGGCTGTAGCCTAAGTGATGTGACTATCAAGGAATTGCCTGAGATGCTTAAGACAGCTGTGAGACCCATCTCTGTAAGTGAGCCAGTTCCCATCGGTCCCTTCACGATCCATTTGCCATCGCTTACACTCTTTACGTACGCCTTGACTCGGATCGACTTTCCATGAAGCCTATCTGTGTGCCCACCGAGGTTGACTTCTATCTCCTTTCCTGGTCCGGCCTTGGCTGCCTTCGCTGCGGCGGCCGGGTCCCAGATGACTCCGAAGACCCCTCCGGACAAACCTTCCTCCAGGACTGCCTTGAGAACAAATGTGCCGTCGCAGGGAGTACCACCACCGGGGTTGTCCCCGATGTCGGCAAGTATTATAGGCCTCTTATCCGTGGCCTTGACTTTCAATAGGGCTTCCCTAATGGGAATTGGTCTAACGAGGAAGTCCTTCCGGATAGCCCAAGCGAGATCACTGAGTTCCTGGGCGAGGGAGTCGGCGAGCCTCTGATCGTTGTTTGTTATGACTATAAAGCTCATGCCAGCTTCCTTAATGTCGCTCCAAGGGAAACCTGCGGCAACCGTGACTGCTTCGACGCCGAGAATCTGCTCCATCCTATGGGCTTCTTCAAGGAGTTTTTTCATTGGATATTTCCCCGTGAACTGTGACTGAAGAGCAGGAAGCATCGGTGGTTGTCGAAGTGCCCTAGTTGGCTTCAATTTACCTTCTAGTATCTTGTAAAGTAGATCGACCGACTCCATAGCGCGCTCGTACTCGTCTATATGGGGATAGGTATCATAGCCGACTAGAATGTCGGCCTCCTTGACCATCTTCTCTGTGTAATTGGCGTGGAGGTCTAAGCTGGCTACCAGAGGCTTCTTCCCTATTATTTTCCTAACTTCACCGAGGACATCCCCCTCCACGTCGTCGTGTCCCTCGGCGACTGCTGCCCCATGGAGATGAAGAGCAATTGCGTCAAAGGGTTCCGCCGACCTGATACCTTCTAGTATTGAGCCAAGGATATTCTCGTAGGCCTCTCTAGTAATTGTGCCACTAGGCGTCGCCGATGCATGGATGGTCTCTATGAACTCGAAACCATTCTTCTCGCACCCATCGATCAAGCCACCCGCGGCGGTCTTCGTCCCACGAAAGTGAAGTGATATTTCCTCACCGTGGAATAGATGCCTCTTGTGGAACTCGGAGAGGTCTGTCTTAATATTTGATAGAACGTTCGTCTCGTGGCTGAAGGTGCCAAGCACAATCCTCTTGGTGGTCATGGAGGAGGATCACCTCGATAAGGGAAAATACTAGCGATCACCTGAAGAATCGGCGAAGGTCGACACTCTTCTCAGGTTTGCCATCGGGGGACTCGAAAATGCCTTCCTGTTTAAGGAGCTTCCTCTTCAGTTCAAGGCCGCCACCGAAACCGCCTATTCCACCATTTGATGAGACTACGCGGTGGCAGGGGACGACTAGGCCCATTGGATTGTCCCCGACAGCGTTACCTACGGCTCGAACCGCTTTAGGACGGCCAATCTGCTTTGCAATTCCACCGTAGCTTGTGAGCTTCCCGTAGGGTATAGAGTAAATGGCTTTCCATACATCGATTTGGAATGGTGTTCCCCTCATGTCGAACGGACCCTTAAATTTGAGCTTCTCACCCTTGAAATAGTGTTCGAGCTGCGTCTTTAGCTCCTTGAACTTCCTTGGATCTTCTACGTAATCCGCTCTTATGCGTCTTCTGAGTTCCGAGAGGAAGCCCTCCTTATCATCTGAGAGATGGAATTGGACGAGTCCCTTCTCCGATGCGGCAGCCCACATCCTTCCGAATGGTGTATCAAATGCAGTATAGTATATTTTCTCCATTATATTCACCCTTATACCCTCGGGGTTCCCTATCTCAGTGAATCCCACGGCTGGGATAAAACGCTGAGGGTGATAATGTTTGAACCATCAAGTGCTAGTTCTTGCCTCAACCTCCCCCCGAAGGATATCATTAATCAAACAGTTGGGAATCGACTTTGAGGTCGTAGATCCGGGCGACGCCGAGAACAGCGAGTCAGCTGATCCGATCACACGTGTGAGGGAGAATGCTCTAAGGAAGGCTGAAGCTGTTTCGTCAAGATATCCAAATCGACTAGTCGTGGCTGCTGATACAATTGTAGTCCTGAACGGAAGAATAATCGAGAAGCCAAAAAGTGTCGAGGATGCCAAGGAAATGCTTCTAACTCTCACGGGAAAAACACACACAGTAGTTTCAGCGGTAGCTTTGATCATGAAGAAAAAAGGTCTTCAAGATATTAGAACCGAGGAGACGAAAGTGAGGATGTGCCGACTAAGCAATGACGAGATCGACGCCTACGTCGCGACGGGTGAACCCATGGACAAAGCGGGCGCATATGCGGCCCAAGGAATAGGCGCTGTTATAATCGAGGGCGTGGAGGGCTGCTTCTACAATGTCGTGGGCCTCCCCTTGAGCCTACTTCACGATATGCTCAAATCAGCAGACTTTAACACATTAAAGATTAGGAAATAGAAACTCTTTGGAAAATCACCGAAAAAGTAGTATTATCTAAGCTGAGGTTCGCCAAAAGACGGGATTTAGAAACAACCGAGTTTCTCGATTTTATGGCTCGACAGTTATGGCTTGTGTTGGGCAGCTATTGACGCACGCCATGCAGGCTATGCAGTCGGTAGCCCGAGTGGGTTCAGATTTTTCTCCGACCATGTCATAGACGTTCATAGGGCAGACGTCCACGCATGTGCCCTCTCCATCACACTTGGTCTTATCTACTGTAACTGTAGGCATATTTACACCTCTCCTAACCGGGGGGTCGAGGCTTTAAAACCATTTCCTTGGTGGAAGTACTCCGTACAGTCCTCTTGTACTAGTTTATGTCCTCTAGAATTGACATTTTTATACTACTCTGTTCCTCGGCTCCTTTCCCTCAAGTACGTCTATGACGCCCTGAGCGACCTGCGTTGCCATCCTTTGCATTGCCTCCAGACTACTGGCGCCTAGATGGGGAGCGAGGACTACATTATCCATACCTAGAAGGGGGTTGTTGGGTTTCACTGGTTCTTGCTCGAAGACGTCGAGGGCCGCACCCGCTACCCTTCCGCTCCTTAGGGCTTCGATGAGGGCGGTTTCGTCGATTATGTTGCCTCTTGCGGTATTCACGATCATTGCACCCCTCTTCATGGAAGCAAGCTCTCGAGCGCCTATGAGGTGGTGGGTTTCAGGTGCTCTTGGGACGTGTAGGCTCACAATATCGCTAATCTCGAGGAGTTCATGGAGATTCATCCACTCGAGTCCAAGTTCATGCTCTAGGTCTGGATGGCGGGTCCGGCTCCAGTAAATCAACCTGACATCAAATGCCTTTAGCCGCCTTGCAGTGGCTGCCCCTATCCTACCTAGGCCGATGAGACCCACGTTTTTCCTATGGAGTTCTATTCCAATCAGGTCGGTGTACTTCCTGTCCCAACCCCCACTCCTGACAGCTCTATCTGCTATTGCTATCCTTCTCGTCAAGGAAAGCATCATCGCAATTGCCATCTCAGCTACGGTTACTGAGAGGGCTTCAGGTGTGTTGAGTACAACTTTTCCCAGTTCCCTGGCAGCGATTAGATCGACGTGATCGCATCCTATACCGTGGACACCGATGGCTCTGAGGCGGGGGCTAGAGGCCATAATAACGCGGGTTACTCTTATTCCACCGCGCGTGATGAGGCCATCGGCTTCAGAAGCAATAGCCGATAGGGCATCTTCCTTGCTCCCTAATGGGAGATGAATTATCTTAACCCCCCTGGACTCGAGGAGCTGTACACCTGCGTAGTTGATGGGCTCTGTGACGACAACTGTCCACTCGGACAACTTGATCCAAAAAGAATTCGTTGGTCAGGTTAAGAAGGTTAGGAGCGTCCCCTTCCGCGGCGTGTGACCTTCTTTGGCTCGTGTTTTGCCTGCTTGAACTCCTTCTCGAGGGAGGCCATTAAACCGTCGAAGGTTTTCACGAGATCGTATCCGGCATTAGACGCTTGGAACTGCTCGGTGGGACTGAGGGCACGCGCCGTCATTTCGTATCGCTCGTTATCGCCTCCTTTATCCGATTTTTTGATTCTCACCTGTACATCATTGATGTGGGGGTGCATCTTCATGCCAAGGGAGATGACGCGCCTTATCTTCTCCTCGGCGAGGCTCCTCGCGAGGAATTCCTCGTTCGCCAGACCGACTATGGAGATGGGCATCTCAAGCTCCTCAGAGGGCTCGGCCATGAGAGCGAGGAGTTCCTTTGGCGTCAAGATTCCCAAGACCTCCTCATTTTCGTCGATTAGGATGGCCGCGCTCTTCCCCTGATCCCTGAAGCCCCTGGCTATGTCGAGTGCTGAGGCGTTCATCGAAACTGTAAAGGGGTGCTTGTCCATGATTCCGTCCACGTTTCCGGGGTACTTGGAAACTTTTATGCCGGCCCTCTCCCCAGTCTTTGCCCTTCCGATGCCCTGTGAAAAGTATTGCACGAGCTCTGCGGCTGTAACGATTCCAGCTAGTTTTCCATCCTTTGTTATTGGTACGTGACTGATTCCTCTATCGAGCATGAGCTTCCTCGCCTCAGCGACCTTCGCCCCGACCTCGAGCGTGACGGGAGCCATTTTTGCTAGATCTTTCGCAAACGTCTTCTTCAAGTCATTGCAGTCAGCCATTGCACCGACTATGTCGACCTGTGAAATGATGCCTATTGGCTTCATGTCCTCGACGACAGGGAGGGCCCTCACGTTGATCCTGACAAGCTCGGTTGCAACGCCACGTACCCAGCTGTCGGCTGTAACAGGAGTCTGCCACTGGGATTTCCAGAGCTTCTCGACTTTTGTCTGCTCTAGAGGCTCGACGCCGAGGAGGTCTCGAATTGTCACCATCCCCAGTTTCCCCCCGCCGACGACTATAGCCTCGTAGCGACCCGTCTTTTCGAGCTCGCCTTTTACCTTACTCGCCGTGTCTTCGGGTGTGAAGATGCTGATTCGTGTGTTTATGAGTTCAGATATCATAGTCTGCGAAAGTTCCTCGATTGTCTTTGCCAAGTAGAATTCCTCAACGATTAATCAGCTTGGCTGGTTAAATAGTTGCACTTGCGTGGGTTAATTTATACTAGGATCGCGCGAGAGGTTACCACGATTTGTTCGTGTAAAAGGCAGACGGGTACTAATATTCTGACCGTTGGCTCAGAATGTGGTGATTTTTAATTATTTGCTCTTAACCCCTGTGAGATCGACTTCAGGGACTTAATAATTAAGGAGGATACCTAGTTTGGTAGGTCCTTGCCGATCTTCTTCTTTACAGCGAGTTCGTAGACCTTGGCTCCGGTTCCTACATCCTGTATGGCTAAGCCAGTTGCTTTGTAGAGTGTTATTTCGTCGGAGCTTATTCGCCCCTTCTTATGTCCGGCGACGATCTCACCGATCTCAGCGTAGATGTCCTTCTCAGAAACTGCACCCTCCTCCTTTGGCTTGGCAAAGTCGCCAACAACGAAGGCCTGCGGCATGAAGTCTACGACAAGCTTGTTAGCCTTCTTTATGACGCTAGTCTCCAGCTCGCGTTTGGTAGCTGTGTCGGCTCCAATGGCTGAGACATGTGCGCCCTTCTTGAGCCATTCACCCTTAAGGAAGGGGGTCGGGCTTGGAGTGCATGTGATAATAATGTCGCTGTTCTTCGCAGCTTCCTCTGCAGATTTGGCTGGGATGAAGTTAACCCCGGGGTACATAGCCTTCATCTCCTTGATGAAGGGCTCAATAGCCTCAGGGATTATGTCATATATCTTGACCTTCTTGACTTTGGGGCGGACGAGCATAAGACCCATTATTTGGCTCCTACCCTGAACGCCTAGGCCGCAGATACCAACCTCCGTCACATCCTCCCTACTGAGGTATTTGATACCTACTGCACCAGCAGCGCCAGTGCGTAGGGCAGTGATGTAAGTACCATCCATTATTGCGAGAGGGGATCCATTTTCTGGGGTATTGATCACTATTTTCGCTTGTACAGCAGGTAGATTGTAATTCTTCTTGTTATCTGGATGTACTGTAACGAGCTTTGTACCCGCTGCATTCAAATTCGGCATATACGCGGGCATAGCGATGAGTACACCCTTAGGGAAATGAAGGTAGACCCTGGGAGGCATCTCAATAGCCTTATTTCCCATCTCTCGGAAGCCGTTCTCGACAGCCTCGAAGGCACTCTTCATATCTAGAACCTGTTTGACATCATCCTGCGTGAGGTAAAGTACCATGATTATCTCCTAGGAGATAGGCACTCGTATGCCATATTAACGATTTTCGAGACTAGGGGGTGAATTTCTCCCCGCCTGTGAAGACACGCTGCAGCTCCGAGTAGAGAACATGGAACCCATCGTTCGTCTTCGCTGAGACCGCTATGGGGTTGAACTCGACTCCCATCCGCTCAATGATCTCCAACATATCCTGACTCATCTCCTTGTTCATTCCGCTTAGGCGGGCGTCCACCGCTGCCCTGAGAACATCTGGATCCTCGGCCCAGCTCATCATCTCCTCCAACTCCTTCTCTTTTAGAAGGTCAATCTTACTAAAGACCTGAAACTGAGGAAGTTGGAATCTGATGTTTATCGCAGATGCCAGGAACATGTTCATGACATAGTTCAAAGGGTCTCGGCAGAAGCCGGCATCAAAGAGGTACACGAGCCCCTTATCAGCGTCCGTGAGCTTCTCAGCTACCTGAGCGCCTATATCTCGGAAAGCAAAGAGCTCCATTTGCCCCGGCGTATCAACTATACAAATGTCGGGTGTGAAGTCCTCGATGTCCTGGCTCACATCTTCCACGACATCCTTTATCATGTCAGTGGCAGCGACTAAGCCACCATTGGGGCCGAGACCGTATTCCTCCATCACGTCTTCAACCTTGATGTAATCGCGGATGTCAACATTGGCGGAGTAGGGGAGGCTCGGGGCACCGGGATCCAAATTAACTGCCATGACATCTTCGCGCTGCATTTCCATCCATCGAGTGAAAGCCGCGGTGAGGCTTGACTTACCGCTTCCGGCGGTCCCCACCATGAATATCATGTGCACAACGACTACCCCGTCAGGTCCCTGAAAGCTTTGTACGCGGTGGCGAGGCTTGTGCGCTCTGCTCTCTTGAATGCATAACCACAGATCGGAGAAACAAGACCCTTTGCGCCCTTATCTTTAGCGATCTTCATACCTCTGATCGCATCGAGGAGTATAGAACCGCCGTTAGGGGCATCCTCACTGCTCAGCTTCAGATCCATAGTGAAGGGTACACCTCCGAAGTAACGTCCCTTCACCCAAAAGAAGCTATCACGTCCGTTGCCGAGGAAGTCGACGAAATCAGTGGAACCCGAGACTAAAGAAAACTTGTAGGGGAGATGCCCTGTGACGGCTGCAGTCTTTATACTCCTTTTCATATCCTTCGTTTTCTCCAGTGTACTGATGGACTCTGCACCGCCTCCGACATCAAGCTGGTAGCTTTCGTCTATGTGAGCACCACGGCTATGGAGGAATTCGAGAATACCGATATGGAGGGCAGTGGCACCAACCTGATCTAGGAGATCATCACCCGCAATTGGAAGCTTAGCTACTGTGAATTTTTTCACTAATTCAGTGTCACCAGCGACGTTCGATGGAGTAGTGTTGAGATAGGCGCAATTCGCGTCGATAGCAGCTTTAGCATATAGCAGGGAGGCTTTATCGCTACCCCCAGAGACCATGTATATGAGCATATCCGCTTTCGCCTTCTGTAGCTCAACAGCAACATCAACGGAATCCACCGAAGCCACCTTGATACTACTTAGAGTGCCCTCCACAATGAGGTCAGGGGCTGGACCCATTTTGACAGTCACCTTTAGATTAGGCACGTCGACGACCTTGGGAGCCTGGTTAGGTTTAGCGAATATAGCTTCTGAGAGATCCTTGCCGACCTTAGCCTCGCTTATGTCGAAGGCGGCGACGTATCTTATGTCGGACGGCTTATAACCCCCAAGCTCTTGGTGGAGGAGCCCAAGGGGCTCCTTCGCCTTGACGTAGAAGTGTGTTCCCTGTACTAGGCTTGAGCAGAGGTTCCCTGTACCAGCAATAGCGACCCGTATCTCACCCATGGTTCCACCTGCCAAGTGAGGGCGGCTACAGGTATAGAAGTGTAACGTTTCAGTTTAGGGACTTCTCCATAGCGAGGCCGTCCTCGTCCCTGTAGTATCGGGGTAGAATACTGAGGTCAGAGTATCCTCTCTTCCGATAGAGACGCTGGGCGGACCCGTTGCTGACCCTGACCTCAAGGTAGACAAACTCAGCACCCCGTTCCATGAACCTTCGCTCAAGCTCATCAAGCAGCCTACCCGCAATACCCTTGCGCCTCCACACCTCGGAGACAGCTATATTCATTACGTGTCCCACCCTGACACCACGCCTCCACTCCATCTCTCCTATAGTGTAGGCGACAACTTCGCCGTCGGATTCAGCTATGAGGAATAGGTCTGGGGCTCGCCCCTGCATAAGATGGAAGATCGAGCGCGGCCAGGGGTCGGGGTAGCTCCCCACCTCGATCTCGTGGATGGTGCTGAGGTCCGCGGTCGCCGTGGTTCGTATAATAAGCTCCAACTCAGCGTGGAGGAGGTCGCAACATTATTTATGGTTTGAGGCAGTTCCAGCTGCGATTTCAAGTTCCTACCAAAATACCTCATCAGGTAGCAACTATTTAACGGGGGCGAGGGTACTTCCAAATATGCTCCGCCTTGGTCTAATTGGCTGCGGGAGGGTAACCACGATGTTCCACCTCAAGGCAATAGAGGCCTCGGGTGTCGTGGAGCTCGTAAGCATCTCGGATAAGAATGAGAAGCAGCTTGCTGAGGTAAAGAGCGCTACCGGTGTAAACCATGCCTGCAGCGACTACAAGGAGACACTTGCCAATCCGGAAATCGAAGCTGTATCCATCAATACACCTCCAAGGTTACACGAGGAGATGACCCTTGAATCTCTGAAGGCGGGGAAGCACGTTCTATGCGAGAAGCCACTCGCTCAGACGGTTGAGGGCTGCGAGAGGATCAAGCACGCGAAGGAAAGCCTCGTCGTTCTCCCCGCGCACAACTACGTTTATACTCCCTCCCTCTATAGGATCGAGGAGAAGATCAATCAGGGGGCCATTGGGGAGGTTAGACATGTAAAACTCAATTTTGAGAACAACCTCGGAATGTACGGCTCCAAAACAGACTTTCGCACAAAGGACCCACGAGGCATAGTGGAAGATGTTATGCCTCACATCCTAAGCGTCGCAGGCATATTAGCGGGACAACCAAATAGGGTGGTCGATGTATCCGGTTTCTGCAAGAAGTATGAGGTTTGCGACAACCTCCACGCCACGATTGAGACGGTGCGAGGAGTTACCCTAGATTGTACGGCGAGTTGGACCCGTACAGTCCCAACCTTCGCCATCGTCATCGAGGGGGAGAAGGGCACAATTAGGAGCGACTTCGCATTAAATCCTTACAGCTATTCCCTTGAAAATCAAGGTGGCAAGACTAAGATCAGTGAGAGGGGTGTAAGCTGGTATTTTGACATGATTCAGTTCAAACATCCAAGCTTCCCCGAGCAGTATAGGCACCTAGAGCAGCTAATTCACAGAGGAGGGAAGCCCCGCATCACTGTTGATGATGAAATAGCTATGCTCAGGGTGATGCAGGAGATGGGTGATAGACTCGTGGGGGGAAAGTTGGACTAATTGGCTAAAGTAGCATTGGTGAAGAGGATAGACGACACCGAGTTAGCTGTGAGGAGAGTAGTAGACCTCGCTGAAGGACTAAAGATCAAACCTGGAATGAAGGTCGTCATTAAGCCGAATATATGTAATTCGAAGAACCCTCGGGGCATGGTCTTGACCGACTTCACTATAATTGAGGCCGTCGTGAAGATGGTCCGCGAAAATGGGTGCGAACCCTTAGTGGTAGAGTCCGATAACATAGCTGACACAGCTGACAATCGGGTAAGGGACTCAGGACTCATGGCGAAGCTGGAGGAGTGGAGAGTTCCGTTCCTTAACTTGAGTAAAGACGAATGCATCTCCAATGAAGTCGACGGCACGGAGATAATGATCCCGAGGACAATGACCAGTGCCGA
The DNA here is from genome assembly GCA_050014495.1 of Bathyarchaeia archaeon. Lineage (GTDB taxonomy): Archaea > Thermoproteota > Bathyarchaeia > TCS64 > TCS64 > UBA8941. Next base: position 11,339 of record JBEKDF010000010.1, read on the forward strand.
CTACGTCCTTAACCTTGCCAAGATGAAAACGTGTGCCCACACAATAGTAACGCTGGGTATAAAGAATCTCTACGGCTGCTTCCAAGAGGCGAAGAAGAGCCGCCTCCATAAGAAGCTCGACTCGGTCCTACCCTTCCTCGCGAAGAAAATAAGGACCGATATGACGATAGTCGATGGCCTCACATGCATGGAAGGAAACGGCCCGGTAGTTGGTAACCCTCGAAGGATGGATATAGTGGTTGCTGGTCCTGATGTCGTAGCCGTTGACAGCTTTTGCATAAAGTTGATGGGCTTTAAGCCAGAGGAGATCAGGCATGTAACAAACACTGCGTCTCTTGGCGTCGGGCAGATAATCGGCTATGAGGTTGTTGGCGACCCGTGGGAGGGGTTTGTCTGTCACTTTGAACGCCCGTACTCGCTTAAGGCCAACATAAAGTCCCTTGGAGCTGTTAGGGATATCTACCTAAAGCACTGATCTAATCGTCTCCCGTCGATGAATCAATCGATCCATGTCGATTTGCTTATATAGAAACCTGTTAACTTACTCCTAGTTTCCGGATAGGGGTAGATATGAAAACTCTAATCAGGGTCGGCATATCGGGCTATGGTGCCTATGTGCCGATGTATAGGCTCAAGGCCGCCGAGGTAAACCGCATGTGGAGTACTTCGGGGGAGCCCGTCGAGGAGAAGGCCGTCGTCGCCCTCGATGAGGATACTGTCACTATTGCGGTCGAGTGTGCGCGCCAGGCGGTTAGACGCTCCGGGGTCGACCCTGCCAAGATAGGCGCTGTGTACGTAGGCACAGAATCGAAGCCCTACGCCGTCAAGCCCTCGGGCACAATAGTCGCGGAGGCAATAGGTGCCACCCCCAGCGTATCCACAGCTGATTATGAGTTTGCCTGCAAAGCCGGCACCGAGGCGATGCAGGCCTGCATCGGCTTCGTTGGTAGCGGGATGCAGAAATACGCAATGGGAATAGGCGCAGATACCGCGCAGGGTAAACCAGCTGACGCACTAGAGTATACCGCAGCCTGCGGCGGCGCTGCTTACCTATTCGGTCCGGCGGACGAGGGTGTCGCCGAGCTCGAGGCATCATACAGCTTCGTTACGGATACCCCCGACTTCTGGCGCAGACCAAAAGAGATGTACCCACGTCACGGCAACAGGTTCACAGGGGAACCAGCCTATTTCAAGCACATCACAAGCGCGGGAAAGGCGTTGCTCGCCGAGACAGGTTACAAACCAACAGACTTTAAGTGGGCAGTCTTCCACCAGCCAAATGCAAAGTTCCCCATTAACGTCGCTAAGATGCTTGGATTTGGCATGGATCAGATCAACCCCGGCCTCGTCTCACCCGTAGTAGGTAACACCTACGCGGGCAGCAGCCCGCTTGGCCTCGCCGCGACTCTAGATATTGCCGAGCCCGGCGACAGAATATTTATGGTCAGCTACGGTAGCGGCTCAGGAAGCGATGCTTTCGTATGGAAGGTCAGGGAGTCCATAAAGCATCGTCGCGGTGGACCGAAGGTCAAGAGCTACATAGATAGGAAGAGGTACGTCGACTACGCGACCTACCTCCGTCACAGGGGGCAGATAATAGTATGAGAAAGGTAGCAATCGCCGGAATAGGCTTCACAAAGATCGGTGAGCCCTGGGAGAGGAACATAAAGGAGCTCTTCGCGGAGGCCGCACTTAACGCAATGAAGGACTCGACATGCAATGAGATTGATCAGCTTTACGTCGCTAATATGATGGGTGCTCACCTACAAGGACAGATAGGTATGGGTGCCATGATGGCGGAGGCTATAGGTAGACCTGGCATACCTGCGGTGAGGATCGAAGCCGGACAGGCAAGCGGAGGGGTCGCTTTCAATGAGGGTGTAAAAGCTGTTGCCTCAGGGTTCAGCGACTGGGTTCTCGTAGGTGGCGTCGAGAAGATGAGCGACCTCCTCCCAGAAGCCGTAACGACAGCTCTCACATACGCCGAGGATCAGGAATATACGGCGTATACCGGCGTCACAAAAATTGGGCTTTCAGCAATTCTCCATAGGCTCTACAGCCACGAGTACGGTGTCACACCCGATGAAATAGGATGGTTCGCAGTGAGAAGCCATGACAATGCCGTCGGCGTTTCGCACGCTCAATACCCTTTCAAACTCAGCATCGAACGCGTGATGACAAGCCCAATGGAAGCCGACCCCATCCGGATGATGGAGTGCGCGGCGGTGGCAGATGGTGCAGCAGCCGTGATCCTTGGACCTGCAGACAGTGTTGCCAATGGAATCGAGGTTGCAGCCTCTTCGGTCGCTACCGACCACTTATCCCTAGCATCCCGCAAACACCCACTCACTCTAGAAGCTGTCAAGAAGGCAGCAGCCAAAGCGTATGAGATCGCCAAGGTTAATCCTAAAGACATCGACGTGCTCGAGGTAAATGACGACACAACAATTGACGGTGTTCTTAGCCTCGAGGACCTAGGATTCGCTGAGAAAGGAAAGGGGGCAAAATTCGTGACGCAGGGATATACTACACGTACGGGTGAGATCCCAACGAACAACTTTGGCGGTCTCAAAGCCCGTGGTAACCCCATAGGAGCGACTGGCCTTTACCAGATCGCAGAGACTGTGATTCAGCTCCGCGGGAAGGCTGGGGCGAATCAGGTCCCCAATGCGAAGATTGGAATGGCCCAAAGCATGGCGGGGGTAGGTTCAACATGCTCCGTGGCTATCCTCAGAAGGGTCTGATATGAGTGTGCCTAGATATTGGCGCGAGGAGAAGCCCCGTTATAGGCTGATGGGCGAAGAATGCGTAAAATGCGGAGCCAAATATTACCCAAGGACACCCATTTGCAGCTGCGGTGGGGCTGAGTTTAAACCATACAAACTCGCGGAAACGGGAAAAGTCAAAAGCTGGACCGTGATAAGAAACGCCCCCATTGGCTACGAAAGGTTCACCCCTTACATAGTAGCGCTCATAGAATTGGATGATGGCGTCCAGATCCTTAGCCAAGTTGTTGATGTCGAGCCTGAGGCTGTCAAGAGTGGGATGAGGGTCGAGTTCACCTTCCGAAAGGTTACAGAGGACGGGCAGGCAGGACTTATTCAGTATGGCTATAAATTCCGTCCCATGGTCGAGTAATCTTTCCTGGTGCGCAACGACCTCGAAAAGCTCTCGAAGAGGATAGGGATGGACCTGATCAAACATTAGCAGTGGTAATGCTTATTCGCGTCGCGGTTTACGGCCTCGTATGCCAAAGAAGTTATCTGTTGGCGTTATCGGTGATTTTCAACCAACTTATGAGACACACATCGCCACGAACCAGGCTTTTCACAACTCCGCGGATCGACTCGGGGTAGAAGTGAAAGTTGAGTGGCTTCCTACCCTTACACTCTATGGAAACACCGAGGAGCAGATGGAACATTTCGACGCATTCCTTTGCGCCCCTGGCAGTCCCTACAAGAGTGCAGAAGGGGCTCTGAATGGGATCAGGCTCGCCAGGGAGAATGATCACCCCTTCCTCGGCACATGTGGTGGGTGCCAGCATGCGATCATTGAGTTTGCGAGAAATGTTATGGGAATAGAGGATGCGGAGCACGCAGAGGAACATCCTGGTGCGACTAACCTCTTTGTCACCCCACTCACTTGCTCGTTGGTGGGCAAGATTGAGGAGGTGAAGATCATGGCAGGATCACAAGCATTCAAGGTCTACTCTGCCCTGAGTACGAATGAAAAGTTTTACTGCAACTATGGTTTGAACCCTTCCCGGAGGGCTGAGGTTGAGGAAGCGGGGTTAAAAGTCTCTGGCCTAGACGCTAGTGGGGAGGTTAGGATACTCGAGCTTCCGAAGGCACGTTTCTTCTTTGCTACACTCTTCGTCCCGCAGGCTACTTCCACACCAGAGTACCCACATCCCATGATAACGGGTCTACTGCGCTCCGCCCTCACGACATAGCCCCGCCCTTTATATTTTGCACCCACAGATTCGTTTAGGGCTGAAAGGCATGTCCACGGGCAGCATCTACGAATCTATCACAGAGGTCGCAAAGCGTCGCGGCTTCTTCTGGCCGAGCTTCGAGATATACGGTAACATTGCAGGTTTCACCACATACGGGGATGTCGGAGTGAAACTCAAGCGCAATATCGAATCCCTTTGGAGGGAGTATTTCGTTAGGAGGCAGGGCTTCTTCGAGATAGAGGATCCCATAGTGAATAGTAGTAAGGTCTTTGAGGCTAGTGGCCACCTCGCCAACTTCAAGGAGTACGCGACGACGTGCAGCCAGTGTGGAAGGGGTTTCCGAGCAGACCACCTCATCGAGGAGAAGACGGGGATGGAGCATGTTGAGGCTCTGGGCGGAGAGGCGATGAGGAGATTGCTCGTCGAGAATAATATCAAGTGCCCCGTTTGTGGCAGCACCCTTAAGGAACCCACTCTCGTCCTCACGATGTTCCAGACCCAGATCGGAGCTACTGGTGCAGAAGTTGGGTATATGCGCCCCGAGGCGGCCCAGGGGATGTTCACCAATTTTAAACGCTGTTTTCAGGCGAATAGGGAGCGCATTCCCTTCGCCATAAGTCAACAGGGGAAAGTGATGAGGAATGAAGTCAGTCCACGTCGTGGCATGCACAGACTCCGTGAGTTTACCATAATGGAGTTGGAATTATTCTTTGACCCCCTCAACTCATCTTGCCAGTGGCTGAATGATGTGGAGAGTGAGAGGGTACACCTAATTACTGAGGAGATGGAGGAAAAGGGCATCAAAGAGCCCTTGGAGATAACAATCAAGGAGGCTGTGGACAAGGGACTCGTTCTCACGGAATGGCAGGGCTACTTCATGGGCATAGGCAAGAAGTTTATGGAGAGTCTCGGCGTCTCACCGGAGAGACAGCAATTCCGCGCACACCTACCCCAAGAAAGAAGTCACTACAGCAGCCAAACCTTCGACCATGAGGTTTACACGAAGAGCTGGGGATGGATAGAAATTGCGGGCCACGCTAACAGGACTGACTATGACCTTAATGCTCATCAGAAGGGAAGCGGCATCGAAATGAGTGTCCTTCGCAAGGATGGAACCCGCTTTATACCACATGTCATTGAGCCTAGCTACGGCCTCGATAGGTTAACATTCGTCGCCATTGAAACCGCTTGGGAGCAGAGAGATGCAGGGAAGGAGAAGCGGAATATCTTACATTTCCCAAGGAACATCGCCCCCTACCAAGTCTCTGTCCAGCCTCTCGTTACGAAGGATGGGCTTCAAGAGAAGGCTATTGAAGTCTACGACATGGTCATAGCTGAAGGCTTTAGGGCAATTTTTGACGACGGTGGTAGCATAGGGCGCCGATACGCTAGACAAGACGAGGTTGGGACACCACTCGCAGTCACAATAGACTATACAACGATGGAGAAGAATATACTCACACTCCGAGATAGGGACAGCTGGGAACAGGTCACAGTCCATGTCGATGAGCTCCCCACGAAGCTTCACTCATACTTCAAAACCGCGGAGTTCAGGAGCCTTGGCCCACTGGTTGTCCGTGGTGCAGAATGACATACCCAGCAACGCCTTCCATCTCTGCGATGTAGACACCGTCGATTACTTGTGATATACCCTTGTCGTCCTTCAGCGCGACTCCCTCTTGAGTCCCCTTGATAAGTCTAACTTTCTCCATAACAAGCTCTTTTTCGACGTAGACGCGGAACAGCATCTCGAGTCAGCTGAGAAATAGTGTTTTCTAGGTAAAATGTTTCGGGGCTAAATGCGGCGGATAGTGCCACCACCAGCGGCTTCGACGCGCCGCTTATACTCGGCCATGAAGGCTTCCATCTTCTCCTCAGCATCCAGCTTCGTGGCGCCTTGGACGACAATGTCCACTTTAATCTCTTTGACCTTGGCTCGTTCCTCCTCCGCCTCGGGAGGCGTCGCAGCGTTCTTAATATAAATCTCAGGATAGTCGATCTGCAGCTCCGTGTAGACGGGGAAGAAGTCCTTCCACACCATTGAGACCCCGTAGGTGTGGCCGAGGAGCTTGTGCTTAGCCTCAGCCTCGATGACCGGGGCTATGTGTTCATTAAACATACCCTCCATCTCCTGAGGCACCCCTTGGAGGGTGAAGATTAGCTTACCATTAATTAGAATCTTCATACCAACACTCATGCCAACGTGGTTTTGGATGCCCTCGCTACCCTCTAGAATGCGTGCCATTCGAGCGCCACGCTTCAGGTCACTTCCTCGCTTCTCGTAGATCCCCTTAATCTTCTGGAATCCGATTGGATCGGTGATTACTGCTCTTTGCAGAGCGCGGCCTAAGGCGTCGACGGTGAAATCGTCCTCGGATGGGCCGAGACCGCCCGTGAAAATAATTATCTCAGAATCCCTATCGAGAGCGCTAAGAAGGGCGTCCTTCATGTCATTGAAGTCGTCACCTACCATTGTCACCCGGCGTAGCTCCGCGCCCATCTCAGTGAGGCGCTTCGCAAGCCAGTTGCTGTTAGTGTCCAATATACGACCGTAGATGAGTTCGTCCCCAGTAGCGACCACTTCGACACGGGGGCTCCCTTTGTGCTTCACGCCTAGTCTCAGTGAGGGGGGTCTCTTATATTGCCTTGCGTGCCATCAGGGGACATGATAAGAACTATATTCTCATGCGTGAAGGGGAGTACGTGGTTCTTAAACTCGAACGCTACGTTTCCATGCCACAACACGCTCAAGGTGGATTCGACCACGGAGACGTATATTTAGGGAACGGGTTCGTCTACGTCGCTCACACTGCTGCTGGGACCGTGGAGGTTGTAGATGGCATCAAAGGTATACTCCAAAAAACGATATCAGGGTGCCCGGAGGCTAGCGGTGTGGTCTGCGCCCAAGTTGAAGGCTTAGTTTTTGCAGCCTCTAGAGGGACTGGAAAAGTTCTAGTCATACATGCGGTAAAGGGAACACTTTCTAAAACAATTCAGGTTGGGTCAAAGCCGAACGGAATGGCATGGGACGATGACCACGGCGTGCTCATGGTAGCGGATGTGGCGGACATCCACGCCCGGTTAGTCGACCCAGAGAGGGGGGAAGTCTTGAAGGCATCGAGACTCCCGGGGAGGCCCCGCTGGTGCAAGTACTCAGCTTACCTAGATAGATTCGTGATCAACCTCCGTGACCCCGCAGGGTATGTGACACTCTCGCCGAGGAACGGCGAAGTCTCTTCGGTAATCCCGATTAAAGCCTCGGGTCCCCATGGCTTAGACCTAAGCACAGATGGCAGAGAGGCATACATAGCCTGCGACGGGGGCGCAGTTATAGCAATGGATTTAGAGAAGGGAATAGAGACCTGCAGGGCCAAAATACCTGGCGAACCAGATGTGACCTGGCTTAATCCAAGGAGGAAGTTCCTTTACTGTGCCCTACCCAAGCCTGGTCTCCTAGTTACTATCGACCTCGTTGAGATGAAGGTGATGCAGCAGTTGAAGACGGAGGAGGGGGCAGGTACTTTCGCATTCGACCAATCCCGCCAGAGGCTCTACTCGTTCCTCCCCAAGAGTTGCAGAGTAGCAACCTATATCGAGTCGTGAGGCTAGTCGGGGAGGTTAGACTCGTGTCTCCATCGTAGATTGAACATGTCTGCGAGGCCTCTGATTACGCTGGGGTGGGAGGTTATCGCGGCCTCCCTAAGGTGGTAGGGGACGCCGACCTCTTCGACTAGGAACATAGCTCTACCACCTTCCTTGACATCCACTATGCAGCCTCTGATGATCAAGTCGTCGGTGATACGTGCCTCGACTTCTCCGCCGAGGGCCACCAGGGATTTAAGTGTAATATCCCTCTTCTCCGCGTCCTCTGGATTAAGGCGCGTGCGCATTGAAAGATTGCATTAAGTAAGAGAAGAGGGATCCTTAAAGGTAAGGTGTGCAAGAACCGTCAATCGGGCTAATTTGTAGACTATTTTTATATGTGCCGTAAGTGAGTAAACCAGATCAATATGAGCATTGATGGATGGACGGTGGAGAAGGCCCTCAAGGTCGGCGTTACTATGGAAACTGGCGCCTACAATCTCTACACTGAGACTGCGAAGAAGGTGAAGAATCCCGGCTCTAGGCAGCTATTGAAGGAGCTTGCGGCTGATGAGGCTAAGCATAGGGAGTATTTTGAGACTGCTCTTAAGGACCCGAAGAAGGTGATGAATGAAAGTAAGGGCGGTGATCTGAAGAAGGTCATAGATTTGGGAATCTCTGATCCGCTCAAGGATGCCCCATTGAATCCGGATGCTTCCTATCAGGATACTCTTATCTTTGCTGCGAAGAGTGAGCAGACCGCTGTGGATTTCTACACTTCGCTCTCTAAGGCCTACTCGGTGCACCCGCTTGGTAAGATGTGGGCGGAGTTCGCCCGGATGGAGCAGGGGCATAAGCTCAAGATCGAGAAGGAGTACGACGATGTCGTACTTGCTGATAATTAGTTTAACAAAGGGTTAGCAGTGACCAAGCATGTGCTCGGCTGCCCTGCTTCTGCAGAAGACTATATAGTCGCGGTAGCCGAGGGCCTCGGCCTTCGTCTTCTTGCCGTTGGCGGTGTCGATTATAGTCTGGTAGATGTGTTGACCGACGTTGTTTAGGCTCTCGGAGCCGTCGAGGATGGTTCCAGCGTTTATGTCCATGTTGTCCTCCATCTGTTGGTAGGTGACGGGGTTGCCGGTGATCTTTATGACGGGGGCGATTGCGTGGCCAGTTGTGCTGCCTTGTCCACTGGTGAAGCAGACTACCTGTGCGCCGGCGGCTACCATGTGGGTGACTGATGGGACGTCCCAGCCCGTGCCGTCCTGTAGCCAGAGGCCTGGGTGGGTGGGGCGGTCGAATCGCTCCCAGTTGTTCTGGAGTACGCCCTGTATGGGGCGGGTTCCCCCCTTTCTGATGGCGCCTAAACTCTTCTCCTCAATGGTTGTGAGGCCGCCATCTATGTTTCCGGCGCTCATCCACCTGCTGTCGATGCCTATGGCTTTGAGGCGCTCTTCGTCCTGGTCGATCATCTTGTAAACGTCTGCTGCGACCTTTTTGTTAACTGCCCTGCGTGCGAGGATGTGTTGGGTTCCGATCATCTCTTGAGGCTCGCTGAAGATTACTGTGCCACCTTCGTCAATGAGTTTGTCGCAGGCGACTCCGACTGCAGGATTGGCTGCGAGGCCGCTTGTGGCGTCGCTGCCGCCGCACTCTACGGCGAGGATGAGCTTGCTCACTGGGAAGGGCTCGGGCTTATACTCAGCTGTCTGCTGCGCCCAACGCTGGAGGATGCGGACCGCCTTCTCCTTTGTCTTGAGGGTACCGCCCTCCTGTTGGATGACGAGGGTCTCCACGGGCTTACCACTCGGCTTTACCCCGTCAGCCACGTTGTTGACGGTGAGGGACTCGCATCCTAGCCCTAGGATCAGGACAGCGGCGACGTTAGGGTTGAGAGCGGTTCCGACGAGGTTGTTAACGATGACGGGGTCGCTACCGCAACCGTGGTACTGAGTAATAGCTACTGCTCCGTCTACCTGAGCAGCTATCTTCTTCGCTGGCTCGAAGCTGCAGTCGATAGGGGCGAGGACAAGTAGGTGATTACGGACACCTACAGACTTGTCGGGGCGTGCGTAGCCCATGAACTGGGTCACAGTATCTCAGCCTCCTTACCGCTTGTAGGCATACGTGCGCTGCCAACGTTGTGGGTATTCACCCAGGCCCCTGACTTTATGGGCTGTGTTGCGACGCCTATGACCTCGCCGTACTTGACGATGTTCTCACCCTTCTTAATTGTTTTAATAGCGAGCTTGTGACCGAAGGGAATGGGTTCCACTACCTTGGGCTTCAGTATCACAACCCCGTTGGGACTGATGACCTCAAGATTCTCCCCCATCTCAACCTCGCTGGTTGATGTGGCGACGTTGTCTTTCTCGTCGATCTGTATCGCCTTCTTGACCATAACGAGTCTATTGGGGTCCCTCGCTTCTAAATAATTGTACCTAGTAGCCACCATCGATTACAGCACGGAGGATCTGAGTCCCCTTCTCTGTGAGATACAGCACCTTTCCATTTCTGTAGGTGCGACGGGAGTTGATTATGCCGAGGAGTCGAAGTTGCCTCAAGACACCGGGGGGAATGGTCTTGGTTAGGCGACGCACATCGATGTTACGGAGGTCATCCGAGTAGAAGGCAACGAGGTTCCTAGTGCTCATCTCGGTGATCTGCTTCTCCAATTCGGGGGTTAGTTCAGCTAATGATTGGCCAGTCTCCATGTTATTTCACCTAGACTATATTCAGGGAACACGAGCAGCCCCTCACATCGATGAGACTGGGCATCGATTCCCTGTGTAGTTTGCAAACGAGCCCCTCGGAGCGAGCGACTGCACACGCCCTGCAGAGCTTGAGGAGTAGGACGTCGAGTGGGCTCTCCCCCGCTGCGATGTCTCGTGACAGCTCGTCGACTAGCTCCATAACCTTCCCACTGCCCTCGAGGAGGGTTGTGGCGGAGCCTCCTCTGACGTGGCTGAGGTACTGGGTAACAGCTGCTGGGGTGATGCCCATCTTCGCTGCTGCGTCGGACCTCTTCATCCCATATTTTTCGACAAGTTCCCTAGTGATCTCCAGTCGGAGTGCGGGGAGGATGTGTTGTACTACGACCATGCAGGGGGGCTTCATCGCCGCATGTTTACTTAACGGCGTTAATATACCTGATGGCGTTAAAACGACTTCTGTCGCAACCACTAAGTAATTTAAGGTAAAAGGTCGACGCTTCATCTGGTGTAAACATGAAGTCCCTCAGCGGTGTCATACCCCTCCCACCCACTCCCCTTACGAAGAAGGGGAGCGTGGATTCCGAGGACCTGAAGAAGCTCATCGACTATCAGTTCGAAAATGGCTGCGATGGCGTTGGTGTCCTTGCCGGCATAGGCGAGGGCTACCTGATGGCACAGAAGGAATGGATGAATGTTGTAAAGATTGCTGTCGACCATGTCAATGGTAGGGGTCCCCTCATTGTTGGTGCCGCCGCCATGGGGACGGATGCCTCAGTCGACCTCATTAAAGAGGCTGCAGACATTGGTGCTGATGCCATACTATCCTTTAACCCAATAGGGTATAGAAGGTATACGAATGAGGAGACTTATAGGCACTTTAAGACACAGGCAGAAGCAGCTGAGATTACACTTGTCCCTTACGCGAGGGAGGACGATCTTATCGCCCCCGAGGTAATGAAGAGGCTCGTAGACGAAGGGCTCGTCAGCCACATGAAGTGGGCCTATAGGAGCTGTAGCATACTCCAGCAACTTATCGCTACCAATGGTGATAAGCTATACCTGTTCTGCGGTGCCGACTCGTGGACACTCCGATACATCCTCCTGGGTTGCCAGGGGATAATGACGGCGACGGCCGCCGTCCTCCCCGCTGAGAACGTTGAGTTACTAAGACTGGTGAAGGCGAAGAAGATCAAAGAGGCACGGGAGTACTGGTATAAGAAATTCCTTCCATGGAACGATTCAGGCTTCTACGAGAATTGGCAGTGGGCGCATAAGTACGCGATGAAGCTGATGGGTGTCATGAAGACGGATGAGATGGTGGTCCCACAGGCGAAAGGTGCCGACTACCAGAAGGCGGAGATCGTGGCTTTGATGAAGTATCTTGATAAGATCTAACATCCTTTTCTGTCTCCCCATCGTAAACAAGATAAAATGAGGTGCTTGCACATCATTTGGTTGGTCTAGGATGAATTGAACCTATATTGCTTACCCGGATAGAGGATTGGTTAAGGTTCATATGTATTTGACGGGTCAGAGTTGGGACTAACTAGGTAGGAGGCCGGGATTCCACTTGTTCCATCGGGAAGGACCGCGACCCTTGGACTCCCTTTGTGGTACATCTTCAGCTCCTCTAAGACCTCGTCCCATCTCTTACACCATATAACTGTTCCCGGTGTACCCAACCTGTATTCCAGTGTCTTCATAGGGTAGGGGCTAAAGACGATGAGACGAGCGCCGCGGGTAAGGTTTCGTGCCTTGCCGCTCCAGAGGCTTGCTGCGGCGTACTTGCCGTGGTTGTTGAATATCCAGTGGTTAATGTCACCCTCGGGGTCGTTACAGATCAGGACGACGGAGCCATCCTGCTTTACGGATTCCTGGGCAGGCCAAAGGCCGAGGTAGGGCTCGTTAGGGCGCATGTAACTGTTGACGACTACTATATCCATCTCCTTGGGGGACTCGGTGCTGTGCCAACGTTTGACGCCCTCGGAGGCCCTTCTGTGGGTCTGTACAAAGTCACCTGCATATGTTTCTATAGGGTCCCTCTTGAGGTTGAGTACGGAGTCTATCTTGAAGTCTAGGCCGGCGATGCGGGCGGTCTCCTCGACGTCGAGACGAAGCACGTTCTCGTCGTTGCAGAGGTAGCCGGTTGTAGGGTGGGGCTTAAGACCAGGGCCGAATCCGCCGAGGGATCCATGGTTGGTACGGATTGTCTCAATCCCAGCAACGCCTGGGCTGATTATCTTGCCACCGCCACTGAAACCGCTCATCCTGTGGTAAAGGACGCTGCCTACACCTATCTTTAGGTCGCAGGCCATCACCTCAGAGTTAACCCATACTGGTGTCCCATAGCTTGTTGTGCCGATGTGTTTGCACATCTCGTAGGGATTGTGGTTGTAGACTGGGTACCTGTCGAGTATATCCTCACCGAGTTTCTTAGCGAAGAACCGACGACTGAATGTTCCGTGGCTCCCCGGGGCGACTATAAACCGGATACAATCGTCCTTGATGCCGGCTTTCTTAATCTCCTCTAGCACAATGGGGGCGTATTGGTGGGTCTTCGTGGGTCGGGTGGAGTCGTCAAAGATAATTACCGCTTCTTTTCGGTCCTTCGCGAGCTTGGCTAAGGGTTTCGTACCGAGGGGGTTCCTGATCGCTTTCCTTATATGAGCCTTCGTGAGCCCCTTCTGATCCTCCCCTGCCATCCTGCACCGCTGGACCTTCCAGCTGAGTGGGAATGTGAGCTGGAGGGGTTTGTCCTTAAACCAAGGCTGACCAGGTACCTCAACGATTGTTTCTACCAAATCAGTTCCTCACGGAATCTTACGAAGAAGATGCTACGTTGAGGGATATAATACCCTCTGGCATCAGTCGTTGTACCGCTTTCTAAGGCTAGGGGTGGTTCTGAGAATGATTAGGGTTCGTTCAACGGCGTCGACCCACTCGACCAACTCAGTTTGCCTTGCAGCTGGGCTGAGGACGCCGTGATCTTTGCCTCTACCGATTTCCCGCGCCATACGACTTCGGTAGACACTGAGACTGCGATCACCTAGTCGATCTACCTCGAACCAGTCCTCGCTAAGGATGACGACTCGTGGTATCCTTGGAGCACCCATGATCTTAAGCTCGTCTCTTAGCTCATTGGAAGTGTCTCGGTCGATGATGCGCAGCTCCGCCTTCTCCCCAATGACTCCAACTATCCCCTTCAGGTAGGGGGCGACCCGTGCGCAATCAAGGCACCAAGGGGCACCCAGCATGAGCACATTGAGAGTCCGATTGTAGCCCTGCAGACGTGCTCTCTGATCAGTGGAAAGCTCCGGGGCTCTTTTAGCAGACTCCGCCCAACGCTGTACCTGGTCATGCGGCGCGCCTACGAGGAACTCGTCGATGGTCTTAGCTGCCTCCCAGCTCCTTCTCCACAGATCGGCGTGTATATCATAGTAAGCAGGATTTTCTCCCTGACCACTCATAATCGAAAAAAGGATACACGGGGATTATTAGGATTCCTTAAATTTCCGGTGGGACGAGCCTGCTTAAGCTTCTCTTCAGCCATCCCTCGTAGAGGATGTCAAGGGGACTCGGTATCATCTGGTCATGCCTTGCGTATGTCTCGAAGATGGCACGCTTCCTATGGTAGGTGACATCTGGCAGGTTCGGGTGGGCTAAGTCGCAGTTGTAGCCCCTGAAAAGCATCTGATAAACTCCCGTCCTCCTTGCGGCTTCGACCGCAAAAAGCCCAGTGTAAAGGTGATCAATATGGTCACAGCCGGCGATCCAGCCATCTGGGTCATGTGTAGAGACCACATCGGCGTCAGCGAGGCGGATTATTTCGGCTAGAGCTGTGATCAGTCCCTCCCGCGTGTATTTTTCAGAGTAGTCCAAGGCATCCACCTCCTCACCGCCCATATTCTCTCAAGCGCCTTGCTTGGTATCCGCTCTATGCTCATGCAGCCGCCGTCGGGAAGGCGAAGGAAAACTAGCCTGACCTCTCCATTGGCTGAGACAGATGTCGCTATACTCCTCCCAGCAATGTGGAGTGTCTCGTCCCTCCATCCAAAGGATCCCATCGCAGAGTAGGCGACCCGCTCCCCCTCCTCACGCTCCCGCCAGTAATCCTCCAAGTCCCGCATCCCCCGCCATCACATAAACCGTCCACACACCTACACCGGATGCAAGATCCTCCATTAAGCACGGGCTCATGAAGATCAGATCATCATCCTGGTGCGCGGAGACATAGAGATGGGCCATAAAAGAGAATACGACTCCAAACTATCTAAGGATGACCTAGAAACCCAAACCCCCGGAAAAAATCATTTCTGAAGAATCGCATATGTAAGAAAAACAACAAGACGGGTAAATTGCGTTCTAAGAGCCTAGAAGGCCTCCTGAGCGCGTATGCAAAATCTCTTAACCATCGCATCCATTGTGTCTGAGATACCTTTGATCGAGATTCGCTTCCATGGCAGGGGAGGGCAGGGGGCCGTAACAGCCTCAAGGGTCCTCGCTATAGCTGCTTTCCTGGAGGGGCATCATAGCCAATCAATCCCCATGTATGGGACCGAGAGGCGTGGGGCTCCTGTTACTGCCTTCGTCCGCATAGGGGAGAAGAGTAGGATGATCAGGAGTCTTGTCCACGAGCCTGATTATGTTGTCGTACTCGATTCCCTCCTCAGGAATACTGTGAACATAACAGAGGGATTGAAACCGGGTGGAATGATAATCATAAACAGTACCACTCCACCAGAGGAAATGGAGTTCACCTCAGAGTATAGGGTGGCCACAGTTGACGCCACAAAAGTGGCGCTCGAAACCATCGGCCGCCCAATCACTAACACTGCAATACTCGGCGCCTTCGCAAAGGGCACCGGCGAGGTAAAGCTCGAGTCACTGCTTAAAGCGGTTAAGACTGAGATGTCGGGCCGCATGGCAGACACAAACGCCAAGGCAGTCGAGCAGGCGTATAACTCCACAATTGTTGGGAAGAACAAAGTCGTCAAGGAGCTGAAAAAGGTCGCCCAAGCCCCCGCAAACAGCCGAGCTGACTGGCGTACCTTCCGTCCAGTCGTAGACGCTTCCAAGTGCACAGGATGCCAAATCTGTTGGACCTTCTGTCCAGAGCACAGCATCAATATGGTGGAGAAGAAGAGCGCTATTGACTACATCTACTGCAAGGGCTGCGGTATCTGCGCTGAAGAGTGCCCAACGAAGGCCATCACCATGGTGATGGAGAGCGAGAAGAAGGAGGATTAGACGATGCCACACACTGAGCTTATGGTTGGAAACAAAGCTGTCGCGTATGGTGCTAAACTAGCACGGGTCCAAGTGATATCTGCCTACCCGATTACGCCGCAGACGACTATTGTCCAGTACCTCGCAGAATTCATCGCCAACGGGGAGCTGAAAGCCAAGTTCATAGAGGTCGAATCTGAGCTTAGCGCTATGGTTGCTGTGCAGGGTGCAAGCTTCGCGGGCGCTCGCGTATTTACCGCAACCTCTGGTCCTGGCTTATTCTTCATGCACCACCCTATGATGGAGGGGGCAGACCTCCCCGTCGTCATGGGTGTTGTTCACAGAAGTAATAAGAGCATGCAGCCCGACCACACTGACCTCATGGCGCAGAGGGACAATGGCTGGATACAGCTTTACTGTGAGAATAACCAGGAGGCTCTTGATACAGCTCTTATGAGTTACAAGATTGCAGAGGATCCTCGTCTCTCAACGCCAACTGTCTTTGGCATAGACGGATATATCCTCAGCTACACAGCAGAGCCAGTTGAGATTCCTGACCAAGAGGCCGTCGATGAATGGTTACCACCCCTCAACGCCCCTTGGGCTCCAGATATCCATCTCCCAGTACAAGAGTGGAAGAAGAGGCAGGGACGCATGTATGGTAACCAAATGGCGTGGCTTAACCACGACACGAAATTTAGGAGCAGTCTCAAGGTGATCAATGAGGTAAACGCAGACTTCGAGAAGACCTTCGGACGAGGCTATGGCAATGGTCTCATCGAAGAGCACAACTGCGATGGGGCCGAAGCGGTGATAATCGCTATGGGTACAATAGCATCGACTGCACGCGTGGTCATAGACGACATGAAGGCAGAGGGAAAGAAGGTAGGGCTCATCAAGCTCAAGTGCTATCGCCCATTCCCAGTCGACGAAATAAGAAATCTAGCCAAGAAGTATTACTCCATCGGAGTCATCGACAGAAACGTCAGCCTTGGAGGAGGTGGCAACGTTCTCAACGAGACCAGGAGCGCCCTCTATGACATGTCGGAGAGGCCAAAGGTCCTCGGATTCCATACCGGCATGGCAGGAGATGAGGTCACACCACAGATGATCAAGAGAATAGCCGAGAAGACTCTCAAGGCAGTCAGGGATCCAGTTCCCACTGCCGTCGAGTGGATAGGAGGCGCATAAAATGAGTAAACCAACACCTCTCCAGCGTGTCGAAGGCGAGGAGATCATGGCACTAGGCAATAGCAGCTGCCAAGGTTGTGGCCACGCTACGCTGGCTAGAATCACCTTCAGAGTGCTGGGGAGAAATACCGTCTACACATCTGTCCCCGGCTGCATCTGGATAGCTCTCCAAGGGAGTATCCCTCTATACTGGCGGGGAACCGTCTTCGAGGGTGGAGGCGCCCTCATTAGTGGCATAACCAACGGCCTCGAAGCAGTGGGGAAGGATATGACCGTAGTAGGATTCTATGGCGATGGCGGGACAGCGGATATTGGCCTCCAAGCCATGAGTGCGGCAGCGGAGAGGAATGAGAACGTCCTCTGGATATGCGCCGACAACGAAGCATATATGAATACGGGAGGACAGCGTAGTGGCTTGACGCCCATATATGCGTCCACTACGACGACACCCGTCGCATCACAGAGCAGGGGGAAGAAGTCGAATAAGAAGAATGTTCCCTTCATCATGGCGGCTCACAACATCCCCTATGTCGCAACGGCCAGTATAGCTTACCCCAACGATCTCATTGGGAAACTCCAATACGCTAAGGGGCTAAAGGGCTTCAAGTACATTCACGTTCAGAGCCCCTGCCCAACGGGGTGGGGTTTTGACCCAGCTCGCACAATAAAGGTAGCGCGCCTAATGGTCGAGTCCGGGATATGGCCACTTTATGAGGTCACCGAGGGCAACAACTTCAAACTCACATACAAGCCCCGTGAGCTGAAGCCGGTAAGGGAGGCGCTTAGCTTACAGGGCAGGTTCAGACATCTTGATGACTCGGAGTACGAGTACATTCAGGGGCAAACCGTCGATAGGTGGAGACAGCTTCTCGACGTCGACGGTAAGAGACTCCCCATGTAATCTCTTTGACTGCATATCCTATTATTAGACACGTCTTAACTCTATTTTACTAGGTACCCTTCTAGGGCGTCCTCTCTCGGCTCGAGGCCGAGCCCAGGCTCCTCAGAGAGGGTTACCCATCCCTTCACCGGACTGGGTGGATCCTTGTAGATCGCGTCCCCGACTTTCCACATGAGATAGTGGAACTCGACTCGCCACCCGTTTGGAGCTGCGGCCTGGAGGTGCATGTTATGATGGGGCCAACCGCCACCGTTAGCTATCAGTAGGTTAAATGCCTGTGCCATCGCCGCCACCTTCATACCCTCCGTATAGCCACCAACGTAGCAGACATTGGGCTGAAGGATGTCGACAGAGCTGTTTAGAAGAAGTTCGAGGTGGCGGAACTTTGAGCCTTCGTTCTGCCCAGCGGAGATCGGAATACTAGTTTTCCTGCGAAGGTCAGCGAGTAGACGCGGGTCGTTCCCATATAGGGGCTCCTCGAACCAACTAATTTTATACGGTTCAGCTTTTTTCGCTAGCTCAAGCGCCCTGTTAAATGAAAAGAGGTAATTGGCGTCTATCATAAGCTGTACTTTATCGCCGATTGCGTCCCTAACCGCCTTAATACGGGAGGCGTCTTCTGCTGGGTCATCGGCGTCGTTGATGGCGACGACCATTTTAAGCTTGTCCTGCCCCTCCTTGACGAAGCGTGTAGCCATCTCGACGAGCTGATCCCTATCGAATTCGAGTAGACCGAAGGTGACGTAGGCTGGGACCTTCTTCTTTGCCCCCCCAAGTAGTCTCCAAACAGGCTCGTCGTAGTGTTTTCCCTTCACGTCCCAGAGAGCAATGTCTATGGCGCTTATTGCGGAGCTCCACATCCCCGTTTGACTACGAGGATTGTGTGTGAGATACATCTGATTCCATAGAGCCTCGGTCTCAAGCGGGTTCTTCCCCTTCAGAAAGGGGGCTAGTTCCTTGTTGATGAATTCCTTTACCCCGTAGCGTTGTATGGCCCCAGTAAGGCCATACCCCGTTATTCCCTCGTCAGTCTCCAACCTGACGAATACTATTGGGCGATCATATTCTCTCTCTATGATCGGCACATGGATGGGCACGTTGTAAATCTCAGCCTTAATCGAGGTAATCTTCATCCGAGGACACACTCGGATCAGTAATCAATCAACAACGGTTTATCACCTTCCACGATATGGGTGATCTTTTCTACCCCGCTTAACCCTCTGCATATTATGTCTGGAAGAGTCATCCTCGTGGTTAGAGACGGTTGGGGATACTCCGAGGAAACATTCGGGAACGCCGTCCGGCAGGCGAAGGTACCCAATGATACGCGTTACATGTTAGAGTATCCCTGGACCCTGCTGAAGTGCACCGGGAACGCTGTCGGACTCCCAGAGGGGACTCAGGGTGGCTCCGAGCCCGGCCACCTAACCATGGGTGTGGGTAGGATCGTCTGGCAGCCCTTAGAGGAGATTAACCAGGCCATTTACAATGGCACATTCTACGAAAACCCAGCTCTAATGAGTGCGATCGATAATTGCAGGAAAAAGGAATCCGCCCTTCATCTCATGGGGCTACTTAGCGACCAGGGCATACATGGCTCAACCTTTCATCTTTACTCCCTGCTAGAACTTGCCAAGCGCCACGCCATCACCGAGGTATATATTCACTGCTTCCTTGATGGCCGTGACGTCCCCGAGCGCTCAGCGAAAGGATTCATTGAGGAAACGCAGAGGCAGATTAAAGCAAAGGGTGTAGGTAGAATCGCAACCATGGTGGGCCGCTACTACGCTATGGATCGGGACACAAACTGGGACAGGACCCTGAAGGCCTACGACCTCCTCACGTTGGGTGAGGGATGGAAGGAGACCAGCCCACTCGAAGCCATCGACCACGCCTATCAGAGAGGAGACCCAACCGATTATTACATCCAACCAATCGCGATGGTGGAGGACGGCAAACCAATCGCCACAATCGACGCCGAGGATGCTGTAATCTTCTGGAACTTCAGAAGCGACCGCGCAAGGCAAATAACTTACGCCCTGACACAGAATGGTTTCGACCATTTCCCACGTAAGAAATTCCCGCGAGTCCACTTCGTATGCATGAGCGGATACGACAAGCATCTCAACCTCCCTGTCGCCTTCCCACAGAATACTGTGGAAAATAACCTCGCTCAGATTCTCGCTATAAATGGTCTCAGACAACTCCGGATTGCTGAGACAGAGAAGTACGCCCACGTCACATTCTTCTTTAATAGTCAAATTGAGGATCCCGTCC
Organism: Bathyarchaeia archaeon; assembly: GCA_050014495.1. Lineage (GTDB taxonomy): Archaea > Thermoproteota > Bathyarchaeia > TCS64 > TCS64 > UBA8941. The sequence goes on from JBEKDF010000010.1 coordinate 31,185, forward strand.
CCGGGGAAGACAGGATACTAGTCCCTAGCCCTAAAGTCCCGAGCTACGAGGAGAAGCCGGAGATGAGCGCAGGTGAGATAACGAAGAAACTCCTCCCCGAGATAGCGAAGGGCATCTACGACTTCATCCTGGTTAACTACGCTAATTGTGACCTTGTCGGCCATTCTGCGAATATGTTCGCGGGGATTAAGGCATGCGAGGTTGTGGATGATTGCGTGGGGCAAGTAGTCGACTCTGGGCTCTTAAAGGGATACACGATCCTAATTACTGGCGACCATGGCAACATCGAGACAATGTTCTACCCTAATGGAGAGCCTAACCCAAGCCATGGTACAAACCTAGTCCCATTCATACTCGTTAGTGATGATCCTAACCTACGAAAGGTCAAGCTCAAGGATGGTCTGGGCCTAAGCTGCGTATCGCCGACGATTCTCAAACTGATGGACATAAGGAAACCCCCTGAGATGACAGCTGATAGCCTTCTCTGAAAGCTTTAGAACTGTAGATCCCCAACATCACCCATGAAGTTTCACTTGAGATGTGTAGACCGTGAAATCGAGGACACAAAAGCGCTCAAACGGATCCTACACTACTCGAAGCATTTCATCCTCAGCCTCGCCGACGGAGGAGAGCCCTATGCGGTACCGTTGGTTATGTCTACCACGAGGAAAATGCCGTCTACTTTCACTGCGCCAAGGATGGGAAGGAGATCGAATTTATCAAGAGAAACCCGCGCGCCTTGGGACTTGTCGTGGTTGACAAGGGTATCATAGAGGGTGCATGCGTGAGCATGTACGCTTCAGCCATGTTCTCGGGCAGAGTCGAGTTCGTCGAAGATACTTCTGAGAAGATAAAAATTATGAATCTCTTCGCCGAGAGACTGAGTTCTGACGTCGAAGGCGCTAAGTCAAGGGTTCAGAAACTGTTCGGAGGTGATGGATCTGCACTTGGGAACGTTATTTTTGGTAAAATCAAGCTGGAGGAGCTAACTGGGAAGCGTTCCACGGAGATGAGTATCGAGAAACTCCTCAAGATCACTGGGAAGTAGCGAGGAACACATAGATCGCATTATTTTACACGCCTTTGTTATTTCACGACGAAGGGTTTATAATCACGCCCTTTCCACGTTTGGTTCATTATGGGCAGGTCTCCCCCTTGACGAAGTACGTTTTTATTACCGGTGGGGTGCTCAGCGGTATAGGTAAGGGCTTAGTCACCTGCAGCGTCGGAAAGATGCTCCAGGTTCGTGGATTCGAAGTATCTGCGATAAAGTGCGACCCGTACCTGAACGTCGACGCGGGCACGATGAACCCATACATCCACGGCGAGGTCTTCGTCCTCGACGACGGATATGAGGCGGACATGGACCTCGGCTCCTATGAGAGATTCCTAGGGGTCGAGCTAGGTGGGCTGAATAACATTACTAGCGGGCAGTTATACCAGCAGGTCATACGCCGCGAGCGTGAGGGTGGCTACCTTGGCAGATGCGTCCAGATAATCCCACATATTACTGATGAGGTGAAACGCCGTATACGTCTAGTCGCGGAGAAGAGTAAAGCGGACGTCGTACTAGTTGAGTGTGGCGGAACCGTGGGTGACATCGAGAGTCTCCCCTTCCTTGAGGCGTTCCGCCAGATGAGACAGGAGGAAAAGCGCGGCGACACTCTCCTAATACATGTCACTCTCGTCCCAATCCTCGAGGCAGTGGGTGAACCAAAAACAAAGCCAACGCAGCATAGCGTCAAAGAGTTACGCGCCATCGGCCTTCAACCAGATATCATTGCGGCCAGATGCGAGGATGGCGAACTTCCGGTGGGGGCGAAGCAAAAAATCGCTCTATACTGCAGCGTTGAGGAGCGAGCTGTTTTTACAAGTGTAAACGTCCAGTCCATATACGAGCTTCCACTAGTCCTAGAAGGGCAGGGAATGGGCGACGTCGTCTCGGAGTATCTGGGCCTAGACAAGCCAAAGGCTGAATGGGAGGACTGGAGAAAGATGGTCACCAAGTACAAGGAGCCGGAAGACTATGTCCGCATCGCAATGTGCGGTAAATATGCTGAGCTCAGGGACTGCTATGTAAGCGTAAATGAGGCCCTCCGCCATGCCGCGGCCGCGTCAGGCTGCAAGATAAACATCGATTGGATAGAAACCGAGGAGTTTGAGAAGCACCCCGAAAATGTGAAGGCACTCGAGGGCTTCGATGGTGTCATCGTTCCTGGCGGCTTCGGTAAGCGTGGCGCTCTCGGAAAGGTGCGAACGATCGAGTATTGCAGGACACATGACAAACCATTCCTCGGCATCTGCTACGGTCTCCAGCTCAGCATAGTCGAGACGAGTCGAGATGTCCTCGGTCTCAAGGACGCGGATAGCACCGAGTGCGAGCCCCACACAACCAACCCTGTAATCGATCTCCTCCCCGAACAGATAGGAGTGAACGAGATGGGAGGCACGATGCGCCTCGGCGCTCACCCGGTCCACATAAAGCCGGGCACAATCGCACACAAGCTCTACGGCTCCGAGCTCATACACGAGCGTCACCGCCACAGGTGGGAGGTCAACCCTGAGTACTGGGAGCAACTTGAGAAAGCAGGTATAGTCTTCAGTGCATGGAGCACTGACGGACGCCGCAAGGAGATGATAGAGCTGCCGAGCAACTACTTCTTCTTTGGTACTCAATTCCACCCAGAGTTTAAGAGCCGCCCGTGGAAGCCGAGCCCCCCCTATTATGGGTTGGTAAAAGCGAGTTACGATAAGAAGAGGGGCAAACCACGCCCCGAGTTCTAGTCCACGAAGTGTTTGTAGGTACCTTCTAGGAGCTTTTTGTAGACCGCATCGAGGACATCTGGTGGTGCCACCTTGAGCGCTTCAACGCCTATGGGTTGAGGAGTCCCCTTAAGGGTGCCCTTCGTCCACTGGTCTACCGCATACACCATGAGCTCGCCAGCGAGGGCGATGGTCTCCCAGCACAGCTTCTCATATGTGTCACCTCTATGAACGGGGATGATTTGCTTCTTGATTATTGGTCCAGTATCTATGTTCGGGTCAATGAAGTGGACGGTGCACCCTATTGGTATGTCAAAGTAGATACTCCAAGCTACGCTGGCGGAGCCCCTGCACTCTGGGAGTAGACCCGGGTGGCTGTTGACCATCCCATCCTTCGGAATGGATATGATAGATGGCTTTATGATCCTGGTCCCGCCTAGAACGATAAAGTCTGGTTTTAACCCCTCAAGCATCTCCCGTGACTCTCTCTTGTTGTGATGGGGCACTGCATAACGCTCTATACTTCTATCCTTGAGCTGCTCCGTGAATGTCGAGGCAACGGGGAACCCCTTGATGCGGGTTAGAAACTTCTCCCTTTCCTCGTCCGCGATGGGTGAATCCTCCTCCACGATGGCCCTCGGCTCATAACCTGATACGAGGAGCTGCCTAAGCATTTCCCTTCCATAGGGATGCTCTTTCAGCACCATGAAGACATAATTGAGCTTGGTCATGAAATAAATGGAGCTGGAAACGAATAAGAAGATTCCCGCTACAGCAACGCGAACTTAAGTGCGTCACAACAGCCACAGCTACGCTCCTGGGGCATATTAGGTAGGGCACCCATTACGAGTTTTTTAAAGTTTGAAGCGTTCCGCTGCATAGTATCAATGACCTCAGCTGTCGACACGGGTTTTTCAGCCCAGACATCATAGTCCGTAACCATGGCAACTGTGACATAACAGATTTCCTGCTCTCGTGCGAGTACGACCTCTGGGTAAAGAGTCATACCGATAATATCACAGTTCCACTGTCTGAAGAGTCGGGACTCCGCTCGCGTGCTAAATCTGGGACCCTGGACGCAGACATAAGTTCCCTTCTCGTGGACTGGTAGTTTGAGCTTCTTCGCGTAGCTGTAGAAGTAGTCGTGGAGTGTGGGGCAGATAGGATCAGCGCTACTTATGTGGCAGAGCTGCCCCCCTTCGTAGAAGGTATCTGGCCTGCTGTTCGTCCTGTCTATGAACTGGTCTGTGAGGACGAAGTCGCCTGGTTTGTAGTCTTCTCGGAGGCTTCCTACTGCACTCGAGGCTACTATCTGTTTGACCCCAAGCTCCTTAAGAGCCCAGATATTCGCCCTCGAGTTGATCGCGTGTGGTGGAATAATGTGCCCTCTCCCATGCCGGGGGAGGAAGGCGACTCGCCTCCCCTTAAGGGTGCCAAGGGTTATCATGTCCGAGGGCGACCCATAAGGGGTGTAAACTTTGACTTCCCTACGATCCTCAAGCATCTCGGGGTCGTAGACTCCAGTGCCTCCGATCACACCTATCTCTGCTCTATTGTCTCTTGACACACAATGGTAATGTATGGTATTTATGATAAGTTTTTCACTTCAACCCCCATCGATAATCCTTAAGAAGAACATTAACATCCACATGCGTCCTAGTGGCAAGAATGGAGAACAAACGCTGGTTCGCACTTGTACTACTCTTCTCCATCTGCATATCGTACTATGGGGAAAACTTCCTCAAGAGTGCTGCATCAGCGTTGTCTCCCGTCCTCATCCAGGAGTTGGGGATAAACAAGGGCACTATGGGTCTGCTAATCACTGCGTTTTACATTATCTACGGCATAATGCAGATACCCGCTGGAATGTTCACGAATATTCTCGGGCCAAGGAAGACCATTCTTAGTTTTACAGCGCTCACCCTCACCGGAGTCTTCCTCTTCTGGATCAGCTTCAGGTTCGAGATGCTAGTCGTTGCCCAAATAATCATGGGCATAGGATGTAGTGTCTTCTACATCAATGCCGTCAGCCTAATCACGCAGTGGTTCCCTATCGAGCGGAAGGCAACAGCGATAGGGATCCTCAGCGCTGCTAGTGGCCTAGGTGGTTTTACAAGCTACATGGGATTTCCTCTCGCCAATGCCAACTTCGGAGGGTGGAGAAACCTCTACATAATAATGGCAATAGTACTCCTAGCAAACTATGTCATGAACTTCTTTATTCTAAAAAACAACCCAAAAGGTAATGAAATAGAGCACAAGTCCAATAAAAACCTCCTCAAGTCATTTGGCGACGTTCTAAGAGACAGAAGAATATACCCATTCATAGCGGGTTATATGCTTCTCAGCTTTGGCTGGGTTCTGATGGCGTGGATGCCAGCGTTCCTAACAGAGACTAAGGGCTTCACATACGTCGAAGCAGGCCTCATATCCAGCCTAGGGGGAATAGCTGCGATACCTGGCTGTATCGCGATGGGTGCCATCTCAGACAGGCTCAGAAAGAGGAAGTTACCGCTTATTATATTCAGCTGCCTCTATGTCGTCGCAATCACAACGTTCATCTTCGCACCAGCTGGATTTCCGCTCGCCTTAATTGCCACACTCTCATTTAGCATGAGCTTCTGCTCCTCTATATGGGTCCTATTCTTCAGCATGGTACCTGAGGTCCTCCCGATGGAAAAGGCGAGCATTGGACTCGGATTAGTAAACGGGATCGGGACCATCGGCTACTCACTTATAACCCCGTTCTATGGTAGCCTAATAGATTCGACGGGCAGCTACTTCGCATCCAACATGGTCATCATAGCCACTTCCATCATCATGATGTTGACTATGGTCTTTTTCACGAAGGAGACCTATGGGGGGTCTCAAGAAGACTAATTAGTCGAAGCACGCTCATCCCTCGTAATGGACAAAAGCGAGACTATCAAGCGCCTCCCTAAGATCGAGCAACATGTACACATCGTGGGCTCGACTAAACCGGAGACCCTACTGAGCATAATCGAGGATAGCGGAGCAAAGACTCCCTTCAACTCCCTCGAGGACATCCGTCAATTCTTTCAGTATCGAGACTTCCCTCACTTCATCTCGGTCTACAGTACTGTAAACGATTGCATAACGGATGAGAAGTATTACGAGAGGATCACATTTGAGATGCTGGAATCCGATGTCTCTTCCAACGTGAAGCATGTTGAGGCAATATTCTCCCCCAATGACCATGTGCGGCGTGGCCTCGATTATGGTAAGATGCTCGACGCCGTGAACAAGGGCATCAGGAGAGCCAAGAAGAAGTTCGGAATAACCTGTACAATTAGGGTCGACCTCGTCCGGAATTATGGGCCGGAGACGGCTATGAAGGAGCTCGATTGGATAAGGAAGAAGGGAGACAACATCGTCGCTATCGATATAGGTGGGAGTGAGGACGGCTTCCCACCAGAACCATATGATCTGGTGTATAAAAAAGCGAAAGACCTTGGACTCCACCTTGTTGCCCACGCCGGTGAAGCAGCAGGACCAGAGAGCGTCTGGGGAGCGGTGAAGACACTAGATGTTGAGAGAATAGGACACGCAACAACCGCCGTCAAGGACCTCTCCCTTCTCAGGGAGATCAGAAAGAGGGGGATAACTATCGAAACATGCCCGGTCAGCAATCTGAGGACAGGAGCGATAAAGACGATAAAAGAGCACCCCATCAGGAGCTTCATTAGGCACGGCATAAGAGTCAGCGTCAACAGCGATGACCCGCCCATGTTCAACACCGATATGAACAACGAATACCTTCAACTCCATAGTGAACTCGGCTTTTCAGTTGACGAATTGATGAGAATAGGTTTAGACTCGGTGGAGACGAGCTTCCTCCCAGCGAAGAAGAAGGGAGAACTGAGAGAGGAGTTCCTTAAAGAGTACCGTGAGTTAATTTCTCGGAAGTCCTAGATCTCGAAGTGCATCGATGAGAAGTCTAGGGGTATGGAGTAGTTCTGGGTGAGGTCCTCTCCTGTTGAGTGAATCGCCTTCACCTGCTCCTCAATCGTCTCAAAGATGTTATCGATGTATAGCGTGGGTGGGACAAATTTATTGTAGAGTATGCCAGCGGCTATAATCCCACAGCCGATCACATCCGAGACCAAGAACGGCTCAGGTATCATTACAAGGGTGATGCCGAAGGATACTAGGCTCTTACCCGCCCCAGCATAGCCGTGATCATAGAGCTGGTTAACCTCACTCATCACCCCGTTCATCCCACTAAGTAGTCCAGCGGACTCAGAGTAGGTCTCGCCGAGCTCACTCGCTGCCTCGACTACATAATCCGTCCTCGGTTTATTCATCTCGTCACCCTAGAGCGCCTTGAATTGCTCGAACCACTTATCATACTCCTTAATCATCTCCCTACTCACACTCGGCTTCCTATTCACAATCGAACGCCTAAAATCCTCCATCGAAAGCGGACGAGGCCTACAACTAACATCCTCCGCCCTACCCGACTCAAACAACTCCCGAATAACCTCCTGACGCACAACCTGACAAATATCCTTAATATCACTCCCAGTATAACCATCCGTCAACTGAGTCAAAACGTGCAGATCCACATCAGGAGTCAACTCAAGCTGCGAACTATTGATCTCAAACATCTGCAACCGCGTCGCATAATCCGGCAACGGCACCATAATCCTCTTCTGGAAACGCCGGATAAACGCCCAATCCAGGTCCCACGGCTTATTCGTCGCCGCCACCACGTAGAGGTGATAATTCTTCCCCTTATCCTGGAGACCATCCATCTCCTTCAGGAACTGGTTCCGCATCCGAACCTCACCACCCACCTCATTCGTGTGGACCCCCAGTATGCTATCCACCTCATCCATGAAGATGATGACGGGCCTACCACCGATCGCGGTTCGCCTCGCGCCGCCGAAGACCTTCGCGACGTTCTGCTCCGCGGCGCCGAGCCACTTCGACATTATGTTGGCGGGGTCGATCTGTATGAACTGGGCCTCGATCTCGTTTGCGACCGCGGCGGCGAGCAGCGTCTTGCCGCAGCCCGGTGGACCGAATAGTAGTAGTCCCCTTGACCACCCGAGTGGGAAGAGGTCGGGGCGCTTCACGGGGTAGACGATGACCTCCTTGATGGCCCTCTTCGCGTCCTCGAGGCCGGCGACCTCGCCCCACGTGACGTTGGGCTTCTCGGCTGGCTCCGACTCCTCGGCCTCCTCCGACGTCGTGGTGCCAGTCTGCTTGGTCTCGTAGCTGGTGAATTTCTCGATGCCGGTCTCCTCGCCGTCCTCTGATTTGAGGAATCGGATCCGCTCCTGGTACGTTGTGACTTTTTCTACGTAGAATTTGTTGAATGTGTAGTCTGGGTAGAGTTTTATGAGTCGCGTCAGTTGTTCTACTGCCCGTTTGTAGCTCTCTGCTGCCTTGTCCTTGTCTCCTAGTTTATCGTATTTGACGGCGTCTGCGGCGTACTTCATCGCCTCGTTTTCGAGCATTGTTGCTACGCTCATGCTATTATCTCCTCCATCTTGAGGCGTCCCTTGGAGCCGATCTGGTCAAGCATCCTCACCACATCATCAGACAACACACTCCAATCGTTTGTGGTCTCGTTGGCCTTCGCGGAGCGTGGTGCGAACGTTTGTTCATAGCCGAAGGCGACTTCCTCGGATTGCCTCTCATCAACCTTAGCCACCGCGACTGTGACAGGTGGCTCGGGGAAGCTCTCGTGGAGACTGTTCTCGACCATGCTGGAGACCTCCCTGAGGATGTCGGCACTCTCCTGGCTCTTGACACTAAACATTTCATCCAGGGCGGGTTGGCGGAAATCGATCGTCGTCTGCATCAAGGTCTCGTTTGCGACTATGTTCAGCTGCTCGATACCAGATGCGAACTGAGGCATGACCTTCTGTACGTCGGCGGAGACCTCCTTGACGACTTCGGAGATGGGTTTCATTTCCTGTACGACCTGGTAGAGGTCTAGGAAGTTCTCCAGTCTGATCGTGATGCAGTCTATAGCGAGCTGACTCTGGGATATCACCTGTTTTATGTGGCGCACCCTACTGAGTTCGGTCGCATAGATCTGTGCTCGTGCAGCATCTTTCTTCTGAACCGCTTTTCCAACCATGTCAAACAATACGCGGTCACGATCCCTAAGCTTGGAGTTGACCTGCTCGAGTCTCATGCTCTGACGCTTGAGCTCGTTTATTGATTCTGGGGTTGGAAGGATACTCTGCTGGCGGTTCAGTATGCCCATTCCTTCTATCTCCTTTAACAGATTAGGCTAGAAACTGGCCTGGTCACGCCCAGGCTGGGCGCCCCATCTAGTGGGGTGTTTAAAAAAGAGGGGGAGGGACGGTTTTCCATTTTTGACTCGCTCCTTTTTACACTCTGTCGCCTAGGCCTGTGCCGACCTTGCTCTGGCCGCCTGGCAGTTCTGGGAAGGTGTCCTTCATCCTTGATTCGGCGATGGTCTGTGCCTCGTCCAATATCTTGGCAGAGTCCTCGTTCACCGACTCGAAGTTGATGGTCATTCCCGTCACTGCGCCTGCGTCGACGACGATGCCACTGAGGAGGTTACCGATCTCACCAAGCTCCTTCTCGGCTTGTGGGCTGATTGCCGCCATGCCTGTCTTGATGTCGCTAATGACACCTACGACCGGTAGGAGGGTGACTGCGACGTCACCTAGTTCCGTGACGGTCTTGAGGCGTAGCGTGATCTGCTCCAAGGCGAGTTTTGCATGGAATATCATCTTCTCCATCTTGCGGATCTCGGCGAGCTCATTTGCGAAGACGTTTGCGCGTGCTGTGTCGTGCTTGGCGTATGCGTCGACGATCCTGTTGAAAATGGTCTTGTCGCGTTCCTGGAAGCGGTTGCTGGCCTGGTCGAGGCGCTGGATCTGCATCTCGATCCGCTTAGTGGCCGCGTCGAGGCGGGGCTTGAGTGGGCCCGGTGGCCTGACTGCGTCCTTTACCTTGTTTGATAAGGACGGGTCGTTGTTCTTCTCCCATCTGTTAGCAAAACTCATTATCTATTACGCTCAAAGATACAAGCGAGCATAAAGAGCATCAAACTGTTGTCTCAACAATGTTATCAAATGCGTAGATTGTACTCTTATTTCATGGATGTTTTAACCTCTTTTTGTAATAGAACCTTTGGGCGGTGAGAGTAACTATTGCATCATTAAATCAAAAAACATAAGGGAGGTTATTCTTTTTTAATAAAATAAACATTTTCACTATACGGCACCCTTAATATATAAATAGGCTCATCCTTGACCAAGGTTGAATAGCATGGCAGGTAGATTTACCGTTTTAGTGGTTTTCGCTGTTCTTGGCTTCGTCGGTGGTATAGTTGCAAAAATGGTGTACACACCACTAAGTCAATGGATATTGCAAATGTGGCCCAATTTCGGGTTAGATTGGATACTATCTGGCGCAGCCGGTACAGTGCTCACCCTACTGATAGTGGTCATCTGGGCATCGTTCTCCCCTGATAAGTGAATCATTGGGGAACCTATTTTTTCTCACCATTGTTTATTGGAAACATTTAATGGAGCCCCGCCGCTGTTCAATTGTCGTGGGCATGGACAGGATATCTTTAAAGATTGATCTCCACGTTCACACTCGCTTTAGCAGAGATGCTATCAACTGTTTTTCTGATATTAATGCAGCTTGTAAACGACTTGGCCTCGATGGATACGCCGTCTGCGATCACGATACCATAGAGGGTTTGAGGTCAAATGAGTCTGAAGGACTGGTTCTTGTTCCAGGGTTAGAGGTGTCGGCCCGAGGTGCTCATGTTCTCTGTCTTGACCCAGTAGAGGTCGTGCCTAGTGGGCTATCCATCGTTGAGACGGTTGAGAGAATTCACTCCCAGGGGGCTACCGCGGTTCTCGCCCATCCGAGGGCATTTCCTAGGAGTTTTGTCAGTCTCAGGAATGCGAGTGAGGTGGGTTTTGATGCGGTGGAGGTTGCTAATGCCGCTCAGATCCCCTTCGGGTTGGTCATGAAATGGAATAGAGATTTAGCAAAAAAGCTTGGGTTGCCGGAGACGGGTGGGAGTGATGCTCACTTTCCTGAGACGATTGGAAGGTCGTATACGGTTATAGAGTCGGACTCGAGAAGTCCGGTGGATGTCATTCGTGCGATTAGGGAGGGGAGAACACGGGTCTTCGGTTCGGGGACCAAAGTGGGGGAGCGGCTTCTGAGGCTTGGGTATTCTTTGGGTAGCGATGTGTAGGGTTATATTGTGGGTGTATCCTCGTCTGTCTGAGGCGGCTTGGCTAGGGTTTATGTAGAGGTCTATGGGTGCAGCGCCAACAGGGCGGATGCCGAGATCGCTTCAGGCCTCCTCCTCGAGGCTGGGCACGAGATCGTTGACTTGGTTGACGACGCGGATGTCTCCGTGTTGCTGACCTGCATTGTTAAGACGCCAACTGAGCGTAAGGTGGTCAGGAGACTCAGAGAACTAGGGGACAGGCATATCGTGGTCGCAGGCTGTATGCCAAAGGCTCAAAGGAGTCTTGTTGAAGAGGTTTCACCCAACGCTTGCCTGGTAGGACCAGATGATGTTGCGAGAATACCGGATGCCGTCTCCGCTGCTGCTGCTGGGGAGAAGATTGTGTGTCTCGACGGGACCTCACCGGACCGCACATGCTTACCCAGGTTGAGGTTTAGTGGATTAGTTCACATCGCTCCAATTTCTGCTGGCTGCCTCGGTAACTGTAGCTATTGCATAGTCAAGTTGGCTCGCGGGAGACTTAGATCATTCCCCGTGGAGAGAATCGTGAGAGACGCGGAGGAGGCAATCTCATCGGGGTGTAAGGAGATCTGGGTCACTGCGGAGGACACCGCAGCTTATGATTACAGTGGAGTAAGGCTACCAGACCTGCTTAGGAGTCTGGAGAAGATTGATGGTGACTTCATGATACGTGTCGGCATGATGACTCCCAACTCGGCGCTGCCTATAGTGGATGACCTCGTCGACGCCTTCAGGGGAGAGAAGGTTTTCCAATTTCTCCATGCACCAGTTCAGGCGGGGAGCGACGACGTTCTGGCGAGGATGCGGAGGAGATACAGTGTCACCGATTTCAAGGAGCTAGTCACACGCTTCAGGGAAGGAGTGCCCGGCATCGGTGTTTCTACGGATATCATATGTGGCTTCCCAGGGGAGTCTGAGGAGCAGTTCAAGGAGAGTCTGTTCCTAGTCGAGTGGCTCCGCCCTGATGCATTGAATATGAATAGGTTTTGGCCAAGGCCTGGGACGGAGGCCGTAGAGCTTGAGGGGCAGCTGAACGGACGCATCACGAAGTATAGATCGAGGAGACTCGACGAGCTGTGGACGAAGGTTGGGAGAGAAGCGAATAAGTCGTGGCTCGGTTGGGAAGGGGAGATTCTACTCGACGAATTAGGTCATAGTGGCGCGAAGATGGGCAGGACTCGCTCGTATAAGGCAGTCACCGTTGTGACGAAGGCTCGCATCGGGGAGTGGATCAGAGTAAAGATCACAGGTGCTGAGAGGGCGTACCTGTTTGGTGAGGATATTAGGAATAAAATTAAGTAGCTATGGATGCGCAGACGACTGTAAGTCTACCCAATTCATGCTGGTTAAGACTATTTGGCTTTCTTCAGGGGACTAGTGCTAAGGATAACTCCGAGTATTAGATAGAGAATGAACGTCCAGAAGGCGACGTCGAGTGCGAGGTTTAGCCAGTCGTAACTGGGGAACTGTGTTGGGATTACTCGGGTTGAGTACGCTAGTGGGGCTCCGTAGCTCACGATGTCGATCTGTATTCTCACGAATGGAGTTGGAAACATGCCTGTGCCCCAAGTAAGGAGAATCCCAAGGAGAACGGATAAGGCCGCAGCGAATAGTCTGCTTGCCATATTTCTCGCGACTTCGAAGCGAGCCGTCTTGGATAAACCTTGGTCGCTTAAGCGCCTATTTATTAGAGGATGGGCATCGATATTGTGACCATGAGCGCTGCGAGTAGGCAGGGAGTGGGGAAGAAATGCGGGCAGTGTAGGAAGTATTCGCGGAACACATTCTACTGCTCTAGGGAGCATAAGGTGCTCGATCAGAATAAGGAGGCGTGTGCTTCATTTGCGCCTAGGGAGTCACATCGCCCAAGGATGAGAAAGTTCTAGAGAAAATCAGTGGTTATCAGCGAGATGTAGATTTGCAACTATCGGTTCCTGCAAGATACATAAGATGCCCCTAATCTTAGTAGAGATTCTCCTACCTCTATCAGTCAGCCTAATCATTTTCAATCTACGTTTCCTTACCTTCCTATCGGTGACCTCAACTAAACCGGCATCCAGCAACGCCTTATAGGAAGAATTTGTGGCTGGTCTCCCGACTCCAAATCTCTCACTCATTTCACCATATAGTGCCGTCACGTTCAGCCCCTCAGAATGAATGCTTAACTGAATCAGAACCCTAAGCGCCGCCTTCGGTTCATCAAGGGGATCCATAATTGGGCGCACGCGTGTTTGTTTTTCCATAGATTAGCTATCGTGTGAAGTTAATTAAATTCTATCGTCAAAGTCAAGGATTCAGACAATTATGTACAATGCATGATACCGATATTAGACATTCTATCTCTTAATACACTTCTTATGTAATAGAATGATTGTCTATTACATACATCGTACATTACTAGCAATTTATTTGATCCATGCGTGAGCATCAATCGCGTTCTTAATCATCCACTGCTGGAGCGCATCACTGCCCAGCGCCTCGAAGCGTTCACCTCCGGGACCAGGTGCACTGTTAATCCTGTTAAGTGTTTTTTGTTCGGGTGTTGTGTGCACCTCATCACCTTCATCGTGCACATCACGCACATCGTGCACATTAGCTGTAGTATCTCTGGACCCCTTACTATAGCGTGCTTTCCAGCAGGCGTAGCTGCAGAGAGTACGCGTTGTGCATGCTGTGTTGTGCTACCTGCACCTGCTACCTGCTCAAGAGGTACAACCCAATCAGATATCTGACTGCCAACGAAGCGTGTGCACGCGTGTTAAATTTGTGGAAGCATCCTGAGCAGGCAGAGCATGCACAGCAGGCTCACCTCCTCCGCACCCTGCTCTATAGCAGGGGTTCCAACAGGTATGGCTGCAGGTGGTGCACGCTGTGCTTGCTCAGCTATGCTACCTGCACCCGCTCCCGCTCCTGCAACAGATACCCGCTCAAGAGGCGCTACCCATTTAGGTATCTGCTTATCAAGGAAGCCGAGATCATGCAGCTCCTTCCGCTTCGAGCCGCTCGTCTTCAGCGTCGTGATGTAGCCACCCAGAGCACACGCGCGCAACGGGAGTCGACAAAGGGGGCCCTATTCAGTAAATGGCGGGCCCGGTGGTATCCACCTAAAAGATTATTCCATAAGTATGCACGCGCGCGCAAGTACACGCTAGGGTTAAAAAAGGCATTAATCTAACTGTAGTTTATGGCATCGATGAAGATTCTGGACGACATTCGAGTCGTGGATCTAACTGATCACTGGTTTGGCCCATGGTGCACCCTCCTCCTAGCAGAACTAGGGGCTGATGTGATTAAAGTTGAGCCGACGTGGGGAGCCACGGCGAGAATCGGAGGTGGACAACGCCTGGGTGGTTCAGACCCAGTCTTTCACTACCTGAATATGAACAAGAAGAGCCTCTCCATCAACCTGAAGGCAGATCAGGGCCACATGATCTTCATGGAGCTCGTGAAGAGGTCAGACATCGTTGTCCAGAACTATCTCCCCGGCGTAATGGAGAGACTCGGCCTAGGATACGACGCCCTCAGGGAGGCTAATCCTAGAATCATCTATGCAGCCCTCAGTGGCTTCGGTCAGTACGGGCCCTACTCAAATAGAGCCTCATTCGACGTCGTAGCTGAGGCCATGAGCGGCCACACTCGCTTGACCGGGGACCTAGTTGACCCAAATGGTCCGCCTCTTAACATGGCTGAGAGCTATGGGGACCTCGGACCTGGAACCGTTGCAGCTTATTGCATCATGGCAGCGATCCGAAACAGGGATAGAAAGGGAATCGGGCAGATGTTGGATGTAGCGCAGGCCGATTGCATGGTCGCCTTGAACCCGGCTATAGTTGAATATTCGATGACGGGTCTGCTGCCGTGGCAGATCCGTGAGAGGTACCCTACGACTCATATCAGCGGGATAGTTAAGGCGAGTGATGGGTGGGTTCAGGTAGCCGGATTCAGACCGAGGGCCCTCGACGCCCTCAAGGAGAAGCTGGGTGTGGAGGTTGTGACGCTGGCTGCTGTGAAGGAGATGGTGAGCGGTATGACGCGAGATGAGGCTGTGGAGTACTTCGTGGATATCGGCATGCCCGTCGCCCCCGTTTACCAGGTGAACGAGAGCCTTGAAGACCCTCATCTTAATGCGAGAGGCATGTTCATCGAGGTTGAGCATAGTAAGGTGGGGAAATTTAGGACGGTGAACTTCCCCGTCAAGTTCTCTGACACGCCAGGTGAGGTGAAGTCCGCCGCCCCGCTCATTGGGCAGCATAACAGGGAGATCCTCAAGGGGCTGCTGGGCTACGATGAAGAGCGAATCGTGGAGCTTGAGAAAGGAGGCATCATCTATACGGACAAATAGAGGACAAAAGCGTATTTTATACCCTATTTCGGGGATTTTTTCTGTGTGTTTTTCAGCCCTATATATCATTAACTAACATTACACAAGAGTGTGTGCGCGCATGTCAAGCATTAATCTTCACAGTTGAGCATCAAATGGAAGTGAGGATAAGCGCGCGCGGGGAGTGCTTAGAGTTTATCAGTGAATTTGCAGACTTTTGGTCAACTTGTCGTTGTAAGCATTTTAAGCGGGTTTATACCGTAGACCGTAAGAATAATAAGTGCCATTCAAAGCTTTCATCTATAAAGATACTAGAATAAGAATGAGGAAAAGGAGCTCGATAAGAAAATAAGAAAAATGTTTAAACAGAATATCCGGAAAAAGAAGCATAGCAGGACCAGGGTTAACGTAATTGTTGCAGCGAGGGTTGCCACAGCCAAAACCCTGACAAAAAATGATGCGCTCAGCCTCGGACAATAATGAAAAAGCGTTATGTGGAGCTACGAGAGTGTCTCATGGGAGTCTTAGAGGAGGGCTGAGAGATGAGTGAAACAAGTCCTTATGATGTGGAGATACAGAACGTCGTCGCGTCGGTGACCCTCGACCAGAAGATAAACCTTCTCGACATCATGAAGGTCTTCAGGAACGTGGAGTATAGGCCAAAGCAATTCCCTGGACTCGTCTTCAGGCTTAAGCGGCCGAAGACAGCGACCCTCATATTCGGCAGTGGTAAGATGGTCTGCACGGGGGCGAAGTCGGAGAAGCAGGCGAGGAGCGCGGTGAAGAAGGTGGTCAGGGAGCTGAAGACGAACGGGATCATCATACTCGGGAAGCCAAAGATAGTGATCCAGAACATGGTCGCCTCCGCGAACCTCCACGGCAAAGTAGACCTGGAGACGATGTCTGACGTCCTGGAGCACGTTATGTACGAGCCTGAGCAGTTCCCCGGCGCCATCTATAGGATGACGGAGCCCAAGGTGGTCCTGCTGGTATTCGCCTCGGGGAAGCTCGTGATCACCGGGGCCAAGAGGGAGGAGCAGGTTCATGAGGCCGCTGACAAGATCAGAGCCATCCTGATCGATTACGATCTGCTTTTCTTGGGAGAAGATCTCTAGTACTAGCTCGCGTGCACCCATTCTTTATCTATGAATCAGAGTACTCTCACCTAAGAAGTTGAGGCTCTTCATGCGCGCGCGATTCTCGCCTGCCTTGAAAATACCCTGATCATGAACTGAGGTGTAGGATTAGTGGCGGGCTCGGTGGGATTTGAACGCGTAGATTCGTGGAGATGTCACCCGCAAATCCCATTTTTTTTATTATTCTGAATAAATAATCAGCGTATTTTACCACGGTTAAATAGGTGTCACCTGGCATAGCTGCGATTTATATGCGGGGAAACCTGATATCGGGTCCAAGTTTTTATCATCGCATAGAAGATTCACGTTTAATTCGTCTGGCCATAGATGGGGTAGATGCACTACACCTGGTAATGTCGTGTCTGTTATGTTGGCCTTTACTATTACGCTGCCCCTAGAAGAGCTGACCATTACCCTTTGTCTTTGCTCGATTTTTCTCTTCTCGGCGTCATCGGGGTGGATCTCTAGGAGTGGCTCTGGTACCATTTCTCGAAGCTTCTTTATGTTTCTATACTGGGAGTTGGTGAAGTTGACCGTCCGTGCCCCTGTTGTGAGCACCAGCGGATATTTTTCCGCTAACTTTGGTGTACTTATGGGGCTCTCAGCTGGTTCCCTATAGATGGGTAGGGGTTCGTACCCATGCTTTCTTAATATGCTGGACTCGATCTCAACCTTCCCTGAAGGTGTCTTGAAGCCCGTCGCTTCATATTGTTTAATCGACTTAGCTGGCATAGGGTACATGATCCCGTCGGGAGTTTTCCTGAGTTTCTTCACGGTGAGCCCTATCGGCTCTAGAATTTCATTGAAGCACTTCTCTATGTCGCCGTTCCAGTACTCATCGTCTAATCCTAGTCGTTTCGCCAACTCATAGTATATTTTCCACTCCGGCCAGGATTCGCCTACTGGCTCTATAGAGGGTTCGATGAGCCATACATGTCCCCCTTCTCTGGTTAAGAGTATGTCTCGTTCTAGCCATGTGGATATTGGCAGAACTATATCGCTAATTCGTGTGGCGGGTGTGTGGAAGAAGTCGATGTCGACGATTAGTTCTAGTTGTTTTAGTGTGTCTTCTAGCCTACGGCTGTTGGGGAAGAACTGTAGATTCAATCCCGCTGCCACTAGGGCTCTTATTGGGTAGGGTTTGCTGGTTAGGATCTGTTCCACTATTGCGTTCGCCTGCATCTCCTCAAAGAGCTCTGTGAAGACTGGGAAACGCTGTGCCCCAACCCCTTGAGGCATGTCTTTTACCTTCTCTTGCAGGGTGATCTGCTTTGTTGGTGGTTTTTCGGGGGAGCTTCTGTTACCTCCCGGGACTTCAATGTTTCCTAGTATGGCCGGTATCAGGTAGATTGCTCGAGTGTTCTGCACTCCATTCTGGTGGTGTACAGTGGCTTCCGGACTCGTCATGATCTTGCTTGGAGTATTTTTAGCGAACATCAAAGCTGCTTCTCGGATTTTTTCTGCTGGGACCCAGGTGATTTTCTCCACTTTCTTTGGTGGATAGTCCTGTACGAGTTCTCTAAGTTTATCGAAGCCCACCGTCCATTTGTTCACGAATTCTTTGTCGTAAAGATTTTCGTTTATGATGATATTCATCATTCCGAGTGCAAGGGCGCCATCTGTTCCCGGGCGCAGCTGGAGATGTATGTCGGCGATGCCTGCTATCTGAGTCTTCCTGGGATCAACGACGATGTATTTTAGTCTCCTCTCCTTAGCGTCGAGGCAGTTCTTCCAGTTGAGTGGAGTAGAGTGTCTCACGGCGGAGCCCCAAATCATCATGCATTTACATTCCGGATCTATCTGCCTCGAGTTTACGAGGAAGTTCCCATAGTCTTTACCGAAGTTCAGTGTAGCGGCGAGCCAGGTCGCCGAGAAGCAGCTGCTTGTCTCAGTAGTGTAGTTAGGGGACCCGTAGGCGTGTACGAGGCGGCGAAGGTATGGTCGTGGCTCCTTGGTATATGCCACGTAGAAGACAGTTTCCTCTGGTCCACTCTCCTTTTTAATTTCCAGTAATTTTTTGGCGACTGTATCCAGGGCTTCACTCCACGAGATTTCTTTAAACTCCCCTGTCCCTCTCTCGCCTACTCGCTTCAAGGGATGTAGAATGCGTTCAGGATGATAGACGAAGTCAAGCTGCGCCTTCCATCTAGGACAGAACTCTCTCGCTTGTTCGTTAAGCATCTCAATTTTTTTCGCTTTCCCATTGACTACATGGACTTTTATTGGGCAATAGCTGTCACACATGTAGCAGGCGCCTGGCTTAAGTGAGGTGCCTAGCTTCTCCAGAGGCGACTTTTCATTTGCCATAGTTAATGATTAACGTGGTCTAGTAATTATTTACTTTGCGCGCGCATAGTGTGAGGATAAGATTATTGAGTAGAAGGAGTTTCAGTTTTAAAGGTATCCTGAGAAGGAGAAGCAAAAAGCATCTCTGGGTGATCCTTCTCATACTCTTTTAATCGATTATAGAGGTACTCAGTATCATAGCCAATCCGCGGAAAATTGTATTCCTTCCTTATCGCCTTAATCCCCTTTTCTATATGCTCCCAAACATTAACCGTGCTACCCCCCATCAGCTTAGCCACGAACCTTATGTCTATGAGACCCTCGCCGACACGCGCACGATGGCAGTCGAATAAAACAAGCCTTGTCCCGTACAAACGTCATTGAAAGCGGGTCCTGTTCAGTAAATAGCGGGCCTGGTGGGATTCGAACCGCGCGCGCACATGCGAGCTAATTTACAAATAGACGCTTTAAAAAGTGGTAAAATCAATGGCACCCGTATTATTTTTTACCTGCAAATCTTTCCATTTTTTTAAGGATCCTTTGCATTTCTAATTCCGGATTAGAAATTCTCTCTTTAATACTCTTCACTATGCTTTTTAAATCATCACTTTTCAGAGTGTATGGTTCAACACCATTAGAGTATGATCTTGTATACATAAATGAATCACCCATTAACTCATCTGCAACGGTTTTCTTCACTGAAGCATTTTCAATCATTAAGTGATAATAATCAGGATTTTTATCCCAATTAATATGTTTAAGTAAAAGCATTTTTAATCTATTAGGTATTTCCTGCACCAAATTATAGAGAAATATATTCAAAGCCAACGTTTCCTTAGTGATGACCATATAATAATTATCGCCATCAAAATCTAACTTCTCTGATTTAGGTAAAGATAAGCTTTCTAGAATTATATAATCAACATGTGATCTTAGTGAAATCTCCTCAAACTGTTTATTCTTAACTTTAATCTCATTATTTAATAATGATATTTTAAAATCTCTATTTGATAACTCTCTCTTTAGCTCATCTATAATTGAACCGCTAATATCTACTAAGTTACCGCTATTGATGAACATGTTGTATAGTTGCGCAACCCTATTTGCGATAATTGGAGTAATCTCTGTGTCACCTAAAATCGAGTACGACTCACCCTTTGCGAAACCTTTTGGCCTTCCAAGACTTCTAAAACTAATTACTTTCAAATCCAGATCTATGGCATCTGGGTTTAGAGTCGATAACGCCGCGTATTTTCCGCATAGAGGGCAGACTAGGTGACTCATGAAGGAGATGTTAAGTAATCTGGAATAAATCATTTCTAATATTTATCTTCAATTTGGAAAATTATAATAGTTGAAAAAGATATTACCCGGTTTTTTGCTTTATATGTGAATTTAGATAGGCAAGTATCGCTTCATCAAGAAAGGCAGGGCAGACCTCGCAAACAACTGCGTTGGACATCATAAGCCACACAGGAGTTTTATCGCCCGATCCCTTCACCTTTTTTAACAACATTTTCAATTCTTTCTCATTAAGCTCTTCAGAATACTTGGGTGGTCTATCCATACGCCAGTAATCGCAGAACCCATCAGCATCTATATGTAGACATCGAATCATTTTATGCTTAATTAAATCGTCCTTTATATTTTCCAAGAACTTGATAAATGGATCATATTTTTCATCTGGTTTTATTTGAGTATTAACGGGCTCCTTAGTAAACTCGTTGCGACCAGTTGGATTTCGGGTCGCATCCTCGATCAAGGTCCATAATTCGTCACTATAACGCCCAAGTCCATACTCCTTCGTTCCCTTACGTCTACTAATATATTGAATACCTTTTCGCATTTTTTTCCTAAACGTCCAACCTTCAACAACGAATGCTCGTAAATCCTCCTTACTGACGAGTCGTTTAGACATAGAGATTCAATGTAGATTATTAACCGATGCCGATTAAAAGTTGATCAGATATATAAAACACAGTTCACTTCGCTCTCCTGAAAAGCCGATCTATCAGTCCCCCCTTGTCTCCCAGAGTCCCCCAATGATATTATTAAGAATTACAAGGTACTGAAGTCGTTGTACAAATGTAATAGAATTCAGCTTTCACTTTTACGTCCCCCTGATTCCCCGGACATTATGGGGGACAACGCCGATCATATGGAGGAGAAGAACATATTTTTTTCTTATTCCGGTCCCCCAATACGGGGGGCTAGAATAAATAGGGTACCCTAAATTTATTTTAGGCTGGGGGACAACTAGGGGTTCTACAAAAAAATTTCAAACAGTTTAAATTTAGTACGGGGAAGCGTACATATATAACGAGTAAATATTTAACATGGATTTTAGTCCCCCATGTCCCCCGATGTCTTAAGAGAAAATCGAATATATTATACCGAGAAGGAAACTAATGTGATAAGTTAGGTGGTTTGAATCCTATCTCATTATTCTTTGTTTTAGGTGCAAATTTTAGATTGTAAATGGGACAATTTTGATGGCGGGCCCGGTGGGATTTGAACCCACGACCCCAGACTTAGGAGGCCTGTGCTCTATCCGTGCTGAGCTACGGGTCCACGAACCCGCCTAACCTACTAACTGCCCCAATTTAAAAATAGCCCTGCAGGAGCCACACGAACCCCACCGCCTCCTCCACCGAATCCACCGCCACCACCGAACCCGCCTCCGCCACCGTGGAACCCTCCACCGCTTCCGCTACGACTAGCCGGCGGTGTAGCGATGATGATTGGCCTAAACCACAGCGGCATTATGGGGGCAAATCGAGCCATGTCGATATTGACGTTGAGTTCCCTCATGGCCTGCGCGACTCGATCACCCACCCCAAGGGCCGTCCCATAGACGAGCCAGTCACCCCACATTGAGATGTCCTCCGTCGGATACTTTCTCAGCTGCGCTAGGTCCCCAAGGTGGTTTCTGAAGGCGCCCCACTCGAGCTTCTCCTTGAACATCCCTGGACGCCACTTGCCAAAGAGTGTCGAGGGGAAGACGAGGGCAATGACGCATTGCACCACTGCTATCGTCCCGAGAACGAACGGAGTCACTAGAAGGTAGCCAACAATTGGTGATGTCGCGATAATTAGGATAGATGCCGCGAAGACTGCGACACCTAGGAGGGCAACTGGAAGGATCTTGAGCCTGCCACCTACAGCGAAGTCCTTAACGACGCTCCCATCAACGTGGTGCGTCAAACCGTCGAGGTCGTCCTTGATCACTAGGGCCTGCGTCTCGCTTCCCCTACCATTGCTGATGTCATGGGCAAGGTCGCGGAGAGTATCGGTGTCAAACACACCGTTAACCGCGAGCTTCTGGAGGAATCCAATCACTCTACCCTCATAGGGGTCGTCCACGTTCCCGTCGAGTATGTGGATCTTCATGCCATGCTCCCTAGGCTCCAGCTGCAGCTTCTTCCTCAGGTGCAGGTCCAGTAGCGTGGCGTAGAAACCGTCCTCATCGAAATCGTAGATCTCCTTCCTGAAGATGAGGTTGACTAACCAGGGTTTCCGATCCTTGTTCGGAACAGTGCTCAGGTAGGTTGGTACAGTCGCCTCCTCTTCGCGCCCGAATCTCATGTATACCCAGATTAGCAGGAGTGGCACTGCGAAGACAACTATAATCGCAGCGTAGCCGAGCCAATTCGCCGCGCTGTACTGGAGACTGGTCCAGAAGTTGGCGCTATCGGTCTTCCCCTTAACGTCTGGTACAGGTGACCTGAACGCGTCGAAGTGGCTCGCCCCCGGGGTCATCAGCAGCTCGACCTCGAGCAACTCGTTCTCCGCCGAGCTACCCGTTATTATAATCTGATCGCCGGTTCGGGTCACGCTTAGGCTAGGCGGATGCTGATAAACTTCTACCACATAGGAGGCGTTCTCGATGACAATCTTCACATTATTGTAAGGGACGTGAACATCTGCGAATAGCAGGTTTAGGTGGTCATAGCTTGAGTCATACTCTATAGGGGGGTATAGGTTGAAAGTGTATCCTATATGGTAGCTACCCGGGAGAAACTGTTGGGGATAGAAACAGCCAATTTCATTCAAATCGGCCAAGCTGTCGATCGTGTCGCTCACGATCGGGCCTGCATTGGGTGACTCTACAGTGACTTGCCCCAACCAGTCCTTTACATACGCCACCGACCCCGCCGGCGGATCTATTTTCACGGGCTTGATGTATGGTTGATCCAGAGACGTAAGGGAAACCGGAGCCTCCCAGCTACGGTACAGCATCCTGTACTGCTGCACAGTGAAGGTGTATGTGTAATCCTCCCTGAGGGTTCCGTTGCTCATGAAGTGGGCCTCGTAGCTACTCACAACAGCAGGCCCCGTCTTTGTGTAACCCTCGAGCGCCGATGTGGCCGCTACCCCAACTATTGCGAGGGCGAGACCCAACACGACGATTATAGCTATCTGTCTGCTCTCATCCATTCGGACCAATCCCCGTTGCCTTTGGTGGAGTCTCTATCTCGTCGCCAAACTTCAGATAGTCAAGTTTCTTCAAGCCTAGGGCTCCTGCGACGAAGTTGGTGGGGATCGTGTCGACCATCGTGTTGAACTCCTGCACTACATTATTGTAGGTGTACCTCTGTCGCCCGATCTCCTCCTCAAGACTCGCAATAGCGTCCATCAGCTTCTTCACAGTCTCCGAGGCCTTGAGGTCGGGATAGGCCTCAGCTACGGCGCGAATGCTTCCGAAGAGGTTTGCGCTCTCCTTCTGTATGTCGGCTAGATTCGCTGGCCCAGCGTTCACAACCTGTGCACGAAGTTCCGCGACTTTTTCAAATACATCCCTCTCGAACTTCGTGTACCCCTGAACTGCCCCTAGGAGCTGTTCGATCATGTCGAACCTCTTCTTCATTGCGACCCTGATCTGGCCCAGCTCAGCATCAGCTGCGTTCCTGAAACGGAATAGGCGGTTGTAAGCAGAAATGAAGAGCCATATGATGGCTAGTAGTATGACTAAAATTACTCCGATTAGGATCAAAGTAAAAGTATCCACGGTTATCCCCCGATGTTATATAGTTGTTCATATGTTAAAAGCGATACGCATTACTCATTTGCAATTTGATAACTGAACCATCTAAAACGTGAAATATTTAACTAATTTCACTTCAATCTTCATCGATCTGAGCAATTTCAGTATAATTAAAGCCTAATAAGGCTGAGAGGCCTAAGGAGTCGACATGGAGCCTGCTCTGAGGGGCATCATAGAGAAGGTAATTGATGAGGAACTCAGCGAGGACAAGCTTAGCAGTAACTTCGGCGTCTTCACAGCCTTCATGAACCGCGGCCTCATTGATTCAGTCAGCAGCGCCATGTTCGGTCGCGTCTACATGCGTGCCTACCAAGCATGGCTAGACTACAAGGCGAACCACGCCGAGGAGCCACGCCCAGAGGAAGCAGTGGAACTCGTCAGAATATTTGAGTCTCGAGCCATAGAGATCAAATCAAAAATAAGTGAGATAGCGAGCCTCTAAAAGGAAAGCGTTAATCACGATCATTCATCTTACTAATAATAACCTTGGCTCTCGAGGAGAAGTACGTCCCTGAGGGGGATTATGAGGATTACGCATCCAGGCTTGATGGGCTCAGGGCTAGGGTCGTCGCAGTGCTACCTCTCGAGCCGAGGATGAGGGTCCTCGATGTCGCGACTGGTTCGGCGCTCTTTGCTATCGAGCTCGCGAAACGAGACCCAACCCTAAAGATCGTGGCCATAGACGTATCCGATAAGGCTATCAAAATCGCGGACCGCCGCATCAGGGAGAGGTGGCTTGACCCACATGTCACCACCATGAAGATGGATGCCACCCGTCTAGAGTTCCAGGGTGGAAGCTTTGGTCTAGCCACTAATTTCATGGGACTCGACGACGTGGACATGACCCGGGGTGATCAGGGGGTTCGGCAGGCGTTTCACGAGGTGGCGCGTGTCCTCAAGCCAAGGGGATTCTTCTGCTTCACCGTGATCCCTCCTGAGGAGGCCGAGACTGCAGCGCAGAGACTGGAATCTGAGGTCTACGCCTACGCATCTGGTGCGAAGTGGCTCCCAGCTATCCGCTATCAAGAGTATCTGAGGGGCGCTGGCTTCACCCTAGTAAAGAGGGAGGTCTTCTACACCGGTAAGAAGCTAGGTGCAGCACAGGCACGTCTGGAGATCGAGGCTTCAATAGAGAACGCGAGGAGCCACGACGTGGAAGCTCTACCATTTGAGGAGGTGTGGAAGAAGTACGGTAAAGAAATTGAGAAGAATGGCCTCGGCCACGCTTCCCGAGTCGTCCTCATGATAACTAGGAGGAACATCTAGAGCAAGTAGATTGTTCTCTCGGTATTCGTTAGGAGCTTTAACCCCTTCTTAGTCACCATGACCGTGTCCTCCATCTCTATCCCTCCCCAACCTAGATCTAGGAACGGCACGTCGATGTTCAGCACCATCCCCTCCTCTATCTTGGTCTTTTCTCCCAGACACACCCAAGGCCGCTCGTTGGCTTCTGTACCTAAACAGTGGCCAAGGCTCATGCTACACTCCTTCACACCACCCTTCTCGAGTTCCTTCTGGGCGCTTGCATAGACATCGCCGAAGGTGGCACCGGGACGTGCGGAGTCGAAAGCGGCCTCCTGAGCGTCTATGACGGTCTTTAACCTCTTCTCGACCTCTGGAGAGGCCTTCCCCATTACCGCGGTTCGGGTCACATTGCCGTTGTAGTGGCCCCAATCGGATCCGAGGCTCATCCGGATCAGGTCCCCTTTTCTGAGCTGAAGCGTGGTCGGTATAGGGTTCGGGTAAGCACTCCTCTCCCCAAAACCTATTTGACCACTGGTCACGATCCCACCATCCTCAGCGACACTGTAGCTGTACATCTTGCTCATGTCGAGCTCCATAATATCCGGTTGAGCAATCTCGAGGGCATCCTCCATCGACTTCTCCGTTACCTCTACTGCCTTCTTTATGAGATCTATCTCCTCGAAGGTCTTCACAGCTCTAATCTCATCGAGGATCGCAGAACCTTCGACGATCTTTGCATCAGGAAGGTTGCGTTTTATGTTCTCCCAGCGGATAGAGTTTATGCCACGATTGTCAACAGCTATTGTCTTTTTAGCAAGACCCCTGTTAGTGACAGCTATTACAAGGGAGTCGCAAGGGGTCTGCTCAGCACTCGCCTTAGTCGCCTCAATTATCATCCGCGTTATATCTGATGCCGTCGAGTTCTCGGAGGTATTTACCTTAAGACAACCGTACCAGTGGATATCCTTAATCCAGCTTCTGCTCTCGGCAACTAGGTCGGCCTCGGAGAGCGGGGCCATGAGAGCAGGCTCAGCATCTAGTGGGAGGAGGGCGTAACCCTGCGATCCGCACCCAAGTTGCATACCAGTACCAAAATAGTCTGAGACATAGAACACATTCGCCGGGGAGGCAGCGAGGATGGCATCCACACCCACCCTCTCCATGACCTGCTTGGCTCTCTCTTTATTTAGGGGCATTGCTGGACATCTACTTGTTACCTCGATAGTTTTTAAAATAAGCGCCAAGAAAATCGGTTTAAAACTATTTCAGAACCCAATCCGAGCCTCTCTCCGTCCACACGATAAGGCTTTAGGATCCTTAGAGATGAGCGCGCAAAAAAAAGGGTCGCGATTCAATAACTTTTAGCTTGGATAGAGTAGGGTCTATAGCGAGAAAATGTCTTCATTACACGATTTTGCTTCGAAAGGTCTCCTAATCGGGTTCATTTTTTAGCCTATTTTAGTAAATAGAGTCTTTAATGCGCGATTTAGGGTACACCCTACTACACTTTTTAAAACACGGCATTTTCAAGCTTTCCTAACGACCTCTAAATATTGAATGAGGAATGCAGAAGGCTATAATAATTTTCGGTGCCGCGCGCGCAAGCCTAGATAGCCACAAACATGGACACAAAGCCGGATGACTCAAGCACTAAGGAGCTTCTCAACATTCCGTCGACTCCTATGGCTACCCACACCGATAATAGAGGGAATATTTTTTTCGACACCTTTTGTTTTGACATATCCATTATGTTAAATCTACTCCTCGCCTTCATCGACGGCTCATCATCATAATATGGGTGAAGGATCACTCTCAGAGTGAGTGACCCCTCCCTCATACCTTCCGTGGGCACCCTCATTGAGGATCCTCTCCATGAGTTCAGTGACCTCATTGGAATTAGACGTTGAATGGATGTCCTCACGGAGGCTCCTTAGGTTCTTACACCCAGAGAAGTACTTCGGAAGTATCCTTCGCATCCTAACCGCTCCGCCTTTGTCTCCGTAATACTCGCAGAGATACTTCATGTGGAGCAGGCAGGTTTCCTTCCTATCCTCTATGGTTGGTTGATTGTAGTCCTTACCGTTGAGGGCAGCGGTTATCTCGAGGGCTATCCAAGGGTTCCCAATTAGCCCTCTCCCCGGCATAACTCCTGCGGCTCCTGTCTTCTCTATCATTTTCTTGGCGTCCTCGCCATTGAATACGCCACCGTTTCCCAAAACCGGGATTCCAAGCGCTGCTACTACTTGTTTAATTCCATTGTAGTCGACGGGCAAGCCCCACTTCTTCTCCCCACTCCTACCATGGATCGTTAAAGCAGCGACACCTATTTCCTCCAACCTCTTTGAAAGGTTCACTGCGTTGAGACTACTCCTGTTCATCCCAAGTCTCATCTTGCAGGTTACGGGGATGTGGACCATGTCTATAATTGCAGAGGCGACCCTACAGGCTCTATCCACATCCCCCATGAGAGAGATCCCAGCCCCCTGTCTGGCAACTTTGTTTATGGTGCACCCCATGTTTATATCGACGTAATCAAACCCGAGTTCCTCCACCATTCTCGCGGCTGAGGCCATCGAGTCCGGCTCGGCACCAACCAGCTGAACACCTTCACATCTGACCCCAACGACTTTCGCTAACATCCGACGCGTCTTCGCACCACCATGAATTAGGGCGTTAGCACTGATCATCTCGGTAACGATAAAGGGTGGGTCAAACTTTGCCATAACGCGGCGAAAGGGGTAATCCGTGTAATCGGCGAGGGGTGGTAGCATAAGCCTCGCCTCCCTAATGCTAGTCTCGAATTCTTTGATATTCATTTCATGAGCACGGCGTCTCTCTTAATCGCTGTGAAGCTCAAATATAACCGGGTTGCTCAACTGCTCCGAAACATTAACGCCATTCCAAACTTTTGCTTCATTCTCGAAAAAGAGATTATTCGCATCAACAAACATTTGATTAAATTGCGAGCGCGCAATGAGTAAGGATTCTCCGAAAGTATAGTCGAGTGATTAGGTTCTCGCTAAATTATTTAGAAAAACCTAGTTTCTAAGCTGGTCTATGCTTCGAGAAACAATCTCTACAATACACTGGCCGACCTGCTGTAGGCTTGAACGGAACTTCGCAAACCTTACCACAATCCGAACATGTTACCTTCGTTGCTTCACGGGAACGTTCCCTGGGTTCACTGCCAGGCTTTCTTTTATCAAAGTATACTGTCATTTTCACATTTCACCGCATATAGGTTACCCCTGAGGCTCCCTGTAGCAGAGTACGGAGGCGTGCTAGAGGTTAAACCTATGTAATTTACCAACGCGCGCACTTTGAGCCAACGAGACTCAATATGCTGGTTAGGATGATATGGATGGGCATAACAAGTTCATTTTTCTTAAAAGAATAACAAAAACATTCCGCAAGTTTCTTTTATAAAAAGAGGTTTTTTTAACTTCGGCTACAGAGAAAGACGTGATCAAGTTTGAACCTCGATAAACCAATCAGGGAGTTCATGAAGCAGAAACCAATCTTCGTAACCACCACCAACACCCTTGGCGAGGTCGCCAAGGCCATGAGCAATGGGCGAAAGGATGTCGCAGTCGTAAAGGACAAGAAGGGTGAAGTTCAGGGCATAGTCACAAGCCACGACCTCTTCGATGCAATGGTAACTTGGGTTCTTCAGAAGGATATGCTCGAGCAGATACCACGCGATATCAGGGAGCTTAAGGTCACAAGCATCCTCAAGGGAGCCTATACTAAGGAGTTCATGGAGGCTTGCGGTCTCACCGGCACTAACGTCTGCATTACCCTCGGTGAGGATGACAAGCTCGCCAATGCAATAAGGGTCATGGCAGTCACCGGCCTCGACCACATACTCATAAATGGCGAGGGCGGCGTCGTTGGAACATTAAGTGACGATGACCTAATCAAGGCATTCGAGGATTAGAGAACGATTATAGGGCCAATATTCCCGCGCCTTCCCTATAGTTGACTTCGGTCCCATAGAGGCTGGATAAGTGCGCGAGATCCTCGATTATCTTCTTAGCCTGTTTTCCCCTTGCGAGTCGAGGGACACCCGCAGTCGTTCTCTGCTCACTCAGTGGCTTCTTCTGATCGTAGTCAAGGATGATAGGGATCAAGCGTATTTCACTCAGTTTTCCCTCCTCATAATCGACTTCAGCGATGAAACTCTCCCAGTAAGAGGGGTCGTCAAAGAATACCGCTGGAGGCGCCTCCCGCTTCTCATAGAGCTCAACAGTTGACCGCTCCCCCGTTAGGCCCCAAAGGTCGAAGAGGTCGCTTGGCTGCCTCCTGATGAGGGTACTCTGGAAGACGAAGTTACCAAGACTGTAGAATATTGGTTTACCCTTGTAGATCTCGATCCCCCTCATGACATGGGGGCCGTGACCCAGATAGGCATCGGCACCGACGTCGATTACCTTATGCGCGAAGTCCCTGACCTCATCAGGCGGGAGGTCGAGGTTTCTATACCCCTTCGCGGCATGGACGCCCATGCAGTGATCGTGGAGACTAAAGAAGCTCCAGTCGCTAAGTGAGCGTGCGTCACTGACAGCGCGGAGGTTCCCCTCAACATCAACCTTCCTGGGCACATATTCCCTTCTCGTCTCCTCCCCCTTCAGAAACTTCGTCTCCCTATCCGGGAACCTAATGAGCTTGGGCTCAGCTACAAAGATGTCCGCTGCGTGGTCTAGCGCGCCAACAATTTCCTTGAACTGATCCCAGTGCTGGGGTTTAAGGTGATAGACTGTGTCGAGGTGTAGAGGGTTAATTCCCGGCCGCCCAGGGAGATTTTTACGCTGATGACTGGCTACGCCCAGATCCCAAGTGCACGCTGAGACGAGGCTAATAACGCCCTTGGGAGTGTCGAGGAAAGCAGGCTCTCTCGCCTCGGCTAGATTTATCCCCGAACCAGAATGAGCGAGGCCGACCCTGTCAAGGTTACTTATGGTGGTTCTGAGACCCCCCTCGCTGTAGTCCATCGCGTGATTGTTAGCGCAGCTGCAGATGTCGAAGCCTATCTCCTTCAAATCGTCCGCTACAACTGGGTCCGCCTGTCCATAGGCATCATACTTACCCTCACCAATGGGATATCCCTCGTAACTGTGTATGGCGATCTCTAGGTTGATGAATGAGACGTCAGCGTTCCTAATCCTTTTGAAGAGAGGAGCCACATCTGCCTCACCTCCATAGACGCCTATGCGGCGAGCGATAAAGGCGTCGCCGACGCATAGTAACCTAAGGTCCTTCATGGCACAGCATAATCCTCGTTGGAGTTAAAGGATATCTGATTGTCATCTTAAAACCATTAACGCAGAGTGTTCGCTCGTGGAGTGGGTTAACACTTCACTTACCCACGATATCTCTCGTTTCTTCCTCGTTTGCGCTCGTCCTTCGCGTACTCCTGCTTCCTCTGCCCCTCAATACGTGCTCGCCTGAAGCTACTGCCCTTATCGGCTCCCTGTATGTGCTGGTTGATGATGTTGTAGAATAATCCATAGTCCATCTTGCCGTCGTGGAGCTTCGTGATGGTATCATTCAGCTCCCCCTTCACGGTTAGTTCCGCCCCGTCAAATGCTTTGCTGTAAGCCTCATAGGCGGCTGTGAATTTGAAATCGACTTTATCACTGAACGCTATCTTCTCGGGGGCTTGCTCTTCCGCCGACACCCTGTCAGTCCTCACCCTCAAACTAGGGGTTTCATGATATAAACCCCTACCCCTCAGAGTATCGGGGAGGTTTATATTCGAAGGCTCTGAGGCTTCCTTGATGTCGGGCATCTCGGACAGATTCAGGGACGGTGACACCGCGAAAAAGGTCGTCAAACTCATCAAGGAGTTGGCGGGCCAAAGACGCATAAGGATAGTCCACGTCTGTGGCACACACGAGGATGCTATAACAAAATATGGGCTTAGGAGTATGCTCCCCCGGAACGTGGAGGTCCTCATGGGACCTGGGTGTCCTGTATGTACCGTACCGCCAAATCGCATCGACTTCGCAATAAGACTCGCTGAATCCGGCGCCGTCCTGACTACCTTTGGGGATATGATTAGGGTCCCGTCGGGTCTTGGAAGTCTAGCCGACGCGAAGGCGAGAGGAGCCGACGTGAGGATCGTATACAGTATTCATGATGCCGCGAAGATGGCCACTTGTACAACTAAGGATGTCGTCCACTTTGGTGTAGGCTTCGAGACGACAGCGCCGACCACCGCCTCCGAGCTGCTCGCTAACCCGCCCGATAATTTTAGCGTCTACAGCGCCCACATTCTCATACCACCGGCCATGATACACCTCCTAAAATCTGGGGAGACACCAGTCGATGGTTTCATAGACCCTGGCCACGTCAGCGCCATAATAGGAGAGGTCGGGTACCACGAGGTCACAGATCACTACAAAGTACCGCAGGTCATCGCTGGTTTTGAGCCCCTCGACATCCTCTTCTCGGTGGCTATGATCTGCAGACAGTTGAAAGAGGGACGGGGAGAGCTGGAAAACGCTTACAAAAGAATAGTACGTCCTGAGGGAAACCCACACGCGATTAGCCTAATGGAAGAGGTGTTTGAGAGACGGGATGCACCATGGAGAGGAATTGGAACAATCCCGGACTCAGGCCTCGCCCTAAAGAAAGAGTTCGAGGACCACGATGCCTCAAAGAGGTTCGATTTCGAATCTGAGGCTAACTACGAGATGCCTCATGGTTGTCGCTGTGGCGAAGT
The DNA here is from genome assembly GCA_050014495.1 of Bathyarchaeia archaeon. Taxonomy (GTDB): domain Archaea; phylum Thermoproteota; class Bathyarchaeia; order TCS64; family TCS64; genus UBA8941. The sequence goes on from JBEKDF010000010.1 coordinate 62,952, forward strand.
CCTCAGAGCTGTCTGCTACCCATGGGACTGTCCACTCTTCAACAAGAGCTGTACACCCGAATCCCCTATAGGCCCATGCATGGTTAGCCATGAGGGGAGCTGCTTCATATCCGCGAAATACGGAGTTGAACAACCATGATCTCCGCCCATATAACCGTATTAGGACGTGTCCAAGGTGTCGGATTCAGGGTCAACGCTAAAAGGAGAGCTGATCACCTCGGTCTAAACGGCTGGGTCAAAAACCTCCCCGATGGCTCCGTGGAGATAATTGCCGAGGGCCCTGAGGTGTATATTGAGGAGTTCATTAAGTGGTGCCGCGTCGGACCCTCGGGTGCCATCGTCGACAAAATAGACGTTGAGAGGAAACCCGCGAAGGGTGAACTCAGCGGCTTCCAAAGAAACTAAAGTCATTGGGCTCAAAGGAATTCTTCCTTCGCACTCACGAAAATGGGACTAATCTAGGAGTTAAGGCTTTAACGTTAGGGAGGGGGCTATCCCCCCATGGAAAGGCCATTCGGAGTCACCCTACTCGCCTCCTTCTTCTTAATCCAGAGTGTCATCAACGTCGTTATAGTGTTTGGCTACTACACTGTAGGTGGGCCATTATATACAACGGGTTACTATGTGGTCGCCTCGATTGCGGGCTTCGCCATCGCTTACGGATTGTGGGGCGGTCATAAATGGGGGAAATTGGGTATGATGGCGTGGTCGGGTTGGGAGATACTACTTGGATTTCTTGAATTGTTTATCACTCTGGGTATTGAGCCTGCGTCCCCCGTACAAGCGATGACGAAGGTGATCGTTTACGCCATAGTCATCTATTTCCTAAATAGGCCGGAGATAGCGGATTATTTTAAGAGTAGTTGAGGTTAAGGGCTAAGCTCCTTATAGACCTCTTTGAGAGCGTCGAGCATCTGGTTTATGCTCAGGTCAGGTATGTAGCCCATGTTACCTATTCGATAGGTTGTATCCTTGAGGGCTCCGTATCCCTGCGCTAGCTCGAACCCCTTTGCCCTCATAGCCTCATAGACCTTTGGGCCACTGGCGCTCTTGGGGGCCTTCACGCAACTTACAGTCGGACTCTCTGATCCTCTCTTCGGGTATACAGGGGTTCCGAGTCGCTTGACAGCACGGCGTATCTTCGTGTTCCTCTTCTTATAGAGGTTGAAGTACCATTGCTTACCGCCCTTCTCTTCGACCATCTTTAGGGCAGCGTTGAGCCCTGCGATCTGAGGGATAACCGACGTGACGGGAGTCCCTTGCCCCCTCTCATGATCCTTCTGCCAGAGGAGGAGATCAAAATAGTAGCCCCGGTTCGGAATCTTCTCGGCGATTTCCAGGCATTTTTTGCTCACTGACCCTATGCCGAGACCTGGTGGGACGCCAAAGCACTTCTGGCTGCTACTGAAGCAGATGTCTATACCCCACTCATCGACCTTGATCTCTGTGCCGCCCATACTACTGACGGCATCTACGAATACGAGCTTGCCATACTTTTTCGCGACAGCGCAGAGGTCCTTTAAGGGATTTATGAGTCCAGCACTAGTCTCATTATGGGTGATGGCAACAGCCTCAGTCTCGGGGTGGCTTCGAAGAGCGTCCTCCAACTGAGCGGGTGTGACGGGCTCCCCCATCGGAGGTTCAACGAGTACCGTATTTCTCCCATTCGCTTTTGAGACATCGGCGAAGCGCTTACCAAAGTCGCCGTTTACACAGACTACAAGACTATCTCTCACGCAGTTCCTAACCGCAGCTTCCATGAAACCGGTCCCCGTCGCGCTGAACAGGTAGACGGGGTTCTGGGTCTCTAAATATAATTGGAGGCGCCCCACGGTGTCGTAGTGGAGCTTCTTGTACTCGGCGCTCCTATGGCTATACATCTGCTCCCCCATAGCCTTGAGCACTACGGGGTAGCAAGCCACGGGGCCCACCGTGAACAACTTCAAATCTAGGTCCCTCATTGAGGAATTATGATATTCAGAATAAAAGTTTAGGGTTTTAGGGGGCAGCGATGGGGATAAAAGTAGCCATTATAAGGGTTCAAGCATGGAGAACAGAGTCCTCAAAGGAGAGGATGCAGACAATCTCATACTCCAACTCCTCAGAGACGCGGGGCACCCCCTCACTACTAGAGAGGTGCAGCAAGAAACACAGAAGAGGCTTGTTCGCTGCCCCGATTCGACAGCGGTCTTCCTTAACAAGCTACGCCTCCGCGGCGATATCCATGGGGAGATGTCCAAGGAAAGACGCGGCTGGATATGGTGGGTCTAGGTCCAACAAGCAGTCTTATTGCAATACTCTAGTAGTTTCACCCAGCCATCATAGTCCACGATCTCTAAACCTACAACCGGCTTCTGAATGTCTTCCTTCAACGCGAACAACCTAGCAAAGTTCAAGCTTTCTATCATGTTGGGATTCTCGGCAAGGCGACAGCCATCACCAGTAAATAGGATTAGCAGTTTCTTCCCTTGAATCGCCACTCTACGCGCAATTCTGAATACCTCACCGTACTCCTCAATCCCAATCTGAAGTAGTATAATCAACCAAACGACCTCCTAGAAGATAGCCACAACCCTATTTTCGGCGAGTCGGTCGGCGAGCTCGTCTATGGTTATCATCTTGACATTTAGCTCTGGGTCAAGGTCATTGAGTGTTAGGTGGACTTCCTCCATGGCAGTGTTTAGGACGAAGATGCCTGCAAGGTCGGCGGTAGTCTTCAAATATTCCCAGAGCTGTCGGAGCGGAAGGGCATTAGGCAGAAGACCTGGAACAGCATCGTCCATGAAGACTATGAGAGGAATGTGGTCCATACCGACGAAAGCAGCACTGAGGCGGAGCCCCTCCCAGAATCTGCTCCCTGGCTCCACCCGACTCCTGAAGATGAAGGTAGTCTCTTCGCTCAACCCAGGAACACCACTTTATCATCCCCCTCCAATTGATCCACGAGCTCAGCGAGACTACTCATCCTCGCGTTGACTGCCATGTTCTCCTTAGTTATCTGGTATTCTAAGGCGCTCGCCTGGCAGGCTAGTAGATCGGCGTATAGGTTTTCGACGGGACTTGGGTTCTTGAGAAGTTGAACCGACTCCTCATTGAAAAAGACGGTTACATTGTGACCAGCCTTAGCTGCGGCTTTACTCAGCTCCTTCACATCTCGAAGCTTCTTTACCGTTGAGATAACTAGTAGGAGACGCATTGTTGGCATGGAATGTAACACCCGCGAGATATTAAGAAAAGCGTCTACAACAATGACAATGTAGAGAAAGTTGAAGAGGCGCTTAATGTGACTTGAAGTAGTTTCGCGCTTCCTTGAGTAGCTCTGGCTTAGCCAGTAACTCCACGATCGTCATGGCGAGAGCCTTAGTTCCGATCACCATGGCGTCGAGCCCTTCCTTTGATACACTGCAGTCGGCTAGCTGCCTACTATGCCCAGGTGTACCCTCGGGGCCGATGCCGATGTAACTACCCGTTGAGGGGCATCTCTGGCTCACATCACCAAAGTCGGTGGAAGCCATCGGTATACCTGTTTGAGTCTCCTGCCAATCGTCCACCTTAACACCCTGGTCCACATAGTTCTGGTAAAGAACCTTGACAAGGGGAATATTCGGCTTCATGCTGCTGTAGAGTTTATGCTTCGTCACAACGACTTGCGCACCGGTGGCGATCGCTGCTCCCTCCGCGCATTTCTCCACCTTATCCACCATCGTGACAAGGTACCTCTCATCACTGCTTCGGACGCCAAACTCGCAGACGGCTCTATCGGGAATAATATTCGAGGCTAGACCACCCTCCGTGATAATGCCATGGATGACGAGGTTCGCGTCGCGGCGTGCTTCCTGTCGGAGCATATGGGTCGCCATGTAAGCAAGAGTGGTAGCGTTAAGCGCGTTAATCCCCCTATCGGGGGAAGCTGCAGCGTGGCTTGTCTGTCCCTTGAACTCCATCTTTAATTGCCAGATGCCAAGGGCTTTGCCACCGACTCCGTAGTGGGTGGCGGGGTGTAGCATTAATGCAGCATCGACATCGTCCCAGAACCCCTTATTGGCCAGTATGACCTTGCTACCCGCACTCGGTCCCCTACCCTCCTCAGCGGGGGTCCCAACGACCAAAATCTCCCCAGGCAGGTCTTTAGCTGCCCTCGCAGCGGCGACACCGGAACCTATCGCAGAGGCAGCTATGAGGTTGTGACCACAGCCGTGGCCAACGCCTGGTAGGGCGTCGTACTCTGCGAGGACGGCGACCTTAGGTCCATCCTTCTTTCCCTTGAAGGAGGCGGCAAAAGCAGTTGGTATCCCGAGGAGCTCCTTCTTCACATTCGCTCCCTGCTTCTCCAACTCCTTCGTTAAGAGGGCATAAGTCTTGTACTCTTCCGATCCTAGTTCGGGATTTTCATACATCCACTTCGCTATCTCGATAAGACGACTCTTCTGGGAGTCAACTTCCTTCTTAGCCGATTCCTTCAGGACCTTTAAGTCGACCAACTCGATCCAGTAGAAATCCACCAATGGGCTGATAGCATTTACGAGACTCTTTAGAGAATGTTAATAGTCAACATGGGCGCGATTGATAGTTGATGGATGGTTTTCCATACCTGACTCACTTTCACTCGACTCTCCCTTCGCAACATGTGCGTACGCGTTATAAGTGATAGTACCCCCCAGCGAATCGATCAAGATGGCCGAGGAAGTCGAGAAGACCGACCCGATAGAATTAGAAGGCGTATCCAGCACTACCATGGCGAAGCTGAGGAAGGCCGGCCTCAGTACTTACGAATCCATAGCTGTAACCCCGAGTAGGGAGATAGAAGAGCTAACGGGTATGGGCGCCGATACCGCCCAGAAGGTCAATCAACTCGCACGCGATAAGGTAGACCTCGGCTTCATCCCCGCCACAGAAGTCCTAGAAAAGAGAATGCATATGCTCCGCTGCAACACGGGTAGCCCAGACTTGAACAGGATCCTCGGCGGAGGCATAGAAACCGACGCCATCACTGAACTCATCGGTGAATTCGGTTCAGGTAAGACCCAGATCTGCTTCACCCTAAGTGTCCTAGCACAACAACCCGTAGACCAAGGTGGCTTCGGAAGTAAGGTTTGCGTAATAGACACAGAAGGAACCTTCCTCCCCGAACGCATCAAACAGATTGCGGAGGCCCGCGGCCTCGACTCGACCCAGATCCTTCAAAACGTCCTCGTCGCCCGCGCCTTCAACAGCGAGCACCAGACCATACTCATCAAGAACCTCCCCCAAGTCGTCCAGGAGAACAACGTAAAACTCGTCATCGTGGACAGCATGATCGGCCACTTCCGCGGGGAGTACATCGGCAGGGGAACCCTCAGCGACCGCCAGCAGAAAATAGGCTCCTGTCTAGCCGCCCTCCTCAGAGTAGCGGAGGCGTTCAACCTCGCGGTGGTCCTCACAAATCAGGTTCAAGCCAAGCCTGATACATCCTACGGTGACCCAAACAGGCCAACAGGCGGCCACGTAATGGCCCACGCCTGCACCCACCGCATCTACCTCAGGAAAGGAAAAGAGAACACACGCATCGCACAGGTCATAGACTCACCCTATCTCCCAGAGGAGAAGGCCCGCTTCGCAGTCGACGCAGCAGGCGTCGTGGGCTGCGAGCAGTAAGCTACCTTATGAGCTCGAATGGTTTTTGAAAACCCCTCAGGGCCAGCCTCTTTCTCACCTCGTCTTTAAGAGCACCGACACCCTCGTCGGTCCGGGCACTCACTGGGAAGACGGGGATTGATGGACCCAGTCCCTCCTTGATTGCGTCGATATTGTCCCCGATGTAATCCTTGGGTCCCTTGTCTATCTTATTCAATGCCACTAGAACTGTGACGCCGAGGTCCCTCTTCATGAAGTGGACCATCTCAATATCCAAGGGGATGAATCCCTTTTTTGCAAGACGGGATTCGGTTTCTAGGAAGGTGCTTATATTAACGACGTGGACGGCGAGAGCGATGCTCCCCGCGTTGAGCTCGAGGAAGTCGAGAATATTATCCTTCGTCTCCTCCTCCCTTGTGCGACTATTGCGTAGGCTCTTCCCGTAGCCGGGCATGTCGATGAGGGTTAAGCCTTCGCCGAGGGGGTAACGTTCGATACGCTGTGTTGTGCCTGGGTCTTTACCGATCTCTACCTTAAGGCCGGTAACTGACCGGATTATGCTACTCTTGCCCGCATTTGGTCTGCCCGTAAAGACGAGGAACTGATCACCCATGAGGAGTCAACGAACAAGAAGTAGGGGTTGGATAAAGACTTAGAGGCTTACAGTGAAATCGAGGCGCTGGGCGAGTTCCTTGTAGCGGTTCCTTATGGTTACCTCAGTCACTTGAGCCTCCTTCGCTATCTCACCCTGTGTGCGTCGCTCGTCTGTTAGTTGGCTGCTGATGTAGATGCAGGCAGCGGCGATCCCTGAGGGGCCCCTGCCGCTCGTTAGACGGAGGTTAGAAGCCTTCTTCAGAATTCCCATTGCGAGCATCTCAGTCTCACCTGTGAGTGCGAGTTTGTTTACGATCTTACTTATGTATCCGTGGGGGTCGACCTGCGGGACGTCGGGTTGGAGTTCTCTCAGGAGGAACCTGTAGTTACGGGCTGCCTCCTTCTTTGTGATATTGGCGGCTACGGCGACGTCTTCAAGTGTTCTTATAACATTACACTGTCGACATGCCATGTAGATGCTTGCGACAGCAACACTTTGGATTGTACGACCCCTAATAAGCTGTTTTTGGATAGCGCGGCGATAGATCATGCTTGAGGTCTCGATGACGTTTCGTGGTAAGTTGAGCTTATAGGCAATCTTGCTCATTTCACTGAGGGCGTGGGCGAGGTTACGTTGTGTGGAGTCGCTGACCTTGCTTCGACGCTGCCACTTACGGAGGCGGTAGAGTCTAGCGCGCTCCTCAGGACTTAAGCGTCGTCCAGAGGCGTCTCTATCCTGCCAGCCGATGGTCGTACTAAGTCCCTTATCGTGGATCGTCCAGGTGACGGGAGCACCGACCCGTGGCAGCTTGTCCCTTTGCTCCTGGTCGAAGGCCCTCCACTCGGGTCCCTGATCGATCAGTGTGGTAGATAGTACATAACCACACTTTTCACAAACGAGTTCGCCCGAGTCGTAGTCACGAAGGAGGCTCGTACTACCGCACTCGGTACAGACAGTCTTACTCCGCAGTGTCGCTGCCAAAGAACCACTCCGAAAGACTAATATATGGAATCTGGCGGTGTTTATAACTCTTTCTGAAATGCTGCAGAATTGGCAGAAAGTGGGCATATTTAGCGAAACTGGGCTAAATATTCAGCTAATTTCGGCGAATAATTCGTAAAAATGACTGAAATTAGAAATGTTATCAATTCGTTGAATATTAAAGATGACTCTGATGAGGAGTTGTTTAAGGTACATTTATGAACCTCATGTGCTTCAAGTCTTGCATCTGAGAGTTGACATCAATGGTAAAGCGTGTCTACGACTTCGCTGAGGGCAATAAGGATATGAAGGACCTCCTTGGGGGAAAGGGGGCGAATCTCGCTGAAATGGCTAACATGGGCCTCCGAGTGCCTCCCGGTTTCACGATCACAACCAAGACCTGCGCTGAATTCTTCGCGGCGAAAGGAAACTTCCCGGAGGGCCTCTGGGATGAGGCGTTGCTACACTTGAAGAAAGTCGAGAAGGCGACGGGGAAGAAGTTTGGGGATGCCAAGAATCCTCTCCTATTCTCGGTCCGAAGCGGTGCACCCCTCAGTATGCCGGGAATGATGGACACCGTCCTCAACCTTGGCATGAATGACTCCGTCGCCATCAGTCTTTCAAAGCTTACAAAAGATGAGCGTTTCGTCTACGATGCCTATAGGCGCTTTGTCACGATGTTCGCCGACGTCGTCATGGGAGCGGATAGAAAGGAATTTGACAGGATCCATGAGGCATGGAAGGAGAAGGAAGGTGCGAAGAGCGATCCTGAGCTCAGTGCCGAAGCACTCAAGAACGTAGTTGTAGAGCAAAAGAAACTCTTCAATAAGATAGTGAAAAAGGAGTTCCCCGAGGACCCCTACGAGCAGCTCAAACTCGCAATCGCTGCAGTCTTCAATAGTTGGAATACCCCCCGCGCCATCACATACAGAAAGATCGAGAACATACCCGATGACATGGGGACCGCTTGCAACGTGCAGACAATGGTATTTGGCAACTTAGGCAACGACTCGGGTAGCGGTGTACTATTTACACGTGACCCAAGTAGTGGGGAGAAGAAGATACTAGGTGAACTGCTCTTCAACGCCCAGGGGGAGGACGTCGTCGCGGGAATTCGCACCCCCATAGGCATAGATGACCTGAAAAAACAGATGCCGAAGATCCACAACGAGCTTATCGATATCGTTGAGAAACTTGAGTCCCACTACAAGGACATGCAGGATGTTGAGTTCACAATCGAAAGGGGTGTACTCTACATGTTGCAGTGCCGTAATGCGAAGAGGACAGCTAAGGCGGCAGTGAAGTGCGCAGTCGACATGGTGGAGGAGAATCTCATAGACGAGAAGGAGGCCATCCTCCGCGTCGAGCCGAAACAGATCGAGTTGCTGCTCCATAAGACGATTGACCCTAAGACGAGTAGGAAGGCGCTAGCAAGAGGACTACCTGCAAGTCCAGGCGCAGCCACTGGGCAAACAGTCTTCGTCCCGAAGGAGGCGGAAGAGTGGAAAGCCGCGGGTAAGAAAGTCATCCTCGTACGACCAGAGACGACGCCCGAGGACATAGCGGGAATGGTCGCCGCGGAGGGCGTCCTAACGAGTAGGGGAGGAATGACGAGCCACGCAGCAATCGTCGCCCGAGGCATCGGTAAGCCGGCGATAGTCGGCTGCGAGGCACTCCACATCGACCTAGATAAGGAACTATTCAAGGTCGGGGAAGTAACGGTGAAGAAGGGGGACATCATCACCATAGATGGACTCACAGCGGACGTCTACGTTGGTGAGGTGGAGTTCATCGAGCCTAAGGTGGGCGGTGAGGTTGCGACCCTGCTTAGCTGGGCGGATAAGTACAGGCGCCTCGGTGTTTGGGCGAACGCCAACGATGAGAAAGACGCCTCGAAGGCCTACGAGAACGGTGCTGCAGGCATCGGCCTTACCCGCACTGAGCGCATGTTCCTCGGTGTGGAGCGTGTCGCCCTGGTCCGCGAGATGATCATGGCTGACACGAAGGAGGACCGCCAAAAGGTGTTGGATAAGCTTCTACCCATGCAGAAGAAGGACTTCAAGAGCCTCCTTAGGGCGATGCACGGGAAGCCGGTGCAGATCAGACTCCTCGACCCGCCACTCCACGAGTTCATGCCCCATGAGGTCGACGTTGTGACGGAGATCTTCGAATTGGAGAAGGCGAATGCTCCAAAGAAGGAGATCGAGGCAAAGAGGGTCATCCTCGGTAAGGTACGCAGAATTCAGGAGGCAAACCCTATGATCGGACTTCGCGCTTGCCGAGTTGGCGTCCTATACCCGGAGATATACGAGACTCAGGCCCGCGCCATCTTCGAGGCGGCTTGTGAGTTGAAGAAGGAGGGCGACGATCCGCACCCTGAGGTCATGATCCCTGGAACCATCACATGGAGAGAGTTAGCATACCTGAAACCCTTCGTGGTCAAGGCCTACGACGAGGCGATGAAGAAGTATGGGGAGAAGATAATCTTCAAGTACGGAACGATGATAGAAATGCCACGCGCTGCGTTGACGGCTGACGAAATGGCGAAGGAGTGCGACTTCTTCAGTTTCGGTACCAACGACCTGACACAGACGGGAATGGGGCTGAGTAGGGATGACGCCCAGGGCACCTTCCTGCCAATCTACATTGAGAAGAAGATCCTGTCGGATGACCCATTCCAGACCCTCGACAAAAAAGGCGTAGGCAGTCTGGTGAAGACATGTGTACAATTGGCTCGGCCGGCGAACCCAAAGATCAAGATTGGGATCTGCGGTGAACATGGAGGCGACCCGGAAAGCATCTACTTCTTCCACGAGGCAGGGCTCGACTACGTGAGCTGCAGCCCCTTCCGTATACCGGTGGCACGCCTCGCAGCTGCTAGGATCGCCATTCTTAGCGAAAAGAAAAAGTAACCAACTTTAAATTACGAAATTAAAGTATTTTTTAGTCATGGCGCGAACGATTCGACTTTTATTCAGACCGACATGAGTCACCCTATGGAGATAAAACTTGTCGGTGAGGAGAGAATGGTGTGCTCGCGCTCGTGAATACGATAGAATAGACAAGTTCACATATTTCCAACATTACAAGCCCTGAAGCAACGCGCGTTCGTAGTAGGGAGGCTCATGCGCCTCTGCCACTGAGGCGAGAAAACCTCATCTATCTAACGCCACATATCCATCCCCATGTCATATCTAGACCACTGCGGAGTGTATGTTAAGGACTTGGAGAAGTCCCTGGCATTCTATAAGGATATATTCAATTGGAAGGAGAAGACCAGCTGGACTTCCGGCGAGGCGAAGATCGCCGTCCTAGACATAGGAAAGGGACTGATGGAACTTGTGCAACGCCCCGGTTCACCCTGTCCACCCCCGAGCGGAAACTGGACCCACCTCGCCCTACACGTTGAAGACTGGCACGACAAGGTCAAGAAGCTTGAAGCTATGGGCCTAGAACTGAGGAAAGTCTCAATGAACGGGGGCAACATCGCCTTCTTCAAGGATCCCGACGGCCACACAATAGAGATAATGGAAAAGGGCCTCTCCCTGTAACCTAGCCATCCAAACGTATTTCTCCCAGCTTCTACTAGAGTGAAGGGATGTCGAGCCCCATCTACATCAGGTGTCCGAACCCTAAGTGCCGTAAGCTCAACCCAATCCAATCTAATGACTCCGGGAAGGAACACACCTGCGTATTCTGCGGCTGCATCATAGAGCCCGAGAAGACTAACAAAATCGATGAGGCTTCCATAAAGAGCAAGGGCAAGAACAGACGCTTCCCACTACAGCAGTCTGAGAGTAAGCCCATAAATAGAAACCAGAGAAAACCCATGTTCTAAGCGAGTCAGTTTATTTCTATTTCTTTTCCCGAACGAGGAGCATTAATGTGATGACTCCAACGCACACGCTGTCAGGAACCATTACACGGGCGAATAAGAGCCCGTTATGTCTACTATGTACCCGAAGATCGGGGACCCGCAATATTTCCTATTAGCAGAATCATCAGAAAAGCCCATAGCGAGGCCCGTGTTTATCATCTGTGTCGACTCCGAGACGTGTGCGCAACCTACTCCCTGAAAGCGTTATCTTCCGAATCGATCCCTAATACCCCCGTGTCGGGCATAGAGGTGCGGGAGCTGAGAAGAGAGGACATACCTCGCCTCTCCGAGGTCCTCGCACAGGCATTCAGCACCGACCCCGTCCTCGACTGGGCCATGCGCCCCGACGATGGAAGGATCAGCGCCCTCCGAGACATGTTCCGCAGGGGGATGCAGGGGAATCTCCGATATGGAGTGGAGACGACAACAACCGACCTCAACGCTTGCGCCATCTGGGCACCGCCCGAGGCGCTGAATGAGTCACGCAGCCCATTAGACCCGATCCTCACCCTCCCCTACCTAATCGGTTACTCCGGCTTCGGCAGGCTTCGTAGAATGATCGCCTTTTCCAACGCCTGCGACGAGAAGAGACCACATGCCCCCCACCAGTACCTAGACTTCATCGGAGTCCACCCTGACAAGCAGGGGCAGGGCTACGCCTCCGCACTTCTCCGCTACACACTCACAAGACTCGATATGAATGGCGTTCCAGCCTACCTCGAGAGCAGCAACCCTAGAAACAACCCCCTTTACCAGCGCCACGGTTTCAAGATAATTGAAGAGATCCAGCTCCCAGATGGTCCCACACTCTGGTGTATGTGGAGAGAAACAGCTCAAAAGACGACGTAAAAAATATAGTTCGCATAGTTTAAAAAATTGGGTGAACAAGCCAAAAAATAACTCTATTTTCGAAAAGAGTGCATAAAAAGTCCCTAACGAGGATCATTTTTTTAGGATAAGGTACCATCGCCAAGCAAAAAAAGCGTCAAAAATAGGATAAAATTGACACGTTTCGAGCCGCAATCTCCAAGGGGGGCAGCTCAAACAGCTGAATTTAAGCTATAATTTCACTACTCGAGGACGTCTGACACCTATAGTCACCGAGGCACCATTATAGAGGAGACCCCCCTATACACATCCACTAGCGATGAGCTCAGACACCCCGACCCTTAACGAGGCCATTGCCGCAACAAATACGAGACTCAAGCAGGTCCTAGGAACAGATTGTACAATACAAATCCACCACAAATTGAATGACTCGCTCATCCAGACTATACTCAAGGTTGACGCCCAGAAGTTCAGAGAGGAACTTAGATATAGACACGAGGAGGTCCTCGAACATAGCAGTATCCCAGGCTTCCTACTTATACTCGCCGAGTGTGGTGGTCAGCCTACCGGCATCGTCTATGGCTATGATGAGCCGCGGAATGGGTTTTTCCTCGACACACTCGCTTCTATGGTTGAGCAAAAGGGTATCGGACACATTTTGGCGACGCTTATCGTCATCCACGCTCAAAACAAAGGCTACACACATGTAACACTGTATACTGAGGAGCAAGACGAGAAGGGCCGCCAACTCAGGAAGTTCTATGAGAAGATGGGTTTTGTCTACCTCGGAACCGAACCCCGCAAAGGAGATGTGATGAAACTCCAGGTCACTCCTGAAGGTACTAGGGAGCTTTACCAAAGGTATATCGCAAAGAACTAGCTAAAGAGTTCCATCCCAAGCTTCTATCTTAAGTAATGTAAACTCATATAGATCAATCTGGTAATCATGGAAGTTCTCAAGGGAGTCCACAGCATAGATAACTCTGAGAAGAAAGATCACAGCATGGAATGCTGGATACTCGACTGCAAAGAGGGCATAGTACTTGTTGACGGCGGCATGACCCCACAGGCCGTCGAAAATATCTCAGCCGAACTGAAGTCGATGAAGAAGGAGTGGAAGGATGTGAAACTCATCCTCGTCACCCACAAACATGGCGACCACACAAATAACCTCCCCGAGCTCAAAAAGCTCACAGGAGCCCCAATAAAGGCTCAGAAGCTAGAAGCGCCACTCATCGAGAAGGCTATCGGGGTCAAGGTCGAGGGCCTCAATGACGGAGAGGTCGTACCTTTCTGCGGTGGGATTGAGGTGATCTGGGTCCCTGGTCATAGCGAGGGTAACTCAAGCTATTATCTCAGGAAGCATAAGGCGATCATCGCAGGGGACACGATCTTCGGTGACGCCGAGGGGAACCTGATGGTGCCTCCAGAAAAGTACTGCCTCGACACAAAACAGGCTACGAAGGAGATTGAGAGGCTTCTTAGATATGACTTCGACTATCTACTCTACACCCACGGGAAAGATATAATGGGAGGGGCTAAGGCAAAAGTAAAGGAGCTCGTCGATAAGACCCGATGAAACGGACAAAACCCACATTTCCTCAAGATAATCAAAGCTAAATGGAATAACGAGGGCTAACTCAACTCGATCACGAAAGTGTAAAAAGGGAGTGAAGCCATTACTTCAGCTCAGACTAAGTCGAAGTACTCGAGTAGGCTTATTGAGTCCTCAGCCTCTGTGAGCTGCTTAGGGAGCGCTAAGTCGTATGAGTCCCTGTTCGTGAGTATTATTAAGGCTAGTTTCTTCTCGGGTACACGGATAAACTTGTGTTGAAAGCCAGCTGTCTCACCGGTGTGATGGAGAATCTTCACCCCCCCTCTTTTTGCTATGAACCAACCGAAACCATACTCCGTCGGACTGCCATCTGTAAGCCTACCTGCAGTGAAAGCTGCCTCAAGAAGGTCTTTATCGACGAGTTCGTCCGAGTTCAGAGCCCGATCCCACTTCATTAGATCTTGAATCGAGGAGTAAACACATCCATCCCCGAGTGTAGCGCTCGTCTTGCTCTGGTCGTTGAATCTAAAAACGCTGGCACTCCTAGTGTAACCATATGCACGATCCTTGATCTTTACACCCTCGCCCTCGTAGAGTCTCGAACCAGTCATGCCCAGTGGTTTGAATATCTCACGCTCCACGTACCTCGGGAAGGGAACACCAGAAACACGTTCGACGATGACGGCGAGGAGCACATAAGCAGTGTCGCTGTATTGGAACTTCGATCCCGGAGGAAAGTAGGTGGAGGGAAGACTCCTCACCTTCTCCACCACATAATCCTCGTGAACCTGTCCGGGGTAGTTCACGGGGACATCGTTCTCGTAGTCTCCAAGACCAGAGGTGTGGCCGAGCATCTGCCTCACAGTGATATCGTCAGCGTAACCTGGTAAATTTGGTATGAATGCGGATAACTTATCCTCGAGGCCCATCTTCCCCCCTTCGACAAGTTTGAGGACACATATGGCGGTGAAAGCCTTTGTTACCGAGGCTAATCGGAAATTCGTTGAAGATTTTACTAGAGTTCCAGTGGAAACCTCAGCCAATCCATAGCTTCTACTAATTAATTCGTCATCCTTGACAACGGCGAAGGATGCACCTGGCACAGCGCCAGTATACTCGGAGAAAAGGGCATCAATCCTGTCACCAAGGCTCATACCCGTAACAACCCAACACGAGGATAATTAATTTGCTCAGAAGATGATGCCTACGGGAATAGAACTTTTTCTACAAATCTCGGTGACCCTATTCGTGACCTCACAGTAATAATCCAGATTCAGGAGCGAGGGTAGCGCGCAAAAGACTTCGCCAAGTTGATCAGGTAGACTCACCCAGCTTACGTCTTAGATCCTCCTCAATGGGCTTCCTCTCGTCTGGAGTCTCTCTCCACTTCTTCTCGAGACCACGCCGCTCCTCCGCGGACACCAACCCTATCTTACGCGCCCTGTTGAGAAGATCGATGAACTCACGATACATCACAGCATCATCCACCGGCTTCGCAATCCTCGAATGAATCAACTCTCTCTGAGTCTTAATTTCTGTAAGAATAGTTATAACAGGCATCATCTCAAACAGTGTCCTCCTCAATTCACACTCATCGGATTTAATCTGGGCATAAACCACCTGCAAAATTGGGGTGGCGGGAGCTTCGTAAACACTCTGACCACTCAATGTTCGTCTCCCACCGGATCTTATCACCTCAGCCTCCTCGATGAGACGTGAGAGCATCGCTGTGTCTACTCGACTAGCGAGATACTTCTTCTGAATAATGAAGCTGGCCTCCTTGAAACCCCGCATCGATAGACGTGTCTCGAAGAAGACTGGGAGCTGCCTCATCGCCGCATTAAAGAAACCCTGTTCCTCCAATTGGCTCGGATGAAGTATATTTCTTAGGTGTCTCAGACTCTCGGCGTCTCGATACACGACAGATACAATCAGCTGCTCCCCGAACTCCTCAACTTCAATGACAGGTTGGGGTCGCTTCTCCCTATCCAACCTAGATAGAGGGATCGTGAGAAGCTTATCATCAGACACGTATTCCATAACGTCGACATCGGTAAGGTCCTTTACGAGATTGTTCAATGTGATCTTGGCCATTTTATACCAGGGAATAAAGCGCGACCTCGACGTCAAAGGAATCCAAATCAGATAGTAATTGGCTCTCTATTCAACTATTCGCATTTTTCAGAAACGCACGAAAATCGGTTATTTGAAATTGAAACAAATACATAAAGGAATTCACTAGCTATAAATCTGGGAGAGCCAAGAAGTGTATGTTCAAGATGGATTCTAGAGGCACCTATGGTACGAAGGTCATTGAAGCCCACAGCATCGGAGACCTCTACATCCACGGATTCGATGAGCAGGGAGGGTACTGGGCATCATGGGATTGCACAAGCATAGTTGGCATAGACTCCGGAAAAAGTCTTGAAGACAAATGGAAGAGCCTCGACGTCTTTCTAAAAGGATCTGGACGCGAATGGCACAGCTTCCAAAGACTGAATGATTTATCTACTCTTGTGAAAACGTATGGCAACGAACAGGAATATCTAGCCAACTTCATAAAGAGAGCCTGCGATCACGAATTAAACATAAAAACTCCATATTTGTACCTAGGTTTTAGCGAGCAACCTCAAGGGTTCTTAGGATCAATCTTCAATGTTTTGCTTAATTTGGATGGATTGGGGAATCGAATCATCACTCCAGTTGTAAACCTATCCAACGATTATAGTTGGCTAGATGAGGATCTCCCATTGTTCGAGGCGGCTTCGTCCCTGAGTTCACCGATATTCATTAATAAAGAGCACAAAGTTGAGTATGAAATAAGGAATCCATGGTTGGATGGAGGCGCTCCAGGAGTTAATACAGGTGTCATCGGAGCCATAACACCGAATCTCCCAAGGTCAGCTCACAACGCTGAAAACGAGGAGATCTTCTTCGAGAGGGTAGAGAAGCAAATAGATATAGCTGTCGAGGGATTGGAGTCTAAGCGATCTCATCTCGAGATGGAGCTAAAGGAGGGACACATGCCATTTACAGCCTCCGTTGTGGACTCCTTCGATGACTACTTTGGTGCGGTTGGCGTCGTGGGGGTAAATGAAGCCCTCCTAAACCTGCTTGGGAAAGGGATCGAGTCGATGAAGGGAAAAGCGGTCACATACAAGATCATAGAGACGATGCGTGATAGACTCGAGGATTATGAGAATGACACAGGACATCGCTTCTGCCTTGAAGCGGAGCCTTCTGGGGGCGTAGGTCATCGCCTTGCGAAATTAGATAGGGAAAGGTTCCCTGAGGTCCTTACATCGGGCATCGAGGCCCCCTTCTACACATGCTCCACCTGCCTACCAATGGACTACACCGACGATCTCTGGGATGCCCTTGAGCACCAGAAGAAGCTCCAGAGCATGTACACTGGAAGGTCAATTTTCAACATCCCCTTAGAGAGAGGAATATCAGACCCCAACGAGTGCAAGATGCTGGTGAAAAGGATATTCGAGAGGACCCAAATGCCCTGTTTCGCCATCAGCCCGAGGATAAATCTTCCCTCGACCTCAGGCATGGAACAATACGAGAGAATTGGGTACACATACAGAGCAGTCTCCGAGATGGAAGCTGGTGAGAGAGAGGAGGTGAAGCTACGCAAACCCTTCGCCGTACTAAGCGGGTGGTAAGCCAGGGCCTCCCCATCGTGGGAATCCAAAGGCTCAGCTTGAGCGATTACCCAGGAAAAATATGCGCCAACCTAATTATCCCAGGTTGCAACTTTAGATGTCCCTATTGCTCCGAAGGAAAACTCATATTCGAATTTATCCCAATGCCGAAGATACCAGAGGATGATGTAATCGCGTTCCTCCACCCCCGACTCGGGTTCCTCGACGGCGTCTGCATAACAGGCGGCGAACCTACAATACACAGAGATCTCCCCGCATTCCTTGGGAGACTCAAATCAATAGGGAGCCTCGTTAAGCTAGACACAAACGGCTCACACCCTGGAAGACTCGCCCACGCCCTCGGGAAAAAACTCGTAGACTATGTGGCCATGGACGTCAAATTCCCCCTAAAGAAGTATGAGGAGAAAGCAGGGTACAGAATTACCCCAGAGGAGCTACTGGATAGCATACAGCTAATACGAAGAAGCGGCGTCGACTACGAGTTCAGAACGACACTTGTGCCTGGCATAGTCGATGAAAAGGATCTCTTGGAGATCGCTGAGACTCTAAGGGGATCGAAGAGGTATGTGCTCCAAGGCTTCAAGAATGGGTCGACGCTTTCAAAAGAATGTGAGGATGTGAAGCCCTATAGCCTCTCAGAGATGGAGGAGTTCAGGGACCTTGTAGAGCCCTTTGTGGGTGAGGCAAAGCTCAGATTTTAATAGAACGAGCGGAAGTTCTGCGACAAACCCTCAGGAGTGTAACTTGGCAGACCTGAGTTTAACCGCTCGTCCGATTCGGAGAAGAGTACCCAGAAATATATACTTTATCGATTAGTAAAAGGAATGGTTAATTCAGTATATACTCAATAATCCCTGTTTTTTAGATAAGCTCAAGGGTCTTCGCTGCGGTCCAATCAACGTATTCATCGCAATGGGACTCGCCTCTGGCTCGGAGGTCTTCTCCCCGCTTAAATCTCTCTTCCGGAGTGCATCCCTCACAGCCGAGAAGACTACGACAGGCGACGTGCCCCCACTTCTTATTGAATTCCTCGATGAGTTCCTGAGTCATCTTACGTTCCCTGAGCCGCATATCGTTGAACTGCTGTTCGGCTTCGTTGCCGTTTGTACCATATTTGAGGCCGATAGTCATCGCTCCCCCCAGCAGGGCACCACATATGTCCCCCCAGCCAGCTATGCCACCACCGAGGTTGGAAGCCACTCTGAGTATATTCGTGTCGTAACTCGTTAGGGGGTGCTTTTCGTTAATGATCATAAGGGTGCTTTCGCAGCAGTTGAACCTGTGTCCATCTTTAACGATCATATCCCTAGAATTTGCTTTGCTTAACTAAAAGGTTAGGCATGCCCGAAGAGAATAATCACTAATGGAGTAATAGTGACCTCAATCACTGCGGCGAGGATTAGAAGAGGGAAGACGCGGGTGATGAAGAAACCTAGGGCGGTTTTCGCTTCTTTGATTACACTTCCCTGACCTCTTAGACTATTTAGCATAGTGTATCCTAGACTCATTCCCATGGACATAGAGAGGAGTATTGCTGGTATCTCGATTATACCGTGCGGAGTAAGCCCGGCGATGATGTAACCAAGTCCCTGCGTGGCTCCCAGATCATATGCTACCCACCCAACAGTGAATCCGTTAAAAATCACGAAGAAGAGTGGGAGTACTCCGCCTAGAAGCCCGCCGAACATGAAGAGGAGGCTCTTCAATATGTTGTTGGCAGCGATAAAGGCAAAAAGTTCAAGTAAGGACATACTGGATATATTTGGAAAAGTCCCGAGTAGGTCCTGCAGAGCATTATCGTTCATGTTCCCTCCAAGAGCGTAACCCATGGCTAGGCTGAAGATGAAGAGGAAGCAGCAGATGAAGAAGATGGGCTTAAGTCTTCTCGCATAGTCTGCGTACTGCCCGAAGAATGCCTTTGTGAGCCCCTTTCGCTCGGGTTGCTGGTCGGTCAAATTTTCCGCTCTCTTTCCATCTCCCTGAGACGAGCGGCCCTGATATCTCTTTCTAAAACGGTTTTTCTGTTATCGTTTCTAGCGTTCTCGGCGGCAGCTTCGGCAATTCTCAGGGCTAGCTCCCCTACAGTGCGCCTCATCTCCTCAGCGGCTTCCTCGCTAATTCTTAGGTCGCCTTGCTTCTTGATGAGCCTTCTCATAGGAGCGAGTGTAAACTCCTCAGCCAATTTTGACACCTGCCTGAATAGCTGTGTATGGGTTATTGAAGATTCTGAGGGGTTGCATCTACGATACTATTCGCGCGCGAAAATGTGTCTAATCAACTTGAATGGCTGTCGTAATGGTGCGCGTAAAGTCGAATAATGTCCCTGAAACTGTTATTATCCGGGCCCCCTTCATTACCTGAGATATGCTTAATCTTCTCTTCGTCGAAGCCTCGCTGGAGCTCGTCCCACGGCGGATCGCCCACCACCCATCCGTTACGCGGAATGCGAAGAGAGAGGGAAAAAAACCAGAACAAGTCCTCCTAGATAGGAGCCTCCACCATCACGCGATGCTGAGTCTCCCAGAGGTGGAGAAGAGGGGTAGACCCGACATAATTCACTTCTGCCTACTTGAGGCTCTCGGGTCACCACTCAACAAAGTGGGGAGGTTGAAAACCCTAGTTCACACCCTCAACGGTGACCTCCTAGATATATCCCCAGAACTGAGGCTACCGCGCGACTGCTACCGTTTCAGGAGTCTTATGGAGCAGCTCTTCATGATAGGGCGTGTTCCACCAGAAGGAGAACCCCTAATAACGTTGTCGATAAAGAGCATTGGGGAAGTAAAAAAAGAGTGTAGCCCCAGCCATACAGTGGCACTCACGAGCCACGGTAAGAGGAGAAGGCTAAGCGAACTGTGCAAGTCATTAGTTGCTGAACCCAATCCACTCGTTTTCATCGGCGCTTATCCTCACGGGGCGATGAAAGAGGAGACCCTCACCGAAGCGGATGAGTCGATAAGTATCTACCCTGACGCTCTGGAGGCTTGGGTTGTCACATCTCGACTCATCTATGAGTATGAGAAAGCATCGGGGTTAGAGTAGACGCTCCGCAAATTCGTTGAGATCATGGACAACGTCAACACCCCTCAGTTCTCCCGATCTGTCCAAGTGATACGCCTCAACGCCGAGCTGCTTTGGTGCAGTATAGTCAAACTCTGCATGGTCACCTACATGAGCGAGTTCAGTTGGTTCAATTTCGAGTATATCGCAAACTCGTTGATAGAAGTCTGGAGCCTTTTTAACTGATCGGAAATCCGTGGGGGCGGAGAAGACCCTGCTAAAGTGATAATCAATACATTTTAACTGTACATTAAGGAATTCCCTTATGGTGTTTGATGAGACGATGAGGGGATAGTGTTTCCCTAAGCGCATCAGGACGTTGGGTACATCAGGGTAAACGTTACAGTCCCCTTTGCGTCGCTTTGGGAGGTCTCGCCAATAATGGGGGAGTCCAAAGCGCTTCCACCAATAACCTACATCATACCACTCAGGCTGCCCCTCACCTACTTCGGAGTACTCGGCGAGGACACGCTTCCGTGCCTCCTCCAGAGTGAGGCCATGGGCCTCGGCATAGAGGGCTGGGATATCACCCTCCCAGATTTGTTTGCTGTAGGCATGGTCGATGAGAGTACCCTCCATGTCGAAACTTACTACCCGTATCGGCATGCTTCTAGTGATTGTGATTCCTATTGAAAAGGGCGGCGACTACTCACAACCGTTAAAATCGGTTGAGAAACTCAATATGTGGACTTCTTATGGCTAAGATGATAATTACAGCAGCGGTAACTGGGGGGGAACCAGTTCATAAAGGGATGACTCCCTTCGTTCCGAGTTCCCCGGAGGAGATAGCGGATGAGACATATAGGTGCTGGGAGGCGGGAGCATCAATTGTACACCTGCATGCTAAGGATCCAATAACAGGTAAGCCTGCTGCGGATCCCAACCCCTTCTTCAAACAGTATGCTAAACTGATCCGGGATCGTTGCGACATTGTGATTAATATGACAACGGGGGGGGGGGCA
>JBEKDF010000011.1:0-71675 GCA_050014495.1 Bathyarchaeia archaeon
CAGCAGCCTCGCAGTGGGCAGCTACACCCTCCAAGCAAGCATGAGTGGCTATGTTACTAATTCTGGCCAAGCCACCGTCACAGCCGGCAATGTAGTCTCCTCATCGATAACACTTCAGACCCAATCCACCGGAGGCTCATCTTCAGGAGGAATACCCGGTTATACTTTTGAGGAGATCATGGCTGGCATCATTCTCAGCATCGTGGTACTCATCTGGTTGCGGAGGAGACAGTAAGACCTCAGCCTAACCCCTTTTCAACTTTTTCTCAGAACAACGCGCGCGTGCGCACCCGAGAGACAAGAAATAAAAAAGTGAGAATAACAAGCTAAATTTTATATTCTCTCGCCCTCCACAAGGATTCGAGAGGAAAAGAAGTTTTGCAGCAATCAAACCCCACACAGCCAGCTGCACCCACAGCACCCGCTGCGCCTGCAGCTATCATGCCAACAGCGCCAAAGAAGGCAACTATAGGCTTCGTGTTATCCCTCGTAGGAGCCGTATTCATTCTAGTACAAGGCGTAGTTAGAATCTTCAGAGGCGAAGCCTTAACATTCCTCGGCTCTGACACGATCCGCCTAAGAGTACTCTCAGGACTAAGAGTAGAGGCTGTCGGCGCAATCGCCATGGTATTCGCAATAATAATTCTGGTTGGAGCATACTTCATTTACCATGTGGGGACCGAGACCGCCGGTGGAATCATAGTTCTGATCTTTGCTGCGCTGAGCATCATAACAGGCGGTGGCTGGCTCATCGGCTTCATACTAGGAATCATTGGCGGCATTATGGGCCTATTAAAGAAATAACAGCCGCATATCTGAAACACTATTTTTCTGTGTAACCCACTCTCCTCTTTCTTATTACCCGACTATCTTGGTTATCTTTGTGGCTATCTGCGCGTGCGCAGTAAGTAAACTGAAAAGAAAGCATGCAAGTCATCCCTTTTCATAAATGCGTGAGCTCCTAAGAATGCAGCCTCACGCGCATTACGATTCAATACATCAGGCTTAATAGCACTTCACACAAGAACCTTTATGACTGAATATGAGGGCGCTTGAAGAGTTACTTGGTAAGCTCATAGTCGACTCGAAGGGAAACGAGGTCGGTAAGATAGACGATGTCGAGGTAGACCTAAATTCGAAGCTAGTCGAAGCCATAGTCGTCAAGGGCAAGGGCATACTAGCAAAGCAGTTCCAAGCCGAGAAACTGGCCTCATTGATGAAGAGGCTTAGAATCACGAAGACCGAGGACTTACTGATACCATTCGACGAGGTGCAGGCCATAGGAAAATACGTCGTCCTCAAGAGCGGGATAGATCAAGCAAACGAGCCCCCAACTCCAAGTTAAAGAATTCCATCAGTTTCCAAAACCGCAAATTGTTCACGATCACGCCAACTACTTACAAAGCATTCATTTGAAATACTATTGGATCAAAATGAATCGATGCCATGACGAGGACCGATGAGATGGCGGAGCAGTTTAAGGAATCCATAATCGGAAGGCTTGGACCAGAAGCTGAGGAAACCATATTCAACGGCAAAGCTGCTCCCAACGATCCTGCGAAGCGTGCACTATGGGTCAAAGAAGCCCTAACTAACCTCGACAAGACCACAGAGAAGAAAATCTGCAACGAGATTATGCATGGGAACTGAGTCAACTGCGCAAACCATAACATAAGCATAGTAAAAAACTCCCTCAAAAGACGGGCAAAGTACACGAGTTTGGACACATTCATAGACGCGGAGATCAAGAAACCCGTCAAGGGGACCATCCTGAGACGCGATGGCGACACCTTGACCCTCAGCTATCTCCCCCAGAAATTCTCCCACCCCATGCGTTGTTTCTGCGGCCTCGTGAACAGCCTCCCTAAAGATGAGATCTTGTCAGAGACATACTGTGGCTGCAGTGTAGGCTTTGTGGAAACGTGGTGGAGCCAGGTTGTAGGCAAACCCGTGAAGGTGCAGCTATTAGAATCAGCAATCACTGGCTCGGATGTTTGTCGGTTCCGGATCACATGGTGAGGCAAATCATTATTCTAGGCGTATGGACGCGCAAAGCTGCTAATAACGCGTACTTCTTTGGATACAGCCTCGTGAAGCTTAAGTCCCCATAATCCTCCAGTGACTCGATCACCTTGAAGCGCTATAATGTCCAGGGCTCATGGCCAGCCCTAGTAACCCCCTTCGACGAACATGGGGAAGTCAACATTGAATCCCTCAGAAAGCTCATAGACTTCCACATCGAGTTCGGTAGCAACGGGGTCCTTCTCCTCGGCTCCACTGGGGAGCCTATCCTATTGACTAGGGATGAGAGGCGGAGGATAGTTGAGGCCTCAGTCGACCACGCGAATGGGCGAATACCAATAATGTGCGGCATCTCAGCACCATCCACAAGGGAGACCATCGAGAATGGCCGACACGCGAAAGACGTCGGTGCAGACCTCGGACTGATGGTTCAGCCACCCTACGTTAAGCCCACACAAGCCGCCATCTACAAGTACTTTAAAGACGTCGCGGACCAGGTTGACCTCCCCCTCGTAATATACAACAACCCCGACAGATGCGTCGTCAACGTGGAGCCCGAGACCGTGGCCCGCCTGGCCCAGCACCCCAACTTCGTCGCCATCAAGGAGGCGGGCCCGAGTCCCTACGCTGAGATGAGGGTAATCGAGCTCACGAAGGGTGAGTTCAATGTACTCTGCTGTGACTGCGCTTTCTACGCACACATACCCGTCGTAATGGCCAGCGGCGGAAAGGGAACAAGTAACGTCACAGGCAGTATCTGCCCAACCGAGTTCGTGGAGATGAGTAAACCTTGGGAGAACTACGACGACGTCCTTCGGACTCGCAAAATCCTCTACACCTTCCTACCCCTCATCAGGATGATGTACAGTGAAAGCAACCCAGTCCCCCTCAAGTCAGCATTAAACATGCTCGGGGCTAAGGTTGGGAAACCTAGGCCGCCTCTGACGGAGCTATCAGAAGCAAACGTAGCAACCCTCAGGCAGACGATGCAGCGCCTCGGAATACTCTCAGAGGACTCCTACCAGATGAGTTTCTTTAAAAAGAAATAATACTCGCTACTAATAGTTTGATTCTATATCCGCGTCATATTAGCGCGCGCAAGTTCGCAAACGATTATATAAATAGAACAAATATCGTGATCCACAAGTGACTTAGATGGTTGATTTAACCCTCGATGAGTTGAAGAAGTCTAACGGCAAAAACGGGAACCCTTCATATTTGGCGTATAAGGGAGTCATCTATGATGTTTCAGACAGTACATGGTTTACCGATGGGGAACATTTTGATATTCACAGCTGTGGCCAGGACCTAACAGAGGAGATTAGTGAGGCCCCACACGACGATGATGTCTTTTCCAATATTCAGAAGATTGGTAAATTAATTTAGATCTACGAGTGGATGAGCCCGATCCGTTAAATCCTTTTTTTCTTCTTCAGGGCCTAAATCACATGTAGTTTAATTAAGAATAATAAATGCAATTACCCTCTGGTGATTTATGAGTCGTTCAGGCAAGCACCTCGGATTCTTGTTCCACCTCGATGAAATGAGGTTTAAGATTTGGCTAGATGGCAACTCCCTCGCCTGCCTCAAAGAGATCGGGATCCGAGAAGGACAAACTGTCTTAGACATAGGCTGCGGCTCTGGCACATTCACGATTCCCTCCGCTACTCTAGTAGGCGAAACAGGGATAATATACGCCCTTGACATCGATGATAAAAGCTTAGAAAAACTGCGAAGCAAAGCAGAAAAAGCGGGTCTAAAAAACATCAGAATACTACACACTTCAGCGAATGAAAAGATAAAAATAGATGACAACTCCATCGACCACGTCCTGCTAATAGACGTCCTCCAGGAAGTATCCAACAAGGACCTGCTATTCGAGGAGGTGAAGAAAGTCCTAAGAACCGGGGGAATATTGACGGTGTTCCCTATGCACATCACCGATGATGAGGTCATCAAGCTAGCTAAAGAGAATGACATTGAATTACTGAGCCGAAAATTCGATGACCGTTTACTGGTATTCACAAAAAATAATTAAGTGAACTGTACATTAACTCGCACGCACACGCCCCCACGAGGATTGCGATCACCTTAAGGTTCACATCATAGTCTACTAACGAAGTTGGGAGACCCCTATGTCCACAAACGAGTCAACTGAGATGGTCACTGTGACCAGCCTCACGAAGATCTACAAGGGAAGCGTCAAGGCAGTCGATGGAGTGAGTCTCACAATCCAGAAGGGCGAGGTCTTCGGCCTACTCGGCCCCAACGGGGCGGGGAAAACGACGACTCTACACATGCTCTCCACCATACTGAAGCCAACGAGCGGGGAAGCGAAAGTTAACGGCTTCGACGTCGCTAAGCAGCCTGGGAGAGTAAGGCAGAGCATCGGGATAGTCTTCCAGGACCCAAGCTCGGATGAGCTGCTGACGGGCTACGAGAACCTGAGGATGCACGCCCTTCTATACGGCGTACCCGGCTCAATCAGACGTCAACGCATCGACGAGGTGCTCGATCTAGTCGACCTAAAAGATAGGAGAAACGATCTCCTGAAGAACTACTCAGGCGGGATGCGGAGGAGGCTAGAGATCGCGAGGGGGCTACTCCACAGGCCTAAGGTCCTATTCCTCGACGAGCCGACGCTGGGCCTCGACCCCCAGACACGAGAACACATCTGGGAGTACATCGAGAAACTCGTGAAGGAGGAGAAACTCACAATCATCATAACGACCCACTACATGGATGAAGCCGACAGACTCTGCGACCGGATAGCCATCATGGACAAGGGAGCGATAATCGTCCTAGATACACCCGATGAGTTGAAGAGGAGCCTCGGCGGAGACATCGTCAAGATCAAAGCAAAGACGCCAAACTTCTTCGCTCTGGAGGCGCTCGACTACGTGAAGCTGGTCGAGGCCGATGGCGAGGAAGTGAAACTCACCGTCGATGACGCGGGTACTCATATCCAGGAGATCCTAAGCGTCATCGGAAAGGTCGACTCAGTAGAGTTGCGACCACCATCACTAAGCGACGTCTTTCTGAAGTATACGGGGCGAGAATACCGTGAACAGGGAGGCGGTGGTTCTTGACCGAGCTTACCGGACTCTACGCGATCTGGGAACGAGAGGTCAGAGTCTACCTCCGGGAGAGATCGAGAGTCATCTCATCAATAGTGAGCCCGATACTCTGGCTCGTAGTCTACGGCGTTGGACTAGGCTCCCAGTTCAACGTCTCAGGCATGAGCTACCAATCATACATCTACCCCGGAATCATCGTCATGGCGCTGATATTCTCCTCGGTCTTCTACGGGGCCAGCATCGTCTGGGACAAGAAGATGGACTTCCTGAAGGAGGTGCTAGTTGCGCCGGTGAGAAGAAGCACAGCCTTCATGGGCAAGGTGGCCGGTGGGGCCACTGATGGATTGATCCAAGCTACAATAATACTCCTACTCTCGCCCTTCTTCGGAGTAAATGTGGGTCTAATCCTAGTCCTCGTCTACTTATTCATGTTCATACTACTCATCGGGCTCGTAAGCATCGGACTCCTCATCGGCAGCTTCATGGAGTCAAGCGAGGGCTTCAGCCTAATAGGTGGGTTCATAGTATTCCCACTCTTCTTCCTCTCAGGGGCACTATTCCCACTTAACAACCTGCCAGACTGGCTCCTCACCTTAACCATAGCCAACCCGGTAACCTATGGTGTAGATGCGATGAGAGGCCTGATGCTCGGAACATACAGGTTCGGGCTCCTCATCGACTTCTCAGTCCTCATCATATTTGCTGCTGTTATGGTTGGACTCGGATCGATGGCTTTCAACAAGATGAAACTATAAACCTGACACAAGCGCCTTAATCAGACGAATAACGCACGAAATGATTATGGATGCATACGCAACGCCTAATACATTATCAACTATGAAAAATACTTCAAATTCCGTGGATCAAATCTAATAGTAGAGTTCACATAAGGTCAGGGTAGTATTGAGGCATCCAAAGATATTTTAGAACATCTTGTACTTCCTCTTTATCCACATAACTTCCAATGTTGCGCATTATATCTCCGGCTGTTAAGACGCCCAAGAGAGCCCCCTCTTTGACAACTACTAGTCTTCTAATCTTATGCTTGTTCATTTTATTGGCTGCTTCTGATAAATCCTCATCTGGGTCAACTACTATTAGAGGTGTCGACATTATTTCATCGATCTTCACGTTCTTGGGATCAAGGCCATTCGCAACAACTTTCCAAGCAATATCTTGTTCAGTCACGATGCCAAAGGGTTTGTCCTGCCTCAAAACTATTGAGCATGATTGTTTTTTTTCGCGCATACTCTTTGAAGCTTCTGTGACGGACATACCTTCGTGGATTATTACCACAGTTTTTCTCATAGCTTGAGCTACATTCAAGGCCTTTTTCTCAATTACTTTAGAATAATCACACTATATTAAGAAATCGCTGCGCGCGCATTCGAGCTTCTCTAAACGCAATGGTGGTCAAAGATAAAGAAGATTAGGGCATATGATGCATATGATATTCCAAATTTTTTAACTCCTACTTGAATTATCTTAACATTGAGAAGTTTCGAGTAACATCCTTAACAATCTTGTCCGCGTATTCGCCAAATCTCAAAGCTAAGGTATTCGGGGTTATCACACCGTAGAAAATATTGTTTTTTACTACCAGAAGCAGATTCGCACCTCCTCGAATTATCTCCGAGGCGTGTATCATGTCGTCATCAGGGCTTATAGTCGAACACGATGTGGTCATAACATCCATGACCCTGATTTTAGCTGGGTCCAAGCCCGACGCTATGACTTTGGTTACAATATCTGTGGCGGAGACGAAGCCTTTCGGGATTCCCCTCTCCATTACAACTATGAGGTCGTGCACGCCATCAGCGATCATGTATGCTGCTTCAAGGATAGGTGTCTCAAAGCTTGTGACTGGGAAGCTAATCTCCATGAAATCCTTTACCTTGAACGACATGGTTATCTCATGACTTCTTTGTCTTAAAAATGTAAGCAAGCCCGACATAAGCGAAAGTAGTAAAAAGCGCGTGCCAACTCCCTCTCTAAACTAAATCCTTTGGCTCTGCACTCATTCATTTCAGTTATATATTGAAGGGGTAATTGACCATCTAGACAATCCATGATAATTGGTATCCCAAGCGAGGTAAAGTCAGGAGAGAACAGAGTGGCACTAACACCCCAGGCCGTTGAATCCCTGAAAGAAAATGGACACCGCATCGTAGTTGAGAAGGATGCGGGAGTAGCTAGCGGCTTCGCAAACGAGGATTACATACGAGCTGGCGCCGAGATCACAGATAGCCATGAGGCAATATTCGAGTCGGATCTCATCGTAAAGGTGAAGGAGATCCTCCCCCAGGAGTTCGGGATACTCCGGGAGGGCAAGATCATCATGGCCTACCTCCACTTCACCGAGGGCCTACTAACATCGAAGCGCCCCCTGGCTGATGCACTGATGAAGGCCAAGGTGATCGCCTTCTCATACGACACCGTCCAATCTAACGGATCAACTCCCCTCCTCGCCCCGATGAGCGAGATCGCTGGCCACAACGGCGTCATCATGGGTGCTTACCACCTCCAGACACACCTCGGAGGAGAGGGCGTCATGATTGGGAGAATGGCGGGATGCAGACCCGCCGAAGTCGTCATCATCGGCGGAGGCTCCGTCGGCACAGGCGCAGCGAAGGCAGCTGTTGGGCTCGGAGCTAACGTCACCATCCTCGACGTCAACGTTCGCCGCCTCAACGAATTGAACGAGATCTTCGCCAACAAGGTAACCACGCTGGTCTCTGACACGCGCAACGTCGAGGAGTCCGTCAAGAAGGCCGACCTCGTCATCAACGGCGTCTTCTTCAACCCACTCAGAACCAGGAAGAGGATCGTCACAAAAGAGATGGTAAGCCACATGAAGCCTGGGGCAGTCATAGTCGACATAGGCTGCGACCCTGACGGTCCCATCGAGACGTGTCAGGAGACACATCACGATCACCCCACATTCATATACGAAGGGGTCATACACTACTGCGTACCCAACGTGCCCGGGGCGGTCCCCAGAACCGCATCCCAAGCCCTCTCAAACGCCATCCTACCCTATGTGAGAGACGTAGCAAACAAGGGATGGGTGAAGGCGGTGAGGGAGAACGCGGTTCTCAGGACGGGTCTAAACATAGCCAATGGAGTGTTCGTCCACATGGAGGGAGCCGCCTGCCAGAAGATGGAATACCACGATCTGGAGGAATTCCTTAAGGAGAAAATTATATAAAATTCTCGCTGACGCGTGAAACTTATTTTAGGCTCGTAAAGGAGTTATTTCTACTTCGCGCGCATAGGTTCTATTTTCACGAGCACACTCATTCAGTCACGAGTCTAGTTGCCTGTGTAATCATCCAAAAAGGTAGATCCACGCAACATAGACCAAGATATTTAGCACTGTTATGAACACCCCGCTCTTGAGAAAAGACAGAAAACTGAAGGAACGCCCACCCTGTTCTCAGCAGTCTCGAGGATGATGACATTACTTGCCGCGCCTAGAACAGTCAGGTTACCAGCTATAGTCGACCCCGAGGCTAGAGCCAACCAAGCGTATTGATGAGCACCGTTGAACCCCAGGCTCTTCATGACGTCGATGTAGAGCTTCACCAGTGGGACGTTGCTGAACACTTGACTCAGAAGAGTGCTCAACAGCATTATGTTGATGATCGCCGAACCCCTGTCCATTGGGTTCGGAGCGGTATGAGGTTTATGAAGATGTTAGCTGCGCCGGATTGCCAGAGGGCTCCCATGACCATAAACATGGTCAGGAAGAAGACGATGCTGCTCCAATCCACCTGGCGTAACAGTCCCCGCTTGTCCCTGGTGAGAGTGTAGATGGGAACCGACGCGAGGAACGCTATTATCCCAAGGTGCTCGGCGTGGGGGAGACCCCAGAGACTTAATAGGTCATTGAGGATGAAGCCCCCAACCGCGAGAACGAGGCAGGCTCCCGAGATCTTCGCCAACCCATAGTCGCTGATGTGTTCCTCCTCAATGACGACCATATTTTTCCCATCGACCCATTTTCCACTCCTCTTAAGAGTAAACCAAAGATAGCCAGCGACGATTGCGAGGTTGATGAGGGTGGGGACCCCCGCGCGCGCACGGTGAGAGAGCGACCGCTTTCATGGACGTTGGCGACGACAACTACCAGGTACCCGGGTTGTAATCAAAGGAATACTCTCGGGTTGTTCGGGGGACGCATGCACACGCGCATATATCTCCTATACAGTGTGTGCATTGTTCCCGTTTACTATGGGATATTTGCTCTATTCGTGCGCAGTAATTCAATTGTGTATCGTTAGCTCTCAAACCGCTTTTTTATTTGCGCATTCATTGTTGTTTTTCTTCTATGTATAAGCCTACTAAGTTTGAATGATGCTTTATTCCTTAATATGGTTCAAATAAATGCGTTTTAACTGCCTTAGTAAAGCCTAAGCCCCTGTTTATTCATCGAATCTTTACTTGAAATGGTTTGTTTGATATGGTTAGAGTTCGCATTGGTTGCTTGTATTATATGGTAGTATACGTTGCTCTATGAGCTCTTTAGATAGACTAGTGTAACTGCATCAATAAACCCACTAGAACCACTATTATGAGTATCTGCTGCTACTACTACTGCGCTAGCATAGGGGGTTAAGGTAACTAATTGTGTAAAGGGAAGGATAGATGTGGTGGCGCGTGTATATGCGCATCGTTAGTGTTATTGTCTTTCGATAGTTTTTGAGAATGTATCCGATTGTGCATATTTACGTTTTGTCAGATTTTTGATTATTGTATTAAATGCTATATGGTGACACGTTATTTTTATTTCAGTGGTCTCCGATGCCTAAGATGAAGAAGGAGAAGTCAGACGAAATCGTAAGGCTCCTTAATGAGGGTTACACGAATGTGGAGATTGCGAAAAAGACCCACATAAGTGAGGGGACTGTGAGTAGGCTAAGGGGCAGGCTGAAGAAGAGTAATGATGGTGTCGCTAAGGTGGAGGTGAAGAGTGAATCGTCAGCTTCGATAAATGTTCTCCTGTCGGGGGAATCTCTGAAGAAGCTCGGGGCGATCCAAGTTGTCCTTGGCTGCAATACACTGGATGAGGCAGTTGATCTACTGCACAGCGACGTGCCAAAGATGATGTCCTATAAGTTCAAGGCCTACCCAGATTTTCACGGAACGCCGGGCGATGTCTTCAAAGAGGTTGTTGAGACCTCTAGGCTGTTTAGCGAAGTTACCGACCCTCGGAACAGGGAGACTGAACTTCAGTCTGAGGTATTGGCTAAAATGGGAATGAGTTGGTTCATTAAAGGACTCTACAGGCTCGAATGAAGAAATGAGACTCTTGTCCAGTTTATGGAAAGGAATTTGCTCGACTATTACAAGGAGAAGGGTTGGTCGTTTAAAAAGAAATTTAGGGATGAGTTGAGGCAGATGGACCCCACATTGGAGGGTGAGCTAACTGGAGACTTGTTATCGATTCATCCACCCAATAGTGATTCATGGTTCTTCCCCATTGAGACAGAACATTACTTCGGAGTCATGACCGAGCCGTCCGAAAAAATGGCCTGGATTAGCTTGATGAAAACTGGGATAAAGCCACCTTAGCATGAGAATAATGACTCCCGTTATAATATCAAGGATGAGGCAAAATAGCCTCTGCTCCCCATTTAGAAACCCCAACTTTTAAACAATCAAGCGCGCGCATATTCAATTCTAACTATTCCAAAGAAACTCCACCTGATAGCCTCTACCTATGAGGAATTCAGTAAAACGCATCTTGGATGATAAGCGCGAGTCTCTGCATGCCAGCTTATTCGATTAAATCTTTGGTGGGCTTGGCGGTATCTGTCTCTTGTGTGCGGTGCCCGAGATCTTCTCCAGAACTTTATCCACAATTATAGTATCGATCCCGTAACTATCAGAAAGGACCTCCTTCGATGACTGTAGACTCATCTTTTTGCCTATTCCATCAACAACGGTTGCCAGAATCAGGTCCAGTTCCTCATAGCTAAAACCAAGCTCCTTCTCGGCAGTCATCCCGGGAACAAGGTTAGGCGAGGACCTCTTCGAGATGATCCCCCTAGGAAGGTCCAACTCTCTAGCGAGTTCTCTGACTTGGGTCTTGTACACGTTGAGGATTGGCTCAAGGTCCACCCCCCCATCCCCGTACTTCGTGAAGTAACCCATAAACCACTCCGACCGATCAGTCGTCCCCACCACAACTGATCTCCCAGGCATCAACTGACTAACCTCATAGAGTTTAATCATCCTAACCCTGGCCTTCAAGTTCCCATACTGGACCCCGTTTCTATAAACGCCTCCGGGACCCCGATCAGCAATCTCCGGATCTTGTTGAACGAAGGCGGAGATAAGGGAGGAGATATCATATTTCTTAGTCCTAATACCCAATTTATCCGCGAGATGAGTCGCGTCCTCAACATCCTTAGGGTCTGTGACATCTCCATCGGGGAGAAGCACACCAATTACCTTCTCCCCCCCAAGGGCATTAACCAGGATCGATGCAACCACACTCGAGTCAAGGCCCCCCGAGAGCCCGAGGACAGCATACTCGAGCCGATGTTGTTCAAAGTAGTCTCTAATCCACCCTCGTATGCCTTGGGCCTCAGTTGCAGCACTCCAACCGGTTTCCCTCCAGAACTCCGTCAGATCCTTAAGATCCTTCATTAGTCTATTCACCCTCAAGCAGGTGCTTCATCTGCTCCAATATCTGCCCTGTATTCCCAATACTCACGTTAAGGGATCGCCACCCGTCGATGCACGCTTTTATCTTATTGGCGTCAACACCCATAATCTCATCGAGGGGAACGGTCACCTTGTAGCCAAGTATCTCGGCCAAGTACATCACCGCCAGATCGACACACATCAGACGCAACCCCGTAGACCACTACTCATCAGGCTCCATAAAGTCAACCTGCGTATCAATATCCCAAAACAAGATTCTCCTCATCACTGTTTCACCTACCTAGGCAGTGTACTGCCTCGTCAGCTTCTCGGTGAGATCCTCAAGCTCATCACTTATCTTGAGTTCGTATGGCTTAGCACCTACAATCCTCTTACACTCATCCGGCAGCTTCGCCACGCAGCCCAAGGAGTACTCCCTGATATCCCTGAGATCTCTGATCCCCCTGATTCTTCTCCCACTCTCAACAGCTGGCTCAAGGAGAGACATTCCAATGCCTCCCTCCTTATCGAGCTGCAGAATATCATACAGGTATCTCCCATCCCCACCAGTGACTCTGCATAACTGCTTCCTACCCGGATGCGTCTGCTTACTATCCGAAAGTTTGATCCTCGGCCCAAAGTTGTCCTCGACAAGTTTGTAGACCCCAGACAGTGCGGATATAGGTTTAGCTGTGATCATCTCGGTACCTACACCGTAGAAGTCAACTGGCACACCAGATCGCGTGAACTCATCGATCTTGTACTCATTCAGATCGCTGCTCACACCGATCTTCACGTAACTCAGGCCCTCCTCATCGAGCAAGCCCCTGATAATATTAGAAAGACTCTCCACGTTCCCTGAGTCGATCCTCACAGCAGCTAAGTGGTCGCCCCTCAACTCCATCTCCTTAGCCACAATCGCTGCCACCCTCGCACCCGCCAACGTGTCGTATGTGTCTATCAGAAACACGGAACTCTTGGGGAAAGTGCGCGCATAGGCCCTGAACGCGTCGGCCTCCTCGGGGAAGCCCATCACAAAGCTGTGAGCCATCGTACCGGAGGGAGGAATATCATACTCTCTGGCAGCCTCCACATTACTTGTAGCATCGACTCCAGCAATGTACTCTGCTCGTGCACCCCTAACGCCTGCGTCGAATCCCTGGGCTCTCCTAAGTCCAAAGTCTACGACCTTGGCTTTACCTGCCGCGTTCACGACTCGGCTAGCCTTAGAGGCTATCAGTGTCTGGAAGTTTACGGTGTTGAGAAGCGCCGTCTCCAGAAGCTGAGCCTGTGGACGCTTAGCCGTCACCCGCATTATCGGAGAGTCCACGGTGATTGGGGTCCCCTCATTGAGTGCAGTAATATTCCCTTCGAATCTGAAGTGACGGAGGTAGTCAAAATAATCGTCTTTGAAGATGTTTAACCCCTGAAGATAGGCTACATCATCATCTGTGAATCGTACCTTCGTAGCATAGTCGATAGCATCATCAATTCCTACCGCGACAAAGTAGCCCCAGTTGGTTGGCAGGGTCCTTATGAACATCTCGAATGAGGCGATCTCGTCCTCCTTGTCGTTGTCGATATATGCGGCGTTCATCGTAAGTTGATATAGATCAGTAAGTAGAGCACTTCGTTTATTCTCGTATCCACTCATCTATACCCTTTCCTTTAGAAAGTTGGATGCGCGCTAGATATACCAATATCGAAGGTTGCATAAGTGATCAGGTAAAAGAGGCCAATCTTCGAGGCGTGAGAAAGTGTAGAACAACACATATGTACCATTTAGGGTGAATTGATTAGGTAAAAAGTAATTATTAGGATAGCTCATTTGCTAAAGATCGTGGAAGGGGAGCAAACTTGAATTGTCTGCTCAAGTACCCCAGCTTCTGTGAACACCTTTTGCATCTCAGGCGTCTTTACGAAGTCTACGAAATCGTTAGCTTCCTCATCGCTCCACTCAAAGACGATGTGGTGTTTGTTATGATCCTTCTCAAACTGTAGTATTACACCACCCTTAGACCCATTCCTGTGAGGTGCGTCACCATCGAAAGTCTTCAACCATCTAGCGTGATCCTTCACCCTCTCGTAGACAACTACATGAACCAAACCAATCTCATCTAATTTTCGCTTAGGAAACATTTTTATTAAATATTACGCGTGTGCAGGCGCACAACAAGGTCGTCCTAACTCGTGTAAGTGCGCTTGTTCTTCTCTAAGTTTTTCTTGTGTCTCTCATTTCTTCTCTTCTCGTTTTTCGTCTCTCATTTTCCTCCTTCTCTGATATCTTTTCTTTTTTCTCAGCATCTATTTCTTGTTTCCTTCTTTCTTCAGTTCTCTCTTTTTCTTTCTTTTCTTCTTCTTTATCTTTTTTCTCAGCTTCTCTTCTATTCTCTATTCCCATAGTTTTTATTTCTTTTCCTCTTAATTCCCTCCTATCTCTTTCTTCTCTATCTGCTCTTTCCTCTAATCTCATAGATTCACCTCTCTTTATACTTCTTTCTTCACGTCTATCTATCTCACCAGACTCTTCTAATATCTCATTATAAAAGAGAGAAGATATTTTTACCACGTCTTCCACTCTTTCGCTCATAAATTCATAGTGATTAATTCTTCCTTCAAGATAAAATGGAGTAAATACCGCCTTCTCTCCCATATTTTTAATTTTCTTTGCGACTTTTATAGTTTTTAACGAAAGGTCTTTGATGACACTGATGTATCTATCCCTTTCTCTTGGGTTTTGAGCAGCCTCCAAAATGGCCTTATCCACTGTCGTTTGATATTTTTGCATTGCTTCTTTATAATTTTCATCATTTATACTTTTCTCTACCTCCTCGATGAGGCTCTCGAGATCCGTTTTGGGTATGGCCGTTATAGGATTTAGATATAGGCTACTAGAGAGAAAATCATACAATTTTGTGTCATCTCCACATAGCTCCTTCAACAGATTTTCCTCTTTCTCTTCCTTCCTCTTTTCTTTCTTTTTCCACATAAACCCAAGTCGCCACTTTATTATTTGAATCAGTTTGCAATAAAGTCTTTTGATTAAGAATCAAGGTAGGATAGTTGTTTTAACACCCGCGAAAACAATTCGCGGCACACTACTCAGGTGCACCTTAACTTTAACAATGATATACCCTCGACATACAAGTCATCATGTGCGCGCGCGCCGAGTATCTCGATATCTTCAATTCGGCGTCGACTGATTCACTCGGGTTAAATTGGGGGGAAACCGTAGCCCAACTGCAACGTGAAGATAAAAAGACTCTGATGAATGATGTTGAGATCAACGGAATATGGTACTCGTTGTTGCTTCACATAGTTCCTGGAGGGATAGAGTGCGATTCTACGCGACGAATATCGATGATAGAAAGAGACATGAAGAGAGCTTAAGGCACAATGAGAATCTATCGGCTAAAGATCAAGGCTTGAGGGTGGCTAACGAGAGCACGCTGGAACACGCCTCCAAGCTTGAGGATATCGTTGATGAAAGGACCGTCAAGCTTAGTGAGAGCGATGAGACGCTCAGAGGTTTCATGGATTCAGCTCCCGACAATTTCTGGATCTACTAATCTGATTTTAAGCTGATTGACATCAATAATAAGGCCTTGGAGTTTATGGGTGCTAGAAAGGAGGATGTCATCGGTAAGAGGCTTGAGGAAAATTAACCGGGGATAGAAAACGAGGAGAGATACCGGAGATTTCTCCAAGTGTTGGAAACAGGAGAACCCGAATATATTGAAGAGTATAAAACATTACCCAGATTCGGCGATAAATGGGTGGAACTCTGGGCGTTTAAGATTGGGTATAACCTGGAGATTATTTCTCGTGACATAACGAATCGTAAAACGCTTGAGAATGAGCTTCATAAAGTCGAACACTTTGACACAGTGAACAGAATGGGTGCCACCTTTGCACGCGACCTACGTTCGCCTCTAAGCGCCATCAGCTATGCTGCCTGGATAGGCAAAAAGAAGCCTGAACTCTCGGAGAAGATGTTTGACATAATCACAAGTAGCGTAGATCGGTCCATTCGGATGCTAGAGGAGTTTAGGAAAGGATCACGTGGCTTGAAGGTGGTGAAGATGAGAGTCGATCTATTCTCCCTCGTCAAGAATGTTGTGGAGGAGGTTCAAGTTCCCGAACAGATTAATGTGAATTTGGACTTACCTGAAGGATTTGAGGCAGAGTTTGATCTTGAGATAATTCGCCGAGTACTTGATAACCTTGTGAGGAACGCCGTCGAAGCGATGTCGGGAGGCGATAAGCTGACTATTTCAGTAAAACAAAACGGCGGAGGTGTGGTGATCGAGGTAATGGACACAGGAACGGGCATAAGCGAAAAGGATGCTAAGAACCTCTTCGAACCATTGTTCACAACAAAGAAGGGGGGCTTGGGGTTAGGCCTCTATTTCGTTCGGATGGCAGCGGAAGCGGTTGGAGGTAGAGTGGATTTTGTATCCAAGATCGGTGAGGGTACAACATTCACGATTAGACTGCCTCTCAGATAGCCGGTAATGTGATATATACTGAGTTCTTTAAGTGCGTGCTATTGTTTGAAGCACCCATCGTCATTATCGGATATAATGATGCGTGTGTGACATTGGGGGTGCGCGCTAAACACTCCATCATTATTCTAGCTCGGTACTAAACCCAGAGATGGAGTAAAGATGGTAGAGTTTAAGGTATATGTGTAGAAATATGAAACATTCTTGGAGGAAATCAAGAATGTTTATATTAAAAAATTACTATTTTCTTTATGAGAGAAAATGGTCAAAAAAAGACAGAAAAAATCAGTTAATGATACTCCCGAAAAGCCTGAGTACGAACCTCCTTCAATTCCCGGTGATAAAAAACCAGATGATCTCGCGAGCGATCAGGACCACCCAGACCCAAACCCAAAATGATTAACTTCACGGATTAATCCAAATATTGGATTTATATTTTTACTAAATTTATTCTTCCTTCTCCATCACCTCCCGTACGAAACGTAAAATATTATGGTGCTTATGATGTCAGCCGAGTTTTCGTCTAAGACTTAAAGGAAAGTGACTCGTTATCGCACACGTGAGGATAGGTATATGTGTTTAGAAGTTGTTGAATGATTGAGTGAGTAGGAAGGATAAGAAGATGGTCCCCGATCCGAAACCTAACCAGAACCCGACACCGGATCCAACTCAGAACCCTACACCAAAACCGAACCCGAATCCAACGCCAGACCCAACTCCCAACCCGAACCCTGGTCCCAACCCTGGACCCCAAAAATAATCCAATTAATTTTTTTTTGGCTATTTTTTTTGATTTTCTATCATAAACAACGCGAGTAAACAATTGTAAAATATATTCCAAATTTCTTTGCTTAGATCTTCTTAATGACTCTCCCCCAGTTTCTATACGTTTCAATATTGAATGATTGGATAAGCGATGGCTCTACATAGCAATGAAGTGTACACTTATTACATTCTTTATATTTAGACCAGTCATATTTTCGCCACAACGAGTCAATGTCTATATTTGAGATATTCGTGGATGATTTATAGTTATTAAGACAGTAGCAAGGTTGAATAATTTTGCCCTCAGGGTCAACGTTCGCTACCAGCCAGGGCTTACAATCCCAAGCCAGTGTCTTCCCCATGATTCTGAGATAATCAATAGAATGGACAATGGGGTAACCCTGTTTTTTCATATCAATCAGCGAGTTGGCTACCTTGTTTATTTCTTGGCTTGATAATTGCTCTACAGAAATGCCTTCGTAGTTGTATACAAGGGCAAGTGAGATACCAACTTTGAGTTCCTTCGCCAACTTGACCAAATCAGGGACTTCTTCAACATTCTCCTTCATGATAGTAGTGTTAATCGTCACAAAAGCCTTCCCCGCGCAGCTCTGTATTCCCTCTAAAGCCTTATCGTAGCACCCATTGGAGTTTCTGATCCTGTCATGCGTTTCTCCGATTCCATCAAGGGAGACGTAGATTGATCCGTCAATGTAAGGCGCGATTGAATCAATTTTACGTTCAAGCAGGACACCGTTCGTGATTATGCTGGTACTCAAGCCCTGGCCCTTTGAATACTCCAGTATCTCTGAGAGATCCTCTCTTAACAAGGGCTCTCCCCCCTCAAATGCTATTAGACATACTCCGGCGTTGTATAGTGCCTTGATTATACGCTTTTCATTCTCGAGTGAGGTATCTTTATAGGATCTTTTCCAGAACGGGCACATCTTGCATCTGAGGTTGCAGTTGTAGGTTAGTTTGTGTCCGCTTATGTAGGGGTACTTTAGGCCTAAGGTGTTTAGAAAGAAGCCTCGGTAAAGTCTGAGGGCTAGCTTGAGGTAGTGTAGATAATATCCTGGTGGCTTATTTTTTGTAAAATAATTCATCTCATTTATATTGTC
Organism: Bathyarchaeia archaeon; assembly: GCA_050014495.1. Taxonomy (GTDB): domain Archaea; phylum Thermoproteota; class Bathyarchaeia; order TCS64; family TCS64; genus UBA8941. The sequence continues at coordinate 18,142 of JBEKDF010000011.1, forward strand.
CAAGATATGCTCACCTACTTTATTTGAATCCGTTTTATTTTTATAGTATTCAAGTCTGTACTTTTCACATTTCGTGCATGTGCAATCGTATAGATTGTGTGAAAGGCGATTCCATGATTTATGAAACTTCGTTTGAAAAATCGTGCACTCGATTAACCAGTGACTATATTCCCCTTCCCTGAATAAGTCTAATGATTATAACGATCAGTGCTATAACTAATAGTGCGTGGATTAAGCCTCCTCCGATTCCAGTTATAAACCCGAGTAACCAGAGTATCACGAGGATTGCCGCTATGGTCCAGAAGAGATCCATGTCAATTCTTCCCATTTATTTTTTGGGAATGAATGTTAATAAACCAATTTATTCTCGCCGCTACTCCAGATCCTAATTTTTCCATGCAAGCGACGTATGTTAGTAACGCTTTATTGAAAGCCTCTTTCAGAGGCAGTTCGATTACACTTTCTCTCCTCAGGGACTTTATGTCCTTGAAGAAAAGATACATGGAATCGGCGCCATATAAGGGGAAGGATAGGCTCACGATTTCGAAGAGCGCGCGCGCAGAGTGTCGTCTTACTCTTTGGCCTTTCTTTTAACTTTCCCTATTTCCTCTTGAGCTTGCCCTTCAACTTGCTCAATCTTGCCTTTGAGCTGTTCAGTTTTGTTATCCGTTATTTTACCTACTTCTTCACAAATCTGTCCCTTGATTCATTTACCTCCTCCTTCTACTTCGTCATTGCTCAGGTTTGCTTGATAATCTTCGTAGTTAATAAAGCGCATATGCCACGAAAAACAGAAGCGTTTTCGCGCGCGCCAACTCTCCAACTAAGTTTCGTCTACTGGTTTTAGGTACGCGTGAAGTTGTGTTTTTGGGACCTTTATGTTTAGCCCTTTTTCTGTCCATAGTGCAACCCCTTCCTCTAGGGCTGAAGTGGCCAACATGTTTCGTACCCCACCTTTCTTTGCGCCAAGAACAGATTCAGCTGCATCCTTGGTCAATTCGACTTCAAGATGAGTTACTTTCCAATTTTCTGGATCTATTCCAATATCTTTGACTTTACCTATTTTCTCGCTACCAAGATAAACATCTTTGTCCATAAACTCTTTACTTTTCATCCTCATTTTTCCCTCCAGTTTTGATATTTGAAGCAATATTAATAAAGCTTTTTTCTCATAGGTTTAGATGCGAGTGCGCCTAGTGAAGTAAAAAGAGACTAAAAGAGATTGGGTGCGCGGACTTTAGGAATAGTGGGCCCGAAGGGACTTGAACCCATGACCACCCGGTTATGAGCCGGGTGCTCTAGCCAAACTGAGCTACGGGCCCACGCATCAGGTAAACCTCCACAGAGAATATAAAAATACTACCGACAATTAGGGCTGAGCAACGATTATAAACGGGTCGAAGCCTAACATCTCAGCGCGCTCCCGTGGTGTAGACCGGACAAGCATACTGGCCTTTCGAGTCAGGGATCCCGGGTTCAAATCCCGGCGGGAGCACCAACCACCAAGTTCGATTCCCTTCCCTATTTCTCCTAAGGGTGTGGCACCTACGAGTAACGGGGACATCTACGAGACCAACCAGCGCGCACGAAGACTGTAATAACAATAATTAAACGAAGACCGAGCAAGATCATGAACAACTCATTGAATTTTAAGCCTAGCTATCTCCAGAACAGAAGAGAGAACCTTTGGTTGCTCCAAAAAGAGTGCGCATTGCTACAATTAATAACCAGATTGTTAAATTTCTCTCTCCAACTTCAAGGACTCAGGCACAGTAATCAAAACTGCCCCAGCGATGATCGTTGACGCAACTAAAAGTAACAGAACCGAGAGGGGACTCACCGCACCCCAGATGAAACCTGCCGTGATAGGTACAATAATCCCGACAAAACCTCCAAATAACCCCAAAAGGCCACCCCAACTACCGAGGAGGCTGATGGGTACGATCTCCGCCCTAATGGCGTTTCCCGTCACCGAACCTAAGACGTAGAATCCTTGGAACACCCCCGCAGCGATCAACATTAAGGAGTTACCCACAGGTGCAGTAGCTAGAAGCACTAGCGATAGACAGTAAAGTGGTATACATAGGTAGATCACCTTCTTCCTCCCAAAACGATCTGCCAGCTTACCACTCGGAATCGAGAGAATAAGCGGGACTAGTAGCGCCGCTGTCGCCATCCCTCCAAGGGTGAAGGCATCTGCATTTTTTACCTGAGCCGCATAGAGTGGGATGTAGATGACATTTAGATAGAAAGGAACCATGAAGATGCTCTGATATAGAAGGAACCTCTTCACCGCGACACCCTTCTCCAGCACCTCCTTCAACCCCTCCAGCAGCCCCAACCCTTCTTTTGGAGCAGCTCTCTTGCTTGGGTTCGTGAACTTCCAGGCTACTAATATTAACTCCAAAATCAAGACTCCGAACTGGACGAAGAATATTGGCCTGATTCCCTCCGCTGTCATTCCACCCGATGTAGCGATCACCGCGGCTCCCACAATTGGGGCAATTATCCCGGAAATGGATGCTAAACTATCACAGACCTGCATCCCAACGGCCCTGTCCTGGTTGATTAGCGAACTCCCACACACAACCGGACAGGAAGTCTGGTTCACCCTCGAAGCCAGAATGAAGATGAACATCGCCGGTATCGTGTATACCCAATTGACTGCAAGGCCAAAGAGTAGCGCACCCACCGCCATGAAGATAGTGCCGAAATAGAACGTCTTCTTCAAACCATACCTGTCTATGGCCCAACCCGATGGAAGAGCCGTGAGAGTCGAACCCACATTCGCAAGACTGTTCACGAGCCCAACCTGAACAGAGTTCGCTCCCAGCGCGATCAGGTAGATCGACTGATACTGTTGAACAAGAGTGTTAGAGAAGTTCTCAATTGATCTACGCAGCATGTTAACTGTAAAAGCCTTCTCCTGCCTCCTCAGAAACTGGACGCTACTAGAGATCAGACCCTCACCCATTTTACATCAGCTTCAGCTAGTACCCACACGTAGCAATACCAGCAACCAACACAAGCAACGTATATAATCTTCACCCTCAGTGAGGACATGTTAGACTTCCAATTCGACTTTTATACCTTATATCTAATGTAGGCCAAACACTACCTCAATCGCTAATCCAATAAAATGCGCGCGCACGCGAGCTCTGTAAAAATTAGTAACAAATGATACTCTATTCAAAATTCTGCGCGCGCACGGCCCTGTAATACCTTGATCTAAGGTATATAATGCGGTGGCGAACGGTGAGTATGCACGAGAATTCTGACTAGAATAGCCAACTCTCGAGACAATCGATCGCTACACGAGCGTTGACGAGTAAATAACCTTGAAGCAACCTGAACTATAAGTAAAAACCTTCAAAGAGACAGTTCGACAAGCGTTTCTAAACTGATCATAAACTTGAATTCTATTAGGTTGTTTCAAATTACAACCTCAGAGTGTATCATAGTCTACAGGTGATTTGGAGAGTTTAAATGTGCAATAAATTTAATAACTCATATAATCACGCTTATTACAGGTGAAAAAAATGAGTGATATACCATTCAAATTGGTAGATGTTGAAAAAAAGCCTTCTAGGAAGTATAGAAAGGGTAGCAAATATGACCCCATCATCGATAGATTCGTCGGTGGTAAGTCCAGCCTAGTGAAGGTTGAGGTCACAGGTAAGGATGCAAACTACCTGAGGACTCAATTAAAGAAGAGAATCGATGCCCGAGACCTGAACGCTAAGATTGAGGTCTCCGTAGTAAATAACGTTGCCTACCTTGAGAAGATGTAGGAATTTCTGATCACCGTTTATTGTTACCTTTTTGATAGAGATAACTATAGATGACATCATCATTAATTTAAAACAATCAGATAGCCATTAACTCTATTGACGAAGACTTATCCTATCCCAGGTTGCAATCGCGTGCGATGCGATAGAATCTACTTGAGGAGCAGAGCTATCTGCTCGTCCGTCGCGCCCTTCTCTATCTGAATCTTCTCCTCAAGTGGCTTTAGGTGGTTGACGTTCACCCTGCGGCGGCGGACACCCGATACACTCTTTGGCCCCGTCACCAATGCGAAGTTCTTATCCATCAGGTCGATTATCACGCAGTGCTTACCCGCATCCCTGCCCGAAGTTTTAACGCAGACCCTACCGATTTCAAATGCTGGCATAATACTCATCTTTCGCCAATGTATGCTTCAACCACGTTCTTAAGGATATTCGCAACACCATCCACATCAGCGATAGCAGTGTTTAATACGATATCATATATGGAGAGGTCTTTGAGGTCGTACCCATAGTAGCGTCGAAACCTCTCATCCTCCACTTTCTCACGGTGCCTAGTCTCCTCCTCCACCTCCGAAATACTTCGCTTCTCCCTCTCCGCAATACGCCTCACACGAACATCAAGAGGAGCCGTGAGGTAGATGCGTATGTCAGGATCTACAGCGACCAATCCAGATAGCGTGGCGTCGAGTACGGCGCCACCTCTTCTAGTTTCTAGTCTAGCGCGATCGTCGAGGAACCTGTCTAGGGTGTCATCGGAGGCTGCGATCTTCGACAATTCGCTGAGGGAGACCCCGAGCTGCTGTGCCCTCTCCCTGAAGAGCGTCCCCGTGGAGATGTATCTAAGGTTGAAGGTTTCAGCTAATTTCATGGCTTGCGCGGTTCTGCCGGAGCCGTGGGGCCCCGCGACGGTTATGACTAGTCCACGCTTACTCATCCTTAACATTCCTCTCCTCGGGGTCGATCTCAAATGTGAGGCCGAGGAGGCGGCTGATAATTATACTTGCAGAGAAGCTACAGAGAAGGTACCAGTTTGCCACGCTCAGATCCAAGGGTATGAATGGGAACTGGAACGGGAAGTAAGCGATTATAATATTGCCGAAGAAGCTGCCGAGGAGTTGCCAGATGAGTAAGAATGGAATCATGAAGAAAAGGCTGATTTTCATTCTATCCATGCTCATCTTACTCTGTTGCCCCATTACTTCCTGCTGCTTCTTCTGCGCCTTATCGATGGCCCTCTGGTTCCCAGTCTTCGCCGCCTCCATCATCTGATGCTGGGCCTTAGCGCTTTCAAGCATCATCTTCCTGTAAGCCTTTAGGTCTGTCATTCTAGCGTTTACGAAGCTGGTGAGGAGGCCAAGTGCAACGGCTATGCCTAGGATTGCGTATGTGGCAAAAGGCGGGGTTTTGAGGAAGTCTAACCCCTGTGAGACTAAGGCGGGCAGCATCTTCGATCCTTACCCGCCTATCTGCACCCTAGGGATAAAAACTGTTCTTATTCTGCGATGAGTTGGCAGAGCCTCCGCCAACTGAGGCAGATCGTCTTCGGGTGAGCCGCCTTCGCCTCATCTATCTTCCCAACCACAGTGTTGACCGGCGCTTTAAGCACCTCCTGTGGGTTCGTGTAGGCCATCTCACAGGTCTTCTTCACGACCTCTATGAAGTCATTGAGAACCTCAATGGGCTCCGTCTCCGTGGGCTCCACCATTAGCGCCTCTGGCACTATCTGTGGGAAGTAGATCGTGGGAGCGTGTAGTCCGTGGTCGAGAAGGTTCTTCGCAACATTAAGTGCCCTCACCTTCGTGTCTTCACTCAGCTTCTGGGCACTGAGCACTACCTCATGCATCCTCGGCTTCTCGGGGGCGAATGGTAGACTGAGCCCTTTTGTGTCCTTGAGCTTCCGCGCTATGTAATTGGCGTTGAGGACACTGAGCTCAGAAGCCTCCCTAAGACCCTCCGGGCCCATCGTGATCATGTAAGCGTAAGCCTTGAGCATTACATTTACATTACCGTAGTATCCATGGACCTTACCTATACTCATCGGCTTATTGTATTCAAGGGTGTACTTGCCTTCCTTGAAAACGATGTCAGGGACTGGGAGATACTTAGCGAGAATCGCCTTGCAGCCTACTGGGCCGCTACCAGGGCCACCACCGCCATGTGGAGTGCTGAAGGTCTTGTGTAAGTTGACATGGACGACGTCGAAACCCATGTCTCCAGGGCGACACTTACCCATGATTGCGTTGAGGTTTGCTCCGTCGTAGTACATCAGGCCTCCTGCCTCGTGTACGATGTCAGCTATCTCCGCGATCTGGTGGTCGAAGATGCCGAGCGTGTTGGGATTCGTTAACATAAGCCCCGCCGTCTGGGGACCGACTACCGCTCTCAGTGCCTCGAGGTTAATACAGCCGTCTGGTCCGCTGGGTACCTCAACTATCTTGAAGCCTCCCATTGCAGCGCTGGCTGGGTTCGTGCCATGGGCGCTATCTGGGATAATTATCTCTGTGCGTTTCGCCAAATCGCCACGATCCTGATGATAGGCACGGATGAGCATGATGCCTGTCCATTCGCCGTGGGCTCCTGCCGCTGGCTGGAGGGTTGCGTCGTCCATCCCCGTCACAGCGAGGTAGCCCTGCTTTAGCTTGTATAGGAATTCAAGAATACCCTGGACTGTGGAGGAGTCCTGGTCTGGATGAGCACCAATTAGGTCAGGGTGGCTAGCCAGTACCTCATTAATTATCGGGTTGTACTTCATTGTACAGCTACCGAGTGGATAGATGAGGCCGGAGTTTACGCCATAGTTCATCTGGCTCAGGTGTATGAAATGTCTTAGAACCTCTACCTCACTGACTTCGGGTAACCCCGGGGGAGTCTCACGCGCTATTCCCTGAGGAATGAGCCACTCGACGTTGACTTCATCTCTTATCTCCTCCTCTGCCTCGGGCGGGTGGAAACCATACCTGCCTTTGTGGCTGAGCTCAAAGATTAGGGGTTCATCCCAGTCAGCTTGCCTAAACTTGCGTACAGTCATCACTGGGTCGCCTCCTTGAGCGCAGTCACTAGACCATCTATATCCTTCTTGGTGTGCATCTCAGTGACGCAATAGAGGGCTGACTCTCCTAGTTCAGGGAACTCACCCTTGAGGGGCTTTCCTCCTTGATAACCGTGTGTTAGAAGCACTTTATTGATATCTGCTGCTCTCCCATTAGCATACCTGACGGTGAACTCCTTAAAGTGGTAAGAGTTATAGATTGGCGCCTTTACACCATCGAGATCATTTATTCTACGTATAGCGTAGTGTGCTCTACTTGTACAAGTTTCCGCGAGGTCCCTTAGACCATTAGGGCCAAGGAGGCTGAGGTAAGCCGCTCCCGCGACGCTGCAGAGGGCCTCATTACTACAGATGTTACTCGTCGCCTTCTCCCGTCGAATGTGTTGCTCGCGGGTCTGAAGGGTCATGACAAAAGCACGGCGCTTATCGGCGATGGTCTCAGTAACACCTATGATACGACCTGGCATCTGACGGATTATAGCGTTATCATGGTTACAAGCGAAGATGCCGAGGAGGGGACCTCCGAAGCTCATATGGTTACCTAGGGGTTGCCCCTCTCCCACAACTACGTCGGCACCATAGCTGCCCGGAGCCCTAAGGATCCCGAGACTGATCGGGTCGACGCCTGCGATGTAGAGTGCCTTCTTCTCGTGGGCTATCTCTCCGATGGCCTCGACGTTATCTTCAGCGAAGCCGAGGTAGCTAGGTGTCTCGATGTAGACCGCAGAGGTGTTATCCTTGACCTTTTCCTTAAGATCCTCTAGATCTATCATACCCGTCTCGGAGTCGATATTGATCTTCACAATATTCATGCCAACCGGGCTAGTATAGGTTTTGAGGACAGCTAGGCGGCTTGGACTAATGTGAGTGGGGACAAGGATCGTTTCTCTATGATTGAGCCTACTTGCCAGTAATGCGGCCTCGCCTAAGGCGCTCGACCAGTCATACATGCTTGCGTTCGCAACAGCCATCTCGACTAATTCGCAGACGAGGCTCTGATACTCAAAGATGCTTTGAAGTATACCCTGACTTATCTCAGGCTGGTATGGTGTGTAGCTTGTTAGGAACTCGGCTCGATGGACAACCTCATCAACGACACTGGGAACATAGTGGGGCCATACTCCTCCACCAAGGAAAGGTGGACATTTTAGGTGCATGTTCCTCTCGAGCGTGTCCGAGACAATCCTCTTGACCTCCTGCTCCGTGTAGGGGCCAGGGACCTGTAGTTCGCCCTTAAATCTGAGCTTCTCCGGTATGTTGACGTATAGGTCGTCGATGGATTCGACTCCTATATCATCCATCATCTTCTCCTTGATCTCGGGTACACTATTAGGTAGGTATGGGTGGGCTCTGCTCATTAGTTTGCCTCCGTGTTGGTGTCTCTGTTGGCGGTTCGGGGATTTAACCGCTTACTCATGCAAAGGCGCTGACTGAGTGGCCTACGCCAACACCAGATGTGAAAAAATATTCGTTAGAATATACAGAGGTGCAGTGCTGTATTTTTATATGCCTCGGCGCAATCTCCGGGGGAGAGGCAACTGGGTTGCACAAGGTCACAATCGACTACGGGAAATGTGCATATTGCAAGACTTGCGTAAGCATCTGCCCTTGGGGAGTCTACGAGGATACGGGAGACCGGGTAGAGGTAGCGCACATGAAGGAATGCGTATGCTGTATGAGCTGTGTTGCACCCTGCCCAACCGACGCCATAACAGTCGAAGAAGACCCCGACTACCTCAATAAGTAACCTCAAATCGTGCGCCTCAATAACCCAGAAAGTGTGTGAGTAGCCCAGCCAAGCTTAAACACTGATTCGCTACTCATCAATCATGGACACCCCACTAGACGACCTTGAGCAAATTGGGCGTGTCGACCCACGCGGGATGCTCGATGTAATTACCACCCTCCCCGAGAGTGCGGAGGACGCAATAGACTCCGCTGATAAAGTAGATCTCAAACTTAGGCGGTTCAAGAACCTAGTTGTTGCAGGTATGGGGGGCTCCGCCGTCGGCGGCCTCCTTCTAAGGGACTGGCTGCAGCAGACATCAAGTGTCCCCATAATCGTCTCACGCGACTACTCCCTCCCCGGCTTCGTCAGTAGGGACACCCTCCTCTTCGTCGTCAGCTACTCGGGCGGCACAGAGGAGACGCTGAGCGCCTTCGAGGAGGGAAAAATAAAGGGAGCTAAAATAGTAGCCTTCACCTCAGGCGGGGAACTGGAGAAGAGAGCAAAGGCTGCACACATAACTATCTATAAATTACCCCAGGGTTTCCAGCCCCGCGCTGCTATCGCCCACCAGCTCCTTTCCCTCATAGTCGCAGCAAAGAAAGCCGGCATCGCACAGGACTCCTGGTGGGAGGTGAGAGAAGCCATCGACGTTCTAAAAGCCATGCGCGAGGAGATGCGCCCCGAGACCCCACAGTGGTCGAACCCAGCGAAGAAACTCGCAGTCGAACTTCACGGTTATATACCACTAGTCTACGGGAGCCGCATCCACGAGGCCGTCGCTTATAGGTGGAACACTCAGCTAAATGAAAACGGGAAAAGCCCCGCTGGATCGAGCTTCATTCCTGAGGCATTCCACAACGCCATCGTCGCTGGGGAGGCTGACAAAGAGCTGCTAGCTAGTGTTTGCGCTGTATTCCTAATCGACTCCGCTGAGGGTGAGCATCTCGCCTCCAAAACACGCCGATTCATGGACATCCTCAAAGCCCGCTTCGGTAAGGTCCTAGAGGTCCAAACATGTGGGGAGGGGCGCTTAGCCCGCATGCTCAGTGCCCTATACGTCGGCGACTTTGTAAGCGCCTACCTCGGCGTCCTCTACGGGAGGGACCCGAGCATTGTAGAGTCAATCGACCGACTCAAGCAGGGCTAGCCCCTTTTAACCAGCCACATCCGATTATCTCCCGATCACATGGTAGTCGAGGTGGATGACTCCGGTTGGGGGGACCTCTTGGGCGGCGCCGTGATAGTGATGCGTAGAGTCGAGACCAACGAAGGGTATGTTGGCGAAGTGCCCGTCGAGGCATTTCAGGGGCAGTCATTCAAGGCAAAGGCATACCTTCAACACGTCCTCCGAATCGTCAGGGAGGGCGCGGATGCGCTTAACATAGCGAAAGATGAGCCCATCCACGTCTGCACGGGCTACATCCTATCAGATGTCAGGAAGGCTCTCATCAACGAGGGCTATTATGTTGTCCCCAGCAGGATTACGGGCATAACCCAAAAGTTCGCGGAGAATGAGTATGCTAAACACCTCAGCCGCTTGGGATTGGGCACCCCCGACCAGGCGAAGAGACTCCGTGGCTTCGACAGTTTCCTCTCATGGGTCCTCCGAGACGTTGATAAGCGTGAGCGCCTCGTTAAGACCGGCTGGAAGGCGTGGCCCAGACTCAAGGCAGGAGAAGAAGTTGACCCCAAGCAGGCGAAGGAGTAGACTCTCGATCGCGGTACCCGCATCCCTCGTCTCCGAATACGCGAACCTCAGGGAGAAGACGGAGGTAATAGGGCGTCTTGCGCGCAGCGCTGCCATCTTCCGCGCCGAGGAGATAGTAATCTACCCTGACCAACCCGACGAATCCGCCCTAATCAAGATCATCCTCGGGTATGTGGAGACCCCACAATACCTCCGAAAGTACCTCTACAAGGTACGCCCTGAGCTCCAGTTTGCCGGCACACTCCAGCCCCTGCGAACACCCCACCACCAACTCGAGGCTCACGCCGACAACCTAATGGTCGGGGAATTCCGTGAGGGTGTCTTACTCGACCAACAAGGCGTCAACGTGGTCGACATCGGTGTTGAGAAGCCAATACGTTTCATAGGGAAGTCACCCTCACGAGGGAGCAGAGTCACAGTCAGGGTGCTTACGACTGGCATTGAGCCACGCTGCGAGATGGCGAGGAGGATCGAGATACCAGTGTACTGGGGCTATGAGATACAGGCATCAAAGAAAAACCTAGGCGAATTGGCCTCAAGCGGGTACTACGACCTTACAATAGCCACTAGTAGAACAGGCTCGTCCCTTTCCTCTGAGGAGGAGCGCTTGAAATCCAGTTTAGCGGAAGCCCGTAATGTCCTAATCGCATTCGGTAGTCCGCGAGCTGGGTTACAGGAAATTCTTAAACACGAGCATAGGGAGATCTCGGATTGCTTCCAGTTCAACCTCAATACAATCCCCGAGCAAGGGACAGAGACCATTCGCACCGAGGAAGCGATGCATGCTACACTCGCCGTGCTCAACAACCTATTCTAGCACCAACGTTAAATCCCTCACATTTTTCTTAAAGGTGAAGCCATTGGATGACGCTAGCATCGAGTCAGAGCTCAAGGGGAAGACGCTCCTCGTCTACATGCACATCCTAAAAGCTGGAAAGGAGACCATCGGCGTCCGTGAAATCCAACGCGCACTAAATTTCAGCAGCCCCAGCGTCGCTGCTTACCACCTCCAAAAACTCCAGGATCTCGGGCTAGTCGAGAACGCCTATGGAGACTACCACCTCATAAAGGAAGTACGCGTTGGCGTCCTTCGCAGCTTCGTCAGCTTCGGAGGGTTCATGCTACCTCGTTATCTCTTCTATGCCGTACTCCTCACCTCGATGCTCATTACCTTCCTCGTAACCTTCTCATTCATACCAACAAGAGAGTACATCACCACCCTCGTTATGGGCATCGTCCCCGCTGCTATTTTCTGGTACGAGACCGTTAAGATCTGGAGGGAGAAGCCGAGTTGATCACTGTTCTAACATTAGAACGGGTGTTCGGAAACCTAGCATTAAGAGAGCCGGATGGAGATGAATAGTTTGACAGCGATGAGGACAAGCATATACGTGATATTTGCAGTGATCGTAGGAGTGATGCTAGTGGGGATGCTCCCGGGGCAGCTGTCTAACATAGCCTCATCGACTATTATGCAAACAAACTCCCTCAAATCCGGGAGCGCACCCGAATATACACTGAATAAGACCTCAGCGACTGGAAATACAGTGATCAGTGGGAGGAACTCCAACTCTACTTCACAAGTTACTCCATTGACACCGACCAACTCCTCATTGGCTAAAATATCACAATCGAATAGTACAGCGACTACAGCAACTAGTTCGACAACAAGTTCAAATAGTACCACAAGGAGCTCAGCCGACGCAGCTTCTCCAGCCACTGCAAATGCGGGAACGAAAATTAACGTGAATTCGTACTCAGATCTAGGCTACTACGCCCTTTGGGCGGTTGGCCTTTTCATCGCTTTAGCAGTTTACTTTGTATCAAAGAGAGTGCTAGGATAAGCGCCTAACCCCCTCGCGTACTTTCTCCGCTCGTTCAAATAGCTCCGATCTACCTATCTTAATTATTGGTCCAACTGTCTCCACGATGGCGGATGCGGCCGCTGAACCAAGAGCAGCGCACCACTCCACATCCTCCCCCGAGGAATAGGCAGCGAAAAAGCCAGCGATGAAAGCGTCCCCCGCCCCAGTCGGGTCAACCATCTCACCTGCATAGGCAGGTACAATCATTCTCCCTCTCTCGTATCTGATGCGTGATCCCTCATCGCCTCGTGTCTCTATTGCGACCCTTACACCGAGTCCAAACAGCTTGTCAAGTCCTTCCCAGCCCCACTCCCCAGATACGAGGTGCAACTCTCTCTCCGAGGCCTTGAACACGGATACACGTCTCAGAAGATCAGAGTCATGCCATGGCTGTAGGTATATCTTGCCCCCAGGTTCAAGTCTCCTGACGAATCCCTGCGGGTCAAGGGCAAGGACCCGAGACTTCAGTGCTTGAAGTGTCTCCACCGGAATCTCCTGGACTATAGGAGCGAGTATCGTGACATCAGACAACCCCTCGATGTCCTCGGGCTCGATGGGTGTACAGAGGCTATCATAGCCGAGGCCTCTCTCTGGGTCCGTATAGTCGAGTACGAATCTCGTAGTCTTGGCCGATTGAACAATTGAGTCTCGGATGTCTAAGCCACTTGCAGCCAAATCCGAGGCATACTCATCAGGGAAGTCCCCACCCACCTTTGTCACAACTTTCAGTCGAACGTCCAGGAGGTGCGTAATCAGAGAAACATAAGTGGGTGGTCCTCCGAGCTGCTGCCTCTCACCGTCGTTTGTTATTATCCTGTCTATTGCGACATGGCCGATGACTGCAATAGGCTCCACGCCTAAGAGACGGATTTAGAAGATAAAAAGAGGAGACTAGAGGAAGAGCCTCTTCCCGTTAGCGTCGAGGAGGTTCTTCCTCCGAGTGTCGGTCTCTCCCTGGAGGAAGTCAATCTGCTCGGGGGACATTCCCCTGAATCTGCCCTGAGCATCAAGATATTCCCTCACCGGCTTCTGCTCCGACCGGCTGTTCACCTTCAGGATGTTCGCCTCTATCTCGTAAAGAGGCCATACCCAGGTGTCGACGCCTAACTTAGTAACCTCTATTGCCTTAGCTGGGTCGAATCGCCAACCCGTGGGGCACGGGATGACTGTGTGGATATACTTGAAGCCCTTGATCTCCTTCGCTTTCCTGAGTTTAGCCTTGAGGTCGTTTGGGTAAGCGACGCTGGCAGTAGCTACATATGGTGGCTTGTGAGCCGCGATGATCATAGGTATATCCTTCTTCATCGCCTCCTTCCCTCTCGGTGTCGTCGTCGTCCAAGCCCCGAAGGGTGTAAGCCCACTTTTCTGTATACCAGTGTTCATGTAGGCCTCATTATCGACACAGATCTGAATCATATTCTCGTTTCGCTCCGCTGCGGCGCTGACCTTCCCTAAGCTGATGTCTCCGATGCTACCGTCGCCTGCGCTGCTGACGACCGTGATGTCTTCCCTACCCTTAGCGCGAAGACCCGCCACTATGCCCGTGGCACCATCAGCAGCGAAGCTGAAATGAATGCTAAAATTGGGGAGTTTGATATTCCTGATAGCGCACATGGCGCAGGGGCCATCACCGTAGACAACAGTGTTTGAACCGACAGCGTCGAGGATCATCCTCCAGAGGAGAGGTCCTCCGCATCCAGGACAGCATGTTGTCCCGCCCTGTAGATGTACTCTGTCGTAATACTCATCGAACCGCTTATCTGTACTCATATCACATCACCGGTCCGAGGTCATGGAACTCCACCCAATCCACGGCCTTCTTGAATTTGCCCGCCTTCGCGGCCCTAAGAGTCTGCTTAGCCATGTACTCAATCTGGTTCATAGTCACATCCGTACCACCTAACCCAACGTGAAAGTCCGCGATTACAGGCCGCTCGTCGATGTCGTAGAGAGCCCTAGCGAGGTCCGTCGCTACAATGCCCCCACCAGCGGAGCCAAAGCTTGTGTTCCTGTCAGCAACTCCTATTGCCTTATACTTCTTCGCAATCCTCCTTAGCTCCTCTCTTGGGAATGGTCGGAAGCAACGGAGCTTGATGAGACCTATCTTCTTTCCATTCGCCCTCATCTCGTCGACAACGTCGCGGGCTGTGCCCGTCATGCTTCCCATCGTCATGAGGACGGCGTCGGCGTCCTTACATTGATACTCCTCTATCATGCCATCATAATACCTGCCGAAGCGTTTTTTCCAGTCCTTTTCGACCTCCTCTATGACTGCCTTCGCAGTCTCCTGAGCCTGCTGCACCTCATAGCGCGCCTTTGCCATGTTGGTTTCCCTCCCATGCATACGGAAGTCCTCGGGTAAGAGACTGTACCACTCGTGCTTGTAGGGTGGAAGGAAGTCATCGACCTCACTTTGGTCAGGGACATTTGTGGGGGTTGCTGTTGCGGAGACGAAGTATCCATCGTAGCAAGTAGCTACCGGTAGGTAGACCCTTTTATCCTCTCCAATTCTATAACCCATTATGATAGTATCCAGGACCTCCTGGCTATCTTCGCAGTAGAGCTGTATCCAGCCCGTATCGCGTTGGAGCATGGAGTCCATGTGGTCAGGGCGCAGTGTGCCGAGTGGGGCAATACTACGGTTAACTATACACATCCCTATGGGAAGGCGCATACCAGGAGGCATCCAGAAAGGCTCCTCCATGAATAATATTCCCTGGCTACTGCTGGCAGTGAAGACGCGAGCTCCCGTGACGGATGCACCAATAGCCGCTGCCATCGCAGTGTGCTCTCCCTCCACCTTGATGTACTCCGCCTTCATCTTCCCGTCCGCTATCATCGAAGCTAAGCTACTAATTAGCTCAGTCTGTGGGGTTATCGGGTACGCGGGAATGACCTCGGCTCGACTGAGCTTAGCGCTCCAGGCCGCTGCTTCGTTTCCCTCCATCATCCTTGTAAAGCTCATAACTTACCCCTCCTCCCTCACCATCTCGATCGCCTTAACTCTGCATTCATTTGCACAGACGCCACAACCCTTGCAGAAGCGGTAGTCAAATAATATCCCTTCATCGGTGAGTATGACTGTACCCTCGGGGCAATATGTCTGGCAGAGACCACACTTAACACACTTCTTTTGATCGACTGTGGGCCTGAAGCTACGAACAATACTACTCACAGCTAAGCCTCCCTCACGGCCTCCCAGCCACGCTTACACGCCTTAATATTTAGCTCCCCGACCTTGCCGGGGAGCTGATGAATTATTGGCTCGGTCAGAGACTCAAGTTTTATCCAGCCAGTCGACTTAGCAATGGCACCAAGCATAGGCGTATTTACTATAGGAATGGCACGGACACCGAAGACCTCTGCACTTATCCCCGTCGCATCTAGTGTTGCAACCTTCTCAAGTTTGACTCCCAGATCGATCTCCTCTGGCTTTAATTCATCGTTGAGGATGGCGACACCCCCTTTCTTGAGGCCCGCCCTGACAAAGGGCTGACTCTTAAGGGTAGGGTCGAGAATAATCAAGGAGTCGGGCTCGTAAATGCCACAAGTCCGCCTTATCGGCTTATCGTCGAGTCGAAGGAAGACTGTGACATCCCCTCCACGTCGAGCACCCCCATACATTGGGATCTTCTGGGCGTACTTTCCCTCGCTGAATGCGGCCTCAGCGAGTATCAGGGCTCCCATAACAGCGCCCTGTCCACCCATCCCGTGGAATCTGATCTCATTCAATAGCAGGACCTCATAACGTGGTTCTTGATTGACGTGAACTCCGAATAAGCTTTACCGATGGATCATGCGAAATCTGGGGTGGAGGGACATCCTCTCGACGGTTAGCCGACCATAACCATTGAGACGAATTTGGTTTACCCTCCCCCTTCTAGTAACCGATAAAAACCGGGGTTGCCACCGATCTCATTGTGATATTATGGTTAGAACGATGACCGAGTCATACCTAATAAGCGCTTTCTGCGGAGAGAGCCAAGCCCACATGAGATACCTTATATTCGCCAAGAGGGCAGCGGAGTCCGGCTTCCCAAACATAAGCCGCCTCTTCACCGCCGTATCTCACGCGGAGAGGATACACGCGGGAAATCACTACCGAAACATAGTGACCAAGGGAGCCCAGACCACAGTCGGAGGAGCCCTATTCGGCAGCAGATCCACAGTCGAGGACCTACAGCACGGCATCGACGGGGAGAACCACGAGGTAAATGAGATGTACCCCGCCTATATGGCTGTAGCTAAGGACCAGAAGGAATACGGCGCCGAGGTAACATTCCGATACGCTTGGGAAGCGGAGAAGACACACGCGGGGCTCTATACCCGTGCCAAGGAGGCAGCTGAGCAGAAGAAGGACGCCGACTTCAAACAAATAGGCGTCTGCGAGGTCTGCGGATGGACAACGGAGGGAGAGATACCCGACCAATGCCCAGTATGTAAAGCGAAGAAGGACAAGTTCACGATCTTCGCATAACCAACAAATCCTACCTTGAGACTACCATGTACTTTTGGAAAAGTTCCAAGTACTCCTCGAATGCTGCATTGTCCTGATCCATTAAGTTCGAGAGGGCTTGAAGAGTGGAGTGATGCCTCTTTTCGTCCTCCAGGATGTACTGGATCACTGCCTTAACCCTCTTATCCTTCGCTTCCCGCGCCATGACCCCGACCCGTGACAGCATATCAGCCTCAACCCTGATGTGTTGTTTTATATCTTGGTGGAGGTCGACTGCAGTGCCCATGTCTATATCCATGGAGGCGGGAATCTCACCCCCCTTTACGTCGATGAGGGCTTGACAGAGGGCAGCATGCTTCTGGCTATCCAGAACTATGCTCTCCAACAGGGCCGCAACTATCTTGTTCTGAGCCTTCGCCACGCTCGGCTTTAGCTCCTTGACATGACTCAACTCTATCTTCTTTTGCTCCTTGAGCAGCTCGACTAGATTCGACATAATTTCTTGTAGGGTATACGAGATAAAAAATGATGCCCCGAGGATCAGCATGTATTCGGCTTTGTTATTATCTCCTTAACATAGAGGTCGAACATGTCGTTAAGGTGGGCGGGTTTAATAACGACGGATGTGTCCGCACCCCTTCCTGAGCCAGCGATAGCCACGACGTCTCCAGTCATCGGTATCATTCCTGAGTCAGCAGCCATGAACGTGATCTCTACACAGACCTTCATTCCCTGCCCAAAGAGGCGAAGCACACTTGCAATAAGCTCCGCGGGTCCAAGTGTGCTGAACTTCCTGTTAATGGCTCGGCTCACCCCAGCGAACGCATGGCCAGTCACGAGTATCTTTCCGCCTAATGCCCTGATCTTAGCCTGCACTTCCTCGGGCATCTCGTTACGCCCCGGCTCTTTGAAGCCCTGGCTGTGAGCAACAACGACAAGCTTGTATCCCTTGAAGAAATCTGCTGCTAGGAGTCCTACGTTACCTCTGGTGGAGGCTACTAGTATGTCCTTGATACCTAGTTCGTCTGCTCTCCTCTTAGCCGCCTCAAACGTGGGGAGCGTGTTTTCCTCCCCAAGTTTATCATAATAGATTATCTTCTTCTCCAATCCCAAAGCTATACACCAATACTCGCTGCAGTTAGGAAAGATAAACTAGTTTCGGGTTTGATTCTGACTAAATTAAATAATGGTGTCAGAAAATATTACTAAACTCTCTGAATTCAACCCCATAATAATAAGAAACACTGAGCCACAATACACCTTTGAACCCCCTTGGTCGAATGTTGGCTCCCTTACGGGGGCACCGAAGTCTATGTCACAGTTGACATGAGAGACTTACTCAGTATAGCTGAACCAGTGAGGCAAGAGCCTCAACTTAACGCGAGAGAGGTCGTCTCCAGGGCCTTGGCCGAACCACGTGGCTCTAAAAAGCTAGAGGACATGGTCGGCTCAGACTGCACGGTGTCCATCGCATTAGAGGGAACGACTATGCCCGCTAACGCAGTGGCGGCAATCGCCCCAATCGTCACTCAACTCGTCAATCTCATCATTCCAAGAGATAAAATAACAATAATCGTCGCCAATGGAATCCGTCAGAATAGTGCGAGAGAACTCCTCAAGGCTTTGAGGGTGTCTGACGACCTCAAGGGTGTGAACCTAATCGAACATACAAGTTCAACAACCTCCCTCGCAAACTTGGGGGAAACTAAACAGAGGACCCCTCTCACGATCAACAAAGCGTACATAGAAGCGAAAGTGAAGATAGCTGTCGGAGAGGTAGAGACAGACGGCTACACTGGCTTCACAGGAGCTCATACTGCGATTCTACCCGGCCTCGCATCGATAGAGACGGTTGAAGCTCACAGGAGGCTCGTGCTGAAAGGGGACGTGAAGCCAGGTGTCGTCGAGCTTAATCATTTGAAGGAGGACGCCCTCGAAGCAGCGAAGATCGCCGGGTGCGACCTCGCTATCCAACTAGTCACTAACTCCCATGGGAAGCTACTCTCCGCATTCGCGGGAGCCCTAGAAGAAACTTGGGGACAGGCCATCTATTCACTTGGGGCGAGTTACCAGATCAACGCCGAGGCTGGGGCTGACATCGTCGTAGTTAGTGCGGGAGGCGCCAAGCATGATTACACCCTCTACTCATCATCCTATGCGCTCCAATGGCCAACCAGGCTAGTTAAGAAAGGTGGTGCTATCATACTTCTAGCTGAGTGCCCTGAGGGTCTCGGAGCCGAGACCTTCACCAGCCTTGCTCAGGTTGAGCAGCAGTCAGAACTGGAGAGGCGCTACGCCCTTGGTGCAGAGGCACTACAATTGCTCAAGGCAGCGACGGCTAAAAGCGAGGTATTCATCGTCTCCAGCCTCCCTAGATACATGATTGAACCCCTTGGTGTCACAGTTGCTAGGACAGGGAACGATGCTTACTCGAAGGCCGTCGAGGGGAGGAGGGGGCGTCGCACGCTCGTCATCCCATACGGCTGCTCCACCGTACCCGTAGGGACCCCTGCAACCACACAAAGTCCACAATAGAAGATGTTAAACATTCTCCCCTAAGTCTGGAGCAGAATGATCAACGATAAACCCATGAGTATGATATAACCGATGAAGCCGAGTTTACGAGTCAGGCTAGTCGGTGAGACATCGTCGAGGGGAGCCATCGATTCTGTCCCCTCCCTCATTAAGAAAAATGCTATAATCACAGCCATGATCACATAGCCCGAAATAAGTAAGAGAAAGATTCCAGTGATGGATATGATCTTATGCGTCTCCCTCCCGAAGAGGGACCTGATTATGTGTCCACCATCTAGCTGCCAGCTTGGGACGAGGTTAACGAATGTTAGGAGAAAGCCCACCCAGGCTGCGAAGCATAGCGGATGAAGGACGAGAATGGTATCCTTTGCTACTGGTCTTATGTAATCTGAGATCATCTGTAGGGCGATTGGCATTGGTATTTGTTGGAACCTAATCTCTGGGTAGGCGACAGCCCAGTCGGAGACTTGACTGAGGGGCACAGTGAATGATAGCGCCATCCCGATGATCCCGATCACTATGGATGCGATGAACCCAAAGAACGGTCCCGAAATCCCAAGGTCAAACAGGTCATCCCGGTTCGTTGGAGGTTCATCCTGGCTTATCACCGCCCCAAATGTCCCCCCTAACCCAGGTGGGGCGGGTATGAAGAAGGGCCAGGACGCACGAACCCCCCTCCTCTCCGACGCTAGCTTGTGGCCGAGCTCATGGATGCCAAAGACGACCAGTATGCCTACGGTGAATATTAGAGCGTTTAGGAAGACGGGTGTCCCCACCATTAGGACCTGCGTCAATACTGGGTTGTTACTTCTTAGATAGCCATCTAGGAAAACGGTCCCTATAGTCACCACGAAGAGGATGCGATTCCTCACGCTGCTTCTATTGACCTCCGCTGGCCTTGGCGTTAGAGTTACATAGTACCTGCCGACTATCCACCTGAACTCGGCTAGGTAACCCATAGGCCTCAGCTTATCCGCTAGGCTCCTGAAAGCCACCTTTAGGACGCGTTGCTTGTCCCCTGGCGTCTTCTGTGAAACGATATAGTTCGGCGTCTCTCTGTCTTTAAAACGCTCCTCGACAACGAATAGGGACTCGATGAGGCCATCGATCTCAGCACTGACCAGATAATCCTCCGACAAGTCCCTCAGTTCTTCCTACATCAGAGGCACTAAAAAGCCTTGTAGGGTAATCCGACGTGTTTAAATTCGCGTTGCTCTGATTGAAAGGAGAATCGGGGATGAGCCAAGGCTTCACACTCAGGACTTTCAGGGGGGAGGACCTGAACAGGGTCATGGCCATAAACTTTGAGTGCCTTCCAGAGAACTATAGCAGCAGCTTCTATAGGGAGCTGTTCAGCCGTTTCCCTGAGACCTTCATCGTCGCTGAGGCAGATAATGAAATACAGGGCTACATAATGTGTCGTGTAGAGCGTGGCTTCAGTAAGCTTCGCAGCCTCAGCCCAGCACGACTCCTACACGTCGTATCTATAGCAGTGAGGGAGCCTTACAGACGCAGAGGTATAGCTAAGGCACTCATGTTCGAGGCTATGAACAGGGGACCAGCAACCTACGAGACGACCGAGTGTTTCCTCGAGGTGCGTGTTGGGAACGAACCCGCCGTGAAGCTCTACGAGAGGCTTGGCTTCACGAAGACTAAAAGGAATTACGGATACTACCTCGACGGGGAGGATGCGTGGGTAATGTCTCTCCCCCTCGCGGGCAAGGGGAAACTTCAATAGACCCCTCAACACAGCCCTTCATGGTGGAATAGGTGGACATAATCCTCGTATACACCATCCTCATCTACGTGGCCGCAATAGCTATGTTAGGCATATTTGCGATGTTCA
The DNA here is from genome assembly GCA_050014495.1 of Bathyarchaeia archaeon. Classification (GTDB taxonomy): domain Archaea; phylum Thermoproteota; class Bathyarchaeia; order TCS64; family TCS64; genus UBA8941. The sequence goes on from JBEKDF010000011.1 coordinate 39,121, forward strand.
CAATCAAGCTAATCAAGCAACACTACGACATCTACCCCCTCCTCTATGACCTGGAGGAAGCGGAGAAAAAGAAGAATCGTGGCGAAGACTGAAGGTGTATGCTTTTTTCGGTAAAGTATTTAGGTTTCAAGCCTACAGGGGCTAGAGATTGACATGGGGGACAAGACGCTCATACCCTGGCGAGAGGTCGCCAGTTGGCAGTGCAGAGCATGCGGAAACTGCTGTGTCGGTTACCGAGTCCCCCTGAGGATGGATGAGTTCGTCAAGGTCGGGAGCGCCTGCGGGCAAGGTGTTTTCGAGTACGGCACCGGGAAAGTCTATCTTAGAAACGGACCAGATCGCCGATGCGTACTACAGCGTCCACTTATGGATAGGTGGATATGCACTATCCAGGGGATGAAACCGACGGCTTGCCGCCTCTTCCCCTTCCGCATACAACATAAACCAGTTTACCCCCGCGGAGACAACAGCGCCTACAGGCTCGGGGACAAGATTTACTACATCTATTTAGATCCAGATTGCGAGGGTATTGTACCGGGCCAGCCGACTGAGAGGTTTGCTAAACAGGTGCTCCCCGAGATTATTAGGAGTGGCTTTGGCATGGCACAGAAGCAGAGGTTCACCACATCCAGATATATATCATGGACGCCTCCATGAATCCAATTTCTAAAAGTTTAACTCATAATGAACCTGTTAAGAGGCGGATTTTTTGATCGGTGTTGTTTTCTCTTCTCCAACAATTTACAGATGCGTCAACATTATGGGACATTATTTAATCATAGCAAACAAAATAGGCTTAGATCTCTATAAAAATACCACTGCAGTTGCACTCGGGGTACAACACAGATGCTATAATCACCGAAGATAGTTGTATGGAATGCCCAGGTGGGAGCGCCTCAAGGGTCGGAGCAGCGTTCAAGACCCCCGCGAGACGCAGAACCAAGATGGACGGGCTGCGTAAGGCCTTGGGGGCTTAGGCTCCTAGGAATCCTTCGTCCCCTCGGTGAGAACACCTGGGCACCTCCATTTTATTAAAACAATAACTCTTCATCTCATCTGCAAAAATTATTCGATGGGATAAGGGGTTACATTATAGCCACCATCGACGACGCCCACTCGTTTCCCAGCTAGATTTTACCCAGATCTCCTTAAACCCGCGAAAAGACCGCTATTCTGTGCCCTAGTTGCTGCTGCTCCACCAAGAAACTGCCTAGTCAACAGAGCAAAAGCGAGGCTCAGGATCGTAGGAAGTAGAGCGACAATCGCTGCTTTCCTACCCGAGAGACCATAGTTCAACATCACCGCTACACCGACCAAGATCAGTCCGATTATGTTGAACACTGTGAAGCGGTCGACTAGTGTTGCGAGAATCCCCGCTGATGAAGAGGCTGACGCTTGCTGACCCAGGACGACGTAGTAGATAAACCCGAGTAGTTGCTGGGCAAGCAATGGAATAGAGGCGTAACCACTGAGGGTGAACATCCTATTGAGGCTCCCCTTCCCACCGAGGACGCTAGCTCCAATATGGTAGATGATTGAAGATAGTACCCACCCCAGAAGTGTCATCACGACCGCCGCGATAGCAGCGATGGACTGCACCATTCCCGCAACCCCCGCGACTGGAACTTGAATCCTAGATGCATTTGTGTAGGCCGTGGCCGCGGACAGCAGACCTGTCACTAAAACGATCCCAGCGCCTCGTATCAGATGCTTCTCGGTAACTCCGTCGAGCCACCTCATGACCGGAGCGAGGCGCCCAGTGTATTGCTTCTTATCGGTCATCTTTTATCCCTGTAGAGGACCCGGCACCCGAATATATAGTTGACCTCTACCTAGTCAACGCCCCATATACCCTCATTTATATCCAGAGTGATAGAATGGGTTCTGTAAATGGTCACATCTGATGATGTTCGGAGCCATACAGCAATTCATATACTGAAAGGGGCTGTGGTCCAAGTCCTCGGGATGGGCGCCAAGTGGTCCGCGAGCGCTTACAGTCAGGGCATCCATGGCGGGCTTGCAGTACAGTTCGATAGGAAGCCCACAGAGGAAGAGATGCAGAGGATTGAGGAGGCTGCTAACCAGAAGATCAGGGAAGATACCCCCACAGAGGTCCACGAGTTGGCTCGATCTGATGCTGAGGCCTTGTGGGGCGAAGACATCTACGATCTCTTTCCCTTGTCCGCTGAGCTGAAGTTCGTTAAGGTTTTCAACATCCCTGGGTGGAATGTAAACACCTGTGGAAAACAACACTGCGAGAGAACAGGAGAAGTAAGCGGGATCAAGATATCAAAATGGCGCTATAGAGCAAACAAGAAGCTCTTAGAGATGAGCTTTGACGTAACTGGTATAAACGGGTCGGGTTGATTACTACCTGGTGTAACCGTTTGAAGTTCAGCAGATACCTGTCGTGCATCGACACCCACTGCAGTGGCGAGTCCACTAGAATCGTCGTCGGTGGGCTGCCGAAGCTCAGAGGGAAGTCGATGGCGGAGAAACAGAAGTATTTCCAAGATCACTATCACAGTCTCCTCGGTACACTGATGAAAGAGCCTAGGGGTTTCGACGGCATGCTCGGCAGCATACTTACAGAGTCCACCGTCCCCGAGGCCGATGTGGGCGTCATCTACCTCTGGACCGACGGCTACTTCAGCGCATGCGGCGACTCGACATACAGTTGCAGCGCCGCCCTAGTCAACACGGGTATGGTCGATGTGAAGGAGCCATACACGGAGATCACCTTCGACACGGTCAGTGGTCTGGTAAAGACGAAAGTCGAGGTGAAGTATGGCGTCGCGAGGAGCATTGCTATGCAGGGCGTCCCTAGCTTCTATTGGAAGACTATGAAGTTTGACGTCCCCCAGGTCGGTGAGGTAGAGGCCGACATCGCCTATGGTGGACTTTGGTATGCTTTCATCGACGCTGATAGTATCGACCTCAAGCCAACCCTCGAAAATAAGGGGGATTGGATACCACTTGGGTGGAAGATCAGGAACTTCATAGCTGACCAGATCAAGGTTGACCACCCCGAGTATCCTGAGCTAAATATCCTAGACCTCGTAACCTTCTACACTAAACCAAGCAAGAAGGAGTATACGAGCAGGCACTGGAATGTCTTCGGTCCTAAGCAGACGTGTAGGAGCCCCGCGGGAACCTGCACAAATGCGAGGATGGCTGCTCTCTATGGCACGGGCAAGCTCAAGCCGGGACAAGAAGTAAAGTTCGAGTCTACCATTAGCACTGTGATGACTGGGCGGATTGCGAAGGAGGTCAAGGTTGGTAAGTACAAGGCGATAGTCCCCGAGGTTCTAGCCTCTGCATACATAACTGCCTTCACACAGGTTGTGATTGACCCTGATGACCCGCTAAAGGGCGGTTTCCTCCTCTAATCTTATCCACTACTTATGCGGTTTTGGGAGGAGATCCCCGAGTCTCGTGGTCTTCAGTTCCTCCGCGAAAGCGCATAGTTCATCAATTTGGGTTCTCACGATTTGCTCGCCGTGTATAGCCGTGGCCTTGATTGCCTCAATATTCTTCCCAGCAGCGCCGAATACCCCAGTAGGACTTAAGTCAATTGTATCCAACCCAAAGTCCGCTGGGCCGACCCTCTGAGCCTTCATCTTAATACCCGCGAGTGTCTCCTTCTGCTTCGTGTCGACAGCTTTCTCCATCTTTATCAACTCAGGGCGAAGGTGAAGCATGATGCTCGTTTCGTCCTCCCCCGCATGGCCATCTAGATTAGTCGGGTAAGCGTTCGCGATTGCCACGAAAATGTCTTCGTTGCTCCGCAGCTCCTCAGCAACCTCTCTAAGGCTCGCTGTATTCCCCCCATGGCCGTTTATCACTATGAACTTCTTAGGGCCGTGACTCGATGCACTGAATATGATTGCCTTGATGTATTCCCTAAAGATCTTGGGCGGAGCCCAAAGGGTGCCGGGGAACTGTCGGTGGTTGCTACTGACTCCAACCGGGACGACTGGGAGCACTGGGAGGTTGGTCCTCTCCCCCACCGCAGAGGCGACGGCTTCCGCTGTAATGTAATCTGTGCCCAATGGGCAGTGTGGGCCATGCTGCTCCGTACTCCCCACCGGAAGGATGACGGTATCGACGTCCCCTCTTATCCTCTGAGCTTCCGTCCAGGAGACCTCAGCGAGCTTCACCATGTTTATCGATCAAATGTGCCCCTCGCTGGTATAAACAATTGACCGACACCTACAGGTTTTTTCAATGCAAGGGTGATCAATATATTGTGTCCTCAGCCGAGCCAGGACTAATAGTCGTCTTTGAGGGGAAGCGGACACGGGTCCGGATCTTCCGCCGCTTCTTCTACCCTGTTCAGGCTAGGGACGAGGAAATTAACGTCGTCGTATACTCTGATACTGGGCAGGAGAGAGAGATCACCTACAAGCGGGCCGAAAACTTCAGCCTCGATGACCCATTCAAGCTGGTTTCAATGATTCGTCTTGCCCGCGCTATGAAGGTCCTAAAGACAGATAAGCTAACTAATGGCGTCCAGAACCTCCGGTTCACAATCTGCAAGAGCGAGGAACTCATAGGCTCCCACACTGAGAGGGACGAGTGGATACCGTTCGACCCTACTAGGATGAGGCCTCTAGACGAACGTATAAGGGACGCAAAGAAGAGGGCTAGGTGGAAGCAGAGGCTCATGGCGCGTTGAGGGCCATTGCGATATCCTCTATAAAAAGTTCGAGTTTATCCCTCGGCACCTTTGCCCCGCTCGCGCGGGCGTGCCCCCCACCGAATCCACCATACTTATTCGAAACCCGGGAGACGAGGTCGCCAAGGTGCTCAGGGAGCCTTCTCTCACCCCGGAGGCTTATATTCACCATCCCACCCTGGTCCTTCCAGCACAAACCTACCGGCACTAATAGAGCATCCATGATTATGTTAGCAACTTCCCCCGTTGATGAGTCGTCACTACATTCCATGACAGCGAGCCGACCCAATACGCGCGCCCTCCCCCGGATAGTCTCCTTAATTCTAACGATCTTCTCAAGCTGGTTGACTGAAGCCTCGACGACGCCCTGAATTCTATGGGGATACGCGTAGTTACTCAGCTCCCTCAGGAGCCTCTTCTTGAAGGCGTCAGACTGGTCATTGCCAAGGGCAGCGCTAAGCATCAACGCCTCGTGTTGAACGAACTTCCTATCCATGCCATCCATAAGGCGTGAAGCTATAGGTCCGTCATCGAACATATCCGAAACAGCAGCATACGCGATGAGTCTCGCTGCATCGACCTCAAGCCTGTCCCTGAAGTGGTCGTAGACTAGGGCCGAGGCACAGTCCCGGGTGGAGTGAACTATCTCGACACCAAGACCACGAAGGTGATTCGCGAGACTCGTCTCCATTGGGTGGTGGTCGATTATCGTCACAGACGTATGTGCCGTTATCCCCTTAAGGAGTGGTAAGAGCGCCTCCCTGAGATTTAGGTCCGTTATGAAAAGCCTGTCAAAGTCTTTTCCTACGTTGATGAGTGCATCTTCTAGATCATCATAGTTCGCTGGTATCACAACCGCATCGAAGAGGTGGATAAGAAGTGCCCCACATGTGAGTCCGTCGACATCGTCACCATGGGTTATGTTGGCGTTGGGCATTGATTCTTCAAAACATGGCGACTGTTCTTGGTCTTAAACACTGTCCCTCAAGAGCTTTCGCCCCTGTGGGGTAGATGTTGAAACCTCCTCGAAGTAGCTGTGAATAAGCCTCGCGGCCTCGGTGAGGATATTTAGTGTGTTGACCATATGGAGGTCTGACGACGGGATGTTTTTGGCCAGGAGCGCCATGGCATATGGTCGTTTTGGCTGATACACTATCCCCGCGTCTAATGTCGCTCCTTCTACCCACCCTGATTTATCCGAGACATCCACTGAGTCTGGGACTGCGTTCCTAATGACCCCTTGGACCATCCCCTCTTTTGGCTTCCCAAGCAATTTCAGGGTCTCACTACAAACGTATGGGCTGAGGACACTAGGCTTATAGAGCTCCTGAAACATCGCTATGAGCTCCCTAGGCGTCGTGAAGCTATCTCTACCGGCCTTGAAAGCCTCCACATCCATCATCTTCCGGGCTAGGTACGTTTCCCTAAGGCCAAGTGATGATATGAGAGTGTTAATCTGATTCATCCCAAGTAGGTCGATAAGGTAGTTCGTGGAGGAGTTGTCACTCACGTTTATCATCAGAGTAAGATAATCAATGAGGGGCATCGTGACAGCGCCGGGAGTCAACGTCTTGATTACCCCGCTCCCCCCCACCTTATGCCCTTCAACATATGTTAACATCATCATAGTGTCGAGGGTCCCCGCCTCTACTCGCCGATAGAACTCCATGAGTATAGGCACCTTGATTGTGCTCGCGATGGGGAAGACCTCATCACTATTCACAGCAAAGAACTCGCTTGAGGTAAGATCTTTTACAGCAACCCCCATGACACCCTCGTAGTGCTCCGAGACCTCTGCGAGCCTTAACCCAAGTTTCCTGAAGAGAAGAGACATTGAGGAAAAGTTGATCGGTGGGGATTTAACTCTAGTAGCCACGGTGAGGATCACAGACGTTTAGGAGAGGTTCACCCACAACGTATCTACGGAGGTTCTCGCAGAACTGGGTGACTATCCTGTTCCCGATCTTCGGGCTCGAGTGGCTGTCGTGCGGCACAATGAATACGTTTCCCAACCCCCACAGAGGGCTATCCGGAGGGAGGGGTTCGACCCCGAAGCAGTCGAGGTAAGCACCCGATATCCATCCCTCACGAAGCGCTCTCGTCATGGCCTCCTCGTCGGCTACTCGGCCACGGCCCACATTGATGAAGTAACAACTTTTCTTCATAGCCCTAAAGGCTGCTTCACCTATGAGTGCTACCGTCTCCGAAGTGAGTGGAGCGAGCTCTACTACATAATCCGCCTCGGGGAGGCGATCAATTAGATCCGAAGAGGAAAATACTTCATCCACATTCGGCACAGGCTCGATTCTCACTTTTGTGCCTATGACCCTCATGTCAAATGCCTTGCAGAGGCGGGCCACACGCTTGCCAAGGTTACCAAGGCCAATTAGGAGAATAGTCTGCTCATCAAGGTCTTCACATAACACCTGCCTCCATCTCTTATCCCTCTGGTCGATTCTCCTCTGCCCAAAGCGCTTAGCCTGCTCAAGAACTGCTGCTAGGACGCTCTCAGCAATCGAAATTGTATGTATTCCAGGGCTATTGGTTAGGGTCACTCTGCCATCAAGTATCTCACTCGTTATATTGTCGCTGAATCCCGTGCTGCATAACTGAATCCAACGGAGACTCGGGGTGAAGAACTTCTCGTAGTCCGTTCTATCAAGCTCCCCCACGTAATGTGTGTAATTTCCTCCCTCCGCGAGGGCGACCTCAACATTATCGACTCTCTCCATTTTGTGGACGACCTGCTCGGGGAGTTCCAGTAACTCTATTACAGGTGAGATTGAGAGAATTTGTTGGCGCTGCTCCTCCGTGAGCCAGTTTCCATCAGGTCGTGGGAATTGATGGCCTCGTGGGATACCACTGACTACGACGTGAATCATTTTAATCCACTACCCTCCACACTGGCATAAAAATTATTCAGAAAATTGCTCGAGCCGAAATTTAAAATTCATGATGATCAAGAATGTCTTAGGATGCAGGCTTCCCAGCACTACTAACCGTTATCTCACTCCTCATTTCACGGAACTTTACTACAGATTGAAGCACACTTATTGCCACAACCCCAACTGACAACCAAATAAAGACCCGGAGATCTAGAACAATTTCTGTTACGACCTTCTCCTGCATAAACTTGAAGCTGCTATAGCCGAGGCTCCCTACGTTTCCCACACCTATAACAAGGAGCGCGAAGGCCAAGGAGATTAGGTCCGAAGATACACTAAATACGAGGTAAGCAATCGACGTCCTCCTGATTATAGCTTTAACCAGAGTAATAACTGAAATGATGAGACCGAGTACTGCTGTCTGCATTAAAAAGTCCTGAATATCAAGTCCCGTGACTTTGAGTTGGTCGAGGGTTTGAGCTGGAACGAGCTGGATAGCAATGAGGGGCAGTGCGACTAGCCCCAGGAATGTGAGTAGTACTGCTGCTGCCTCACTCCACCTTACGGTCAACTCAGCCACCTCCCTCCGACATCGAGTTGTAGTCGATCCTAACCAAATCATTCAATGTGATGATACTTGTATAGATATCCAGGGTTCCCTTCGCGTTTGTGTAATCCTGAAAATTTTTCATAGGCACCTTGATGGATAGGTCAATGTTTTCCTGAGCACCAGGAGGGAGGTAGACTGATGTAGTGTTCTTTACCGTAAACGAGCCATCTGTTAGTGTTAAACCGAAGCCAAGATTCATGTGAGCCGATAGGTAACCAGTATTATGTGGTGTAAAGGTGAACGTTATCGTGGCTATCTGAGTTGGCTCGTCGACTGTGACGGGCAAATTTCCGCCATTATGTATAGCTGAGCCAAATAACGATAATATTGTCTGTCCACAAAGGAGGAATAGTCCAACTCCTGCTACCTCTATGATGAGAAGTGCCACACCAATTATTTGAGATATCTTCAGGAATTATCCCCCTAAAACCTGCTGTAGAATTTGTAGAAAAGTTTAATGGATTACTTTTTCCGATAAACTTCTACGTTGTGTTGTAAGTTACTCTTGTCGAGTGCCTTAACGGTGGCTGCTATAAGCTTCCCGGCATTGGTGAGGTCACTTAGGCTGACGACCTCATTGGGACTGTGCATATATCGGTTGGGCAGACTGATGAGGCCCGTGATAGTCCCCCCACGTGTCACCTGTATAGCCCACGCATCCGTTCCACTCGCGGATGGAACCCCTTGCATCTGCATTGGTATCTTTCCTTTCTTCCCCTCCTTCTCCATCATCTCCCAGAGGGCCCGTGTGAAGTTCGCGCCAATGCCTACAACAGGGCCCTTACCGATCTGGATGTCCCCAACCCTATTGGCGTCCACCCCAGGGGCCACAGCGTGTGTAACATCTGCCGCGATGGCTGCCCAAGGTTGTATGTTGTAAGCACTCACCTGAGCACCTCTCAGTCCTATCTCCTCTTGGGTTGTCGCGACAGCGTATACCTTCACTTTTTTTGGCGGGTCTTTAGCGAGGATGTCTAAGGCCTCTATGAAGGAAGCTACAGCACAGATGTCGTCGAAGGCAGGGCCAATAACCATATCGGAACCCTCCTTACCGAGGTACTCTACCTCCGCGATGGGGGTGCATGGGCAACCTATCTTGACCCCCATTTTCTCTGCATCCTCCGCAGACGAGGCCCCGAAGTCTATCCTCATGTCCTTGAGAGGAACGGCCTTCTCCCTCTCACTCACATCTGTGAGGTGTGCAGCCTTAGTCCCGATGGTGCCGACTATGTAATCCTTAGGACCATCTCCGACCCAGATTCTAACCCTCGTCCCGTACGCAACCCGTGGGTCCCAGCCTCCAACCTGGTCAAAGCTGGCATACCCTTTTTCGTCGACGTGCTTCACTAGAAACCCGATCTGGTCGTAGTGCCCCGCGAGCATGACGGCCCTCTCCCCAGAGCCGATGGTCCCTGTAACGTTTCCGATAACGTCCACGGATACCGAATCGCAGTACTTTGAATACTGCTCGATGACCTTCTTTCTCCTCGGCTCCTCGAATCCAGTCACCGCAGGAGCGCTCATGAGTTCTTTCAGGACCTTGTACATGTCAACCGGCATTATGCTTCACAGTTATGATTGGGGCGGGCAGCTGTTTAAGGTTTGGCGGGCTCAATGGTTTTAAGGGCTTAACGTCGATACCAAACCAGTGTCCTCTATGAACCCAAAGAGAGCCCTCGTCCGCGATATAGGCGACAGGTACAAGAGCTGCCTGTCGACGCACCCTCTCCACTCAACCCTCGACCTGAACTTAGCGAGGGAGCAGCACATGGCCTATTGCTCAGCGCTTAAGGAACTGGGGTTGGAGATCATCCGTGTCCCTCGAGACGATGAGCGCCCCGACTCAGTATTCGTCGAGGACAACGTCGTTGTCCACGGTGGAAAGGCCATCATCTGTCGGATGGCCAAGATGAGTCGCCGCGGTGAGGAGACAGGCGTGGAGACGGTCCTCAAGCAGTACTTGAAGGTGAAGAGAGCAACCTCCCCCGCCACAGTTGAAGGAGGAGACGTCGTCCACCTAGATAACAAACTCATCAGTGGAATAAGCCAGAGGACGAACCCGGAGGGTATTGCCCAGATGCAGGAGTGGTTGGAGGTCCCTGTGGCAACCATCTTCGATCCTAGTATCATGCACTTGAAGAGCTATGTGACGTATCTCGGGAGGAAAATAATGATTGCAACGGAGCGATACGCTACTCACCCAGCCCTCGAAGGATTCCAGATCATAATCCCTCCCAGCAATAACGAGTATGCAGCGGACACACTCGCCGTTGGCGAAACTGTACTCATGGCGGAGGGTTACCCCGAGGCTCACAAGATGGTGGAAGAGGCTGGTTTCGACGTCGTTGTTCTAAATGTCTCGGAAATACAGAAATGCGATGGAGCTCTGACCTGCATGAGCGTGCTATTCTAATCACCTCTCAAATCACCCACAATGCTTTTCTCCGTTGGGCACTTGGTGCTAACCGCCCCAAGCAAGTGACGAAAAAACGAGGACACAAGCTTGATTGAAACAGTGTTAGTAGCCATCTACTTCCTGTTTAGCTTTCTGATGCTGCCCTACGGTTACAACTGCTTCCTCATGGTCCTCTACTCGAGGAGGTACAAGGGACCGAACCCTAATATCGTCAGGAATCATAACATGGTCACTATTCAACTGCCTGTCTACAATGAAAAGCACGTCGTAAATAGATTGATAGACGCGATCTGTAACCTCGACTGGCCCCGGGACAAACTAGAGATACTCGTACTCGACGACAGCACAGACGAGACTAAGGACATCGTAGACCAAGAGGTAGCGATGAGGAGCGCACAGGGCGTCAACATAAGCGTTATCCGACGTCTTGATCGACTTGGCTACCGTGCGGGTGCCCTGAAGAATGCCCTCGAGTTCACTCACGGTAAATACCTTGCTGTCATAGACGCCGACTTTGTCCCACCCACGGACTTCCTCGAACGCACCGTTGCCGCAATAGAGACTGACCCTAAGATAGCAATCGTTCAGGCGAGGTGGGACCATCTGAACAGAGATTACAGCAAATTTACCGAAGCATTTTCCCTCGGTATTGATGCGTATCACATCATTGAGCAGTCCGCACGTAGCGCCATTGGCATAGTCAATTTCAACGGTTCAGCCGGACTCTTAAGAACCGAGGCAATTAGGGACGTCGGAGGGTGGAGCTGGGATATACTCAGCGAAGACATTGACATCAGTTATAGAGTGCAGAATAAGGGGTGGAAGACTCTCTATCTGCGTGACCTCACGGTTATGGGGGAGATACCGCCAAACATGTCGGCTTTTAGGACCCAGCAGGGGCGGTGGGCGAGGGGAAGCGTGCAATGCGCCAGGAAATTCCTTGTCGCAGTGTGGAGGAGCCCGCGTACGCTTCTACAGAAGGTCGAGGCAAGCATCCACCTCACATATTACATGGTGATAATGTGGATGTTTATCGGGCTACTGGTCACAGTTCCACTCCTAGCCATGAACCAGTTCCCCTATGTCACAACCCCATGGTACATCGGCCTCTTTGGTGTCTGCACTCTCAGCAGCTTCACACTCTATTACGCCACCCTAAGATGGCAAAATCAGAGCATCCTAAAGAAGCTCCCATACATGGGACTCCTCGCCCTCGTTGGATACGGTATCTCCGCCAAGGTCTCAGTTGAGATGTTCAAGGGCCTCATTAAGAATGGCGGTCAATACCAGCGCGTCCCCAAGTTCAATATCGTAAAGAAGGGCGATAAGATAGAGTCCAGTTACGCTACACTGAAGGAACTTCCATGGCTAGAGATGTTCATGCTTGTCTACACATCATTGGGAATAATGTTTGCCTTCATGAACGCCACCTGGGGCGTTATGATGTACCTCTTCGTCTATTGGATGGGGTACTTCGCCGTCGCCTTTAGTATTACCCCCTTATAATGCTAAGCTTTCTTCCTAATCAGTGTAATTCCGACCAAGTTGAGTAGCATATATGCCGACAAGATCGCGTTGCCGTAAAATAGGGCGAAGAGGAGTGTGGAACCAGTGAGAATAATGAAGAGCGCATCGACAACGGTCCACTCCGTTGTCGAGTTGACCCTCATCACCGCCCTGTTAGCCCCGGTCTCGAACAGCCCTTTCAAAAGGTTGTAGCTGACGAAGAAAACGGAGCCGTACCCTACGACAACCGCTAGGATTAGGTCACGGAAATGTCTCTTCACTGGGAGATCCCGGAACTTTGTGACGTGGTAGTAGTAGATGTAGAGTGAGAAGCCTGTCACGGAGACGACGCTCCATAAAGCAGTATACTGGGGCCCGGGTATGGCATTTAACCCGATTAAAATGAGCACCGCTATGAGGTTGACAACGCTGGCGAGCATTTGAACGAATCCAGTGGAGAGAGTGAGAAGTAGGAACTTGTCAAATTTGTCAATCTTTCCCCTCAGAATTGTGCATATATCCTTACGCATGTACTGCCCGGATGCCCTCGCCCACCTCTCCGCTGTCCTCCTGTATTCCTTAAGTGTGTCAGGAGCCTCGCATGGAAACTCGACGTCCCTAAGGAAGAGGGAGCTATATCCCTTCGAGAGTATCCTGGCGCCCGTATCGTAGTCGTCGCAGATCGTGTCCCCTTGCCAGCCACCTGCGTCTATGATGGCTTGCTTCCTGATGACGACTCCGAATCCGGTGAGCATGGATAGTCCGTTAAGGTTCATTATACCCATGTCTAGGATGAATGAGGTTACCCGTGTCTGGCCACTTGAGGACCTGTTGTGGAAGACGTGGTTTGACATGACGTAGCCGACCTTTGGGTTAGCGTGTATTGCACCCACCATCTTCTCTAGGAAGTCGGTGGGGGGGATGCAGTCGACGTTGATGATGGCGATGTATTCCCCGCGTACGCTGGGCATAGAGTTGGCAAATGCGCCCGCCCTGTAGCCTTCCCTTGTGTTCCTGTGTAAGAACTCTATCCCCTTGGAAGCGCAAGCTTCTCGGACGAAGTCCACAACATCCGGATTCGTGCTGTCATCGAGCACCTGTATCTGTAGGTGTTCGCTTGGGTATTTCATTTTCACGACAGCGTCAAGACAGCGGGTGAATTTTTTCACTTCAGGATTGTAGACAGGTAGCTGAACCGTGACATTTGGAGTCATATTTGAGATATTGACAGAGGTCGGGGGCCTGTAGCGCCTGTACCTGACTATAACAATGAGCAGAGCGACCGTGTATACAGAGATTACCATGAAGCTGGCGAAGTAGATGGCAATTAACCACTCTATCATTACCGAGCCTCTTCGTTTATAGGCCTCCTCTTTCCCTTTATTTCATTTTCCTGAGAATCAAAGGCGTTTGTGAGTGCTCCATGGGTCTTCGCTGGGAAAAGATAATATACCTCGGACCGTATAGCTTCAGAGCCCGTTAGAAAGGTGGATCAAAATGGCTTTACGTGACCCATTTAAGACTGAACTCAGCCGCGAAGCAAACCTGGAGAAGACTGTTTGCAGGCAATGTGGCGCCACCAACCCCAAGAGTGCAAAAAAGTGCCGTAAGTGCCACAGCAAGAATCTCCGCCCAAAGAGGACGAAGAGCAGAGGCCGCTAAGCAGCTTAGTCTCACAACACACCAATTATTACTTCGATTCGATTTCAATTCAATTTTACATTAGCAGGGAGCACGTGCCATGGGGTAAAGTGTAATAACACCTCACCCGACTACCTAACTATGATCAGCTTCACGCTCTTCTTCGCCCTCTTCATTTCGGGGCTCCTCGAGATATTTATCCCTATATTCCTTGGCATCTGGGTCGGGTCCAAGCTGGGCGCTAAGTGGAGTGTCTTCTTCATCGGTGCGATACTATGGGTAACGGCATTGGTAGTAAGGTTACCCATCAATAACTACGCTGCCGTCTGGGTCTACGACAACTTCAACGGGCCTATTTACATCTATCTGAGTCTAGCCATCCCATCCCTCACGGCAGGGGTCTTCGAGGAGGGAGCGCGCTGGGTAGCATTCAGGTTCGCTATTAAGGATCATAAGCTAGAGAACGGCATAATGTACGGGGCAGGACACGGTGGAATTGAATCCATCCTACTAGTAGGTATCTCTGTCTTAGCCACTGCAATAACCGCTTATTTCTACCCGCAGAGCTTAACCTCCACTCAACTCGATGCCATAGCCGCGACGCCAGCGTGGGTGGCCTTCGTCGGTGTCTGGGAGAGGCTCGCTGCTATAGCTTTTCACCTAGGGATGAGTGTGCTGATCCTACAGTCATTTCGACAGAAGCAACCCTACCTCGTTATAGTCGCCATTGCATCCCACTTCTTCCTCAACTTTACAGCTGTTTATGCTGGTGAATGGGGAATATTCGCATCCGAAGGTGTTACAACGCTTTGGGGTATTATCGCACTAGCATATGTATGGATGACTTGGAAGTCATACAAGGCCGAGATGGCAGCCACCTCTGTAAATCAAACAGCAGAACCCCCTGCTCCGCCTACTCCAGTTTAAAGGGTTTACCCGTTTCAAGGACTTTACTGGGGACAACTCCTTTCCATTTCCCAAGCCACTCTAATTCCTTCTCCGGTTCTCTAAGCTCGTCTGGCATAAGCTCCGGAATGGATTCAACTGATCGACCGATAGGGTACCAGCGACTACACTCCGGGCAGACGAGTAGGCCCTCCCTTACCTCGAGGATGTTAAGATAGCTGTATAATGTGTCCAGATCCTCTTTCGACTCAAGTTTGGCACTCAGTAAAGTAGTTACTTTTGTTTGGAGGGTGATTATTTTATTAAATCCTGTAAGGTCTTTTATTGCTTCGATTGAGGGTGGACTTATCGTTCCGTCGCTGAGCTGCTTCCTGAGAATTGTATACTTTTCCTCCAACTCCTTCTTTGGCTTCCCAGAGTCAGCAACAATGTCATTTGTCTCCTTCTCCGGGGTCTCCCAGCTGAAGATATAGGCCTCGAGTGGATGGTGCTTGTCGATGGGACAAGCCAGAATGTTGAGAAGCCAGGGCTTCATCCTTATCGTTGAATCAGGTAGCTCCACCGGTTAAAAGATTATCAACGACTCTGGAAGATCTTGAACTTTCTAAGGTTTGGGAAGCCTGTTTTCACCCACTTAACTCTCTCCTCAGGATCCCTCTTAACCCAGTCATACATATGCCAGAAGCTCTTACCCCACCTCTCGGTGCGGTCAGGAATAGGTTCGTAGCCAAGGTTCCGCAGTTCATCCGTGTAGGCACCCTCGATCAACTCCTGGGCTCTACCCTCGACATGCACCCTCTCAACGTTGTCTTCCCCGTATCGCTCCTTAAGCCTATCAGCAGCGATGTTGAGGATGTCCCCCTGACAGACCTTGATCTTCTCATATGGCTTCAGGTCTAGGCGATCGACCAGGTTGAGGGCGATCCTGGTAGCTTCCTCGAAGTGCTTCTTCTCTTGGAACATCCCATTCTTGAAGAAAGAGACATCAATTATGTCATAAAGAAAGGCTTCAGTCTCGGGCTGGTATGCGCCGATGACGACGCCCCAAAGGAGATCGCCAGTCCCAGCGTCGTCTATGAGGATCGTCAAGCTTTCTGGCCTTTCAGTTTGGCTACTATTTCCTGTGCCTTCGGGAAGCGTATCTGACCAGAGTCAATTAACTGCTTCAGGGCCTCTTCCATGATCTCAGGGGAAGCTCCGGCCATTACAATGAGGTTCCTGGCATGTAGTCTCATATGACCCTGTTGAATACCCTCCTGCGTGAGGGCGCGGAGGGCACCGAGGTTCTGAGCAAGCCCAACCGCGGTCATAGCCTCTCCTAGTTCTTGGGCTTTGGTGCATCCGAGAATTTTAACAGCGAGTTGGGCCATGGGGTGGCTCCTAGTCGCGCCTCCGACCAATCCGACCGCCATCGGCATCTCAAGCTCTCCGACTAGGTCACCCGCCTCATTCTTACTCCATTTGCTGAGACTCCTATACCTTCCCGTTCTAGCGGCATAGGAGTGAGCGCCCGCCTCGAGGGCGCGGTGATCCTGGGCGAAGGCGAGTGCGACCGCGACAGTGCCATTCATGATACCCTTGTTGTGGGTGGAGGCCCTGTAAGGGTCTGCGTCCGCGAAGGCCCATGCCTTCACTATTCTGTCGACCTTTTCCTCGCCACCGAGGTCCTCTTTCTTCACAATGGCTTCAGCTTTGCATGTGCGCTTGTCGGCTAGGTTGCTGATTATGCGTAGAAGGGACTTACCCCCAGTGAGCTCAGCAAGCATAGGAGCAAGGGTCTCCGCCATAGTGTTGACAGCGTTAGCGCCCATGGCGTCGCGGCAGTCTACTAGCAGGTGGCAGATGAGCATTGGTCCCGCTGCAGTCTCCAGAGGGCGTAATTCCATATCCTTTGCACCTCCCCCGAACTTGACAAGTACAGGGTCGACCTCATTCGCCATGTCGAGGATCTTCTGCTTCTTCTCATGAAGCGTATCTATTGCCTTCTTCATGTCGGGGATGTCGGTAAGCTGTATCTGTCCAATCATAATAGGTGGGCTGCTTGTGACCTTGATGCCGGGACCGTTCCTCATTATTCGCGCCATGTTACTCGCGGCCGCGACGACGCTAGGCTCCTCTCCCGCCATCGGTATGAGGAGGTCCCTACCATTAAGCATGAAGTTAACCGCCACGCTGAACGGGTAGTTTATTGTGCTGATCACATTTTCTGTCATATGATCCGCCTGATCCAAACTGAGGCCACCACCCGCTTTGAGAAGCTTGACCTCATCGGATGTTAGTCCGACCTGCTCAGTAACGATCTTAACCCGTTCATCGACGGGCATCTTGTAAAAGCCCGAGATTCTGCTCGATACCATGTGTGAATCCTCTTGTTGCAGATAGCTTCCCCGAGCAGTGATAAAAGCTAGGCGATATTGAACGATAAAACTATCGACGATTGTCTAAAGAAGGTAAGATCAGTTGAGTGGGCTTTTGAAGCTCTCTGTTATTCTGATGTCCCGCCGCGCCATCTCCCTGAAGAAGATACCAGAGAGCTTCTCATCATAGCCGATTCTCGCGGGGTGGATGACACCGCGTTTGTTCATCTGCCCCTTCGCAATCATCTGAGCGACTATACTGCACGGGAAGGCAGTCGTCTTCGCCATGGCTGAGAGGCCATTCTTAAAGTCCTGGAACTCCATAAACTCGTAAGTATAGGAGGCTGATGCCCCGTCCTTCTTGCCGCTTACGATTACGCGTTGGCAGATGGCGTCACCCTCATCAAGTTCATATTGTAGGTACTTATTGCCTAATGCCTCCCAGAACTCAAGAGGACTCACGTCAATACCCTTCACCTTGAGTGGCTCCTCATCCATGAGATGAATGTCCTTGAGCTTCGTCCACATCGAGCAGTGACCAGGCCATCTTATCGTCTGACCGTAGGCGTCCTTGACACCCTTGAGACCCAGGTGCTCCACAGTGTCCATAAGGCCACTATTGGTGAACGCCTCTAGCATACCGAGAGGCTCGGGGAACTCTATGGGAGAGGGGTCGCTAAGCACCTTAACCTCAATAGTCTTTCCATTTTTAAGAATCTTGCAGGTTCCTATACTCCCCTGGATGGCGAAGGGCCAGCTCCAGCTAATCTTGTAGTTCAGGGGATTATAGTAGCCTGGTGTCCCTTTCTGGGGAAAGCCTCCGCATGCAACATAGAGCTTATCAACGCTGTCTAGTTTCCTCGAACCAACGCCGAGGAGTATCCTGTCTGTGCCAACATCTAGGCCGCAGTGCGGGATGACGGTGACACCAGCCTTCTTTGCGGCCCCATCCATGCTGAATACTGTCCCGAAGTCCGCTGCAATATCAGCCCAGTTCACACCCGCCTCAATTGTGGCGGCTATCGCCTGGTCGCAGAACGTCCTCGGGATCGCAGCGACCACTATATCGAAACCCTTGATGAGTTTCACCGTCGATTTCTTATCAGTGACATCGAGCTTCTGATATCCCTTCATTTTATCGCTGCCGATCCTTGCAGTGACGCCCTTTGCAGCCTCCACGTTCGCATCAGCTGCAACTATCTCCTCAACCTCCTTCTGGGCTACAAGGTCCTTTATGAGGCCGTAGCCCATCTTCCCTGTGCCAAGCACAAGTACTTTCATGATTAACCCCGCTATGGATGCGCAGGGTTCTGAATAAAACCCCTATGATTCGGGCATCACTTCTGTTGGTCGACTTCCCAGCCATCACGATCCATATCCTCAATGAATGACACGAGGTGGTCCACCAGCGCGTTCCACATGAGTATGCCCTTCTCTGATGTAGCCTTGGTCGGATCGCCTGTGACACCAAAGGGGGTGATCTCCTTAAAGAGCCACTTAACTTGGACATGCTCGGGGAGGTTTGGGATGTGTCCTCTCGCTCTGCTTAGGTTGACAAGCTCCGGAGCCACCTTGAGCATGATGGATGTCTCGCCCTCCCCCGCGTGACCAAGGCCCCCCCAAGCCTCAAATGTCCCTTTCGGGAGGAGCTCAGCAGCGGTGACCCACCAGGCATCAAGAACAGCGATCTTCATCTCCGAATGGTCAGCCCTATACTCTCGTGTTGCGGCCTCGATGGCTGGAAGATTTCCATCATGCCCGTTGATTATGAGGAGCCTACGCAGCCCCTGTTGATTCAGGGAGTCAATCACCTCCTTGATAACATGTATCTGGGTCTCTGTTGAGAGTGTAATCGAGAGTGGAAAGCTTGCGTAGTGACGACTCATGCCGAATGGAAGTGTTGGTAGGCAGAGCATACCCGCAACCCTCTGGGATACGGCCTCTGCGAGGCTTTCTGCGACGAGCGTATCAGTGCCAAAGGGGAGATGGTCGCCATGATACTCTGTCGACCCTAACGGTAGGACCGCTTTATCAAAGTAGTTCTCCTTGAGGAGGTACCCGGTCATTCTTAGTAAGCGAACGTCAGTCAATCAAACCACCAATGTATAATTGTGGGAATTGGAGTAGAAATATCTTGCAAGTACGTGTGTTAGGTTTATAGCTATCCTAGAATCTCCGCTATCGTCCTAATTATTAGCTCGGGGTGAACTGGTTTCAGAAGTACTCTCTCATAGTTATTCTCTATCCTTTCTCCCTCATTCTTTGTGTATCCAGTGAGTAGCACAATCCGGAGACCCGGTGAGACCTCCTTCATCTTAGATGCGGCGTCATTCCCTCTCATATCTGGGAGGAGAAAGTCGAGTAAAACGAGGTCATACTTATTGGCGGACACTTTTTCGATACCTGCTCCACCTGTCGCGGCAAGATCGACATCATAGCCCTCGTCCATTAAGATGAGGCTCAGTATCTGGCTACTCGCCTCATCATCGTCGACCAGCAGGATGGCAGCTTTGCCCATAATTAAAATAACTTCTCAGGTCTTTTTTAATGATGATGGATCTATAATATTTTTTATAAATTAATACTAAGTATTCACTATTTAATATAGATTAGGAATAATTTTGGGAGTATTTGAGACGATTTGAAGCTATAGACCTATTACCGTTCTCCAATCAGTGTCCAGCGGATAAATACGCAGTTAGACTCTTGTAAGGTTGAAGCCTGGGCCAAGTCCTTGTATCGCTTCGGTAAGTATCTTTATGAGGTTCTTGAGGTCTATAGTGGAGAACACCTCGACTGGACTATGGCTGTATCGTCGAGGTATGCCGATCGTCGCGGATGGTATGCCTCCGCGAGTTTGCATCATCTCCATGGCATCCGTCCCTCCACTCATTATTCCAACCTGGTGAGGAATATTGTGATCCTCCGCCGTTTTACGGAGCCACTTGTGTACCTGCTGGCTCTGGATGCGGACTCGTTCTCCCAGTTCCCCCACATGAATGCCGGGCCCCTTACCTACCTCATAGAATAGGTCGCGCATATTGACATCGGGCTGATATCCCGCGGGGAAGGTGTCGACAGCGATGGCCATGTCGACATCGATATCGTAGAGGCATGTCTCCGCCCCTCTGAGTCCAATCTCCTCCTCGACTGAGCCGATGTAATAGATCGTTGCTCTTGGGCGCCTCTTGGCGAAGGTCTTAGCGATGTGGATTATAGCCGTGCATCCTGTACGGTCGTCAATGCTAGGGGCCGCAAGGAGGTCATTGGCGAGTTTAACATGTGTCGTCGCATAGGTAATCGGGATACCCCTTCTTACCCCCAATGCTTCCGCCTCGTCCCTGCTGGTAGCACCGATGTCGATATACATATCCTCAATCAGCGGAATCACGTGCTCCTCCACAGGGGTAGTTATATGGCCGGGCTTCATTCCCACGACACCGACGACTGGGCCCCCTTCTGTGAGTATCTGAAGATGCTGCCCCTGAATGGCACGTGTGACGCTGCCCCCTATTTTTCTGAACCTTATGAAACCAGTATCATCGATATTGAAAACTATGAATCCTATCTGGTCGAGGTGAGCGACAAGGGCGACCTTAGGCGCCTTAGGATCAGTACCAGTCTGCGTCGCTATAACATTCCCACGTGGCGTCCCGTGGACATCGTCCACATGGAGCTTAATCTCATCGATAAAGGCCCTCATCATTGGTTCCTCAAAACCAGAAGGAGCCTGTACCTCTTCTAGTCTATAGAATAGTTCGAGAATCGAGTCCTTCTTGTTCATTAAGCAAGAATTGACAGGTGAGGGGAAAGAGGTTTTGGGTTAGATGTCGATGATGTCGTCCTCGAGACCGCCCTTCTGCTTCTTCTGGGATAGGGGGTTTACCTTATCCAACATCTCGAAGACGGTCTCCATCTTCTCGTTGCTTAGAATTTCCTTAAACTCTTCATATTCGGAGACGTCTCTGATTAGGAGGCCCTTCCTCTTTGTGGGGGTGCCGGAGGCGTCGACCGGGTTTACCTCAATGGCGAGGCGTGCGGGTTGGCCGTGGTAAGAGGGGAGCTTCTGTATGAAAACTCCAGGGACGGTGGTCTTAACCTTCGCCCAATCTTTCCCAGTTGCTAGGAACTCCTGTAGTTTCTCAGACATGTATAGTTGATGTGTAGCTCGGATATTCAAGTTTAACCCTAAAGAGGGAAGGGGTTTAAGCACCCCCACTGATCTCTGATCATGTCCGACTCCAAGTATATTTACCAGCTTAGGCGTTGGGGAGGCCCAGGGAGGTACGACTGTGTTGCCCCTAACGGGGTTGTCGCCTCTAAGCACACCTTAATAGGAGAAGCGGGGTGCAAAATGATTCGCCGGGGCGGAAATGCCATTGACGCCGCGGTAGCTGCCACTTTCATGGATTGCGTCGTCGAACCCGCAATGAACGGTATCGGTGGGGAGGGCGTTATGGCCATCCACCTAGCCTCGGGGGAGAACGTAATAGTCGATTACGTCGGGAGGCCCTCGAAGGATTGTACGCCCAACATGTACAAGCTATCGGAGGCGACTGAGCCAGGGTGGATGGGGTGGAGGGCAGTCGAGGGAGACGCTAACGTGATTGGCCATAAGGCCTGCGTGACACCGGGCACAGTCGCAGGTCTAATCGAGGCACTAGAACGGCATGGTAGCATGAAGCTCCCTGATGTGATGGCTCCCGCAATAAGCATCGCCGAGGAGGGATTCCCCGTAGGCTGGTGGACAGCAGGATCCATCTTCCAAGGAATGAAGACCTTCTGGCATCTCCTTGAGTGGAGGAAGATCTTCTTACACGACTCACAGTTCCCCTACATTCCTTTCACTTACGACATACCCAAGCCAGAGATGCTTGTACAGAAAGACCTGGCGAAGAGTCTCAGGGCGATAGCTGAGGGGGGAAGAGATGCCTTCTACAAGGGGTGGATCGCAGACGCAATAGCCGAGGAGATGTCATCGAACAACGGCCTCATTAGCAGGGAGGACCTTGCCGCATACGAGCCAATAGTATCCGAGTCAGAACCCGGCAGGTACCGCGGCCATGAAGTCGTATACGATCCAACCCACGGTGGCACCACGCTTATGGAAATGCTAAATATCCTCGAGGGATATGACCTCGCACACTTTGGCTTCGGATCGCCAGAGCACCTGCACCTCGTGGGGGACGCAATTGGACTAGCCTACGCGGACAGGTTCGAGTTTATGGGCGACCCAGGCTACGTGAAGGTTCCACAAAGGGCACTCGTATCGAAATCTTATGCAGCAGAGCTTAGGAAATCCATGAGTCTTGATAAGGCAACGAAGATAGGCTTTGGGAGGCCCTGGCCCTTCGAGCCAGACCACACGACCTCCCTCGCAGTTGCCGACAAGGTGGGTAACATGGTCTGCGTGAACCAGACCCTTGTCAACATCTTCGGCTCAGGCGTCGTCGTTCCAGGGACGGGGATTACGATGAATAACGCCATGTATGGGCTAAATCCGGAGCCAGAACACGCGAACTCGATCAATGGGCGGAAGAGACGAATACAGAACGTATGTCCAATAATTGTTTTAAAGAGCGGGGTGCCACTCCTCGCCTGCGGTGCCCCCGGTGGTAGGAACATCCCAGTAGCTGTTCTACAGGTGATCCTCCACGTTATTGACTTCAAGATGGGTATACAGGAAGCGATAGAGGCACCTCGATGCACAAGAGAGACTGGGCGCCTTTTCATCGACAGCAGGTTCTCACAAGAGGTGAGAGAACAACTCAAAGCCATGGGCCACGATATCGATTGGGTCGACGAAGAGCTTAGGAGCTGGGCTCGCCCTGTTGGCGTACTCAGGGACCCCAAGACAGAGATGCTACACGGCGGCGTAACAACTACTCTGACTAACTTCGAGTCCAGGGCAGTGGGCTGCTAAACATCTCTGTCATAACTCATCTATTCTTTGTCGAGTCTTAGGCCCTACTTCCAATGATATGACAAAACATTGTTACGCGCGAGAGATTTGTAAGTAGTAAATCGTGTATCACGATGTCTACCAGAAAGTTATTGGTATTCGTATGTGGATGGCATCGGCGGGGCACTCCTCCTGACATATGAAACACATCTGGCATTCCTCCTCATAAGTTACGATTGGGCGCCTAGTCTGTTCATCCCAGGTGTAAACGTCTAGTGGACAGACCTCGTAACAACGACTGCATCCTATGCACTTTTCATTCTCGACATTGACTATCATGGCTTGACCTCCTTGACAGCAAGATACTCTTCGCGTGTCGGGACCCTCTGCTCGGTCGTCTGCCTCCTTGAGAGCATCATCTCCCCATTTTCGTGTCTGATTACTACACGTTGCCTGTACCAACCCGGTTGCTGGTTGGGGTAATCGATCCTATGATGAAAGTGACGACCATAGGGGATGGTCTCTGTGCGGAAAAGAGCAGCAGCCATATGCATTTCGGCCACATCCATTATATTTCGCACCTCAACCGAACGCATCAGATCGTGAGGATTCTTCGCTGAAAGTTGGGGTATGACTCTATCTCGAAGCTCCTTGATGAGCCTCAGGCCGTGCTTCAACATTCCCTCCGACTTGACGACGTTACCGTAACGGGTGAGGACTCCGCGTATCTTCTCCTCAAGCTCCTGTGGCTGGATCCCATTGGGCAGCTTCGAAGGTGCAAATGTCGTCTCCTCTATCGTCATTAATTGTTTGCTATCGATGGGTTGGATCATAGCTTGTCTCGCATATTTTGCAGCGGCTTCTCCAGCTCTTCGGGCGAAGACGAAGGCACCGCTGAGGCTATCCATCCATATTTCATCACCAGCAGCATAGAGTCCCTTCATACTGGTGCTCCCGTTGTATCCAAAGTCGGCTCCACCGAGGAAACCTATAGGGGTAGGTATAGCCTCAACCTTGTCTCTCCTCGGGTCTAGCCCCCTTTGCTGGTATGACTCTGGGAGATAGATGTCGGGTTTATGTTTCTCGTAGCTAGCGTAGGCGTTACGTTTCTTCATCTTCTCATCGCTTAGACCAGTGGCGTCCCAATACAGTGGAGCGTTTTCCTCCATTGTCTTGAGATGCATCGACCAGAGGCGCCCCCACTTCTTCGCGTAGGTCTCTTTAAGGAAGTCCTCCCCCTTCCAGTTGACCATCTTGCCCCCCCAGTAGCGGCCCATTGTGTTACCGATCATGTGGTCAGTTCGTATGAGCTCCATCATGGTCATCTCCACTCCTGCACGGTAACACATTCCTCTACCATCACCACTATTCGTACCTACATCACGCATCCAGAACCAACGCCTACCGGGGGAGACAATGTAAGTGCGGCTGGATGAGCCCGTGCACATGATCACAGACTTTGCGTGATAGGCGGTGAGCTCCCCTGTCCTGACGTTTAAACCGACTACGCCAGCAACAACGTTGAGGTGAGTAAGTAGGTCGACGGCCGTCGTACGCTCCACTACCATAATATTTCGGCGTCCGAGCTCAGCGATTAGGCACTTCTTCATCGAGCCCCCTTTAATTTCCACGCCCGACTCCATTCGCTCGCCTATGAACTTCTCCCAATAGTTCGCGTAGCTGCCGTCGGGATTCTTGTATATCTCAAGCCCCCATTTTTCCAGGTCCCTCACAATCGCCGGGAACTCCTCCGCTATTATATACTTGTCGAGGGGACGCTCAATGCCGGATAAGCCAGAACTGGAACTCAGATACCCCTCGACGAATTGTTCGGAGGTGGGTCCTCCTGGCATGTTGGTCATCGGGTTTAGTTCCCCGGAGTGGTGGCCCATGGCGAGGTTACCGCAACTACGAAGGACAGCCTTCTCGAGTACCAGTACTTTATCCGTGAATTCACTCGCCTTAATGGCAGCCATACTCCCAGCTGCCCCGGCACCAATGACGAGCACGTCCATCTCGATAGTTCTCAAATGAAACCCTCTATGGAGATAACAGTAGTTTTAGAGATAGAATTTTCTACTCCACAAATGCGTGTGAGCTCTTTTATCCATCTGAATAATTGATCCATCATGACTTCTAGTGCGCGCACCAGTGTCTCGGGCGAAGATGATAGACGAGATAGTGGGGAAAGTCTCTCCTTAGATTAAATCTAACCAATTTTTATACCGATTCGCCCCATTTTCCTTGATTATCATGAGCAGCTACCTTACGCTCAGCAAGGATCAGAGGGAGCACGCCCTCGCACTCCACAGGGAGAGTATAGTTATCGATAGCAGTATAGTGGCAGTCATCGACTACGTCGCGGAGAACATGTGGCTAAATGATGTTCTAAAGGGGGGACTCACAGCTTCCAACCTCACCGTCTGTATGCAGCGGAGCTTCTCCGAGGCGTTGGCGCAGATCATTGAACACAACCACTGGGCCGAAAAGAACCGGGACAAGGTTCTGGTTGTAAGGAAGGCCTCCGACATCGAGAGGGCGAAGAGAGACGGAAAGCATGGCGTAATCTACGGCCCCCAAGACTCGATGTTCCTTGAGAGGAACGTCGACTTCCTTGACATCGTATACGGACAGGGGCTGAGGGCAATGCAGCTGACGTACAACTGGCTCAACGAAGTGGGTGCTGGCTGCAGGGAGAAAAAGGATCCGGGCCTCAGTGCCTTCGGTGATAGAGTCGTGGAGCGGATGAACAAGTTGGGCATCCTCATCGACCTGAGTCACACTGGTGACCAGACGTGCTGGGACGCGATCAACCAGTCGAAAGACCCCGTGAGCTTCACACATGTTATCCCCCGTAAGTCAGCGCCAGAGATACCAGGGGGTTACGCAGAGTGGGCGAATAGGAGTACTAGCCTCTGGGGGGACTTCGTCGCGTACAGTAAGCAGAGGGGGAAACCGGACGACATGATGAAGGCATGCTCAGAGAAAGGGGGCGTAATTGGGGTTACCCCATTCTTCGTGAAGAAGGCGGGGAGTAGTACACTCACGGATGATCTCCTCGACCAAATGGACGTGCTCGTGGACGTGGTTGGTATCGACCACACGGGGTTCGGCAGCGACCTCGAGTTCCCAAACTCTATCACCCGCGCTGCATTCATCTGGAAGAACACAGGGAGGATCGATGTGGACTACTTCACTCCGATGGACAAATCGTGGGGCTATGGATGGATGGAGAACATGCCCAACTTCACGATGGGACTCGTAGCGCGTGGCTACAGTGACCAGGAGATAAAGAAGATACTCGGCCTCAACTTCTTGAATCTCTTTAAAAAGGTGTGGAGAGGCTAGTCTTATAGGAAGAACTCTAGTTCCCTGTGCTCACTATTATTGGTTACGAGACAGACCGCTGCCTTCTTAACACCCTCGTTCGTCCAGACCCTATCCACCGTCGGACAGGTCTTGATGCAAGCGGAGCAAGCTGTGCAATTTTCTTTCACAGTCTCGACCTTATCTGTGAGGGTGAACGCCTTAGTGGGGCAGACCTCAGCGTAGTTGCTGCAGAGGGTGCGCGCGTGCATTCAGACCTCCGGTTACCCGTGGGGAGACTGATAGATCATCTTAAGTTCAGCCTAAGCGCTTCATCGCTGAAAATAGAAGGCCGATCTGTTGAACTACAAGTGGACAGTTCTCACAGTTACCACAATAGGTGTCCTGATGAGTGGAATAGACTCACGCATCCTTATTGTTGGGCTCCCCCAAGTCGCCGCTGCCCTTCACGCGGACGCAGAGCAGGCAATCTGGCTAACTCAAGCTTACACGCTCGGCAGCACAATCGTACTCCTCCTCGTCGGTAGGGTCAGCGACATGTTTGGCAGGGTGAAGATCTACATCGTGGGCTTCGCACTCTTCACGTTGGGCTCCGCCCTCATTGGCCTCTCCTCGGGCCCCACGGAGGTTATAGCCTTAAGGGTCCTGCAGGGGGTTGGTTCGGGTATTCTGAACACGAATAGCGTTGCAATGATCGTTGACGCGACGCCCATCAAGGAGCTTGGGTTCAGCCTAGGCCTCAACATGAGTTCCTTTAGGTTTGGCGCCATGGCGGGTCTCACACTTAGCGGTGTCCTCCTTGCCTTCTTCAACTGGAGGGCTTTATTCTGGGTCAACGTCCCTGTTGGCGTATTCGGCACCATCTGGGCCTGGAGGAGGCTCAAGGAGATTGGGATAACCGATAAAAACGAGCCATTCGATGTAATAGGACTAATCACATTTACGGTGACGCTGACGAGCTTCCTCCTCGTCCTTACCTTCCAGGCGTACGGCCTCGCCGAGGTGAACACTGTCTACTTACTCATGCTCATCTGCGTGGTGAGCTTGGCTGCTTTTGTGGGATACGAGAGAAAGATTGAGCATCCCGTCATTGACCTTCGACTCCTCAGAATAAGGGAGTTCACGGGGGGTGTTATCGCTCAGCTTCTAAACGCCGCGGCTTGGGGGGCTGTGCTCCTGCTCCTCAGCCTCTACCTGCAAATCGTGCTGGGTTTCTCCGCCTTCGATGCGGGTGTGAGATTGATTCCATTCGAGATTGTTGGCCTCGCCGTCGGGTTGATTAGTGGAAGACTCTCTGACAAGTATGGTCCGCTCCCATTTACGACTGGCGGCCTCGTTATAACCAGTTTATCCCTATATCTCTTCTCGACTGTCGGGGTTGATACGCCCTTTACCTATGTGTTGATGTATACGCTCATATTCGGAGCCGGTACGGGGCTCTTCGGTTCCCCAAACATGAGCTCGCTGATGGGGGCAGTCCCACCCGAGCGCAGGGGTGTAGCCTCCGCCTTCAGGGCAATTATGTTCAGCATCGGGTTAACGATAAGTCTTAACATCGCTATCCTCCTGATGGCGTTGGTCGTCCCCTACGGGTTGCTCAGTCAGATAATCACGGAGCAGGTAGCTGAGCTGACTGACGCGAACAAGCTGCTTTTCCTCGACGGGATGAAGTTGACATACCTCTGGCTCGCGGGTGTCAACACACTCGCGATAATTCCATCTATTCTCAGGGGGAAGAGAATAGTGAATGAGCCTCTTGGCCCCACCGACGCTGCGCTTGAGTAGACCCATAGTCCTCGGGGTAACCCTTTTTACATCCTCATCTAAGCCATACACGTAAAAATGTAGGATAGGGTAAGTTAACAGAGTCTGAATAGGGTCAATCCCTGGTGGAGGAGCCTGGTCACCTGCTGTCACAACGGGTGCCTTGCCTTGGGCGCTAGAGCCATAAGCTGGGGCGTGTTACCCACTAAACTCAAATCCACACCGACCAACATGATGCCATGACGAACCCGCCACCCCTCAAGGGTATAAGAGTCTTGGACCTCAGCCGCGTCCTCGCTGGCCCATTCTGCAGCATGACCCTCGCCGACCTCGGCGCTGAAGTAATCAAGGTCGAGATGCCAGGTACCGGGGACGACACTCGTACTTATCCCCCCTTCATCGGGAGCCAAAGCAGTTACTTCATGTCTACAAACAGGAACAAGAGAAGCATCACCCTCGACCTCAAGACGAAAGATGGGCAGGAAGTCCTGCACCGCTTAGCCGCGAGGAGCGACGTGGTCATCGAGAACTTCCGCCCAGGCGTCACATCCCGCCTCGCTGCAGACTACGAGACTCTCAGGAAGCTCAACCCCCGCTTAATCTACTGCAGTATAAGTAGCTTTGGTCAGACTGGCCCCTACGCGGAGAGGCCAGGCTACGATCTCATCATTCAGGGTATGGGGGGCCTCATGGGCATCACAGGTGAACCGAATGGGCCCCCCGTCCGCATAGGCGTCGCCATAACCGACCTGGGAGCTGGGATGTGGGCCACAATCGCAATACTCGCCGCCCTAAAGGCTCGGGAACGTGATGGCGAAGGCCAGTACCTGGATATATCAATGATGGATGGTAGCGTCGCCTGGATGACATACGTCGCGGGCAACTACTTCGCTACAGGTGAGGCACCCCCGAGGATGGGTAGCGCCCACCCCAGCATAGTTCCCTATCAAGCCTTTGTCGCCTCAGACGGTAAGAGCATCCTGCTTGGAGGAGGAAACGACCGACTCTTCGTCGCCCTCTGCAAAGGACTCGGCCTCCCCGACCTCCCAAAGGACCCACTGTATATGGGGAACGAGAACCGGGTGAATAACAGGGACACTCTCATACCCCTCCTAGAGAAGAGGTTTCGAGATAGGCCGCGTGACGATTGGATCAAAGAGTTGGAAGCTCTCGGCGTCCCAGTCGCCCCCGTCTACACAATAGATGAGATATTCGCAGACGAGCAGGTCAGGCACCGCGGTATGCTCGTCGAGATAAACCACCCAGAGCTTGGCAGTGTCAAGCAGATTGCTCCAGCTATCAAGATGTCCTCGACTCCATGCCTCATCGAGTCTCCCCCTCCTTTATTAGGGCAGCACACGGACGAGATACTCAGAACCCTCGCAGGTTACGGGGACGAGGAGATAAAGAGTCTGAGGACGAGGAACATAATATAGTCATGACACCGCGCGTGACCGTAGCGAAGGTCCTCAAGTTTCCATATGACATGGGACGGGATGACGAGCTGAAGGAAGAGACTCTCACCATGCGGAGTAAACGACTACCAACAAGATTGACGATCCGAACGACTACAGTGGCTTGATGGGCCAAATCAGTACGGTCCTCAGTAAGTATAACGACAAGAGAAAGTTCAGGTAGACTTTTTTCCATTCCTCGAGAGTATGTAGGCTAATGGCAGCATAGTCAGGGATAGTGCTGCGAGGAGCCTGTAGAGGAGGGGTGGCCCCCAGACCTCCGCTATTGCTCCACCGACCATCGGGCCTAGACACATTCCAATGCCGTAGACTCCCTCGTGGAGACCCATAGCCGCACCCAGACTCCCCTTGTCGCACCTCTTCGCTATGTAGTCGAGCATGAGCGGTGTCATAATTCCTGCCGCTGTACCGTAGAGGATGAGGGGTAGGGTGTACTCAATGGTGGACGAGGCAAATGAGAAGATGATCATCCCTGCAAATAGGAGAAGGGACGCTAGGGATACTGAGTTTCTCATCCCCCAGTTGATGAACCTCTCCGCATTAAAGAAGCCAAAGCCACGGACCCCATTAGTCATCGTCAGGAGCAGCCCAATGAGGGCTGGGGTTAGTCCGACGAGTTCAAGGTACCCCGGCATGATCGCCATGTAAATACCGAGGATGCAGGTGAAGGGTATCAAGGTGAGATAGGCGAGGGCGAGCCCCCTAAGAGGGGCGAGACTGGAACCACTCGACCCGCTACTGTTGTGGAGCGTGATTGCTGGCCTGATCTTCCAGAAGATAATGGCGATACTCATCAAAATTACAGCGGATAAGCAGATGAATAAGACTTGAAACCCGTAGGCTTCTGAGATGTAGCCTCCAGCAGTGGGTCCCACTACGAACCCTATTATCCAGGAGAGGTTATATCGCCCCATTGACTGGCTGAGCTTCTCGGGGGGTGAGATGTTTGCTGTGACCGTGCTCGCGGTCACCCAGAACGCCGCTGATACTAACCCTAGGAGGCTGCTCCACGCGATCAGGAGAGCCACCTGAGTCATGAGGCCGAAGAGGGCGACGACAGCAACGCCAACGAACATGAAGCCGACGTAGATCCTGATCCTCTCAAATCTGTCGAGGAGGTAGCCGACTGTGAGGGTCATCACTGTGTAGACTACGTTCCTGAATGCCCCAATGAGGCCGAGGTCGATATAGTTAGCGCCTAGGCTCGTCGCGTAGACGGGAAGCATGAAGGAGGCAGTGCCGAGCCCAGTAGCGGTGAGGAAGATGGTGACGTAGAGAACCCTGAGGAGCCCACCTCTATCCTCTCCCGTCTCCGCCATGGATAAGTGCCTGTGGACCCCGTCTATAAGCTCTGGGTAGAGCTTATCTAGGAGAAACAGTTCTGTTTTGGTGCTGGGTCCGTGGTCTAGCCAGGATATGACATCAGCCTGCGGAGTTGATGGTCGTGGGTTCGAATCCCACCGGGCCCGCCATCTTTACGTGCGCGCGCAGTTTTATCTTGACTCTGATCGAGTTGAATTAGGTCCCGATCCAATCGAGAGCTCGCATACAGTAGATGGATTTGCATTCATTGCTGGCGGTCACAGCTTTTACGCAGTTACTGGACGGTGGTGATTTTGTTGACCAGCGTGGTTGAGTCGCCGCTGCAATACCAGATATGCACCAGCGATTAATTCCTCCCGTTATGCCATTTAATAACCTTCCTCATCACACTCGAATTTTACGTGTACGTGCGCATGCGATTCACTTCTTGGTTAAGGACGAGAGAAAATCGTTTTACACCTCATGCATCTTAGAATCATTCCATTATGATTCTCTAAATCAACTCCGGCGATAATTGGCATATCAGCTCCACATATGGACAACTTCCACCCCATTCTACTCTCTTATCACTGTGAGGAGTTGACAATTCCAAAAGCACCTCGAAGGATGCATACAGCTTTTCACTCGCGCTAGGATTTGGAGAAGTGTACAGTGACATACTTCTGGATAAGTGCATATGACTTTTTTCATCTGTTGCACCCTATTAAATACGGATAGAATGCGCGCGCTTGGCTGTTTAGAAATTATTATAGAACATAGGGCGATACTTCATTGAGTGTAGGTTGAACGTTGAGCGCGTGCTTGACTCACTCGACCTAGACTGGATACGCATACTTCTATGGGAACACTACCACAGCGACGGACCCGGCAGGAACCCATTCGACCCATCAGCCATGTTCAAGGCCCAGATCCTCAAGTACCTCCTCCAGATACCCAGCAACAGGAGGCTAGCCCTACGCCTTAGGAGAGACCGGAGGCTCGCCAAGGCCTGCGGCTTCCGAAGACATCGGACGCCCAGCCACGGCCTCTTCACCCAGTTCAGGCGTCGCCTCGGCGAGGAGGCGTACCAGCTGGTGTTCAGTCGGCTCGCGAGGATGCTGGTCGAGTCCGGTACCCTGATTGGAAAGGTGGTCGCCGTTGACAGTACCCACATCGCGGCCTACAGCGGGAGGGCCATGGACAACGTCTCGGGGAGGAGTGACCCCGACGCGAGGGTCGGCAGAGGCAGAAGAGGATTCGTACTCGGGTACCGGGTGCACACGGTCTGGTGCGCCGACTCGGAGCTCCCCATCGCATACACCGTCGCCCGCGCGCACGCATACGCTCACCCACAATATCATTGCGACAACTTTTTCTTTATGATGAAATGCGACTTCCTCCCATCGCTCACATAGGAGCCACCCATCTCCTCCATCAGTGAGGAGACCGAGTTGAATTTTTTGTGTCCCAGAAACCGCTTCGGCATCACAATGATTTTCTCCTCATCTTCAACGATGTTAAGGTCTTTCATGTATTCGCTAAGGTCAAGCCTAATCGAATCTGCGGATACGATAAGCGGTACCACGGGAAGCAGCTGATTTCGATCATTACCCATAACTTATCCCAATACGCGCGCGCGTCGAGGACTCGGTGATCCCTTACATGTCTAATCAGTCGGCTGGTGGGGACGCGCTGCGGGTTGACAGGAGGTTCAGGACACATGGCCCCGCTGGGCTGGTGGTTGAGTATCATAAGCGGCCGTTGGTGGAGTCGGTTTTCAGCTTCC